>CAZXGF010000043.1:0-44271 GCA_964640185.1 uncultured Verrucomicrobiota bacterium | reverse complement strand
CTTTTTTGACGGGATAACAGGATGAACGGGATTTTTGGAATCCTGTTTATCCCTGAGAGCGAAAGGTCCTTGACCTTTCGCTTTACTTCAACTTTCCGTTCTCCGAAATTCAAGATAAGGCCTACTGGTTTACCCGTGGCGACGAGATAATTGACGAGCTGTATCTCATGAGCAGTGACGAGGCGCCTCACGGACTTCAGTTCGACGATAACCGTATCCTCGACCACAATGTCGGCCACGAAGTCTCCAACAACTTCCCCTTCGTAGGAGACTCGGATTGGCTGTTGAGATTCGGCCCTCAGCCCCGCCTTGCGCAATTCAAGGACAAGGCATTTTTCGTATACCGATTCCAGGAATCCATACCCCATTCTGTTGTACACGCGGTAAGCGCACCCAATAATCTTCTCCGTGAGTTCCCTGTGTGTCATCGTTTTCCAACTCAATCAGGTCCTGATTTACGGGATTCCTATCATGCCTCGAACCGTCCCGTTCATCCTGTTATCCTGTCAAAGAGCCTCCTTGCACATAGGACAATGCGTCACTGTATTTGCGAACACGACTACTTAGCCTCTTGCGGCCTCCGCGTCGCAGCACGTTCTGCCATGTCCCTGCGTGGGCTTTTGCGGTTGTTATTGTTCCTCCGCGCTGTAAAACCTGGTGGAAGACATCCAAGCTGAATCGTCCGTCCAGGTATCACTTGTTTCTCCTTCTAAACTTATTGTAGCACCTAAAGTCCATTCTGTAAAGTCGGGAAATGTGCGGTCGGAGGTGTATCGCAGCTCGTACGTTTTCCCCTCCAAGCCGGTGAGGGTCAGGAGCATGTCGCCATTTTCGAGTTTCTCGACGAGAAGCTCCGGTCTTCCCGCGGGGCCGAAAACCAGCCCTCTGATGGGCTCCTCGGCAACCGGCGAGGCGCCGCAGAAGACGCTCTTGAACGCCCCCGCATCCGGCTTAAGTGGGCCGCTGAACTTTCTCACGGTGGAGTCCTGGCTGTCCGTCACGTACAGATCACCGTCCGGCCCGAAGGTCAGATACCTCGGGTGAACGAGGTTATCACGCGAGCCGGTCTCCCCGTACAAGCCTTTCGAGGCGCCGGTTGTTTCATCGTAACGATAGATGCCGGCGGCCTCCGGGGAGCTGTCCTCCGCCACGTACAGGTCACCGTCCGGCCCGAAGGTCAGTCCATAAGGGTATGTCAAATCGTCGGTCTCGCCGAAGAGGCTCCATCCGCTGCCGGTGAATCTGAACACTCCCGGATTCTTACACCAAAAATCGTCGTACCACTGGGTGACATAGATGCGGCCGCTCGCATCGCAGGCGACATCCTCAATGGCGAGGAGAACGGGGTTTTCGGAATCGTCGGGAAGGTCGCGTACGAATTTCCCGTTTTCGTCGAACTCCACAACCACCACCTCCCCGGGGATGTAAGTCATATCCGCGACGTAGAGATGACCGTCGAGGTCAAGAGCAAGCCCTCTTGGTCCTCCGAGATAGTCGGGGGAGGAGGTCTCGCCGTAAGGGTCGTCGTCGGCCTGTCCGGTTTGGGGGTCGAAACGGCGGACGTCGGTGCTACTCTCATCGGTCACGAATACGGCGCCGTCCTGACCGACATCGGCGTCCACGGGCTGCGCCACGCCGGAAAGCTCCGCGAGCTTCTCGGCGGTCTGGGCATCGAACTTCACGAGCCTCCCCTCGCCGCCGCCCAGGTACGAGCAGACGTACAGGGCGATGTTGCCCTGCGAGGTCCCCTGAAGAACCATCTCAGGGCCCTTTTCGCCAAGCGCTGAAGTTGCCGCCAGTAAGCAGACGACTAAGACTACTGCTGCCCTCATGATTGCTCCAATCGTTCCTCTCGGCCGCCACCGTGGCTGGGAAGACTGGCCCACTGCTCTCTCCACCTTGTTACTGTTCCCTTTCCCAGTTCGTGAGGTTATCCTTGTTGGCCACTTCGCGGGCCTTCTCGGGGTCATGGCCCTCCTGCTGCGCGAATTTTCTAATGCGATCGGTCATCACCTTTTTGTCCGCCGAATCGCTCTCGCCATTGAAATCGAGGTCGCCGACCGGATAATCTTGCTCTCCTCGCCTTGTCGCGTCGTAGTATCCGAGCTTGTCCGGCCCGAAGGAATAAAGACTAAAGCTCTGGCGATTCTTCCCCTGATGCGGTTCTATGTTGGCCAGCGAGTCTCCCGGCATCCTATCGGCGGCGACGTATAGAATGGGCATGCCCCAGCCGTCAATGATTTCCGGCACTTCCGGGGGTCCATTCTTCTTCTTATCGGTGTCTGCGAGCTCGTTTCGCTTGAATTTGACGTACGCTCTTGTCCTGGGAAGGGAGGCGAGAAGGGACTTATTTGCCTGCCGGCTGGCGGAATTGAAGTTCATGACGTCGTACATCTCCTCCAGGAAGAAGAAGAGGATTTCCGAAGGTTTGTCGTAGTCCTCCACGGACGGTTTCGACCTCTTGCGGCCGAGGGCATCGGTGTAACCGGCGGGCCAATTCAAATCGTGCAGAAGGGTCGTCAGGCTGTTGCCGTTGACCGTGTCCGTGGAATCGGGGATGTACATCCCGAACTCCTGGTTGTAAAGCTCTATGGCGAGGGCGAGTTTCCCGAGGGTGGCGTTGGCTTTGCCGACGCGTGCTCGCTTGATGGCGTAGCGGCCGACGCTTATGACGGCGGTGGCAAGGATGGCGATGATGGCGAGAACGGCGATGATCTCGACGAGGGTGAAGGCCGCCGTGTCGAGAAGCGTGTCCTTGATGCTCTTTCCTTTTCGGTCCATCCTATATCTCCAGCCCATTACCGCAGATTGCGGATTTCGGATTCCGGAAGTCCACGAACTCCATTCTTCCCCGCTATCAGTCACAACAACTGTGCGGGCGAATTCACCGTCCTTCCCCTGTGAGGTTGGAGCGTTCCCCCCGTTGGGGATGCGCTCCGAGCCTCGAGGCCGCCTTTCCAGTCCGGCTGAGAACTCCGCTCCCCCACCGGCATGCTGAGGGCTGGCGGCCAGTTCCTCGCCTCAAAGCGATAGCTCCGCCGGAGCTAACTTAATTACCTTCGCTCTGGGTATTTACGGAGTTAATCAGCTTGATGAGCGGCAAGAACAGGGAAACTACGATAAATCCGACCATTACTGCGAGGAATACGATTAGGACTGGCTCGATGATGGAAGTGATACCAGCGACGGCGGTGTCAACATCTTCGTCGTAAGTGTCGGCGATTTTCATCAACATGTCGGGGAGTTTTCCGGTCTCCTCGCCGACCTCGATCATGCTGATGACCATGGGCGTGAAAACCTTAGTCTCTTTCAGAGGGGCTGCGATGGATTCCCCTTCGCGGATGCTGTCGTGGACATTTCCCACAGCCCGGGAGATGACTTCGTTTCCGGAAGTCTCCCGAACGATGTTGAGCGCCTGCAATATCGGAACGCCGCTGGTGATGAGCGTCCCGAGCGTGCGAGAGAATCTGGCGATGGCGATTTTTCTGACCAGGGTGCCAAAGAGGGGAACATTGAGCTTTCCGGAGTCGAGCAACATTTTCCCCTTGTCCCATTTGGCGAAGGCTTTGAAGAGGAACACGAAACCGAACGGCAGCAGAAGCAGGATGCCGACGTACGGTGGATGGGTGTAGTAGATGTTGTTTTTCATAAAGCTGCTTATGGTGATGAGTATCTGCGTAGGCGTGGGCAAAGTGGTGTCGAAACCGTCAAAAATCTCCTTGAACTTCGGAATCACGTAAGTCATCAGGAAGGTTAACACGCCGCCTGCCACGGTAATGACCGCGATGGGGTAAATCATTGCGGCCTTGACTTTCGATTTGAGTTTCTCGCTTTTCTCAAGGAACTCCGCCATTCTATTGAGTACCACCTCGAGCACACCACCTGCTTCGCCGGCTTTGACCATGTTGACGAAAAGCTTGTTAAAAATCTTTGGGTAGCCCGAGAGGCTTTCCGAAAAAGTGCTGCCGCCCTCGACGGCCTCGCTCATCCCTCCCAGAGCGTCCTTGAGCGCTCCATCTTTTTGCTGCGTTTCGAGGACTCGCATCGCTTTCAACAAGGGCAGACCCGCGTCAATCAACGTTGCCAACTGCCGCGTGAACAGACCGAGCACCTTGCTATTGACGCTCTTGCGAGTAAGAAACCCTATCTGAAAGCTGAGACCGCCCTTTTTCTCTTCAGCGGTGGCGGACTCGGCCTTTCTTCTTTTCTGGGCGGTGACGCTCGTGGGGAAATATCCCATCTCCCTTATCTGGTTTATGGCCGAGATGCTGTTTTCAGCGTTTACGGTCCCGCTGACCTCAACGCCGCTTTCGTTCATTGCGACATAGGCGAACTTAGCCATTGTTCCCTCCTCACAAGCACAATATGCCCTCCGACCAATTCTTTGCCCTCGCCACAGGCAAACCTGTTTTCTCAGAAAAGGCAGTCACTCACATAAGTAAAACAACTCGGCTTGCCTGTGCAAGAAAATAAAGTAACAATCACAACGCCAACAGGCAACAAGATTTTGCCGGGGGCGCGCATAATAATACTGTTCGGCGCCACCCCAAATCAACATACGCAAAAGGACGGTTAGAACAGCATCAGCCCGCGCAGAACGCCTTCGGGGGCTCCGCACAGTTTCGAACTTCCTGCTATGAGAATAGTTAAACTACAAAGACGCCGCTCGCTCGGGCGATTGGCCGGGGTACCTTTCCCATTCTTAACTTCGTTCCTAAGATAGCACGCTTTCCGGCGCCTGTCAATAAACAAAATGTTTTTGCTGGTAATCGCTCCGTGTCACGGGGGGATGAACTCACCGCAGAGGGCAGCCGGGGTTTCCCGAGCGGCTTCTACGGGCGTCTGGGCCGCGACCGGGGGTAGGATGCCCCCGCTCCCTGGAGTTTGGACCATAATGAAGGTCAGGTATAAGCGGAGGAGCGACAAGCGAGACGGAGAGGTACAAAAGCTTCGGGAGAAGTTGCGGAGGAGGGACCGGGTGATTGCGGAGAGCACGGTGGAAAACCTCGATCTAAAAGAAACGCCTGGAGTATGGAGGATCATCTTCAGGTGGCACAGGAACTTCGCCAGGGCATTGTGGCAGAGGTGGAGCTGGGGAGAAGAAGTGCTTCAAGAGTGCAAGAAGCAGTGAAACTGTTGGGTGTGAAGCGATCAACGTATTAAAGTTGGCGGAGAACTCTGGGCTGTGATACAAAACCCCCAGGGAAGGCGTCAACTGTTTCTCGCTATTGTCGAAATAGAGGGAGGAAATTATATGATACGCTCTGACACACTCTTCGCTGAGGCACAGGGAGCCGGCATAGAAGATGGTAGATGATGATGTGGTTTGCGTTTCAGCCTCGACGGTGTATCGGCTCCCGGTGGAGGCCAACCCGATCGCCCGGAGAGCAAGGCAAAGGAACAGATACCACCAGTCTTCAGGCTGGGGGTCAACATCCGATGAGAGGACAATCTCTCGACGCGCCACAACGAGGCATCAAGAAATGGGCGAGAAAAATCGGGTAAGCTTGGTCTTCACACCGACGAATGCCTGATGGCTCAACCACATCGAGCGCCATTTTGCACCCTTGAAAGAGTTCGTGATCTCAGTGACCGACTACGACGATCACCAACAGCTTCGCGCAGAGATCAGACGCTACCTGCGATGGAGGAATGGGAACGCCAGACCGCTCAACGTCGTTGCCCCTAAAAGGAAATCCAAACATGACAACAAGTCGAAATATCTTAAAGGCATACGCCACCAGTTTTTTCAAAGGAGACAACTGTTATGCGAACGACCATCTTGTACTTTGTGGTCTCGTTGATTATTGGGGTCCCAGCGGCGGCAGGCGCGGATCCGCTCGCGGAAATCACGCGAAGCATCGAGGGTAGGACCCGCCGTGCGTCAAGCGGGCTGTTCGACCCCGAATCGAACCAGGACGCCTACCATATCGGGCCAGGCGAGACGGTGGTCTTGACGACACTGCAAGGCCCCGGTGAGATTCGCCACATCTGGTTTACCATCGCCGGGCGCGACCGGCGGTATCCCCGCACGCTGGTGATGCGCATCTACTGGGACGGCGCCGATGTGCCCTCCGTGGAGACCCCCCTCGGCGACTTCTTTGCCGCCGGCAACGGGATGCGAGCCAACGTGAATACTTTGCCCATCCAGGTAACGTCGTATGGACGCGCCCTGAACTGCTACTGGCGGATGCCATTTCGCAAGAGGGCCCGAATCGAGCTGACCAATGAGGGAAAGAACAGACTGACCGTCTATTGGCAGTTCGATTGGATGCAGTTGTCCCAGGCCCCCGACGACATGCTCTACTTCCATGCCCGCTATCGGCAGGAGTTTCCCGCCAAGCCCTTTTCGCCTTACGTCATTTTTGATGGCCGAGGCGAGGGCCACTACGTGGGAACGGTCTTGTCTATCCAGTGCAGCTATGGAAGTTGGTTCGGCGAGTCCGATGACCGGTTCTACGTGGACGGAGAGACGGAGCCTTCCATTGTGGGCACCGGCTGTGAGGACTTCTTCAACGACGCCTGGAACCTCCGCCTCTTCACCAATGCGAACACGGGCGTGACGATAAAGGAACCCAACGGTGAGGATTGCCGGTTCACCGCGTACCGTTGGCATATCGGGGCCCCGGTCACCTTTCGCAAATCGCTGAAGGTCGAAATCGAACGGCGTAGCTACGCCCTGGTGACGAACCCGGAGACCGGACAGCGGAAGCACTACGATTTTAAGTACCGGCCGGACTTCTGCTCGTCGGTGGCGTTCTGGTATCAGAAGACGATCGCCAAGTCCTTCGACCGCTTTGCGCCCGTGCAGGAACGGATCAACCCGGAAATCTTTCTCGAAACGGCGGAGATGGTCTCCGAGATAAAAACATCGTCCGGGGTGACGGCCAGACGTCACAGCAACCGTGTCTGCAACCTCAAGCGTGGGCTGTACGTTGACAATACGCGGGTCGGCGGTTGGTTTGAGGTCCCCTGCCGCGTCGAGGAAGAGGCCAAGTACTCGATTTCCATCTTTCAATGCCTTTACAGAACCGGAGGCATCTGGAAAGTGACGCTTAAGGGACCGTCCGAAGAAACCCTGCTCGACGGCGCCATGGATTTCTACGATCCTTACCTGGCCTGGAAAGAGAATCGGCCGGAGAACTTCCTCTACGGGACCTGGTTCGAGAAAAAGGTCGGAATCCATAAGCTGACGCCGGGCGAATACGTCTTTCGGTTTGAATGTGTTGGGTCAAATCCGCTGGCTCAGGCGGAAGACTCGGCCAAGCCCGGCTTGAACTGTCGCCTGGACGGCATATCCCTGCGAAGGTTCCCCTGGGACGACCTCTATGGCCAGATGCAGCGGTACCTTGCCGAAGAAGAAAAACGTTTCGCGGGAATGGTCCGCCGGGCAGAGCAAACGGTCGCCGGCCTCGATGCGGCCATCAGGCGGTTTCGGCAAGATACGGGCGGATACCCCAACAATCTCCGGGAACTTCTGACGCGTCCGCAGAGAGTTCGTGCCGCAAGGGGAAACTGGCCGTACGTTGCAAAGATTCCTGCTGACCCCTGGGGACAGGCCTACCGCTATGAGCATCCCGGGAAGTTCAACCCAGACTTGTTCGACGTCTATTCCGTCCACGGCAACAGCAGAAATCCAGCCCGGTGGATCGGCAACTGGCCCAGTCCCTTCCATATCCGGGGTGCGCTGGAGGGCGAAGAACTCCAAATCGTAGCCAACAGCGAGGACGTGATTGCATCGCAGCAGCAGGTCAATGTGGCATCGTTTCCGCCGCTTTCCCGTGGGCGGCTGCTTTTCGTTCGCCTGCGGCGGAAGGGAGACTTCATCGAGCTCGCCATCCCGCCTTCCGTCAAGCCAGGGAAATACCTTTTGAAGGTACGCCTGGTCACCTCCTGGGATTACGGAGTGGTTGGTGTGGAGTTCAACGATACGCCGCTGGGGCAGCCCGTAGATACCTATTCACCGACAATCGGCGCCAAGTTGGTCGTGCTGGGCAACGTCGCCGTCAGGTCCGGACGAAACGTCCTTCGCTTAGAGGCCGTCGGCCGGAATCCTGCGTCGGCCGGACACTATGCCGGCATTGACGCCGTGATGCTCGTCCCCATCCGGTAGCGACGCAGGAAGCCAAGTCCTCCTTCTTCTTAGCGAGCTTTGCGCCTTTGCGACCCCGCCGGAGGCGGGACTCTCTGGCATGTTCCCTCGCCAAGACGCCAAGAGCGAGAAGGAAGACGGACTGCTTGCGATACATAGACTTGATGTGGGACACGGCTGGATGTCAACGCCCGAAACCCGGATTACCTCAACGAACGTGCGACGGGCGCCGGCGGCTTTCGGACCGGCCCGGGCGAGGAGAATCTTCGCATTGGATTGGACTACTGGTCCCGCTTCAGGGAAGGTCTTCTTGCCCTTGGGGCCTCGCCGAGCGGCGACCATTCTCCGAAGCGCTCGGTTTCTACTTTGCAGGGTCCTTTCGATTTCCACGTGGCCTTGGAATTGTAGTCCCACTTAAGATACTCAGACCCGCCGCCGCCGATGGTGGTGATGAGATATCGGTTGTTGCGGTACCCGATCATGGACATCTTTTTTGCCGGATACTCGGAGACGCCCCGGCTGCTGGAAGGGTCCATCGGCGTCCAGCCGAAGTTGGGCAGATAGACTTCCGGCCAGCGATGGAAGATGCCGTTGTCGGTCGAGGCGTCGTCGCCCCGGATGACCACCGAACCGACGTATCGGGCGGGAAGCCCGGCGGCACGGCACAAAGCAATGAACACAAACGAGTATTCCGAGCAGGAGCCGCTGCCCCGCTTGAGCACCGTCGGCGCGACGTTCCAACCGCCGCTCAGCTCGAAGTGCATATTCTTGGTCACGTGCTCGAAGAGCTTTCGGGCGATCCGGTAGCAGTTGGTTTCATCGCGCACCACACCATGCGCCGTCTTCTGGATGTAGGGATCGTTCACCCAGTACTTCGAGCCGTCGCACAGATAACGCTCCTTCACCTTGTCGGGAATATCGGAAAGGCAGCCGACTTTCTCGGGAAAGAGGAAATACCGGACCTTGTACAATTCCACCTTTGCCTCCCAGGAGACCGTGGTAAACTGCCCGGCAGGAACATTCTCGTAGTGGTAGTGGGCGATTTTCTGCCCCCACTTGTCGGTGACGAAACGGTCCGGCTTGGGGGTGAACGTCAAGGGGCCAAGCAGCCTCTGAGTCGGCAGCTCGTGAGGAACCGCCAGGTAGATGTCAAGCGAAGTCAACACGCCCGGGCCGTAGTTGCGGACCTGGTGCACGAACTCGAGCGTCTCCTTCTTGGCCCCGATGCGGGCGTGCGTCACGTCATCTCGCAGCTTGATCCGATAGATCGTGTCGGTCTGGTAATCGGCGTTCCACAGAAACTTGCCGTCGAACGCCAGTCCGCGAGGGAACTTGGAAGGCGACGGGAAGGCCACGAGCACGCTGCCGTCTTCCGGGCGGACCATGTAAATCATGTCATCGGATCGTTCCGATACCCAGAGGTATTTCCCGTCGTACGTCAAACCGTGCGGATCTCCGGAGGGCGACGGAATCTCGGTAATCGTCGTGCCGTCCTCGGTCGAAATCTGATACAGACGGTCCTGTTTGAAGTCCGCTACCCACAAGTGCTCCCCGTCGAAGGCCAAGCCCTGTGGGCTGCTGCAAGGGATGGTAATCGCTTGTTCGGCTATCCCGGTTTTCGGGTTCAGTTTGAGGGCCGTCTTTTGCTCGGCGTCGAGAACCCAGAGGAAATCGCCTTCGGTAGTCAGTCCCTCGACCTGATAGCCGGGCGCCGTGAGCGATTCAATCACGTGGCCGTCGTTGGGGTCAATTCGGTACAGCAGGTCGGACCTCCTGTCCGCCAGCCACAGAGATTCTCCATCGAAAGTCAACCCCGTCGGGCAACGGCCGGGAGTGGGCAGTTGCCTGACGATATCACCGCTCGCGGCCTGCGTGGGCGAGGGAGCAAGCAACGTTACACACAAAGCAACCAGAATGCTGCAACACATTTTCATCGCTATCTCCTTTGTCTGATTTGGGCTCGCGCATTTCGGGGCGAACACACCTCTACGCCCTCAAGAGGACATCGTCTATTCTACATGATTCCAGCCCCGGAATACACTCGTCTGTTCGAATGAGTGCGGCTTGGCTTCGGTGGCATATCATGCAGCCTCTTATCGCTGTGCCGGCAGGTGGAGTTCTTGCCGGGCGCTCAAGGCCTGTCAGGAGTCTTCCCACAAGGTGTCGGAGCGTCCATCTCGAAGGGTGCAGCAAACCCGCCCTGCGAACTGCGCGGGACGCCCATCTCCGACTCTTCTTCGAGCCCTCACCGAACAGCTCGTTGCCGCACTTGCTGATGTGCTCCGCCAGGTGATACCAATCAAGGACTTTCACAGCCTCGGGGAAATGCATCGCGGCCAGGCTCCAGATCCTAATGATTCCCATCGCCAAGGAAAGCCTTCAACCCAGCCGTGCGGCATCCGTACTCGTAGGCTTTTCGGCACAGGTTGCCGCAGACGCTCCGGAAGCCCCGCCCGCCTCGTGCCACTCCCCGTAGCTATGAGACATCGTCCCATCTGCAAAAGCGCAACAGCGCTCTCAGTCCGCCTTCGGGAGGCTAACGATCTTCTCCGTCACGCTTCTGGCGGTCTCTCGATCATGCCTGTGCAGCCTCTGGCCGCGGGCAGACAGAACTCCCCCACCCTCTGGGTCAGCTTCTCCAGGAACTGCTTACTCAGCCGGATGCCGTCATGCCGTCGGAGATGGGTCCTGGCTTGCTCGTAAGGTCTCTCCCCCGCTTTCCTCTACCGCCACTCGCCCCGCTTCGGGGCTTATCGGCAAACCTCCCACCATCACCTCATCATCCAGCCTGCCCGTGGGGCTCAGCCGGGGAGGGGAAAAAAGACTCCCCGCACCTCTCACACCGTCATCGCTTTCTCTTCACCACCATCCACGGCAGATCACCCGCTTCTCTCTTCCATCTTTTTGCAGTGTCCGATCCCGCAGTGGGGACACCGGGGGGACGCCGAGTCATCCTCCGCCTCATCGCACCAGCTCTGGGGGCACTGCCACTCCAACTCCTGGCAATATCTCCTGTTCTGTCAGTTTGCCTCTCCTTCAGAAAGGCTTTCAGTCCTGTTCTACAATCACCTATCGCTCTGCCAAACACCTACGCCATGCTTATAGCGCGAATTGTGATCTGTTTGGTGATTGCACTTTCCGGATACTCTATCGAAGGATTTTTTTTGGATAGGGTCAACAAAGGTGCCGCCTGCTCTCGACAGCATTGGTGGAACGTTCGTCGGACCCCTGAGAGTAGCGGTCTTCACGGCGCTCTGCCTACTGATCGTGGTGCTGATGGCAAGCCCCTTCTAAACGGAAAGACAAGGTGGGAATTATGCTTGGGTAACATCTTCTTCAGGGAAGCAGGGTCAGCTTCACCATCAAGGAAAACCATCTCTATTCTCCGCTTGGGTTTCAACGCAAGCGAAAATCAATTCACCTCCGCATGAATTTCGTGTCTGAGACTTTTGCCTGATAGCTCGACCTCGCCCTATCAACGCACGTCGTTCAGCTCATCAGGTTGGTCCTCGGTGGCCGTAAGCAATGCATAGTTGCCAAAGCGCCCAATTTTGACCAGTCGGGCGATACTGTGGGGAAAGGGCGCGATCGAAAACTAAAGAAAGATTGTGTTCTGCTTTTCGACTGACCGTGAAGACTTCGAGCTGACGAAGAGATCCCGATCTGAAGGGGATGCCTGGCACAGTCGCGGAAAATAATATGGGGCTAGGCTCTTCGTCGAGACTTCCACTAAAGATGCCCCGATCAACACCTTCGCCCCCAGTGACGTGTCAAAAATCTCGTGACTTTTCTTCGTCCGATCACATTCTATCGGACTTCGTCACGAATTGTGGTCTTCACGCGTTTGAACCCATGTCTCCCCGAACAGCCCACCGAACCGGACGCCAGACCATGCTTTCTGTTATGGGGTTCTTCTCGGTTGCTTCTGCAGCTTCCCTTTTGCCTTTTGGTCCCGCTTGTTTATCTTCTGTTTCCGAGCCTTGTCCTTATCCTTCTTACCTTTGTCTCCCATTGCGTACCTCCTTTTCCCGTTGGCCCGCATCCTTTCGCCGCGAGGACGGCTGCGTCGTCAGTTCCGTCTCTGCATACTTTCATGAGTATACCTGTTTGGACAACAATGATTATCTCGTTCCCTTGTCCCACGTAGCAGGTCGGAAGTCAAGCCCGCTTTTCCGCCGCTCGCCCCGGCAAAGGCAACGGGGCCGGGCTGGCTGAGAGCGGTGAACGGAGGGATGTGGAAGCGTTTGCGTGCGAACTACTGGCTAAGAATAGGAATTGATGAGTCCAGCAACTGACTTGATGTCGCTTCAGGCGCTCAGCACCGTGGAACTCGCCCCCCTCCATCCCTCTAATTTTGATTTTCACGCGCCGCTTACTTCTCTTTCTGGCCAATCGTTCAGAGTGCGCAGCGACTCTTTCGTTTTTGACGTTTTGGGGCCTGTCCGTAGGTTATCGAGAGGACCTGTCCCTCGGCAATACGCTTTTTATTCGCGCTCGGGAAGTTACGCACATGCAAACACTGTTTGGTTCCGCGTCTTCTCGAAATTAGTCGTTGTCTGCAGAATCAGACGCGCGTTATATTCCTGAGCAACTGCGTGGAGAGTCTTCGCTTTTTCCTTTCAGCGCTCTGCCTGGGAGAGTCAGCGATATCTCCGATGTGACATATAAATCGGGCAGCGCCTACCTCAAGAGGAGAAGGCACGATGATTCTGAAAGCCGCTCTTTTTCTCGTATCCGTATTATTGGTGCCCTTACGACCTACGGCCCTGCTTGCGGCTGAATGGCACGTTGATTCCTCGGTTGCCCAATCGGGCGACGGGAAATCCTGGGGGACGGCTTTGAAAACGATCCAGGAAGGAATTGACGTGGCGTCGGACGCGGATACTGTCATTGTCGCCGAGGGGACCTACGTTGAGAACATCTACTTCAAGGCAAAGAACATCGTCCTGCGCACCACGGATCCTTTGAATCCGCTTGTTGTGGAGAGCACGCGGATTATGGGCAATCAGAATGGCTCCGTGGTGAGCTTCAGTGGAACGGAAGACGCCACCTGCATCCTTTCCGGTTTCACGATTACGAACGGTAAGGTGGATTATGGCGCCGGCATCCTCGGAGGATGGGAGCCACACTGCACCCACGCCACGATTCAGAATAACGTGATCGTCGGCAACATCGCGTCCCGAGAAGGGGGTGGGTTGTACGGATGCCATGGTTTGATTCAGAACAATACGATCCGAGAAAACTCGGCTGAAGGGAACGAGGAAGTACCGGCTATGGGGGGAGGGCTGGCTCACTGCCACGGCACGATCCGAAACAACGTAATCTGTGAAAACTATGGCCATTTAGCTGGGGCGCTATGGGACTGCGATGGTCTGATCCGGAACAACGTGATCAACAGAAACTCCGCCGGAAAACCTTTCGGGTGGGTAGTCGGTGGGTTAGGCGGATGCGACGGAACGATAGAGAACAACGTGATTAGCGAGAATATTGGGACTGCTCTCGCTGGCTGCGATGCCACGATTCAAGGGAACATCATCACCGAAAACATAGCGCAACAATTAGTCGGGGGCCTGGGCCATTGCGACGGCACGATCAGCAATAATCTCATCGCCGGAAACTCGGCCGATACCGGCGTGGGCGGCCTGTATATGTGCGCCGGGACGATCCAGAATAACAGAATCACAGGAAACCGAGGCGCTTTTGCTGGCCTGGTTGGCTGCGATGGCCTGATCCGGAACAATACAATCGCGGCCAACGTGTCCACAGAGCCGGGAACAGCAGGAGGGCTGCTCGTTTGCCGCGGGACAATCACCAATTGCATCATCTGGGGCAACTCGGACCCTCAGCTTCTTGAGTGCACGTTCCCGACCTACTGCTGCGTCCAGGGGATTGGCGGGGGTGACGGAAATACCGACTCCGATCCTCGCTTCATTGATCCCGACGGCCCGGACGATAAGCCCGACACGTACGAAGATAACGACTTTCGCCTGACTCCCGCATCGGCCTGTATTGACAGGGGGCTAAACGATGATTGGATGTCGAACGCTGCTGACCTCGATGGAAATCCGAGAATCTGGCGTGGTCTGTTTGCCTGGACAGTGGATATGGGAGCGTACGAATACGAATCCTCCCAGTTCAAATGCATCCAGATCGCAACGTTCTGTTTGCCGCCGCCGGGCGACTGCGGAGTAACGATAACGTGGAACAGCCGTCCCGGAGACAGCTACACCGTCATGTCATGCTCCCAGCTCAGTCCCGAGGCATGGATAGAGGAAGACACGCTTCAGTCGGGAGGCGAGCAGACGAGTTGGATCGATTCTCAGACGGTATCTGCCCGCAAGTTCTACAGAGTCAGGATTGATTGACTTGTAGCCCACGGCAAGGGGCCCACGCTGTTTGCGGGGTTGTTCAACGATTTCGAGATCCTTCTTTGGAGCTGTTGCGCCGTACTCTGGAGTTTTTATCATTTCCGGGGGGGTCGCCACCTTTAATGGCGGAGGCGCTCGATCTTGTTCTGTGGGGCGAGTTTCGCGGTGCTGAGTGCCTGGAGCGACGTCAAGTCAACCGCTGGGCTCATCAATTTCTGGTCTTAGTCGGTGGTTCGCGCGCAACCGCTTCCGCATCCCTCGGTTCACCGCTCACAGCCAGGCCGGCCCCATTGCCTTTCCCGGGGCGAGCGGCGGGAGAGCCGGGTTGACTTCCGACTCGCCACGTGGAATAAAGGAGTAACCAGGAGAATCATCGGGAGCGTGCCACTGGTGGCGAGTGTTCACGGATCAGCGAGCTCCTGAGCTTGCAGGTGGACTCAACATCAAATCATCAATCACAGCGGCCAGTTCCCTCTGCGGCATTTTGTAAACAAGATAGCCATGGTTTGTTGTAGGTCCAGGCGCCCATGTGTTACTTCCGTCTTCCTTACTAACACATTGGCCATTCGTAACGGATGAGAAGTAATCAGATAGCCCTCGCACAGCGTAGAGAACTGCTATCAGATCCCAGCTCGATCTTGCGGATACCTTATATGCCTTCAGAAACTCACTATAGAACGCCCGTACTGGGTGGTCATTCGATTCCTGAGCCATTAGCCGGGCGCCGGTCATGACATCCTTGCCCAAACCAGTGAACATGATTTTACCGGGCCAATCACTTACCACTTTGTGGGCTGCTGCACCGTCCATACGGAAATTATAATCCGCCTCCTTCTCTGTGTTGGGCCATATACCACCCATGGCGACCAACTCCCGCACTTTGGCAGCAACGAGTTCCTTGCCGCTGAGGGGGCTGTAGTTGTCCGGCGGGCTATCCAAGAGGTCTGCCATATTGGTGAGCCAGCCGACAACAACGATAGTCACGCTATGGTCGGGCTGGGCAGCGAGAATCTTGCGATATAGGGCAACGGCATCGGGCGCATCGCTGCCATCCGCTAAATCGTGGGGAAACTTGGGCACGAAATTTCTGTACCATTTCTCGTCATCCGGGCCGGTCTTGGACGAACCGATTGGAATATCACTCCGGCCATAATAGGTATTGATTACATCAATGGCCGGCGCGCTCCACCGATTCTGATTAGCGCTCATGGTAGCCAGTATCTTTGCCTCGCCCCGATCGGCCAAGATATGAAGTATCGCCAAGGCGCCGGCGTCGTCCACATCCGTGCCGACATCCGTGTCGAAAATAATCGGAATCGCCTGTTTGGTACTCCTGAGTCTGCCGCCAACACAGCCTGCAATCAATGTTCCCACCAAACCCAATGTAACCACCTTTGAAATCCGTAGGAAATACTCAGGTCGAATAATCACAATACCACCCTTCCTGCCAATTCCAATTCAGTGTTCTAATCACATTTCACAAAACAATATGTGCCGGCTTGATTGAGGATACAAGTAGAGCCGCGCCAATCAACCCTTCTTCGTTCCCAAGTTCCCTGAAAAACGATGCGGATCGGAGACAGAGGAACGTCTTTGCAGTCAAGCTCGATAGTTCCATTTGTCACGCGAATATCAAAACGAACATTGTGATAGAGAATATTACTGACGGCAATCTCGGAACAGACTTTGGGGAGTAGGGGGCGAATGGATAGAGTACCGTTGGGCTTGGGCTCGAGGCCGACGAAACCATAAGGGACAATCGCGGGCACCAGGCTACTCTCAAAGAACTCGCAGTCAATTCCGAGCCCACCGCAGGTTCCGCCCCCCTGAAGGGTGGCGCCGCGCTTTCCGCCTTCGTAATACTTTCTGTATCCGCCTTCCGAATGCACCTCCTTTTCCCAAGCGAGGATTTCGAGCAGCCTTTGCCAGGCATTGTCAGCACCGAGAATTCGCAGCCGAGCCCAAAGATCGTAGAAACTAAACCCCAAGACCGCACCGCCGTCCTGAACCTGGCCTCCCCAGGCAACAGACCCGGGATCATACCAGCCCTGGCCATACCATTCGAGGTTTCGGCGACAGGTGGCGCGGGGCCCAAAACGCCAGCGGTAGATGTCGGCGCCGGTAGAAGTATCACCGGAAACAATACGTTTGCCAGAGATCCAGGCCATGATCTGCCGGGCGTGTTCCTGGCTGGCCAAGTCATACCAGATTGCATCCAGGTTGAGGAACGTGTAACCGTAATCGTGCTTGCAGCCGCTCTTGTCGCTGCACGCGAAAAAGCGACCGTTCTGTTCATTCCAGAAGAGACGGTTGACGGTTTCTTTCACCTGGCGGGCATGGCGGCGCAGCTCTTGCGGATCTAATCTCATCGTTCCGAGTGGAATGTTCCAGCCAGGATTCTGCTGAACAGCTTCTTCTATCTCGGCCATCGCAACAGTAGCCGCGTAGTACTGGTTTGTGGCATACATGTCATCCCAGCCGAAGGGCAAAATATCCCAGTAGTTATTGCCTATTCCGTGACCAGGCCTGAAAGTTATGGCGCCGCTCTTGTCCATACTCCAACCCGGCAGGCCGTCGTGGCCCGGCCAGGGGTTACGGATGTGGTTGTATTGCAGTCCCCCCATGGTGGTCTGCTGATAGCGAAGCGCGAGACGCAGGCGGTTGATTTGGCGGCGTAGGAAATCAAGATCACCAGTCCAGCTAAAATAACGGCAAGAGGCGAGAATGAAAATGGGGTTGTTGATGGAGTGGCGAGTGTCATAGACGGTGAAAAAGGAATCGATTTCCAATTTGACGTTGGATTCGCCCGGAGCCAGGGAGATGCGGACTCGTTTGATGTTGCCGCGCCATTTGGGATGGCGATACATCACCATAATGGAGTGATTGCAATCCCGGGAGAGAGGTGTCTTCTCGGGGTAGAAATATACCCGACGGCCAGGAGCGAATTCGCTGTCGGTTTCGCGAAGCCATTCTATATAGGGAAGAGTATGATTCTGGGGAGAGCCCGTGCGTATCCAGCGAAGTTGAAGGTACGGCGAATTGAATGCATCGAAGGTATAGCCTTTGGGAGTAGAAATAGCGGGAGAGTATCCCGTGGACTCCAAATGCCAGCGGTTCTTACGTATGCCCAGGGATTTGACATTGTATAGTTCCCATAGCGAGGCGGCTGTCTCACCGACATATTCATTCAGCTTCCATTTCCTCAGATAGTGGGCGCCGACCCACCCTCGGACTTTGTCCATAGGTTGAAAGAACCAGCCGACGGTTTTCCCCTTGACGCGATCGGGATCGTTGTCGGCCTGAGCCCAGGAAGGGAAAGGCCAGCCGAGATCGTGGGCATAGGAGAAATGCTGATGACTCGAAACATACCCCTCGCTATCGATGTGCATGTCAAGCAACATGCGGCGGTGAACGTTCTGGATGCTCTCTTTCGATCCACGAGGACAGGCATTGCCAAGCCATGTGTCAGAAATCAGCAGGTATTCCTTGTTGAACAATGTCAGGCTGTTGCCAAGTCTATGCTGGAAATGATGCCAGAGATAGTGATTGAGCAATTGGGCTTGCTCTAAGTGACTGGCAAAAGCAAAACGGGGAAAATCATCCGGGACATTTTCAATGACTCGAGAGACAACATTGGCATTCCCAGTTGCCGACTCGTTTTCATCATCTGCTTGCGTTCGGGGAACCACAATAGAGAACAGGGTTACACAACAGAAAAGAACTAATGTACTATTTCCATTCTTCATAATGAGATCAACCTGTTCGGACTGTTGACAGCAATGAACGTGAGAAAAAGGGTCTGCTTGTTTTCCGGAACTCGCCCAGTTCATATGGTACGAATCTATATGCTGTATTCTAACCCAAAGTTCCCCCGGCTTAAGCAAGTTATCTAATTGGTGCGGCGTCAGTTGCCGCAAGAATCAGTTTCCACTGACTGGGTACAGCCCGAGGAGTTGTAAGGCTCGCACTTGTAGTGGAGTCGGTTCGGTGAGTTGCCGGAATGTCGGACACGAGGGGTCCGATTTTATCCTGCAGCGGTTGCGGCAGATGGTCCCCAACTCCTCCATCAGCGTCTCGAAGCTGTGCACAGGGAAGCCGGTCGGTGTCCGCCGCGAGGTTTTTTTCCTCTTTGCCGATGCTGATTGTCTCGCCGGGGCCACGGGGTCTCGCTTTTTGCGCTGTTCGTCCAGTTCCTCGTCGTCAAACAACAGCGGCGCCAGAGCCTTTCGCATGTGCCACTCCACGTAATAGCTCAGCATATAGATGAAGACGTGCGCCCGCACGCAGTCATCCATTTGCAGCTGCGTAGGCATCCCGCGATCCCTTACGAGCACAACCCGTGATAGTCCAAACCGCCTCCGCAGCTTCTTCACCCGGTCCGACACCGTCGTTGGGTCTCCTGTATCCCCCGGATACACTTCCACTGCTATTGGTCGCCCATCCTCGTCGGTCAAGACCCCGTACACGATGATCGGCGTCCCCTTTTTCCCATCGTGGTCGTGCCCAAAGCGAACCAGCGGGCAGGTCCGTCCTTCATAATAACTGCTCGTAAGGTCGTACAGCACCAGCGAGCCATCGCAAAGGTGACGCTTGGCAAGCTTCTTCTCGATCCTCCCCTGACGCCGAAGGAGCCAATCCATAGCCTCATACAGCTCGTCCTCGTCGGCGTCCTCTACCTTCAACTCTTGCGCCAAAGTCGTGGTGTGCCACAGCCTGGTCGTCGCAAGTTTCGAGCAGGGGTGAATCAACTGCTCGGCAACCATGGCAACCGTCAGGTCACGCTCCCTGCAGCGCTTCGACGAAATCAACTTGTCCAATCCCAGTTTTCGGATGGTCCCCAGCACCGCCTCCACATGACCATGAGGAAGGGAGCGTTCCGTGGCGAAAGCCTCTCCCACGGGGACAAGAGCCTCGTCCCGAAGGACTCGACGCAGCAACTCCACCTTCTGCGGCGGCCAGTTGGTCAAATTGTCCAGCGTCGTCTTCTTGATTATCTTCCCCTCCCGCCTCGCTTTACGCAGCAGGAGGGTCGGACGAGAATTTCGGTTGGGAACTTTATCTATATACATAGTAATTGTTATAGCGATATTATTTGCGATGTCAAGTATGATTTTATCAATACATGGGTACAAGTTTCCATTTATCCACAACCCTATCCCCTTGAGCTCAAACAGCTTACAACGAAAATCAGGCGTGTTCCCCGGGGAACTTCGGGTTAAGCCGACCCCCTGCGGTGACCGGCGAGATCAATGAGCGCCCGAGAGGCTGGTCGAACTACTTCGCGTGGGGTTACCTTCGCAAGGCGTTCCGACGGATCAACCGCTACGTGCGGCAGGGACAACATATTACGCCCAGTTTGCCCAGGAACCTCATTTTCCCAAGCCGTTCCGCTAATAAGAATTGCGATTTCGGCCCGGGCCTTCTTTTCGATTCCCGTCGTGACCTATTCTTTCCCACCGCTGCGGCGTGCAATCGCGACGTCCCTTTTGACATCCTCCAGAATCTTGGCCCAGTCAAGTCGTCGTGTACGCGCAAGAAGTTGAGGCCGGTATAGCTTACTTGCAACCTCAGCGTAATCCTCCCAATGCCTCTGTGCTTCAAGAAGATGTTGAACGGCTGATATCTTATTCTCTCGATTCTTAGATTTCTCAAACAAATGAAGCTGCTCGGCGCCGAGGATTTTCGAGGCATAATAGTTCCCCAGATGGGACATCGCTTCGATGTCCTCGAGTGTCAAACGTAGTTCCTTGCTCACTTTCCTCCCCCGGTGGCGAATGACACGGAGCAGTTTAATCGCCGTTTCGGCGCGATTCCGGAGCTGTGCAGCCACTTGAAGCGGGCTTGTTCCCGTCATCGGTTCAGCGGCAACATGCCTTTCCGTGTATTCGGGAATTGACATGATGCCGCTATTCTGCATCGGTGGCACGTTGATGAAATCACGCACCGTATGAAACCCCTTTCGTTGGTCGAAACATCCTTCGACGGCCCACATGAAATCCCAATCACACCAGTGGAATTGGTTTACAAGGGGGATGATTTTTGAGGCTTCGGCCCAGGCTTCATACAGCGGCATTCCCTTTCCTTCGGGAAAACGCCTGTCGAGGGTCTTTACGAAAAAGCCTTTGTCGAGGGAGAGGTCGTATCCCAACCGACCCCAAAGCAGAAACTTATACCAGTGCTTCTTGATTTCCAGCGCACGCGGCGTGTCCGGCTCCAGGCTGGTGAACTCTCTTCCCCAGACGTACCCGTCCGAACCCATGTGGTAACCTGCTGTCAATTCCTTCGGTGGAAGATTGGAGAGAAACTCCCGTACGTAGTCGGGGTCGCCCCAGCGGAAATTGAAAATGTCGTCGTTGCGCAGGTTCCACCAGCATTTCACTCTGTATTTCTCCATCTCTTTCAGCAGCGATTTGGAAAAAGGCGGTTTCGTGGAAGAGTACATGTGGGCACGCGCATACTTAAATCCTATGTCAAAAGAATCGGGATCGGGATACTTGTGGCCAAATTCCCTCATGATCTCGTCCAGCCCGGAATACCACACGCGGTGAATAAAGCGGACGATTCGATCCGGCTGCTTCCTCTTGACATCGAGGATTCCCATGCCATAGGTTTTCCACAGCCATTTCTCTTTGGAAAACTCGTCATCCCGCTCTTTCATGTTCTCACCAGCGGTCACACCGATCCCTGCAAGCAGCCGGTAGGTCAATAAAGTCTCTCGAACACACTCTCGCAAGTAAGCGATGGTCTCAGGGTTGTCCTGTTCGTTGGTAATGCCATACTTGCCCTCCGCGCTATTCATCATGACGTTCCAGGTTATGAAATAGATATCAATCCCGCGGTCTCTCGCGTGTCGCATCACGCGTCGCCAGAACTTCATTTTCTCATCCAGGGACATTGTCTTGATGACTTTCAGATTCTTGAGAACCTGAGACGACACGAATTGAGGCTCTCTCCATACACCGTGTTTGTACGTTGGTTTCAGTGTCGTCACGCACACGTCCTCCAAAGCCACATCGGGATAGTCCGGCAGTTTTACAATGGAGGGGAAAGGATGGGGGTTCCAGAGGGTCAGTGTGTTGTAACGGTATCGGGCCATGTCATCCAGGAATTCTCTCCAAAAGGCGAAGTCCCAGATCTCCGCATAGTTCATTTGCGCGGCATCGCCGGTGTCATCATAACTGGGCGTGCGGGCATCCAGGGGTATATTGAACTTAATTCCACGCCGAAGAATCGAGGGATTCCGGAATGTATCCCCTACTGCGTCCAAACTCTTTTCAAGGCGAACGGTCTCGGCAATATGCAACCCGCCATACATCGTCCCTGCCTCGTCTGCCCCTATGGCCCAGTAACTGGATCTCCCGGTCGTCCTAATTGCGTACCCCTGCGAGTACAGCGCAGGTATGGGTTTCGCACCCTCATCGAGCAATCTGCGTACGACCTGCCGCTGGTTCCTGAGCGTCAGAATAATGCGAGTCTCCTCTTCGCGACCGGACAGTTGACCGAGCGACTTCTCTGCAACCCTGAATCCGTTCTCCTCCAAGGCCGTACGGATTTCTTGGGCTGCAAAAAGGACCTGCGGTACAGCGGAATCGCGATAGATCGCAGCGCTCTTTCTATGTCCACCCCTCTCATAGGGCATACCTGTTTGCAGGAACATCGCCCAACATATCAACGCGCTCAATCGCGTCATCGTTCGCCTCCGAGAACCACTCATCCTGTTGCCTCCTTGATTCATGAGCTTGGGGTCCCAATCTGGGACAGATAGTCCACGACCAAATGGCCACAAAGACGAACGATAGCCCCTGCCAACTTCGATGTCAACCAACTCCCCGTGGAACACAGCTTCGGAAGATAACTTACCTATGGCGACAGAAGCTCCAAAAACGCTCTTAGCCCAACTTCCGCACCTCATTGCGATTTTGAGATTCTTTTTGGCCTGATTTGGGGATGAAATGGGGATATTGGGTAATCCCTCAGTTAAGGGTGGCTAAAGCTGAAACCGCAGAGTGCGCAGAGCACGCAGAGGGATGTGGCATGGCCATCTTGCCCATGATTGTTCGCGGGTCCCCGCCTCCGCCGAGATGCCACCAGGGCGCTTCGTCAGGTTTCAGCGCCGCGCTGTCATTGGGCCTTCAGAGCACACAGTGACGGGCGCTGGCCAAAAAGGGGAACGGAACTCCCCGCGAGGCTCGTCAGCCGCCCGTGGGCTACCAGTTCTGGAAGCGGCTGAGGTTGGACCGGATCGTCAAGAATGCTGGGTTGACCGAGCGTGCTTGCACGTTGACCTGCGCTATGACCCTGAATCGGCTGGTTCAACCCGCATCGGAACACGCCATGCCGAGTTGGATGCGAAGCACGGCTCTCGACGACATCCTGGGAGTAGATTTCGAGGAGCTCGCGGACGACTCGCTGTACCGCAACCTCGACAAGCTGCACCCGAATCGCTTTGCGATCGAATCAGCACTGGTGGAGCGAGAGCGAACCCTTTTCAACCTCGACACGACGGTTTTCTTCTACGATCTGACCTCCACGTACTTCGAGGGGATGGCGATGAAGAACCCTAAGGCGAAGCGGGGCTATTCGGGAAACGGGGGCAGAGCAAGGAGGTCCGCCGGGAAGCGAGGCTAAGTGTTGATGGCGATAATCAGGGCCCTGAGAAGAAGGTTGGCGTAAATCGCAGCGATGGTGTCATCGAGCATGATGCCCCAACCGCGAGGCAGGTTCTGAATGCGTCCGGCGGGGAAAGGCTTGAGGATGTCCGCGGCGCGATTCAAGGCAAAGGCGACGATAATTCTGGTGACAGAGGGCGAGATGAAGAGCATGGTCAGCGGGAAGCTGGCGACCTCGTCTATGACGATTTTCCCCGGGTCTTTTTCCTGAAAGTGCTGTTCCGCTGCGGAAGAGAGATATACGCCCGCTGCGAAAAGGGCAATGGAGACGAGAGGCAGGGTTATCTCAAGGGCGCCGAGGGTTAGAAGAGCGCAGTAAACGCCGACGCCCAGGGCGGCGCCGAGAGTACCCGGGGCGAGAGGAGAATATCCGATTCCGAATCCCGTCGAGAGGATTATGGCGAGGTGGGACGCTCGCCGCGAAAACCCATTTTTCTCTTCGGCGAAAGCAGTGGGAGACTTGCCTCGTTTGAGGGAAGGAGTGGTTTTCGCCGGGCTGTCAGTGCGGGGACCTTTCTCCTTGTCAAACGCCATGGAAAAGAAACTCCTTGTGTTCCAAGAAGGAGAGCAAACCGGTCAAGGCGGTCAGTATGACAGTGAAGTAGAGCAGTACATTGAGCGTGATGGCAAAGGGCAGCCGCATGACGCCTGCCGTGGCAGCGGGGAAAAGCTCGTTGAGGCTCAAAAAGACCAACACAACAGCGGCGGTGATGACCTGGGAGATCATTTTGTTTTTTCCCCACCTCCATGCCGGGATAAGGACTCCTTTCGATGCTGCCAGTAGCCGCAGCCCGGTCACGGCAAACTCTCTGGCCACTATCACCACAACCATCCAAGCGCGGACCTGCGTCTGCGGCCACTGCACGAACGATATGAACGCCGCCGAAATCAGGATTTTGTCTGCAAGGGGGTCCATCAGTTTCCCGAAATCGGTAATCATGTTGTACTTCCTGGCAAGGAGGCCGTCGAGCATGTCGGTCAAGCTCGCTACTGCGAAAAGGAAAAGGGCGATCGTTTTGCCGTAAGAGACACCGGAAAGCAACACCACCAGAAAGGCAAATGTCATCACCATTCTGCTGGCTGTGAGTTTATTGGGAAGGTTCATCAAGCTCCCTCGCTATCAGGTCGTATTCAAGTGACCCCGTGAACTCCACTGCCACGAACTCTCCCGGGCGGGCCGTTCGGCCCTTGACGTACACACACCCATCCACTTCCGGAGCATCTCCTTCGCTCCGCCCCACACACCGATAATCGCGATGTTCGCTCCACTCGTCAACGATTATTCTCTGCGTCTTGCCGAGAAGTTTTCTGTTGTTCTCCACGGAGACGTCTTGTTGCAGCCGCATCAGGCGGTCGAACCGCTCGTGCTTGACCTGTTCGGGCACTTGCCCAGGCATCTCCGCCGCTGCGGTTCCCTCCTCCGCGGAGAACTCGAATGCTCCCAGCCGCTCAAACTTCGTCTCCCGCACAAAATCGAGCAGCCGCTCAAACTCCCCCTCGCCTTCGCCGGGAAAGCCCACTATCAATGAGCTCCGAATGCTTACCCCCGGTATCGTCTGTCGGATTCGGCGTATGAGCCGCGAGATGCCGCGCGGCGTCTCGCCGCGGCCCATAGCCCTGAGTATTCCTGCGTCAATATGCTGAACTGGCAGGTCCACGTATCGGCAGATTTTTTCTTGCTCCGAAATCACTTCCAATAACTCCTCGGTGAAATGTGTTGGGCAGCTATACAAAAGCCTCACCCAGAAATCTCCATCAATGGCGCAAATCTGGCGCAGGAGCTTTGCCAGCGAGTTCCGCTCACCCATGTCATGCCCAAACTCGGCTGTGTCCTGCCCGATGAGCACGATCTCCTTCGCCCCCTCCTCGACGAGTCGGCGAACCTCGCCAACAATCGAACCGGCGGACCGACTCCTGAGCCTGCCTTTAATGGCCGTTATTGCACAAAAAGTGCATTTGTGATTGCACCCCTCGCAGATTTTGACGTATCGGAAATGCGACGGAGTCAGTGCCACGCCCCGCCCGTCCCTATTGTCAATGCGTGGTTGTCCTGACAATTCCACAACCTTTTTCCCGCCGAGCACCTCCTTCACAACGCGAGTTATCGCCGTCAGGTCGTTGACTCCAACGAAACCGTCAACTTCCGGCAGCTCGCGGACAAGTTCCTCGCCATACCGTTGAACGAGGCATCCGGCGACTATGACCTTTTTCAGGCGTCCATCCTCCTTCAGGCCGCAAAACTGTAGAATCGCATCAATGGATTCCTCGACCGCCTCCCGAATGAAACCGCAGGTGTTGATAATGACCACGTCCACGTCGTCAATCTCCTCGCTGACTGTCACGCTATCTCGCGTAAGGATGTCCAGCATGACTTCGGAATCAACCAGATTCCTCGCGCAGCCTAAGCTTGTCAAAGCAACTTTGGTCATATGTACTTGTTCCTACAGCTTTCGCAGATATTATCCGGCAAACCATTGTTGGGCCACGTCCTCGGCCAACACTGATAACACGCCATCCAGTAATCCGGATGCAGTCCCCCTTGCCTCGAGGAAGAATCAAGGAAAAGCATGATGTCCCTGGCGCCCGTCCCTATATAGATGGCGGGGACGACAATGTCAACCGCCAAAGGAGGCCTCCCACGGCACCTGGACTCCGCGCAGAAAGACGTTGGGCCGATAGCTTGCACGGGAGGATGCTCCGCGAAACGACAGATAAACAGGCAAAGCCGATGTCGTCCTGGAAGAAAGGCTATGGTAGTTCCTCAACGCGGTAAAAGCGTCGTCTCGTTTCGGAAGGGGGGCCGAGAGCGTGGAGACCGTCATCAACCCAAGAGTTGACTCCTGTCGTTGACGCAGGCTGCACATCACCAACAGAAGCCCAATAAGGTAGATAGTCCGACAGCCACACCTGGTACGTTCTCCCGCTTGCGCTATCCCACTCGATCCCCGGCAAGTCAGGCGTGCCGACAAATCCTCTCATGCCGAAATCCCGTCGGAACACCTGTATTCTGGCGTTGTGGGTGTCCGCGACATAGATGTTCCCCGAAGAATCTACTGCTATCCCTGAGGGGCCGCCCAGGCCCGAGACATCCGTGGCAAACTGTCCCGGCGCGCGACCTAAGGAGCCCCACTTGGCCAGGAACCTGCCCGAAGAATGGTACTTCTGAACCCTCCAGTTCCAAGAGTCCACAACGAACACGTTTCCGGAAGGGCCCACCGCTACATCAAGAGGAGACTTAAGATCTCCATCTCCGGAACCCAATGTACCCCACTTGGCGAGGAAATTGCCGCACGAATCGAACTTTTGGATCCTGTGGTTGCCACTATCGGCCACGAGGAGGTTGCCCGACAGGTCCACCGCTATGCCGTAGGGGCCGACGAAACCAAACTCTCCATCGCCAGAGCCGTCACAGCCCCATTTCGCAAGGAAATTCCCCGAGGAATCGAACTTCTGAATCCTATGATTGCCCCAGTCCGTGACGAAGACGCTTCCAGATGAATCCACCGCTATCCCCTGCGGCTTATCGAACTGTCCATCGGCATCCCCACGCGAACCCCATTTCGTGAGAAAATTTCCAGAGGAATCAAACTTCTGAACCCTCCGCATCGCATCCGCCACCAAGACGTTTCCGTAGGCGTCCACCGCTACGTCCCAGGGGTACATTAAATCCCCATCGTCATATCCGTGGGAGCCCAATTGACCCAGGAAATTCCCATGCAAATCCAATCTCTGAATCCTGTGGTTCTCGAAATCTGCAATGAAGACGTCCTCAGAGGGACCCATTGCCATTCCAATCGGCCCCCACTTCGCAAACTCTCCGTCCCCGGCGCCGTGCCAGCCCCACTTGTCAAGGAATTTCCCGGAGGAGTCGAACTTCTGAATCCTCTCGTTCGTAACCTCTGCGACGTAAACATCCCCCGAGGGATCCACCGCAATGTCAAGGGGTGCCCCTAACTCCCCATCACCGGCGCCTTTCGAGCCCCACATCTTGAGGAAGTTCCCCGACGAGTCGAACTTCTGAATCCTGTGGTTCCCCCTGTCGGCGACGAAAACGTTCCCAGATGAATCTGCCGCTATCCCTCGAGGCCCGCGGAACTCCCCATCCTCACTTCCCTCACAGCCCCACTTGCCGATGAATTCGCCGCAGGAATCGAACTTCTGAATCCTGTTGTTGTAGGGGTCGGACACAAAGACAGATCCTGACGAATCCACTGCTATTCCCGAAGGCCCATCTCCCTGCTGGCTTTGCCCAAACTCTCCGTCATCGGAGCCCTCTGAGCCCCATTTGCCGAGAAAACTTCCCGAGGAATCGAACCTCTGAACTCTGTGGTTTCGGCTGTCCACCACGAAGACGTCGCCAGACGAGTCCACGGCTATGCCTTGAGGGTAGTAGAACTCTCCATCCGCGGCACCGTGGCAGCCCCAACTCGCCAGCAATTTCCCCGAGCGGTCGAACTTTTTGATCACGTCATTGCCGGTGTCCGCGACGAAGACGCTTCCCGACGAATCCACGGCTACGCCCCACGGGTGCGTGAAATGCCACGACTCGGGGCGATCCGGCCATATCTCCACAATGGTGTACGACTCGCTGGTCTCACCTCGGAAAGGGGAAAAGCAAACGACCCAGACGCAGAGAAGTGCCCCAAGCCTCCTCACGGACGCACGCAAACACTCTCCTGTTCCCATAGTATCCCCCATTTCTTCATGTCGCTGTTCACCAAAAACCTTACCTCGAAGCGTGCAACATTTCAACTGAAAGGTCCACCTGGGTGTGGCTGTGTTTCGGTGGCATGTCATGTCCCGCGTCTCGGGGGATCGAGTTTCCCACTTTATGGCACAATCGAGGGGATGAGGGTTGCCTGTTTGCCGGGCTTTAGCCACCGGCTGAAGCCGGCGGCTAAAAAGGTATGCCCCGGATTGTGCGCGCTCAGGTTGTTGCGTCGCCTACGCCCGGCATGTGTGTGTCTTTATGGGAATTGATTGGCTACGCGCGCGCACTTAGTACGGGTGTTCGAAAGTAGGGCCATGTAACGCAAATGCAAAATCTGATGTGTTTCGTAGCCTTTTCCTTCTCGCAGAAGCCGAATACCTGACCGAACTTATGAATCAGAGCAGTAAGTCCGCTGCACCCTGAGGACAGCCGAAAAGGCAGCGGCGGCGCGAGGAGGTTGGCGGAAACTATCGGAATTGAGAGATGATTTCTTCGAAGCCCGGGAAGGATGTCTTGATGCAGGCGGTGTTGGTGACGGTGGTCGCGGCGCCGTCCGCGAGGAGACCAGCGATGGCGAAAGCCATTGCGATGCGGTGGTCTCCAAAAGAATCAATCACGACCCGAGGCGTGACCGGAGTCAACGCATCTCTCCCGTGAATAACCATGCCATCATCTGTTTCTTCGACAGCGACGGCCATTTTGCGAAGGTTCGTGGTCACAGCGTTAATCCTGTCGCATTCCTTAACCCTCAGCTCGCGAGCGTCCTTTATGACGGTGTCGCCGTGGGCGAGAGAAGCGGCGATTGCCAGGACGGGAATCTCATCTATGCACCGGGGGATTTCCTCGCCGCCGATGGTGGTGGCGGAAAGGGGCGAGGAGCGAACAAGGAGGTCTCCTCGCGGTTCTCCGAGCGTGTCCTCGCGGTAGGGGGAAGTATCTATCTCGATATTTGCTCCCATGCGGCGGAGGACGTCGAGGGCGCCTGTTCTTGTGGGGTTGACGCCGACGTTCCTTATTCTCAATTCTGCGCCCGGGGAGAGAGTGGCGAGGACGATGAAGTGTGCGGCAGACGAAATGTCTCCCGCCAGCTCCGCGTCAACGCGACGCAATGATTGCGGGGGGTAAACGGTAACGGAATTGCCCTCCACCTCCACTTTAACGCCATAGGCGGGGAGGATTCTCTCAGTGTGGTCGCGGGACTTCGCAGGCTCGGTGACAGTGGTTTTTCCCTCCGCGTATAGCCCGGCGAGCAGCAGGCATGACTTGACTTGGGCGGAAGCCACCAGAGAGGTGTAACGCACGCCAAGCAGGGAGCGGCCGGATACGTGCAGCGGGGGATTCCCTTCTTTGTTGGCGGGGGAAATCTCGGCGCCCATCATCCTCAGCGGAAGGATAATCCTCTTCATGGGGCGTTTCTGGAGGGACTCGTCCCCTTTGAGTAGGGACTTGAAGTTTTGAGCTGCAAGGAGCCCTGTCAGAAGGCGCATGGAGGTGCCGGAGTTCCCCATCCAAAGGTCGGTCTGGGGGTGTTGCAGCCCGTGAAGTCCCACACCGTGCACGAGACGAACAGTTGTGCCGGGGCGCTCGATTCGCACGCCCATTTGCCGCAGGGCCCTTTCGGTGCAAAGGCAGTCCTCGCTGGGAAGAAAATTGGCGACCGTGGAAATGCCGTCCGCGATAGCCGACAGAATCAGCGCGCGATGAGACAGCGACTTGTCACCGGGTGGCACAATCGTTCCAGTCACCGAGCGAGCTTTCGTTATTTCCATTGATTCCATACCGTTGCTCTATCCTGTCATCCTGTCAAATCCCTACACGCGATAACAGGATAGCCATCGTTGTGAAGCGCCGGCCACGCTACATCCTGTCATCCTGTCAAATCCTTTCAGTTAGAACTTTCCTTGAGCTGCTTCGCTCTTTGAAAGAAAGCCTCGAGCCCGTGGCGGTCCTTTTTTTCCAGAAGGGCGGCGAACTCGGAAATCTCGTGGCTAAAGCTTTTCAGGGAGCGGAGAACAGCCGCCCTATTCTCGATGCTGATTCCCACCCAGAGGTTCGGGGAAGCGGCGGCGATGCGAGTTGTGTCCTTGAAGCCCTTTCCCGCGAGCTTCACCGCGGAAAGTGGGTCGGGCGAGCTGCGCGCGAGCGCATTGACCAGGCACGATGCGGCCACATGCGGCAGATGGCTGACCAGGGCAATGCTGAGGTCGTGCTGTCGGGGACTGAGATAGACCACCTGGCAGCCGAGCGCCTCCCAGAACTTGCGAACCTTTCGCACCGCGCTCGGGCTGGAACTTTTGGTTGGCGTAAGGATGCAGGTGGCTCCCTCAAACAGCGCTGGCGAGGCGATATCTATGCCGCTTTTTTCCGAGCCGGCCATCGGATGGGCGCCAACGTAGTGGCAGGTGGACGCCAGAAGCCTCTCCATTCGAGAGACGAGGGATTGTTTTACGCTGCCGACATCGGTAACGATGCAGCCACGCCGAAGGGCCCCGCGGCACTGACGGGCCAGGCCGGGGATGGACTCCACGGGTGTGGCCATGACGACCAGGTCGGCTGACGCGACGCCGTCGGAGATTTCGAGGAAAACTTCATCTGCCGCATCGTGATTGCGGACTTCTTCCACCGCTGAAGGGCGGCGAACGACGGCAACGACCTTTCTGGCGAGGCCCCTCTGACGGCAGGCCATGCCGAGGGAGCCGCCCATCAAACCCATTCCGACAATGGTTATCTTGTTGAACATTTCCTTTTTCCGGGTCAGAAGTCGCCTCCTTTTTTAAAACTCCCTGCCGACAGCCCTGGCCACCGGCGCCAGGTTCTTCATCAGTTGAGCGAATTGGGGCATAGTTAGCGATTGGGGTCCGTCGCTCATGGCCGTCTCGGGGCTCGGATGAACCTCCACCAGCAATCCGTCCGCCCCGACGGCAGCGGCGGCTTTCGACAGCGGCTCAATCAGGTCTCTCCTCCCGGTAGCGTGGCTCGGGTCCACGATGACCGGGAGGTGACTGAGCTGCTTGATGACCGGAACGGCGCTGAGGTCCTGGGTGTTGCGGGTGGTGGTTTCGAAGGTTCTTATTCCTCTTTCACAGAGGACGACGTTGAAATTGCCGTTTGTGGCGATGTATTCGGCAGACATCAGGAACTCTTTAATCGTGGCCATGTTCCCCCTTTTCAGGAGGACCGGTTTGCTAAGTCCGCCAAGCTCTCTCAAAAGCGCGAAGTTTGACATGTTGCGCATGCCTATCTGGGCCATGTCAGCGTACTTTTCGATGAGGGGGATGTCCCGTGGGTCCATCAGCTCCGTGACGATAGGGAGGCCGGTCTTTTCTCGGGCTTCCGCGAGGTACTTAAGCGCTTCCTCGCCGAGACCCTGGAAACTGTATGGGGAGCTTCTCGGCTTGAAGGCGCCGCCTCGCAGCACGGCTGCGCCGCAGCTCGCCACGAAGCTGGCGGTCTCCAAAAGCATCTCGCGGTTCTCGACGGCGCAGGGGCCCGCTCCGACGACGAATTTCCGCCCGCCAATCCGGACGTCGCCCACCTGGACTACGCTGTCCTCCTCCTTGAACTCCCGGCCGACCAACTTGAAGGGCTGGAGAATGGGGACGACCTTTTCGACCCCGGCGAAGGCTTCCAGAGGGACACTTCGCACGACATCTTCCGGGCCGATGACGCCTATGACAGTCCTCTTGACTCCCACGGAGACATTTGGGCGAAGGCCAAGAGATTCTATCTTCTCGATAATGTGCTGTCTCTGTTCTTCCGTAGCCGATGGTTTAAGGATAATAATCATGGTTGTCCCGCTGGTTGCTCCGGTTTTGGCTTGCTGAAATCACGGGCTTCTGGGGTAGGAGCCCAGTACCTTCAGGAGCCCGCATTTCTTGTTGAGCTTCTTGAGAGTCGCGGCCACCTTCTCGCCGGTAACGTGGCCAGCGAAATCGGCGAAGAAATAGTACTCAAAAGGTTTCTTCCCGGAAGGGCGCGACTCAATCATGGTCAGGCTTATGCCGCTTTCCTTGAATACTTGGAGGATGTCGTGAAGGGCGCCGACTCTGTCTCTCATGTAGAACATAACAGAGGTCTTGTCGTCGCCGCTCCTGGGGCTTTCGCTGGCGCCAATGACGAGGAAACGAGTCAAGTTGTGGGTTGTGTCCTGGATGGAGCGCGCCACGACGCGAAGCCCATGCAGGCTGGCGGCAACCTCGCTGGCGATGGCTGCGGAACCGGGTTTTTCCCCGGCGATCTCCGCGGCCCGGGAGGTGCTGGACGTCTCGATGTACTCCGCCCGGGGGAGGTTGGCCCGGAGCCACAACTTGCATTGTCCGAAAACCTCTCCTTTGGAGTATATGCTTTTGATTCGATCCTTGCGACATTTTGCCAGAAGGCAATGCGATATCTCGAAGAGAACTTCGGAACAAATTCTCAGGTCAGAATCTATGAACATGTCGAGGGTGCGATTCACCGCCCCATCCGTCGAGTTCTCGATAGGGACAACCCCGTAGTCGGCTCTTTTGGTCTCGACTTCGTAAAAGACGTCGGCTATAGAATTGGTCGGGAGGTACTCGACCGAGCGACCGAACTTGGCAAGGGCAGCCTGATGCGTGAAGGTGGCCTCCGGGCCGAGGTAGGCTACTTTGAGCGTTCTCTGGAGAGCGAGTGACCCCGACATGACCTCCCGATAAATCGCCCGCAGCGCAGAATCGGGAAGGGGACCTTGATTGAGGCGGGAGATTCTTTTATAGACTTGCTTCTCCTGCACGGTGTCGAGGACTTGCTCATTGAGCTCGCCTTTGATTTTGCCTATCTGGACGGCCTCTTTCGCCCTGTCACTGATGAGAGCGACGATCTTCGCGTCGAGTTCCTCAATCCGCTTTCTGTGCGGGCGGAGCAGGCGCTGCAACTGCTTCTCTTTCATTTTGAGTTTGTCCTCTTGGAGGAGCTTTTTGTTCTTGCAGCTCGGGGAGCGTCAGCTCTCCGGCGCGGGGAAGGTCGGAAAGGTTGTTCAGCCCGAAGTGCTCGAGGAACAGAGTTGTCGTCCCGTAGATGAAAGGTCTCCCCGGCGAATCGGTTCTCCCCACGATTTTAATCAGGCTTTTTTCCTGGAGCATTTTGAGAATCCCACTGACGTCCACCCCTCGGATGGACTCGATCTCCGAGCGGGTTACCGGCTGCCGATAAGCGATGATAGCCAAAGTCTCCAGCGAGGCCCGGGAAAGGCGGGTCCTTTCCTGCCCCGACAGAAACCCGCTGATGTAGCGGGCGAACTCCGGCATCGTCCGCAATTGGTAGCCGCCGGCGATCTCCGCCAATCGAAAGCTCCTTTGCGATTGGATGTAGTCAACCTTCAATTCCTCCAGGGCAGCCACGACGGCAAGTCGCGACAGCGAACCACTATCGGCGAGAACCCGGATGATCTCCGAAATCTTCACGGGCCTGTCGGAGACGAACAGCAGCGCTTCCGCCACTGCCTTGATTTTTGCTGTGTCGGGCTTGGTTGCCCTTCGGGCCATAGTGCGCTCGCCCCAATTACGTAGCCAGGATTCGAATCTCGGCGAATGGCCGTCGCTGCACCGCGGCAGCTCTCTTGGTTCTTATCAGCTCCAGTAACGCGAGGAAAGTCACCACAATCATCACGGGGCTCGCCTCTTCCGGAAACAAGGAGTGAAAGAGAATCTCTTTCTCTTTCCGCAATCTATTCAGAATCATTTGTATTCGCTCGGCAACGGTGACCTCCTCCTCGGGAACCTCGTGAATCGCCTCTTTTTTTGCGGCGCGCTCCAGTGCCACCGAGAAGGCGCTCAAAAGGTCGAATGTGCTGACGTCGGAGAGGGGCCGCTCGACCATCTCCAAAAGCGGTACGCTGGGGTCGTGACGCTGAAACGTGACTTGCTGCTTCGACTCCATTCCCTCGAGGTCCTCGGCGACCTCCTTGAACTGCTTGTATTCGACGAGCTGCATGACCAGCTCGGCGCGCGGGTCCTCAATCGGTTCTTCCTCCTCCTCTGTCCTCTCCTCGGGGGGCAATAACATCCTCGACTTTATGAAGATGAGCGTCGCGGCCATAGCGACGAACTCCCCCGCAAAAGTCAAGTTGAGCATCCGCATCATCCCGAGGTAGTGAAGATATTGCTCCGTTATGCGGGCGATGGGGATGTCGTAAATGTCAATTTCCTCCTTTCGAATGAGGTACAAAAGAAGGTCGAGGGGGCCCTCGAAGATGTCCAGTCGGACATTGCACGGTTCTACAGAAGCCCCATTCTCGTTTTCACTTCGCGGATTGTCTCGGCTGCTATCGGCTTGCATCTCTGTCTGCCAGCTTCCAGCACCTCCCACACTTGTTGGGGGTGCTCTTTGAGGTCCCGGGCCTTGGCACGGATCGGCTCCAGCTCTGCGTTCATGTTCGCGGCGAGCATCATCTTGCACTCGATGCATCCGATGCCCGCCCTTCGGCACTCGACGTTCACGTACTCGATCTCGCTGTTCTTCGACAGGAGTTTGTGCAAGGTGAAAATGTTGCAGATGTCGGGATTGCCGGGGTCGTTGCGACGCTTGCGGTTGACGTCGGTAACCGCCGTGGCAAGCTTCTTTTTGATGGTCTCTTCGGAATCGGAAAGGGAGATATGGTTTTTCAGGCTCTTGCTCATCTTGCTTTTGCCGTCGAGCCCCATGATTCGCCCGATTCTCGGCGTAATGTGAAACGGCTCGGGAAATGTCTCACCGTAGCGGGAATTGAAGGCCCTCGCAACCCTCCGTGAGAACTCGATGTGCTGGACCTGGTCTTCGCCCACCGGGACCGCCTCCGCTTTGTAAAGGAGGATGTCCGCGGCTTGAAGCACCGGATAGTCGAAAAGCCCGACGTTGACGTTTTGCTTGTGCTGCTCGGATTTCTCCTTGAACTGCGTCATCCGCCGGAGGTCGCCCATCGGGGTGACGGTATTGAATATCCACGCCAATTCCGTGTGCTCCGGGACGTGCGATTGGACGAAGATGGTGCATTTGTCGGGGTCCAGCCCGCAGGCGATGCATTCGGCGGCCGCGTTCACGATACGCTCCTGCATGATTTCGGTCTCGTAACTGGCCGTGATGGCATGATAGTCAACGATGCAAAATATCGAGTCGTAGTCCGTCAACATTTTCACCCAGTTTCTAATGGCGCCGAGGTAGTTGCCGATGTGTAGCTCGCCACTGGGTTGAATTCCGCTGAAAAGTCTCCTCATGAAACATTCCCTCTTTCCACATGTCCTCTCTATTCGCTTCTTGTTAGGCTTCTCGCTTGCCCAGGCGCCTGCCCAGGCGCTAGCCCGCAAACATCCTTTCAAGTTCGCCCTGATCCAGCCCGAGTATCTGCCAGACAAACTTGATGGGGGGAATCAACATCCTCGGTATCCCCACGCTGACCGCCGCTCCGATAACCAAAGTGAAAACGAACACCAATCCAAGAATCTGAACCCTTCTCCCCATCAAGAACGCAGTCTCCCTCGCTGGCAAAAGGCCCACGAGCACACGCGACCCGTCCAGGGGAGGGATCGGAAGGAGGTTGAACATCGCAAGAACCATGTTCATGATAATCAGCACCATCAGAAGCTCTCGCACAAAGGACCCCATCCCTCCGTGGGGGATTACTCCACTGCCGAGAACCGCGGCGAAAAACAACATCAATAATATGTTGACCGCAGGTCCCGCGAGCCCCACCAACATTATATCCTTTCTCAGATTCTCGAAGTTCCTCGGTCTAATCGGTACCGGCTTTGGCATAATCAGAGCCACTTTGAAAAGATAGAAGGTCGTGATGGGGAAAAGGACCGTCCACTTGAAGCTAATGTGCTTCAATGGATTGAAACTCAGCCTTCCTTTCTCTTTGGCTGTCGGGTCGCCAAGCTGAAGGGCAACCCACCCGTGACTGACCTCATGAACAATCACTGTCATCAGCACCAGTGGCGGCAACAGAAGCAGCAGAAAGACCGTCGAAAGGTCCCCCAACCCGGACTGGTAATCCGTATGGACGAGGATTACCTCCAAAAGCAGCGACACCAAGAGTATCGCTTGGAGGGCCTTACGACGCCTGATCTTGCGGCCACAGGTACTAACCAGCCATAACGCAGCGATCAAGCAACCTTCCAGGCTTCTGTATAACCACGGCACGAGCTAACCCTCTCCGAATATTCTCAATCCATTTCGGAAATCAGGATACCAATGCTTTTACCTCCTTGTCAATGTTCAGCGTTTAACAGATGTGGCCGCGTCTCCGTGGCGTGCCATGACGCCTTCTTTCGCTCTTCCCACAGGTGGCATTCACCTGGTTCCTATGTCGAGTCTCCGTCTCTACCCCACAATTCAGGAGAAGAGGATAGCATTTTAGCCGGGCTTTAGCCCCGCCGAGGCGGGGCTTCTCGAACAAGGCATTCATCCATACCTTGCCACAGAAATACAGCCGCACCCGGTTTGACGCGAATGGCTTCATTTGAGTGAGTGTGTTGGCAAAGATTAGGGCACCTGACAACGCTGGATTCCCACGCGTAAAAGGCGACGGAATGTGTTACCCCGCGTGGGCTGGTGGCAAACTTGCACTTCTCGCTGGCAGGGCGGGTGAGGCCTCAGTGGTTCTTTCGCCACTTCTCCGCCAGGCTGCGGAACTGCTCGTCGGCATGCTCAAAGAACATCTTGTATGAGGTACAGAAATGGCACAGCCCCTTATCCGCGGGGTCGCGGAGGCGGTCTTTTGTGCACCCGCCACGGCAAATGCTCAGCCAGCGACATTTCAAGCACGGCTGCGGGAGGTCGGCTTTCATGTGCCTGAACTCCTGCTGTCGTGGGCTGTTGAGCATCTCTACCAGATTGCCTTTCAGGAGGCTGCCGAGTTTCCATCGAGGCTCCACGAAGAAGTCGCAGGAATAAACATCTCCGTTGTGCTCGACGACGACGTATGGGCCGCATTCCCTCATGGCCGTGCATTCCGGCGATTCCAGACCCACGTATGAATGGAAAACCGTATCGAAGAAGCGTACGGAGACGGTTGGCCATCCTTCCCGGAAATCAGCCAGCCAGCAATCGAAAATCTCGCACAGAAACCTTCCGAAAGCCTCGGCGGAAACCGAGAACGACGCCGCCCGGCCGGTCTCAGGATCGGTCTCGACGATTGGGATGAATTGGAGGAACTTCTCCACATCGCGGGGGGGGAAAGCCTGCTTCGTCAAGAACGAGTACGTCTCTTTCGCAAACTTCGCCGAGTAATCGTTCACCACCGCGAGGATGTTATACGCGACGTCGTATCTCCCCATGAGCTCGGCGGCTTTCATGACCCGCTCCCATGTCGGCCGGCCCCCTCGGTCGTGGCGATACCGGTCGTGGACATGCTGTGGCCCGTCCAATGACAGCCCCACCAGAAAGTTGTATTCCTTGAGGAATTCGCACCATTCGGCGTTGATAAGGATTCCATTTGTCTGAAAACCGTTGCCGACGGCCTGCCCCGAGAGCCCGTACTGTTCCTCAAAAGCAAGTGCTTTTTTATAGAAGTCCAGCCCCATGAGGGTCGGCTCGCCTCCCTGCCAGTTGAAGGAGACCATCCGCTCGCCGGTCCGCATGACCTGTCGCACAAGCTCCTCGAGCACTTGAGCGTTCATGCGGTGGACTTTCCTTTTGGGATACAATTCCCCTTTGTGGAGATAAAAACAGTATTCGCACGCCATATTGCAGTCCGCGTCCGCTGGCTTGATCAAAACAGAATTGAGCGGCTTACGTTGCATCATCGAAGCTTCTCCTCAACCGGTATCATTAGTGGGCCCGCACGCGGTTTCTCCCCTTCCTGCCCTCCTGCCGCGACGAGCCTCAGGCGGAGTATAAGCCGTAGTGCTCCTAATTGCAACATGAGGCCCGCCCCGCGTGTGGCCGCATTTCAGTGGCGGAATTGTCCTTGGACCCAGCCCGTGCGCGAATCTCGAGCCCGTCGCCACGCCGCCTTTACGAGGAGGGCAAAGCGCCGGCCTACTCGAACTCGCCCTGAGGAAACTTTGGAGTCGTGAGGGGATTATCTCGCCCTTTCAGGACTCGCTATTCTCCAACCGGCACTTTTTCTCGGGGCGTTGCCCTGAGCTTTATTAGGTCTGCCCTTACAGGGCGACGCGAAAGCAGCTTTCAGCCCTGAAAGGGCGCAGTATTCCAGCCCAGGGCAGCGCCCTGGGAACTGCACGTGATGAAACACAAGAGCGCTGAAAGGGCGTAATAGGCTCATCCTCAATATACAGTTCGCGGCACACAGATGAGAGCCGACCGCCCACCAATAGTCTTTGAAATAGCGGTCGTCGGTCATTTGTTCACTCACTTCCGGCAGAGCATCGTTTCCCTTTAACCGACAAGTCATCAACGGATCGCCGCGTCCGCGGAGGAGTTAGCGAGACCTCAACTACGGGACCGAATTCACACGACGGAGAGAATGTGGTTGCGAGAGCGATGGCGCAGATTTCCTCTCAGGGTCAAGGCGTTCTGAACGGCGAAACCGGCGTAGTCATTGTTGAAATAGACGTAGCCGTCGCAGCCTTCCTTCGCCAGCCCGACGATGTGTCTCGACCATTCTCGCAGCTCCTCGTCGCTGTAACAGGATGCGTACCATCCAGACGGGCCGTGCATTCGGATGTAGGCGAAGGGAGCTGTCGCTCGAACGTGCGCCTTCAAGCTGGGAGAGCTGACGACGCAGTAGGCAATTCCTTTCGAGCGAAGGAGATGGAAGGTTTCGTCGTCCGACCATGACTCGTGCCGAAACTCGACGGCATGCTTCATCTCCCCGGGGAGAAGTTGGAGGTACGAGGCGAGCAACGGAATGTCCTTTTTCATGGAGGGCGGAAGCTGATGAAGAATCACGCCCAGCTTCTCGCCGAGCCGCCGCGCCCTGTCGAAGAATTGATTGAGCAAAATCTCAACGCCATCGAGCTTCTTGCGGTGCGTGACGAAGCGATTCATCTTCAGCGTGAAAATGAAACCATCGGGCGACTTCTCCCGCCAACCGTCCATGGTTTTCTCCTGCGGCATGTGGTAGAAAGTGGAATTGACCTCCACGGTCGTGAAGGTCTTCGTGTAGAAGGAGAGCCAGTCCTTGCTCTTGAGGCTCTCCGGATAGAAGACGCCTTGCCAGTGCTTATAGCTCCACCCCGATGTCCCAATCAGCCATCTTCTCATGGCAAATTCCAGAACCGTTCTGCGTGGTCGCTGTGCATCCACCCTTTCGAGACGCGATGTGAAAACTGTGCATTCCGCTTTTCCGAGTATAGCCTCGCACCCCGCCGCTCAAAAGTGATTTCCGCGGAGAGGCCTTCCATCACGCGATTGCAGTTGCAATCCCGAATGACGAACCTATAATAGCAAAAACAGTTCGCCTCCGTATGCTTTCGGGGCGAAAGGGCTGCACGGCGCCTTTAATGTCAGGAGCCAGAGCGAGCTATTGGAAGCAGGTCAATGGTTGGTTCCGGAAACCGATGCTTTTTTGGAGATCGGCGATGGGCGCGCATCAGTAATCGCTCAGTCTCGGGCGGATAGCCGGCCGAGGCGAAGGAGGCAAGAAGGGAAAAGCAGCTTAACGCAAAGGCGCAAAGGCGGGGAGAATAAGGTGAGAAGGACACCCCGCCATGGCGGGGCGGCAGTCCCGAGGGCGTCTCGCCCTCGGCGGGGGCAGGATGCCACCGGCACAAGGGCTGCTCTGGGTCCCATGAGATCTGCATCTCAGGCGCCGGTAACTGAGGCATTACGCGCCTCACTGGTGCGGGCCGTGCTCAGGCTCGGAAACCGCCCGTGTCCCACAACTTCACATGCAAAGAGAAGGGAAAGACGCCATGAAGATAACATTCTTTGGAGCTGCTCGTGAAGTGACCGGCTCGATGCACCTCCTCACCATCAATGGCAGCCGTGTGCTGCTCGAGTGCGGCTTGTGCCAGGGGAAGCGAAAGGAAGCCTTCGAGCGAAATCGCAATCTCCCCTTTGATGCCGGCTCGATTGACGCGGTGGTTCTTTCCCACGCCCACATTGACCACAGTGGCAATCTCCCCACTCTCGTGAATCGCGGCTTTTCAGGGAAGATTTTCGCCACGCCCGCCACCGCAGACCTCTGCGACATCATGCTGCGTGACAGCGTGCACCTTCAGTTGAGGGATGTCCGCTACGTCAACAAGAAACGTGAGAAGCAGGGAAAAAAGCTCTTTGAGCCTCTGTGTTTGCCGCAAGACGTGGACCGCACAATGGGGCAGTTTGAGACCGTTCCCTACGACATGAAGAGAGAAGTCGTTCCCGGGCTGGAAATCACCTTCCGCGACGCGGGACACATCCTCGGCTCGGCGGTAACGACAATTGACTTCAAAGAGAACGGAAACGGCGCCCGTCTCCTGTTCACCGGCGACCTGGGGCGTACGGACATGCCCATCCTCCGAGACCCTGTGGTGGTGCGGGATGTGGATTACCTCATTACCGAAAGCACATACGGAAATCGTCTCCACCCTCCGCGAAAAGACGTGAAAGGCGCCCTGAAGGCATTGGTTCTGGAGGTCGCCGAGCGCAAGGCGAAACTGCTCATTCCCTCCTTCAGCGTCGGCAGGACGCAGCAGATGGTCTATTTCCTCAGGGAGCTTTACGAAGCGGGCGAGATTCCGCACATTCCGATGTACGTTGACAGCCCTCTTTCGTCCCGCGCGACGGAAGTCTATGAGAAGCATGAGGAATGTTACGACGCAGAGGCTCTCCGCACCGTATTGGAAGGGGACGAGCCGTTCACTTTTCGGGGATTGACTTATACCACCGATGTCGAGGATTCCAAGGCGCTCAATTTCGCCGAGGGTCCCATGATAATCATCTCCGCTTCCGGGATGTGCGAAGGAGGACGCATCCTTCACCACCTCGCCAACAACATCGAGGACGGACGAAACGCCATCCTCTTCGTCGGCTACCAGGCGGAGAATACCCTCGGCAGACGCATCATGGAACACCGCAAGCCCATCCGTATCTTTGGCGACGAATATCGCCTGAGAGCAAAGGTGCATTCAATAAACGCCCTCAGCGCCCACGCCGACCGAAACGAGCTGCTCGAGTACTTTCGGCAGGTGGGCGCGAAGTTCAGGCAAGCCTTTGTCGTGCATGGAGAAATGGACCAAGCGGAGCCGTTCTCCGAAGCCCTCCGCCAGCTCGGCTCACGGGACGTGCTCATTCCGCAGCGGGGCCAGACCGCCGAGCTGTGAAAAGGAAAAGAGGCGACGGCGACATAACGTCGCTGGACTGTGCGGAAAGAGTATCAACTCTTCTCTATAAACCTCTGCGAAGTGCAAAAACCGCTGAAGCACCTCTCTAATCGGAGAGCAAGCCTCTCTTTTTCAACGGCACGAGGAGCATTGTTGCTGGACGATACCTGAAAACTCTTTTCCATCACCTCGGGTAGGCTCATCTCTGATGATTTCCCTCCGGCTGGGAGTGCGTGCCCCAGAAGCATCTTTGCCCACAGTTCTGTGGCGAACCTCTCGGTGTAGCCCTGGGTTGCCCTTCCAATACGTGTGCGTGTGCGACGGCCCCGAACGGTGAAGTCGGTCCTGTACACTTTTCCTCCTTTCCGAACATAGCAGGCCACGAGAAACTGCTTGTTGGCACTATTCATGTTGTGTTATTCTACAAACGATGAAAGGGGTTCAGCGGCATAAGTCCGGAAGTTCCGTCATTGTATGGCATAGTGACCAACAAGACTCAGCGGGCGCCAAGCAAGCCTCAGTCGTAACCTGCTGTTAGAAAGCCACTAACCTTTGTTAGGGCCAGTAGCTCAGTCGGTCAGAGCGACGGACTCATAATCCGTTGGTCGCAGGTTCGAGTCCTGCCTGGCCCATCTTTATTTTCGCTGATTACGTAAGTTTCCTCCTGGAAACCGAGGCTACACGTTTTGTCTTTATGCCCCGTGGTTGCCGGCGACCACGCCCGGTTTCTCTCACCGATGGACACAGCCTGGTCGTCGCAAGTTTCGAGCAGGGGTGAATCAACTGCTCGACGACCATGGCGACCGTCAGGTCACCTTCTCTGCAGTGCTTCGACGAAATCAACTTGTCCAATCCCAGGTTCCGAATCGTCCCCAGCACCGCCTCCACATGACCGTGAGGAATGGAGCGTTCCGTGGCGAAAGCCTCCCTCACGGGGACAAGAGCCTCGTCCCGAAGAACTCGACGCAGCAACTCCACCTTCCGCGACGGCCACTTGGTCAAGTTGTCGAGGGTCATTTTCCTGATTTTTTTCCCCTCCCGCCTCGCTTTACGCAGCAGGATGGCGAGACGCCCTCGCGACTGCCCCGCCTTGGCGGGGCTAAAGCCCGGCTAAAATGCTATCCTTTTCTCCTCAATTGTGGGGTAGAGACGGAGACTCGACATTGGCACCAGGTGAATGCCACCTGTGGGAAAAGCGAAAGAAGGCGTCATGAGACGCCACGGAGACGCGGCCACACCCAACCGCCGGGGTGCGGCTACGTTTAAGTGGTAGAGAACTCGCCCTTGGTTTGTTTGTTCCGCGTCGCAGAACTCGGAGTGAAGAACCGCAAGTCAAAAACAAGATGGACAGGACGCTTGGCTTCTTAGCGGGAGAAATGGGACGGGGGAGACCTCTCGCAAAGACGCGAAGACGCAAAGGATATAAGAAAGAATCGAGGGCGAGACGCCCTCGAGACCGCCCCGCCATGGCGGGGCGGCGTTACACTTGGCAAGATCAGCCACTCAAATGTAGCCACACTCAACCGCTGAGCGACGTTGAAAAAGGGACATTCTTCTGGTAAAATGAGTAACTAATATTGAGAGCAATTGTTCCCTTCGCCTTTTTGTGAGAGGCCGGAGCGACGGCGGAGAGGGGCCGAATCATTTGGGAGTAAGCATCCCCTCGGGGTTGGGCGGCGCCTGCTCTTATCTCCGCCAACCCTTCAAGGTGAAGGCGGAGGTTTCGCAGAGAGAAGCGAGATCAGAGTCTATGCGCACGAGGAAGAAAAAAACAAAACGAGAAGAATTTGAGCGGGTTGCCTTGCCGCACCTCGACATTCTCTATAACACTGCCGTGCGAATGACGGGCAACGTCCCCGACGCGGAGGATCTTGTCCAGGAGACGTTCTTACGGGCGTATAGGTTCTTCGATAAGTTCAAGGAAGGAACCAATTGCAAGGCATGGCTGTTTAAGATCATGAAGAACAACTACATCAACAGGTTCCGCAGGAAAGCAAAGGAGCCGTCCACCGTCAGCTTCGACCGACTCGAAGGAGTACAAAGCGTCGAGGCAGCCCCGCCGCCCAGGCCCTCCGCGGAATCGGAATTGAGCCCGGACCTCGAGGAACTGGTCGAGGACGACGTGAAGTATGCCCTCGAATCGCTCCCGCCCGAGTTCAGAATGGCGGTGATTCTTTCCGACATAGCCGGTTTCAGCTACAAGGAAATCGCCGACATCATGGGCACGCCGATTGGAACTGTGCGGTCCAGACTTTCTCGAGCGCGGGGAGTACTGCAAACGAAGCTTTACGACCTGGCTGTTAGCAAAGGAATAGTAAAGGCCAAATAGAATGGATTGCAGCGGGATTGGTGAGCATCTTTCCCCCCTCCTTGACGGAGAGCTGGAAGCCGACAAGGCCGAAACCGTCCGCGCACATCTTGCGAAATGCCCTCGTTGCCGCAAGTCCTTTCGGGATCACATGAGAGTCAAGCAGCTCCTCTCCCAGAAGCTGCGGTTCAAAGAAGCTCCCCCCGCAGTGAGAGCGGTGATACTCGACAGACTTGGCTCTCCCGGATGGCGAGATTTCTTCTACTTTGTCCCCGCGAAGCTTCGCGCCAAACCGCTGATAGCGTCCGGGCTGGCGGCAATGGTGTTGATTGTCCTGTCGGCGCTCGTTGTTTTGTTACCCGGCTCCCATGGTTTTTCTCCTTTCTTTTCGGAGCTTCTCGACCATCACGCCGAAGCGTCCCAGCCTTCCCTCGAGGTGGTCGGCGCGGATGTCGCTTATGTCTCAAAAAAAATGAGCACGCGTCTGAAAAAGAAAATCGCTGTCGCCGACTTGAAGAACACGTGGGGTTTCCTCCTTGGCGCCAGGAGATGCCCCAAGTGCCGTCGAGATGCCGTCGAGGTGAGGTATCTACACCCTGCCGGGGACTTTTCGCTTTTCATGGTGCTGAACGCGGGCAAAAGGACTATCGGCAAGATTTGCAGGTCGGGCAAGTTGCAGGAAAAGCGAATAGATGGCAGGAGATACTTGTACTGCAAGTGCAAGTGCGGCAAAGTCATCTTATGGTGGGAAGGCAATAACATATTCGCCGTCAGGTCTTGTCCGTGTTTTCCTTCCACTTCCCTGACCGATATGGCGCGCGAAATTCGCGCCGCCTACCATCAATCGGAGCAATAATGTAATGCCTCAGTTACCGGCGGCTGAGGTTCGGAGCTCATAGGACGCAGAGTAGCCCTTGT
>CAZXGF010000042.1:0-44681 GCA_964640185.1 uncultured Verrucomicrobiota bacterium | reverse complement strand
ATCCGCAATCCGAAATCCGCAATCCGCAATCCGCAATCCACGACCCCCGATCCCCGACCCCCGACCTACCTCCGCGCTCTCTGCGGTAAGGGTTTTGTGCCGTGGAAGTACGTATTCATTCGCATTTTGCAGATGTTCCCGACTCTTCTGGGCATCTCCATCATCAGCTTCATAATCATTCAGATAGCCCCGCTGGATTTCACCGCGCAGTACCGCCTCAACCCTCAGTTCAGCGAGGAAACCCTTAAGGAACTTATCCGCAGCTATGGTCTCGACAGGCCGGTGACCGAGCAGTACTTCCGCTGGCTGTGGAATGCCGTGCACCTCGACTTCGGCGAGTCCACAAAGTACATCGGCACGAAGGTCTTCTCCCTTATCTCCAAGCGGGTCATGGCAACCCTCCGTCTTTCGCTCCTGGCGATGGTGTTCACCTGGCTGATCTCCGTTCCCCTCGGCATCTACTGCGCCATAAGACAGTATTCATTCAGCGACAAAGTCTTTTCGGTTCTGGCTTTCATCGGGATGTCCCTGCCGACTTTTTTCGTGGCTTTTCTCTTGCTGATGCTCGCGTCGGGTGTGGAGTGGCTTCCGGTCGGCGACGTGACGAGCATCAACCATGAAAGGCTCTCCTTCTGCGGGAAAATGCTCGATTACCTCTGGCACATGTCCTTACCGGCGGCTGTCATGATCCTCAGCGGTGTGGCGGGGTTGATGCGAATCATGCGGGGAAACGTCCTGGAAGTTAAGAGAGCTCAGTACATCACGACCGCCAGGGCAAAGGGGCTTTCCAAAAGGAAGGTCATCTTCAAGCACATTCTCCGAAACGCCATCAACCCCATGATAACCATTTTCGGCTATCAGCTCTCCGCCCTTCTCAGCGGCATTGCTCTGACCGAGATTATCCTTCACTATCCCGGGCTGGGGGAACTCATGCTGACCGCGGTTCGTTCCCAGGACATCTACCTGGTGATGGGCGGGTTAATGATGAGCTCTGTTCTCCTTCTCGTGGGCAATCTCATCGCAGATATTCTTCTGGCAGTTGTGGATCCAAGAATAAAGGTTGGCGTATGAAAGCATTGCGGATTGCGGATTGCGGATTGGGGAATAACGCAGAGGCGCAGAGGCGCAAAGAAGAGAATAACTTCGACGGGATAACAGGATGGCCAGGATGAAATCCAGTATATCCTGTTATCCTGTGAAAAAAATCCGAAATCCGAAATCCGAAATCCGAAATCCGCCACCCGCGGAGCGTTCGCCGTTCCGCATCGCCATGAGGCGCCTCCGCCGCCACAAGCTCGCCCTCGTTGGGCTTGCCGTTCTTGTAGTGATGTATCTTACCGCGCTGTTCGCCGACTTCGTTGCCCCCTACCGGTACGACAATGAGGACAGAAAGAGACCGTATCTCTCCCCCGATAAAATTCGATTTCGGGACGAAAAAGGGTTCTCCTTGCGTCCCTTCGTATTTAACCGGACCACGGAGCTTGATCTGGGCGAGTGGGTCGAAAAGCTCGACAGGAGCAAGCGTTACTACATCAAGTTCTTTGTCAAAGGGGAGAAGTACAAGCTCCTGGGAATTATTTCGTGCCGGACACATCTCTTCGGGGTCGAGAAGCCTTGCCGAATACGCCTCCTCGGGAGCGACTGGAACGGCCGCGACATCTTCTCCAGAATCTGCTACGGGTCGAGAATCTCGTTGACCGTTGGTCTTATCGGAGTGTTCATTTCGTTCACGCTCGGTCTGATTGTCGGGGGCATTTCAGGCTATTTCGGCGGGTTCACCGACACCGCCCTCATGCGACTCGTCGAGCTTCTGATGGCCTTCCCCGCGTTTTACCTCCTTCTCTCCCTGACCGCGGCGCTTCCGCGGGACCTCACCTCCACGCAGCGATACATTCTCATCGTCGTCATCCTGGCGTTTCTGGGCTGGCCGGGGCTCGCCCGCGTCATCAGAGGCATGGTCCTTTCCCTCAAGCAGGAAGAGTATGCCCTCGCCGCAAAGGGAATCGGCGCCGGCAGCTTCAGAATCATCGTTAAACACATTCTCCCCAACACTTTTTCCTACGCTATCGTCGCTGCTACCTTGCGAATCCCTGGCTACATTATCGGGGAATCCGCACTTTCCCTTCTCGGTCTCGGAATCAACGAGCCGCAGCCGAGCTGGGGCAACATGCTTTCCCAGGCGATGAGCCCCGGCAACCTCCAGCAATACCCCTGGATCATCGTCCCCGGTTTCTTCATTTTCTTCGCCATCATGGCCTTCAACCTCCTCGGCGACGGCCTCCGAGACGCCTTTGACCCCAAAGGGCTCTCCCGCGCATAAGAAGCACGTCCTCGCCCTCAGGCCGAGAAAAGCAGCCACCCCCCAGGCGGGGCATCCCGCCGGTGGGAATCATGGGCAAGATGCCCCTGCCACGGCAGGTGACGACGCAGTCCGTCTCATTCTTCTCTCTGCGACTCTGCGCCTTTGCGTTACCCTTCTCTTCCCTTTCTCCCTTCCCCGCCTTGGCAGGGTATCCGCCCGAGACTGGTGGACTACACCATTGTGTAATGCCTCAGTTACGGGCGGGAATGGCTGTATCCCGGTGGGCCAGGTTGCCTAAGGTAACGCCGCCGTCCCGGCGGCAGTCCCGAGCGCGTCCCCCGCGGAACGCGGGACAAGATGCCAGCGTTACGGGCCCTGTCTGCGCACTGTACGGTTCCAGCTTCAGCCGCCCGTAAGTGAGGAATGAGACCATTGTGCACATTTTTCTTGACATTACTGAGCGAAAAGAGGTGTATCACTCTTTGCGGAAAACGGTGGTTGCCGTTATAATCTCCCTTTAACTGAGGCCGGCGGGCCGGACTGTTTTTTCACACCAACGACGAGGTCGGCGCAATCGGCCATCAAATTGTTCCGATATGTTCAGGCAAATCACGGATTGGATAGAATCGCTTAACGCCATTCGCGCGGGAGACCGGGCGGCGCTGAAGTCTGCGCTGGGCCGCGGGGTGGTTCGAGTTTACGGTCATCGCCCGGAGATTCTTCGACAGCGGCTGACGCTTATACGCAGGGCTGTGGTCTCGTTCGGAGAGACGTACGGAAGGGAAAAACCGGTTGCCATCGTGCGCTGCCCTGGCAGGGTCAATCTGATGGGCCGACACGTTGACCACCAGGGCGGACATTGCAACCCGCTGGCCATAGACCGCGAACTTGTCATGGTCGTTCAGGCCAGAAGCGACGACGTCATCCGCGTCGCCAACGTTGACCCGTCGAGCTTCCCGCCGGGACGTTTCTCGCTGAGGGAATTGGACCGTCGCCTCCCACCGGACGACTGGGCGAGTTTCGTCAACGCCCAAACCACTACGGATTTCCTTGCCGAGCACGGCGGGGACTGGCGCCTTTACATTCTGTCTGCCATATTGCGCCTTCAGAACAAGTTCCCTCGCCATCGCCTCCGCGGCATGAACCTCATGGTCGCGGGCGATATACCGATTGCGGCGGGGTTGAGTTCTTCTTCAGCCCTTGTTGTCGCTGCCGCCGAGTCGGTTGCTTTGGTGAACAGTCTTCCGGTGGAAAGGGACGAGTTTCCTGTCATCTGCGGGGAGGGGGAATGGTTCGTTGGCACACGAGGCGGATTCAACGACCACGCCGCCATGAAACTCGCCGAGAGAGGACGCGTGCTGAAGGTCAAGTTCTTCGAGTTCGCCGTGGAGGAAGTGGTTGACTTCCCGCTGGAATGCTGCCTCGCCATCTGCGACTCGGGCATCAAAGCGAGGAAAAGCGAGGACACAAAAAACATCTACAACGCAAAGGTCACCGCGTACGCCATCGCAAAAGCGCTCATCAAGAAGAACAACCCGCACTGGGCTGCTGCCATCGAGCACTTTCGGGACGTCCGTGCGTCGAAACTCGGCGCATCTCTCGCCGATATTTACAGGGAAATCCTCTGCCTGCCGCGCTCGATGTCAAGGCGAGCCTGCCGGGAGATTATCCCTGCGGAGGCAAGGGGTGAGATAGAGACTTTTTTCGCATCGCATCGCGAGCCTGAGGGCGGCTACAACGTGAGAGGGGTTGCCCTTTTCGGACTCGCGGAATGCGAAAGAAGCAGGTTGTGCGCTGACTATCTTCGGAGAGGAGATGTGGAAGGCGTCGGTCGCCTGATGAACATCTCACACGATGGCGATAGAGTTACGTTCGCCGCAAGCGACGGAAAGAGAATGCAATTCCCGGCGGGAGAAACCGACGAGTTTATCCTCGACCTGATTTCCCGCGCGGAAACCGATGACTCCGCTGCTATCCATCTGCAGCCCGGCTGGTACGGATGCAGCGCGCCCCACATTGACCTGATTGTGGATATCGCGAAGTCCACTCCGGGGGTCTATGGAGCGCAGCTATCCGGGGCGGGGTTGGGGGGCTGCGCGATGGTTCTGCTCGACCAGAAAGCCGCCCCGGAACTGAGAAAGAATCTGGAGAAGAACTATTTCGCGGGGAGCGTCTCCGGAGGCAGCTTCCTGATGTGCACGCCAATCGGAGGAAGCGGGCCGCTCGCCGCCGAGTAGTGTCGTTACCGCACTTGCCTCCTTGGAGGGGGAGTTTCTTGGGGGCTCGCCGTGCTGATGAATGCTGCGTGCAGACGTGGCGCCGCTGGAGGCGCTGAAGCGCGGACTTTAACGTCGGCCTGCGCAGCTCGAGGGGTGCTGTTCGGCAGGGCTTGTGGGCTGCTTACCTCGCAAACGTGGGCTCTCTACTTTTTCCAGCGATTTTAATGGTCTCTTAATGTCCGCTGTGGTTTCCTGAACCCAAAGATTGGGTGCGGCTGTATTTGCGCGGCAATGTGTGGATGAATCCCTTGTTCGAGAAGCCCGGCTAAAGCCGGCTGGCATGACGGATGCAGGGCGTGCGATGACCACCAGCTAAAGCAGGTGTCTAAGGGTGGTGCCTGCCGGCTAAAGCCCGGCAGCCCTGCCTGCGGCGGGGTGGCGACGGCGACGAGAATGACGGGGCCCTGCCCGATATGCCCCGGAAACGCAACCACAACCCAAAAATCTGGGAACTTGTGCATTAAGTTCTCGTTACGATATACTTGAAAATGGATGGAAGTTGGTTGCAGCAAGGACGTGGAAAAGGGTAAGGAAATGAAGAAGCTCTATCTCATTGTCGTTTGGGGGTAGGCGTGGGCATCCTATTTTGGGGGTTCCGCGCTGTGACCGAGCCCAACGAGGAGGGGGGTAAGGAAGTAAAAGCAGCGGTAAGCGACTTGCCGGCGGCGGTAGGTGCGACTTTGGACAAGGAAGCCCCGGCAGGAGAAATCGAGGAAAGCGAGAAAGAAGAGGAACACGGAAAGCTCGTTTACCACATCGAGGTGGTGATTGATGGCAAGGAGTACGAGGTGGAGATTGGCGGCAAAGCGGACGGATGTAGGCTTGGTCATCCTTTCTCATCCCATGCTATGACTGAGAGGCCGAGGACATCTGAAACTGAACGTTCTCTAATAACAGAAGGATCGTGCCATGCTTAGGAATCCCAGGTCTCGGGCGTACTGCGTCGCGCTTGTTCTCTTCCTGGCCGCCGTGGGGCTGATTCTGTACAAAGTGGGACACCTGGGCTGCGCCGTCGCAGCGGTGAAGCCCGAGCAGGGATGGTACGTGAAGCTGGCTATGACGTTTAAGGCCCGGGGCGGGGAGGTCTCTATCCGCGTCACGCTCCCCCCACTGTCGAACGAGCGGCAGGAAGTAAAACATGAGAGGGAGACCAGCGGCATTCTGAAGCATGCTGTCTATACTGTTCCTCAAGGTCGGATTGGAAGGTGGTACGGGAAAAGGGTCAGGGGCAGTCAGGGGATAACGTACTCTTTTTTGGCCCGGACTTATGACAGGAAGTTCCCTTTGAAGGAGGGACTTCAAATCCCGCGCACATATCCTGAAGACTTAACCAGGTACCTGGCTCCGACGACACTCATTCAATCTGACGATCCCTTCATAAGGGCCAAGGCCGCAGAGATAACGGCGGGTGCGAGGGACCTGAAGGAGACGACTCTGAAGCTCTATAACTTCGTGCTCGCTGATATTCGCTACAAGAAGCTGGGCGGGGTTACCGACGCTCTCACCGCGCTGCGGTTATCGGAGGCGAGTTGTAACGGCAAGAGCCGCGCGTTTGTGGCGCTATGCCGTTCCCTGAAGATACCTGCCCGCATGGTGAAGGGGCTGCTTCTTGAGATAGGAAAGAAGAGGGCGACGCATGCCTGGGCGGAGGCGTGGATGGGTGGTCAATGGATTCCGTTTTGCACAACGAACGGGTACTTCGCTCGCATTCCGGCGAAGTACCTTGTGCTCTACAAAGGGGATACTCGCTTCATTACCCACACAAGAAGCATCAACTTCCAATGGTTCTGGACAATCAGGAGGCGCCTTTCCAACAGGGAAGACGCGGTCGTCTCCAACGTTGATCAGCCTCTGAACCCCCTGAGGGCATGGCGTTCCATGAAAGGTGCGGGGGTATCGTTGGAGCTCCTTGCGATGATCCTGATGATACCGGCTGGGGCGACGGTCGTGGCCTTTTTGAGGAGCATGATAGGACTCAACACCCTTGGCACCTTCATGCCGGTTTTGATAGCCGTTGCGTTCCGTGATACCGGGCTTGGGTGGGGCGTTGTTTTGCTGTGCAGTGTGGTCGTGGTAGGCGTTGGCGTGCGAGCCTTATTGCAAAACTTTCACCTCCTCCACGTCCCCAGACTGGCCGCCATACTGACGGTGGTCATCATGACCATCCTGGGCATTTCGCTGCTGGCAATGAAAGAGGGGAATCCCCGTGCGGCGGCAGTGGGAATGTTTCCTCTGGTAATCATGACCATGACTGTTGAAAGAGTGTGCGTCAACTTGTTGGAGGAGGGGCTGTTCCCCACTTTACGGCGGTATTTGGTGACCGTTGGCGTGGCTTCCATCGCTTTCGTGGTGATGAACAATTTCGTTCTCCAGTCCTTCGTCGTGGCTTTTCCAGAGACACTGTTGATCTTTATCGCTCTCAACATTCTCATGGGAACTTACAGTGGCTTGCGTCTCCTGGAGCTGTACAGATTTCGGAGTCTTCTGGTGAAAGGGGGAGCAGCGGCATGAGAAACGGCGGCTCCTTTAGCATCATGGGGATGAACCGCAGAAACAGGGAATTTGTTTATGATGGTAACAGACGCTCCCTTTTTCCCGTAGCTGCCAGCAAGCTTCAGACCAAGGAAGCGTTGCGGAGTTGCGGCATAGCAACCCCGGAGCTTCACACGGTCTTCACGTTGCACCGAGAGGTTCGCGAATTCCGGCGAAGGCTGGAGGGGCTTTCTTCTTTCGTCATCAAGCCGGACCATGGCGCCCTCGGCAATGGCGTGTTTATCGTCAATGGGCGGACTTCGGGAGGATATCTGAATGGAGGGGGAAAACCCGTAAAAGAATCGAGGGTCCTGTCGTTACTTCACGAGATTCTCAGCGGGGAGTTCTGCCCCACGAGGGGCGAGGACGCTGCTCTTGTCGAAGAGAAAGTCGTGGCCCATCCACTGTTTGGAAAGGTCTGTGGTGCTTCGACCGCCGACATTCGAGTGATCCTCTGCCGGGGAGAACCTATCATGGCCATGGTACGATTCCCGACGGTGAGGTCGCGAGGAAAAGCCAACCTTCATCAGGGTGGCGTCGGCGCCGGGGTGTCGTTGGAGACGGGCAAAGTCGTGGGCGCTATACAGTGCGACCGACCGGTGGAGACCCATCCCGACACGGCACATCCCCTTGTTGGGCTGGAGGTGCCCCTGTGGCGAGAGGTTGTCGAGGTAGCAACGCGGTGTTACTCGGCTATTCCGCTTGATTATATGGGCGTGGATGTCATGATAGACGTCGAAAAGGGCCCGGTTGTAGTGGAAGTCAACGTGAGGCCGGGTTTATCAATCCAGAACGCAAACAATGAAGGTCTTGGAAACCGTCTCGCAAAACTAATGCAGAAAGAAGGGGAGTGCGAGCGTTTGTCGTCTCCGTGGTCGGCAAACCTGGCGCATGGTTTTCATGCTCGTTCAGGTCTCCGAGTGGGACGCGGAGCAAGTTGATGGCGGGGCCGGCCTCAGTGGGGGAGTGGAGTTGTTGTTAAGCTCCCGGCGCTTTTTCCTCTCTTCCAACGCCACGCCTCTGGCGGAGGGTTCGGCGAAGCTCAGTCAACAGAAAGGAGTCCACCTGTGAAAAGTCAACATGCCAGCGTAGTTACTCGATTCATACACGCGATCATTCCCCTCTTCCTTGTGACCTTCAGCGCCTGCACGTCAGTCCATGCGGCTGACAAGGCTAAACGCCCAAAGGCCCCCCCAAGTTCGAAGGGGTGGGCGCAAGATTTTGGGGTCGAGAAAAAAACCCTGGCCAGCAGCGGAAGGACCCGATATTTTGTCCTGGAGCCGGGTTTTCAACTGGTTCTCGAGGGGAAAAGCGACAAAGTCATTATCACTGTTCTGGACGAGACCAAGCAGATCGGAAAGGTAACCACACGAGTCGTCGAAGAGAGGGAGGAGAAAAAGGGCAAGGTTGTGGAAATCTCGAAGAACTATTTTGCCATCTGCAAGAACACGGGAGACGTGTTTTACTTCGGCGAAGATGTGGATATTTATAGCAAAGGAAAGGTCGTCAAGCATTCCGGGGCATGGCACGCCTACGAGAAGAACTTCAGACCGGGAATGATGATGCCCGGCGCTGCGTCCGTTGGAGCAAGATATTATCAGGAGATAGCCCCGGGAAAAGCCCTGGACAGAGCTGAAATTGTTAGCATCACTGAGACTTTCAAGACGCCTGCAGGGACCTTCAAGAATTGTCTGAAAACAAAAGAGACTTCAGGTCTGGATCCCCGCGAAAGATGCTTCAAGACCTACGCGCCCGGCATTGGTCTCATCCAGGACGAACATCTGCTTCTGACGAAATACGGATTTATCAAAAAATGAGGGGCAGCAATTGCCGAGCCTGGAGGGGGTGCGCAGGGCGGGGCACGCGGACAGGAAGAAAGCCTGCCGGATATGCGACGGAGATGCAGCCACGGCCCCCCGCTGGGGTGCGTCCGTATTTCCGTGGGAAGGGTCGGATGAATCCCTTGGTCGAGAAGCCCGGCTGAAGCCGGCTCCTGAGGGATTACATGGCCTATCGGATGCCACCGACTAAAGCCGGTGGCTAAAACTGGCGCCGGCTAAAGGCCGGCAAAGCAGCACTCGCGCTTGTGGGGTGGAGCCGGAGATTCAATAAACGTACGCCTCATGCGCGCCGCGGGGGAGCCATAAACCGAGGCGCCATGGTATGCCACGTGACCGCAGCCGCACCCAGCAGTAACGCCTCAGTCTCGGCCGGAAACCCTGCGTTGGCGGGGGAGGGAAAAACGCAAAAATAGGTCAACGCAAAGGCGCGGAGTCGCCGAGAGCAGGATGAGAAAGACTCGGTCGTCACCTGCCGTGGCATGGGCATCTTGCCCATGATTCGCACGGGCGGGACGCCCGTGCCACGTGGGGGACGGCTTTTTTTTGCCGTGAAGGGTGCAGCCCGAGCCCGTCGAGCGCAAGGGAGCCCCTCGACACGGCCGGGAGGATGCAGGCGATACGTAAGCGTCTCTGCGTGCTCTGCGCACTCTGCGGTTCCACGCTCAGCCGCCCGTAACTGAGGCATTACACCCAGCAGAATGTTCTGCTTGAGGAGAGACTCCGTAGAAGCTATCATGTCGGAGGAAGGATGATGTCGGAGTGGGAAAAGGGCCGTTATGGGGTGGTTTCGCCATGACCCTGAAGACAATCGAGTCGAAATTCTCCTGCCTGGTCAGTGACCTGAAAGGGGTCATCAACCCGGTTTACATCATGGGATACATCGGGCAGGGGATGTATCGAAGGTCCGTGCGGCGAACAGGGCTTATCGGCCTGGCGGCTTTGGCCGCGAGCATCATCGGGCAAGGGGTGGGCATACTCCCGCATTTCAGCGTGGGCAAGGCGGCTATCATCACGCTGCTTTACGGCTTGGTGACGTTGTTTGGAGGTCTCGGATTGCGAAGCATCTCCAACATGCTCATGTCGGAGAGAATCAACATCGCCGAGGCCAACAACCTCAATCTGTTGGAGGATAAGAAGAAAAGCCGTCTCGGTTTCTATTTGCGAAGGCTATACGATTCGGTTTTCCGTTTCGAGGCGGCCATAAGGTATTCGGATGAAGAGATAGCTCAGGAGGACCAGGAGATAAGGAAAAACGTCGAGGAAATCGCGGAGAAGCTCACGTCCTCTCTTTCTGAGGAGAACTTGAGTTTTCTGGGTGTGAAAAGCCTCGGGCATCTGGTGGATCACATGAGCGCGTGCAATCCCTTGAAGCCCCGCCAACTCGAAAGCTCCTGGGAAGGCTTTCGCATCACGGCCAACTATGCGTTGACCCACCCCCTTCCAGCGGCTCTCGAAACGGAAATCATCGGCTTCGACCTGACGATGATCGAGGACTGGTTCGACGGCGCCTGTTTCGACGCCAACGACGTCAAGCTCCTCGAGCAATATAAGGCGAACTCGACGATAGTCATGGTCAAGGGGCAGATCAGATATGGATTTCTCGACAAAGCATGGCAATCGTGGAAAGCATTCTCTCACAGTTTCTGGTTTCAGAACACTTTCCGCAGCCTGGCTATCAGCATCGGGACGGAGATAAAGAGGCTCAACAGAAAAGTCGGCAGCGGATATTTCAAAGCGGAACATTTCCTGTGGATTCACCCCGCGCTCGACCGAACGGTCGAGCAGAAGTTCGGAAGCGACGTTCTGCAAGAACTCATCCACAGACGCAAGCGGTTGGTGTGGAAGATATTCTCTCACCGATACGAAAGGGCTGTTGAGCTTCTTCGGAGGATTTACCGCCCCAAAATAAAGCTGGCGATTGACCTTCGAAGGCGCTTTGACATAGAGTACCTCCTCGGCGAATTGGAGGGGCAATCTTATCTGCGCGACTTGGAACGGCTATCTTTTTCGCAACAGCACATCGAGAGAGCGCGCAAGCGCGCCGCACAAGCGAGGGAAAGCGACTCGCTTCTGGCGAGGTTTTTGAGCGAGGAGCCGGAGTCGTCGAGCAAGGTGAACGCCTTGCAGCGTAGAGCCCTGAGAATCGCGACACACCTCAACCTTTCCCACTTACGCGATTCGCTCACGGAATACTATTCTCTCCCCACGAGCGCCGAGGGCGACAGAGAACGGTCGCTCCGGCGAGAAACCGTCCGACGAATCATCCCCCGGACCGCTGCAAACGACCCTCGCTTCTCACATTCGCTGGTGGCAGTGCGTACCTTCTGGCTGCTGAATTGGCTCGAGCTCGATGAGTATTGCAGGCATCTCAAGGAGATAGCTTATCCCGATTGAGAGGCCGCGGCGGAAGACCATCATCCCGCGAGGGTTTTGCGGCCGACGTATGTCCTGCGTCAATCTTTGCGCCCTTGCGGCTCTGCGTTTGAGACTCTTCTATTTTTCAACCCAAAGACGCGGAGACGGAGAGCACGGATAGTACCTTTCCGCGAGGGCGCGAGGCTATTCGGCCATGACCCGGTAAAAGCGATTCCCGAAACCGCTAATATCCTCGCCGGGCCACGATGTTTCTGTCGTCGGCCAGCCGCCCCCCTCCACCGGCAGCCACTCGCCAGTGCTCAGGTCGTTCTTGTATTGGACGGTGTAATTCCCGCCGCCGAACGAGTTCCACGTCAATCCGAATTTGCCGTCAGCGACAGCCATGGCGCTGACAACTCCTCTTTCCGCTGCCTTCGGCTCCCCGGAGACGACAATGTTGTCAACGGCGAACCACCAGTCCCAGGAAGCATCGTAGAAGCGCCATCTGAGCTGGATTGTCTTCTCGTCATAAGCCGAGAGGTTGATCTGTTCGAAGCTGCTGTTAATCGCCGGGTCGAGAGCAAGGTCCACTGAGCTTGTGTCCAAATGCAACAAGTTGATCCACCCACCATAGCTGAGAAGGTCGTCGTCCCAAACGCGCGCGTCCACCTCTGCAATCTGATTATGCTCCGTGTCCTCAAAATAGACTCTGAAGTTCTTGTCGAAATCGAGGCGGAGCCTTATCCAGTTGGTGCAGTCTATCTCTGGACTGATTAGTTCCTCATCGAGGTCCGCCTCGCCAAGGAGGTCGCTATCGGTGATTATGTAGTTGCCGGTCATGCCAGCGAGATCCGGTGACCGGTCCTCGGTCTCATCGCCGAGATACTGGCCCGCCGTACTCCACAGCCGCCATCCCACAACCGGCTCGCCGGAGCCATTCTCCACGCCCCATCCGCCAATATCTACCACATCGTCGGGTACGTAGAGATTGGTGTACTTCTCGAAGTCCTCCTCGAATATCGCCTTTCTCTTTGGCGGACTCCAGTTGTATCCGACGCCGATCTTGTCGAAGTTGAAAACGTCCACGTCGGGGTCGTCTCCTCTGGCCTCGACTCTGAGAGTATGTACCCCGGCGGTCGTCTCGATCTGGTCATCCAGAGGGACATAGGTGAATAGCTGCCAGTCCCCGGTGCCGGCGAAGGTGACGGTTCCCACGAGGGTCTCATCCCAGTAAGCGGCCAGAGTCGCCTGTGCCAACGGGGAGGCAACCCTGAACACAAGTTTTATCCAGCCGGGCTCCGGAACGTCAAAGGTGTACCGCCACCAACTGCCGGGGCCGATCCAACCGATGTCGGTGTGAAGCCCGTATGTAGCCACGGTCTCGATCCCTATGTCATCGAGGGGGCGATAGAGTCGCGGGCCTCCCTTGTGCGGTTGCCAGAAGTCGTAATTGTCCCCAGGGTCCGTAGCGTCCACGGAGGGCGCCTCCACGGCGGCGATGTCCACGCCCGCCTCCCAGGGGTACTGTCCCTGGCCATAGTTGAAGTTCTCCGCCTCTCTGGTCTCCATGATGATTCTCTTCTGTTCCGTCGGCTCGGAAGCGGACCCTTCTTTCCCGTTAATGTTAACCGCCGAGACTCTATATCTGTAATCGGTGTCCGCGACAACTGAGTCGTCCATATAGGAGGTGCCCGCGATGTAAGCGAGCTCTTCCCACGCTCCGCCGCTGGCGCTTCTGTACACCCGATAGCCCACAACGCCCTCCTGCGAGCTGGCGCTCCAGCTCAGGTGTGCTGCAAGAAACATCTCGTTGTCCAAATTCCTCGGTGGCGAGGGAATTTCATACACCACGTCGTCTCCGTAGGTCTCCACCGTTGTGGGGAAAGAGACCGTGCCCTCGAAGTGCAAAACCCCGACCTGCTCCGCCGGGACGCCAAGCCTGTAAGTCAACACCTGCCTTTCACTGAGGGTCCACTCGAGGTTGCCGCCCGAGAGCGTGCCCCCGCCTTTGTCCACGACCGTCAGTCCCGCCGGAATCGCCTCGCTGACCGTGAGGCTGCTCGGCTTGTTGTCTGGGTTGACCCTCACCGAGAGCGTGACCTCCACCTCGCCACCCGGTTGATAAGAGGCGGGAAGCGTTCTTGCCGCGTACGCATCCGCCAGGATAAACGCCGGCCCCAGAGCGTAATTCAGGTCGGTGTAGTACGCATCCGCGGGGTCGGTGATGCCCGCCGCAAAGTAGTTGCCTCCTGTGCCCTCGTGGAGCTTGAAGGTCATGGAGTTGAGTCCCTTGTAAAGAGTGAAGTCATAGGTTTGCTCCACACCGACATCATAGCCGTCGCGGCTCAAAGCCGGTGCGCCATTGTTCCAACCCCTGACGTCGTCGTCGTGCCGGAAGTGGAATCGTGCATCCCGCTGGTCCGGGGAGATGATGTAAATGTGCCAGTACATAATCATGTTGCTGAGCTGGTCCACTCCTCCAAAAAGCCCGTTGCCCGCGTGCTCCGGGGTCCAGACCAGCGGGTTCTTGGTCGGCGTTATTCCGGTTCCCGTGAAGTCGAAAGCATCTCCCTCCCGCGGGTTGATGTTAGCTTCGCCCCCGAACTCCGCCAGGTAGTCCACATTGATGTCCGTCTCCATAAGCCTGTCGTCGGGGGGCGTGCCCAGATGCAGAATGTCCTTGAAATAGCCCGTCTCCAGATCGTAAACCGTAGCTGTCAGCGAGTTGCGAACCTCTATCACAACCTCGTTGGTGCTGATGCTGTCGGCCTCCGCCAGGCCATCGTTCACCTGAAGCTGGAAGGTCAATTCCTTCGTGTACCCCCAGAGAGTCGGAGCTGTGAAATTTGCCACAGGCTGGTCGGCGTCGCGGATCTCGACTTCAGGCTCGCCTTCGACCTGCGTCCAGGCATAGCTCAACGTGCCGGAACTGCTCACAGAGCCCGTCCCGTCCAGACTCACTTCACTCGCCTCTATCACCCAGCGGTCGGCGCCGGCAACAGCCGTTGTCTTGACGCTCTTCACTGTAATGCGAACGTCGTCATCGGTCTCTTCCTCGACGCCGTCTCCCGCAGTTACCGAGAAGACCAGAACCGTGTCCTCGTCCACCCCCGGGGCCACGAAGGTGGCGACGGCGCTGTCAGCATTCTCAATCGTGACTGTCGGCTCGCCTCCCATTATTACCTGCTCCCAGTGATAGCCGCTCACATCCCCTCGCGTCGAGAAGGAGGCGCTCGCGTCGAGAACGCCCTCGTCGTACTCCAGAGCCTCCCCGTCCCGGCCCTGAACCACCAGTGCTCCGTGGCTCTGGTCGCCATAGACCTCCATCTCCGAAATCGAAGTGAAGGTGTAACCGCCCCCAGGCGTCCCGTAAACCCTTATCCCTTGTGCCAGAACCGTCGCAAACGAGATGTCGTAACGCTGGAAGTGGTCTCGCCCCGCCGTGGAGTCAGTGAAATCGTACTCCGGGGCAAACTCCACCCACGGAGCCTCCAGCCAGGTGACCCCATCCGGCGTATATTGAACCGTCAGGTCCGTGAACCAGGCGCCGTCCGCGAAGATGTACCCCAGGCAGTACACAATATGCTGGAAGTAATGCGCCTCATCCCACATGTATCCCCAGTAATCTTCGCTTTTCAACTGCCCGTCCCAGCTATCGTTGTTATCGTTGTAAGCGCCATCGTTCATGCCCGCAATGGGATAGTGCGAGACCGTATAGAGGTAACTGGAAGGCGGACTCGGTCCGGTCGCGAGCGCCCGATTGGGAAAGGGAACAAACGATAGAACCTCGCTCGGGTCGCTGTCTCCGTGCACGTTCCTCCCTATGACTCTGGCCTTGTAAAGCTCCCCTTCGTTGAGGCTCTCAAAAGAAAAGCTCGTTGCAGAAACCGTCGCCCACGGTATCCACAGGGTTTCGCCGCCGACTTCGAACGCGCGCTCGATTGCGTATAAGTCCGCATCTATCAACGGGTCCCAGGAAAGAATGAAACCGTTATCAATTGCCAAAGCCTCGAGGTTCGATGGCGGCACCATCGGTCTGCTGTTGGCACGAACGGTGATGTTGATGTCGTCAGTGGTGGTCCCCGTGGCGGCGGTAGTCGTCAGCCGGAAAGTGAGGATTCTGCCCACCGTCACGTCGGGCGCCTCGAAAGTGGCGATGCCGTCAGGAGGATTGGCGTTGCTCAGGGCCACAGTGGGCTCGCCGGAAACTTGCTGCCACGAAAATGTATCCGCATAGGAGCGGCTGCCGTCAAGAGTGACGGTATCTCCCGCCAGAACCACCTGGTCGGGACCCGCATAAGCTCCCATCCCCGCGTTCATGACGAAGTAATCGAAGCCCAGACTGAGGTCCTCTGTCAGCGTGCCCCCCCAGGTTTTCCCCATGAGCCCAACCCGCGTGGGCGTCTCCGCGGCGGTCAGCGTCCCCGCCAAGATCCAATCTGACGTTGGATCCGTAGTGTAGAGAAAACGGTACGTGCTCCCGGTCCGTTCGATGCGCAGATACACATCGTCGTAGTAGGTAGTGTCAATCAATCCGTTCTGGCCGCTTTTCTCCACTCGGAGGTACGCGCCCATGTAGGGCCCCCAGTAGAAGACGTTAAACTGACTGAAGTACACGACGATTGCACCGTGGAAGTTTCCGCTGGCAGGGCCCTCCAGGACGAGATGCGTCTCGATGAAAAAGTCGTCTCCCTGATTGGCGGAGGGAATGTCGAGATAGAGAGCCGGAGCATTGTCCACGGTGGTCCAGTGGTCAAAAATCGTGGAGGTCGTCTCCATCTCCAGCGTCCAATAGCCAGCCACGTCGAACGATTCTGTCGCGCCTGCACCAGGAACGTAGAAACTCCACGCCGCGTCTTTTTCACCGTCGAAAACATCTCTGAACCAGAACTCCGAGGCGGCACCAGCGGCACCATAGGGGGCCACAAGTACAAGGGCCATGACAACCAGAAGCCCGGCCCGCAAGCGAAAAGAACGGAGAGCAGGAATCGGTTTCATTGCTTTGCTCCTTCAGTTGGATTACGATTGCTACCTTTTCTTACCTTGACAAAGAGCGCTGACACTCGCCGTTGCGTGGCGATGCTCTCACTTTGGAAATGCCCGAAGACATAAGTCTAACGAGCCGCTGCAAGCGGAGACCACAAAAACATATACCCATAAATACCAAATGCCCCCGGTTCGCCCGCAATCGAAATCATTCCCAGCCTCAGCGAACCGCTGTCGAACTTCATGGGGTCGCCGACCGGAGCAACCGCCCTGCTGACGGCACCCGCACAGAAAGCTCTCGCCGAAATGTAGCCCCAAATCCCCGCCAATGTCAAGTCCCTCGCCAAATTTTGTGGCCCCAGAGCCCGGAAAGGTCTCTGTCGCGGGCCGGGCCGCTGCCGGGCGGCAGAGCGAGCTCGCCTCAATCTCTTTACGCAAAATCGGGGGCGCGGTAAGTTGAGGGCGTATTTCGGCCGGGGATGGGCGGCCCACCTCTTGGGGAATGCTCACGTCGCCCCGGCCGGCCGGGTCACGCCGAGGACGCCAGGGAAATAAGCTGAACGGAGCGGCAAAAAGAGCAAGGAGCGGATAATGACTATTACAAGACGAGAATTCTTCGGTCACACCGGTAAAGGGATGGTGGGGGCAGCTCTCGCGGGAGGGCTGGGCATCGCAGCAGGCCGGAGCGCAGATGCGAGACTCGTCCTGCGCAAGAGGGGACCTAAAAGGAAACTGAAGTTCCGCGTGGGAGCGATGGACGGCACCATTCGCCAGAGAGGGCCCGAAGCGCTCTCTGTCACCAAAGAAATCGGGCTTGAGGGAGTTCAGATTGATGCCGGTGGCGCCGCCGAGAAGCTAAACACCAACAAGCGCGAAGTCCAGGCTCGCTACAAAGAAGCGATGGAAAAACCGGCGTCGTCGTCTCTTCCATCTGCATGGTACTCTTGAACGGCTACCCTCTGGTTTCCGAGGGCCGCGCGCCGGGGTGGATTTCCGACACGATCGAGACTGCGGCCAAGCTCAACGCAAAAGTCATTCTGCTCGCCTTCTTCGGACGCGGCACGCTCAAAACCCAGGAGCAAAAGGATAGGGCCGCTGAAATTCTCAAGCCCCTTGCCCCGAAAGCGGAAAAAGCGGGCGTCATCCTCGGCATCGAAAACACCCTGTCCGCGGAAGACAACGTCCGCATTCTGGACAAAATCCAGTCGCCGGCGGCCAAGGTTTTCTACGATGTCGCCAACTCCACCTTCAACGGTTACGACGTCCCGAAGGAAATCCGCTGGCTTGGCGACCGTATATGCGAGTTCCACTTCAAGGACCGCACTCTTCTCGGACAGGGGAAAGTCAATTATGCCCCCATCCGCGACGCTGTCCGCGCAATCGGCTATCAGGGGTGGATCATCCTCGAAGGAGCCAACCCACTCGGCGGCAAGATAAGCGGCGCCTACAACGCCGGCTTCGTCCGTGGTCTTTTCCTCGATTAAACCGAGCCTGTTTGCGGCGAGAGCAATTCGTATCGTGGCCCGGCAGTGTGGGCCAAAGCGGGAGGCTTTCGTGTCGCTCCGTGGAGTCACGGCAAGCATAGGCGCGCCGAAATGGTCTCTTCGGAGAAATGCACCATGTCTCACCCAAGAACGATGACCCTTGCTTGCGTTTTGCTTTTGACACTTGCGACAGCCAGAAGCGCAGCAGAAAGGAAAGGCACCTCCGCCACACGGCCCCGGGAAAGTCTCCGGCAGAACGTCGGCAGCCGCGCTGACTTCCTCGAATGGAAAAGGAGATTCGATTCTCTCGACTCCCGACTCCCAAAGCTCGATGACAAACCGCTCTCCAACGACGAGGGTCAGCTCGCCTGGGGGGAGAGCTACCGCATGATGGCGTACGTCGAGATGTATGAGGCTACGGGCGATGTTTCGTATCTCGATAAGTTTGTCAAGCGAGCCGATGCTGTCCTGGATTGCCGGGATGAGCGGAAGGGAATAACTGACGACATCCGCTCGCGGGTGGTGCCTGCGTGGAGTTCCACGAAATATAGCAAAGGGAAGAGATATTGCTGGATAGTCCACGCGGGGATGATTACGTATCCCATCGCCCGGTTCGTCATGGTTGCCCGCGCCGAACCCGCCCTCGGCACAAGCTACCTCGATAAAGCGTTCAAGTACCTGAAACTCATCGAGGAGACGTGCGCGGCTTTCGACGAGGAATGGAGGAACGGCCCGAATGCGGGCGAGGGCTACTACTTCGGGCGGTATCTCGGCAAACATCTTCCGGCAGCTCGAGTCCGCGGGGAGCGCAACCGACCTCCTCGCCTTCGCGCGCCTGACCGCAATAGCCGCTGCGGAAGCCGCACCCCCGGGCTCCGGGATGGGAGAAGGATCAATTCGCGCCCGCAGCTCCAAACCCTCCAGCCCGGGAGGCACTTCAAGGTAGATGAAGCAGAAACCGTCACTCAGATCCCAGATGTCCTTACCACCGGCGGTAATGGTGTATGTATTGTTTCGGCGTCGTATGTCCCTGAGCGCTCCGCCGTATTGGGGTTGACCGTGGGGAAAATGTCGAGCTTCAGCAAAGCGTACGGGTGCCAGGGCGCTTTCTCCGGGGAATAGCCGCCGATGGTGAATGGAAATAGAATTGCGATAATGAGTGCTTGCCATTTTACCGGAAGGCTCCTTCCTTCATAGCCCCGCTGTCAAAGAGAAGCCTGGCGAAAGTCCATGACCTTTCCACTCCCTTCTGCCCAATGTAGCCATTTTGGAATAGCGCTGTTTTCAAACCAAAGGAAACTACTTATCCTCTTCTATGACCTTATACCCCATTAAGATGGCTAAATCTTTGATCCTTTTTCTATGGTCACCAAAGGTTACTGTTTTATGGACTCCCCAATTATCTTGATAGGCATGGCTTTGCACCTTTTTCGCATCAACTTTAGCGACTAATTTCGACCTGCACATCAAATAAGACCAATCTTTATACAGAGAGTAACCGGAAACAGTCGTGCCAGTGTGAACCAGTATTTCTTTACGGGGCACATCAATCCTCCATATTGTAACAGGTTCATTTACAGGAAATAACACTTCCGAACAAGCGCCTACTCCAGGCTTTGAATGCTCGCTGATTCCCCTCTCTGCATGGTCCCTTATGATATAAGGAGTTCTTCTGTCGTCTCCATAAGGATTCCATGGAGCCCCACAATGCATAACAACAATTACGTCGTTAAAGGGGTCTACTATGTAATCACCCATCATAGAAGGCCGACCAAAAGCATATTGCGCTAACATGTGGGTAAGCACAACATTTGTATGCGCTTGACAACAGGCTACTATGCCCCGTTTTTGAAGTTCTGAGTTCCCTAAACTCGGCCAAACCCTATCCTCTCTTCTCGGGTTTTTGACAACTGACCTGATATGAGTTGCTATCGCTGTGGCGTTATACTTTTCCATTAATATCTGCATTGCCAAATACATCTTAGCTGACTTCACCACCTCCGATTCGATAGTATCTTTCATCTCTTTAGCTTCAGCAATCCACATTTTAGCTATTTCTTCTGCTTTCTTATTTTCAGTGTTCCAAATATTCTGAATTTGCTCATTAGAAGATACTTCCTTAGTTCCTATCTTTATAACTTTTACCCCTAACGATTTTTCTACTGTGTCAAAGAAGACCTTCTCATAGTCTGTTTTTAGCCGTATATCCCCCTCGGACACATAGCGTAAATCTCTACGATGCCCTGCGAAGTAATCCGCGACCACGCCGTCCGTCACAAGCAATAGGCGTGATTCTTTCATCTGTTTTAGAACTTGAATTAATTTGATTTTTTCTACTAAATCCTCGAACATGGCTGAAGAAATAGACGGGGAACAGGTATTTGCCCTATCTAAACAAGCAATCAAAATCTTTCCCTTACTCAAGAAAAAACCGTAAGGAATATGCAAAAACTCGGGGAAGTTATATACAACTATTGTGGGCAATCCAGTCAACGCTATCGCATAATCGCGCATACCCCCAAAAGTAAGGACTCCATCAAAATTTTGTTTTATATCCTCTATTTTGTGCTGAGATGAGCCAACAACGAAATCTACTCCATAGCACGCGCTTCGAAGTTTATGCAGAAGCTCTTCATTTGTTGTACGTTTTAAGAGCTTGGATTCAAAGTGCTGAACACCACCTGAAGCAAACACTGTATATATTGTTGTATTCTCCCCCTCCGTTGCCTCAAGCAATCTCCAGCTTGCCAGCGCCAGCGCGCACACAAGAATCAACATGGCACATTTTCTCATGCCCATTTTCTTTCTCCTTTTCTTTGGATTAAAACCCACTGCAGACCACATAACTATTGAGAAAAGAAAGGATTAGCACCATCATTGTATTGCCTTCAGTTTCATCAATACTTTCACCCGTCATCCCCAGTGTCAAGGAAGAATTTGCTGAAACCTCATCCTGGCGTCCGTGCGGGACGCCCGCCTGCCGACGGCGGGCAGGCCCGTGCCAGATGGGGTAGGGCTGTTCTTTACACCCTGAGGGGCGGAGTTCCACCTGGCTCGGAAAATCCGGGTGTTGATGGTTTCGCATGGCTCTTGCCGCAAAGTCCTCCTGTCCCACCCGTAACTGAGGCATTACGTCGCCCTGTAAGGGCAGAGTTAATAAAGCTCAGGGCAACGCCCCGAAAAAAAGTGCCGGTTGGAGAATGGCGAGCCCTGAAAGGGCGACGTAAACGCCTCACGGCTGCACATATTCCTCGAGGCGAGTTGGAATAGCCCGGCGTTTTCTCCTCTTGGTAGAGGGGGCCCTCCGCTCGCTCGGCGCAGAGAAAGCCCGAATCCCCGGCGGAAGAATCGTAAGTATAATATCTCGCCGGGGAATCGGGCTTTCAGTTTCTCGGCTCGAAAGCAACGGTCGCTTGCGTCCTCACGGCCCTTCCGTCCAAGCCATTATTCAGTCGGGGCAGCTCGTTCAGCCGTGGTTTCCATTTCCGGCGGCGCCTCTTCTCTGCGTCCGTGGTGCGCGAACATCACTGCCGCCTTCGCGCCGAAAGCCGCGCCGTTCTTCAGGATCTGCATGAGGGAACGCGTCCCCCACCTGCTCTGCACGGCGAGCCCATTGGGCGTTCTATAAACAACCTCCGCTCCTGCCTCAAGGTCCTGCAAGGCTTTGCTCAGATAGGGCATGCCTCTGGCGATAAGCGGCTTGACCTCGGCCGGGGCCATCCCAGCGGCAATGGACAATCCCCCAACGGCGAGTCGTCCGAGATCGTCCATCTCGATGTATTCCAGGGCGATGTTCTTGTCCGCCGGCAGGCCTTCCATCGCGGCTTTGAAGCTCGGCTTGGAGGCGATATTCTGCCCGTTTGCCTTCGCCGCGAGGGCCTTTTGAAGGACAGCCTTCGAAATCCCTATCACGGCCACGTCGCCGTCCACTGCAATCGCCGGGCTAACCGGGACCCCCGGACTGACAATCATCATAACTTTCTTGCCGTCCATCTCGATCTCCGAGGAGGTGATGCCCAGTCCCGTGAGGAGGTTTTTCAGCGTCTCCCCGAGATACTCCGGGTCCCTTACTTCCACGCAAGCCACTACATTCGGTATCTCGAGAGTTTGAGGGACCTTGACGCCGATAGTGATTTCTCCGCCGAGCGAGGCGAGAACCTTGTTCACGTCAATTCCCGCGTTCTCTTTCACTTGTGCGAAGGCCTGGTCAATCTTCGGTCCCAAGCCGGCCCTCTCCAAAAGCGCGCGAACCTTCTCCATGAAGGCGTCCGGCGCCCCCAGGGAGAATCTGGTCACGTAGGAGTAATCATCCGGCACGTAGGCAATCCCCTTCGGCTCGGTGTTGGGCACGCTGAGGAGGCTGGCGATGCCGGGGGCGTCCTCCGTGTATTGAAGCGCTAAGTTGAATCCCACCTGTTCTTCGTCGGCGGCCAAACTGATGCCCGCTGCATGCACGTCCTTCAGGCCGAGCAGCTCCACGAATTGCTTCGCCTGTGGCGGCGCGAGAGGTAGTAGCTTCTCCCGGATTGCATCCACGTTGAGATACGCCGATACAATCGCGCTTTCTCCCGTGACCAGGTTGACTTGCTTGAAGTGGGCGGTGGTAGCGAGACTTTCCGATGATTGCCTCGACAGCACCCGGTCGAGGAACCCTTCCCCCGTCGCCAAATACAGCACGTTGTTAACCACCGCGTAACCTATCGGGGGCGGACCGTGCGGGATAATCACTTCTGTCCCGTACTCGGTTTTCTTGGTTTTGACATTGGGGACCGCAGCGAGCAGTTTGCCGGCAGCCGATGCCAAAGGGCCTATCGCCTCCGACAGCTCGCTCATAATAAGCAACGACGGCTGGCCGCTTTGAGGGTCAATCGAAACCACGCCCAGCGAAGCGCTCTTTGGCAGAAGGGGCTTGATTTCCTCGAACGCCTCCAGGATCGCCGTGGCTTTGACCTTAATGTCTTCTGGTACCGTCGGTTCCTGCTCCAGACTCTTGATGGCTGCCTCGCCGAGCTCGCCGATGAGGTAGTAAAACACCTCCATATTCGGAAGTTCCGCGTACCCTAAGCTGTCCTGCGGGAGAATCTCCGCCATCGAAGGCGCCTCGCACCGCACGCCGCTAAGGCTTGGCAGACTGGCTATCATCACAACCGATACCACGAACGCGATCAGCTTGCTCTTCATGCTTTCTCCTTTCCTTTCGAAACGTGGTTTTCCACCCCATGCCGGCTCACACTTCTTCCCCGCCAGAAAGACACTCTCACTATGTGACCCACCCCTTTTGAGGGACTTAACACAAATTTCCCTTCTTTACAAGCAAATATGCACGGCGCAACCTCCTTCTTCATCTTATTTTCATTTATTTTCAAGCTGAACCTCTCCGCGAGCCGCATAACCGGGGCTGGCGCAGCCCTGGAGTTCAGGCGCCCAAGCAACAGGATTGACCGAGCGGTACTTCTCGGCGAGCCCCATACAAAACAGATACTCAGCGTTCCAGGCTATTTTGACGAAGCGTTCGATCCACGTCTTATCGAAGAGTCCCATGCCTCGGAGCTTCCGAGTGCGTGAAATGGACTGAAGGCCAAAATCTTGCCAAGTGCCGTATTTTTGCTGAAGGTACTCGCATATACACTGAAGATAATACCGGTAGGTGTCGAACTTGATTTCAGTCTCAGTTGACGGGCGATAGGGCGCGCGGACCTGAATTCTAACGGGCGGCGAGGTTCTCATGGCGACCGTCTCCAGCACTCTGCTCCCACTAATGGTTCACTTCCCTTTCAACCGGTATTCGTAGAGTTCATATCCTACTCGGCGGCAGGCCTGAATCGTCTCCTGGTACGGCGTATCGCAGATGTCCACGAACCCGATCTGGTAGTTCTCACCGTCACCGCGGCCAGTCGTTGCTTGGTCTTTGTATTGAAACCAGTGCGTGCCCACGATGTAGCGGTTTCGAAGCGCGCCGCGAACGTAGTTCTCGTAAAGCTGTCCTCGGTGCTCCTGATCCCGGGCTTTCCTCAGGCCGGTGTGGAACATGCCCCGATCTAAGGCGCCGAAGTGAAACTCCCCAATGATAATGGGCTTGTTGATGTTGCCCGGGAGCCGTTGCTCTTCCACTGAGTACGCGTAGCGGTTATAGCTGACCACGTCGCAAAACTTTACCGCCGCTCGCGCTGCCCGGTCGTTGACCCACGCGAACCGGCAACCGAGATAGAGTTGATTCGGCGCCGCCTCTTTGACCGCCTGACGAATGACCCGAAAGTACGTCTCCGCTATCTTGGTGTAAAAGGCGGTCAGGTCAGCCCAGGCCTTTTTCCTGTCTGGGACCTCCCTACTCTGGAGAAGGGCGTCCCACGCGGCGTACTTGGCGCCCCACGCGGCGTTGAGCTTGGAAATAGTTCCGTATTTGGCCTTCAGATCGGCGACGAGGACTTTCTTGGCGGCCTGTTCGGGGGGGCTGGCCAACGTGGCGACGGCCAGCGAGACCTCGTCGCCCCAACCAAGCTCGTTGTTCACAAAAAAACCGATGCACCAGGGGTCGCCCGCGGCTTTGCCCTTTTCTCTGGCAAGGCGCTTTCGCAGGCTCTCCCGGAAGCTCGGATCAAACACATCATTGAATTTGCCCCAGTATCCCTTCGAGCCTTCAAGCTTTTCGCATTGATAATTGATCGTGCATGCGTATGGTGTCTTGCGCACCAAGTAGATGTTTTCGTCCGACCAGTTCGCGATAGTGTTCATGCCCCAGCTTCTGAAGCGGCGGTGAGCATTTTCGCCAAACTGCTTGTCCCAGTCTTGCCCGTACTTCCGAAGTAAGTTCGCCTGGGAGAAATCGTACGTCCTGTACATCGTATGGTTCTCATAATACCCGTGCGGGGCCCACCTGCCCGCGCCGTAGAATCTCGCGAATGGCGAACCGGCCGTCGGCAAGTCGCGGTAATAGTGCTCGCGATCAGTTATAGGCGTCGCGTTGTGGCTGCGGACGCAGTCTATGCCATGCGACCAGAACAGCCGCCCTTTCGGGTCCACGAGCCACCATTTTCCCCGGTACTGCTCGACGCGAAAGAAGCCACTGGCCTTGAGCTGAGCCCCCCCCGTCCAGCCACCGTACTCATTGCGATTGGGCGGACCCGGGTTGGCGGCCAGATCTTTTTCCTCAGCCCTCTTGCGGGCGAGCATCTGGCTCACGGAATACGTTTTTCCCGGCCAATCCTTGTGAATGTACTGGCCAAACTCATCTATCATCGGAAAGAAGTCCTTCAGCTCAATCGGCCCTTTCCCGGCGCCGCCCGCGTAAATCTTCCTGATCTCGAATGCGTGCTTCTGACGGGGTTTCGACACAAAAACCAACAGTTGCGTGATGTTCGACGTGTCCAGGTCGGTAGAGAGCGGAGGGTCGCCACGCATCCCGATGAACTTGACCTCTTTGTCAGCGACCAGCGTTCTCGGTAGGCGGATCCTGATTTCATCGCTGCGGCCCGGTTTGAGCGTGGCCGAGCCCGTCTTACACCGCCGCACCCCATCGGCGCCCGGGTTGTCAATGCGACAGTGGACGACAACCTGCTCCTTCCCGACGTTGGTGATATCGAGCGATAAATAAGCCCGGTTGGAGAGGTCCCAGCTCCCGTTCCTCGCTTTGAGGGTGATGCCAGGCCAACTCTCCTTTGTCCCCGTTTCTATGCGAAGAGCCATACCCGAGCTGGATTCGTGCAAGAACGCGTTCGCATCGTGCGCTCGAACGAGGCTTGGGTCAAAGGCTTTTCGGAAATCGAACAGAACGAATGGCTTTGCCTCTTCGGTTGCCTCGAGCGAAACGCTTGCCATGAGCGGCACGGCAAATATAAAAAACCGAGCCACGGTTCCAATGATGCGGGTGCAATCCATGTTGAATCCCTCCACGTGCTGGTTCTTCACTGCTCCGTTTTTCCCAAGAGAATGTCTTGAGACCTGTTTTCTTGAAAAGTAACGCCCCAACCCTCAACAATCAACATGTAAAACGCGCAGACCGTAATACCTCTCAGTTACCGGCGGCTGAGGTTCGGATCTCATAGGACGCAGAGTAGCCCTTGTGCCAGTGGCATCCTGCCCCCGCCGAGGGCGAGGTGCCCTCGGAGTCCTTCTCATCCTCCTCTCTGCGACCCCGCGTCTTTGCGTTACCCTTCTCTTCCCTTTTTCCCTCCTCCGGCTCGGCCGGGCTATCCGCCCGAGACGGAGGGATTACTGAGGAACAGCAAACAGGCTTGACGGACTGTCTTCGGCGCGCCACTCTTGCGTGGAAAACGCAGGGAATGGGCTCCTAATACGTCGCGGAGCAACTCCGATATGCTTAGATGAAAGATATTACAGCGAAAAGATGCGTATGGTTAACCGATCACGTCGTATGCTGGAGGGTCAAAATGAGTCAGACATACCGAAGAATATCGGAGAGCAGAACCTTGATGTCTTTTGAGATAGGGTCTGCGTTGGTTACAGGGATCATACTACTCTGCGCTTCCATTGCTTCGCCAGCCTCTGCAGCGGCAGAGGATACTATCGTGGAGGAATGGGGCACGGTAAAGGTCCCGCGGCCGCCCGAGCTGAAGCCGGTGACGGTGGATCCCAAGGTAACAGCCCTCCTGATCTTGGATATTCAACACGGGAACTGCAACCCGGAGAGGAGACCTCGCTGCGTGGCAAGTCTGCCCAGAATCCAAACATTATTAGCGGCGGCCAGAAAAAGGAAGATGCCCGTGATTTACAGCCTCACACGGAGCGCCAGCAAGGCCGACATAAGGAAGGAAGTGGCTCCCCTTCCAGGAGACCCGATAGTCAAGTCTGGAGTGGACAAGTTCTTCAGAACTGACCTGGAGGACATTCTGAAGGCGAAGGGAATCAAAACTGTAATCCTGGTGGGCACTTCAGCTCACGGGGCTGTACTGAATACAGCGACAGGCGCCGCCCAAAGGGAACTAAGGGTCATTGCGCCAGTGGATGGGATGTCGGCCAGCGATGTCTATGCCGAGCAGTACACGTGCTGGCATCTGCTCAACAGTCCTGGCACTCGACGCCAACTGACCTTGACACGGATCAGCTCGATCAAGTTCTGAATCCACAAAAATCAGGATCCGGGGCGTAAAGAGCTTTACAGTGGCAAAAAAACAGAAAGGAGCCTCAAGATGCGATTGAGCCGTCGTCAGTTTCTCGGGTTAACGACCGCCGCGGCCGCGCTGCCGATCCTACAGGGCTCTCGCTCAATTCCGAGCAGGTCCATGGCCGGCAAAGACCGTCCACGGGTTACATTGGAAGAACTGAACAGAGCGGCCACCGCACCCGTGCTCAAGTTGGATGGTATCAACTCGCCCGTTCTGATTGAGTCTATTGATTTGCTGCGGAAAGGGCGGGAGTACTTCGTGCGCGTTAGGTCCAAGGATGGCGCAGAAGGCATCGCCCTCACCAACGATAGGGCACGTTACCTGTATCCCATACTGAATCAGCGAGTGATTCCGTACTTCATTGGGAAAGATGCCCGTGACCTCGAATCACACCTGTTCGGACTGTACCGTTACCAAAGCAACTACAAGCTACAAGGGCTGGCGCTATGGTGTCCTCTGGCCTGGGTGGAATTTGCTCTCCTGGACATGATGGGAAGAATAGCCGGCAAGTCCATCGGACAACTGCTCGGTGGCGTGATTCGGCGGGAAGTTCCCTTCTATGTGGCGAGCGGTCGGCGCGATACCACCCCGGAGGAGGAAGTGAGGTATCTGGCGAGGCTGATAGAGGAAACAGGCGCCAAAGCCGTCAAGTTCAGGGTGGGCGGCCGCATGAGCAAGAACGCAGATGCCAGGCCAGGGCGGACGGAAAAGCTGATTCCGCTGGCCCGCAAAAGACTGGGCGACGAGATTGCCATCCACGCCGATTCCAACAGTTCGTACGATCCGCCAAAAGCCATCGAGGTCGGGAAGATGTTGGAGGACATCAATGCAGTTTACTTCGAGGAGCCCTGCCCTTTCGATCATCTGGAAGACACGAAACGTGTGGCCGATGCCCTGACCATACCTATTGCTGGAGGTGAACAGGAGTACAGTCGGCGCCGGTTTCGCTGGATGATCTATCATCGTGGCGTGGATATCGTCCAACCGGATCTCCAGTATTATGGTGGGCTCATTCGCAGCACGCGGGTAGCGCGCATGGCGGCCGTCGCTGGGATGCCGACAACGGTCCACATTTCCGGCGGCTTTGGATTCATCTACATGCTGCATTTCGCATCTTGTACTGCCGACATTGGCCTGTACCAGGAATACAAGAGAGGTACCGATAAGTACGGCAACTGGTTCAACCCGCCCCTTGAGATCAGGAATGGCGCTCTTACAGTTCCGACAGGACCAGGCGCGGGAATTCTCGATTTCCAGGATTTGTTCAAAGGCGCCGAGCGGGTAACCTGAAGCATGCCGAATTCCGTTGGGCTACAAGAGTGCCCCCGCCTCCTAAAACTGGTCCAGGTTAAAACTCAGAATCTGGGAAGGCGGAATTGCCCGGGGATGTCAGTGCGGCAAGCCTGCGAATTGCGCGAGAGTACAGTGGCTGGATCGAAAGACTCCGAGTACACGAGTGCTATCTTGAAACGGCTGAAGTCGTACAGAATTTGCGCGCCGAACGCGATGCATTGCTGGACGCCTTCCCGCGAAAAGGCAGAAACAACAATAGGAGACACCCATGAGGAGATATTTGCCTGGATTCCTTGTCTGCTTGATGCTTGCGTTTCCATCCCATAGCATGGCTGAACTTCTGGCCTATGACGATTTCGAGTATGCGGTCGAGCGCAACAAGCCAGGCGCATCCAAGGCTTTTGCGGCCAAGGGGCCGTGGCATGGGGCTAAGACGTACCAAGACGGCCGAACCGGTGCGAGGGGCTATGTCTATACCACAGAGGCCATACCAGGATATGCCGCGCTATTTCCCGGTCGAAAGTCAAGGCGTGTTCTTTGCATGGAGGCTTTGCCTGTGTCGCTGAAGGGACAAACAGATTTCTACCTCCAATATGGTTCAAGGAGCGGTCCACCCGGCCAGGTTCCGGCCAACGTATGGTTCCAATTCTGGTTCTATATCAATCGATCCAACAACCAGCTTTCGAGTATTCTTCGCGGCAAGTTTATTTACCCCTCCCGGGACGGAGTGTATCCCGCGACTAACAGGAACTCGCAGCGCGGAAACTGCTATCATTGGCTGCTTCCCTTAGGAAACTGGTCCAAGGAACCCTTCGGAGTCCAGGGGTCTGATGGCCAAGGCTTCTTCTCCATTCGGCCCCCGAAAGCGGATTTCACAGCGGCCAGCGAATACCCCACGAACAAGGATAAGCTGGGGCCCAATCTTGGCAAGGCAGCGGATTTTGTGCTGAAACCCAATCGCTGGCATTTGGTGAAGGTTCATATTGACACCAGTGGCAAAAGCCCTTTGGTGCCTGCAGGGCAGGGTATCTACGAGGTATGGATGCGGTGGAAGGACCAGCCCTGGAGAAAGACCGCCGAATGGCGCGGCGGCGAAACCCCGAACTTTACGTGGCCTTTGCTTCCCCAGGCTGACGAAGGCAGCAAGACGTTCCGTATGCCGACCACAGTTGGAGGTGTGCCTTCAAGATCGGCGGATTATTGGATTTACCTGGATGATTTTGCAATGGCCACACTGGAGGATGATCTTCCCGTGTATGGTGATTAAGAAACAGGTCATCATATATTTGCCCACTGCCATTTTCAACACACGTCTTCGGCAGACTGAGCCTCAAAATCAACACGGGGTCTGCATCGGGTCAACCAACTCATTCTGCCTTTTTGAATCTCGGCGACGCCTGACCGTGGAGATGCTCAATACGCCATCGCCCGCACAGTAGCAGAAGCGAATTTCACTCGCCTTCTCCTGTCTTTCTGTTTGGCCTGAAGGATCTCCAACGAAAATTACCTTTGCAGCGCGTACCACACCCAGGTAGAGTTCCATAGCAGGAGAGGACATAGCTGTCCTCGGCGAACGTTTCATTGGAAGTTTTCAGTGTTGTGGTGGTTGGCTTTTCCACGGTGGAGACAAAACGATGAGAGGTTATCTTCCTATTCTTGCTTTGGTCTTGTTTGCTATGCTCGGAACGCCCTCGCTGGGTACGATCGGCCAGCATACCGTGCCTCTGAACATCGGCTCCCGGCTGGAACTGTTTGTTGATCATTATCTGATCGGCGAGATGAAGAGCACCGAGCTTCGACTTCACCGGCCCCAACTATCGGTCTCTGTGGGGCAACCTTTCTGCAACTATTCCACCGTCATCAAGGATGGAGAAATCTACCGAATGTACTACCGCAGCGGGACGAGCGGCTACGACGGTGATCGGCGTGAGACTTACTGCTATGCCGAGAGTCGCGATGGCATCCGCTGGTCTAAGCCTAAGTTAGGCCTGTTTGAACTGGAGGGCACACGCGAAAATAACGTTTTTCTGGCGAGGACTGCTTGGTTTGCCCATAACTTCACTCCCTTCCTCGACGGGCGGCCCGGAGTGGGCCAGCAGCAACGGTTCAAAGCTCTGGCTGGTGTACACAAGGGCGGCGGACTGTTCGCTTTCGTTTCCGGCGACGGCATACATTGGAACAAATTGAGCGACGAACCGGTCATAACATCGAGTGACTTTGCTTTCGATTCTCAGAACGTCTCTTTCTGGTCCGAAGGCGAGGGGTGTTATGTATGCTATTTCAGGACATGGAACACCCCAAAGGGTCGTCTTCGGACGATCAGCCGTAGCACGTCGCGCGATTTCTTGAACTGGACTGAGGCGGTGCCGATGAACCCGAACGAGTCCGGCGAACACCTCTACACTAACGGTACGCACCCATACTTTCGCGCTCCCCATATTTACATTGCTTTGCCCACTCGGTTCCTTCCGAACCGTGGAAACTCGACGGACATCATGTTCATGACCTCGAGAGGAGGCAACAAATACGATCGCACGTTCATGGAGGCCTTTATCCGCCCTGGGCTCGATCCAAAGCGCTGGGGCAATAGGGCGAATTATGCTGCCTTGAACGTCGTACCGACCGGCCCGGGCGAAATGTCGATCTACGTCAGGGACCTTCGCTATGTCTTACGCATCGATGGGTTCGCGTCGGTCAACGCCCCGTACGCTGGCGGTGAAATGGTCACCAAACCAATACGGTTCGCGGGAAAGGAACTGGTGATAAATTTCTCCACCAGCGGAGCTGGGAGTATTCGCGTAGAGATTCAGGACGGCGGTGGTGAGCCAATCCGCGGTTACAGTGTGAACGATTGCCCTGAAGTCATCGGCGACGCGATTGACCGTGTGGTAAAATGGCGGAGCGGCAGTAGTGTGAGCAAGTTGGCCGGTAAGCCGGTCCGTTTACGCTTTGTCATGAAGGACGCGGACCTGTACTCCCTGGGGTTCAGATGATCCTGTAATTCCCTCTAACGGTTGTGCGTGACACACTGTGCAGGGGAAACCGGCACACGTGGCAGGCATGTCCGCACATGACCGGCGCAGGATGGTTCCCACAGCAGCACGGAAAGTGTTCTCTCACTCCGGCCCGGGCTGATGGAGGAGGTTCCTCCCGGGCAAATCAACGAGGTGCGCCGATCACCAAACAGGGTCTATCGCCAAGTTATACAGAATCGAAATCGAGCGACCTACGCCTCGGCGAAATCGTGGAAGGATACTCGCCAGCCGAGCCGGAGGCTTGAAGGATCGCTTTCGAAAGAGTCGCGCCGCTTAAAAGCGTTTCCGGCCTTTCGTTCAGAGTGCGCACGCTTAGTTCCGGGCTATAATCTTTGCTGAATCTGGTTTTCTCAAGTATCCTTATTTCGTTGAATTCCACGGTCCGGAGACGCTCCGGTTGGAACCGAGCATCGTCGTATTTATGTCAAAGCGCTACCAGGGAAGGAGCAGCCACTATGACAAAGAGCACAACCAGACGCCAGTTCATCAAATCTACCCTCGCAACCACGGCGGGCCTTATCGTGTCAGCCCGTGTCGGCGGTTTACCGGTATTGTCGGCTAACGACAAACTCAACATTGCCGTGATCGGCTGCGGCGGACGAGGTGCTGAAAACCTGAAGCAAGTCGAGAAGGAAGACAACATCGTTGCGCTGTGCGATGTGGACGAAAGACGAGCCGCGAGCTCGTTCAAGCTGCACCCGGAAGCGAGGAAGTACAATGATTTTCGCAGAATGTTCGATAAAATGGAGAAGGAGATTGACGCGGTGGTTGTATCCACGCCGGATCATACCCATGCTGCTGCCGGCGTCATGGCGATGAAGCTGGGCAAGCATGTTTACTGCGAGAAACCCCTGACGCATTCGGTGTATGAAGCCCGGGTGATGACTGAAATCGCCAGAAAGAACAGGTTGTGCACACAAATGGGTACACAAATTCACGCAGGCGCAAATTATCGTCGTGTCGTGGAGATAATCCAATCGGGCGCCATCGGGCCGGTTGAGGAAGTCCATGTCTGGCATCCTGCCAGCTATCGCGGCGGTGACCGCCCGAAAGAGACGCCTCCGGCGCCCAAAACCCTCGACTGGAACTTGTGGCTCGGACCTGCCCCCTATCGGCCTTACCATCCATGTTACGCGCCGTTCGCGTGGCGCGGGTGGTGGGATTTCGCCAACGGCGGCCTGGGCGATTTCTTCTGCCACTATGTTGACGTGGTTTTCTGGGCGTTGAAGCTGCGGTATCCCACAATGGTGCAAGCCGAAGGTCCGCCGGTGCATCCGGAATCGTGCCCTCTGTGGATCATTGCGCGATACCAATTCCCCGCAAGGAAGAATCTCCCGTCGGTCAAGCTCACCTGGTATGGCGGGGGCAAGAAACCTCCGCTTCTGGCAGAAGCCAATCTGCCGGAGTGGGGTGCGGGCGTGTTGTTCGTTGGCGAAAAGGGGATGCTCATGGCCGACTACAGTCAGCGGAAGCTTTTCCCGGAGGAAAAGTTCGCTGACTGCACCCCGCCGGTACAGACAATCGCCGATTCTATCGGGCATCAAAAGGAATGGATCGTTGGGTGCAAGACCGGCAACGCTACGACGTGCAATTTCGGCTACTCCGGCCCCTTGACCGAGACAGCGCTGCTGGCCAATGTGGCATACCGCAGCGGCGAGAAACTCCGCTGGGCCCCCGAGCGCCTCGAAGCCGTCAATTCCACCAAAGCCAAACGATACATTCGTCGCGAATACCGCAAAGGCTGGACCCTGTAGCTGGGTTCCAATGTAACACGACCCTGGTGGGCAGACGTCCGCCGAGGACGACGCTTGATGCTTGGTCGGGAGTTTTGTTGGTGAAATCGCGGGCAAGCAGTGGTACATTTCGGCAGACGGGCGCAGTATATCGGCGATGGCATGCGTCCAATTCGCGGACGCGTTCTCTGCTGGGCAGCAGCCAAGACTGCCGCAGAGGCGCCGGAGAAAAAATAACCTCATGGGACTCGACAAATTTAGGAGGAACTGAAAATGGCGCGTTGGAAGGCAAAAGTAAGATGGTGGCAACTGGTTTGTGTTGTGGCAGTGTTTAGCATTCTGGCGATGCACCAGTCGTGCGACGCGGCTCCGAGCGGGAACAAGGTTCGCGCTTTGACTCACCCCGACACAACCGAGTGGAAGAGTCTTTTCGCAGCAGACCTCTCGAACGCGGCGAAGCCAGAGGGGGTTTGGACAATCACAAAGGGAGTGCTCACGGCAAGCGAGGACAAAGCCATCTGGACTACCAAGGATTACGACAACTTCATCCTGGACCTGGAATTCAAGACCGCCGACGGTACGAACAGCGGCGTCGTTGTTTACTGCACCGATACGAAGGACTGGATTCCCAATTCGGTCGAGATACAGATCGCCGACGACTACGCGGAGAAATGGGCGAAGGCGCCGAAGAGCTGGCACTGCGGTGCTATCTTCGGTCATCTGGCTCCATCGAAGAGTCTGGTCAAGAAGCCGGGCGAGTGGAACCACTTCACGATAACGTGTGTGGGGAAGAAGATAGACGTGGTGCTCAACGGCGAACGTGTTACTTCGATGGACATGAGCCTGTGGACATCCGCGAAGACCAATCCCGACGGGTCCGAGATTCCGCCGTGGCTGAATAAGCCGCTCAGCAAGCAACCGACAAAGGGGAGAATCGGACTGCAGGGCAAACACGCCGGCGCCCCAATCTGGTTCCGGAACATCAAGATCACGGAACTGAAGTAGGCCGCGTTCGGTTGCCCACGCAGCACCACCGCGCGACTGGCCGAGGCGATTTGTTGGAATGGTGTGTTCTTCTGCTTTGGCGCGAATAGCAGTGACTTGTCGAATACCCGACAAAGTTGTGGGATAAACATAGCCGCCCAGGAGGCAACACGGCGAAACGCCGACCGCGTGTGTCACCTATGAAAATGATAGATGGAGGTAAATGGCCTGTATTACCGAAAGGAGATATCGCGTGAAGATGGCGCAGACCCGCAGAGACTTCTTAAAGACCGCCGCCCTGTCAATGGCGGGGATGGCATTTCCCGGAATTTGCAGAGCAGAGAAGAGTGGGAAATTGCCGAATTTCGTTATTATCTTCCTCGACGATTCCGGCTGGGCGGATTTTGAACCGTTCAGCAGCCCCGCTTACAACACTCCCCATGTGGAGCAACTTGCCAAGGAGGGCTGCTGCTTTCACAACTTCTATGTGACACAGGCGGTTTGTTCCGCTTCGAGGGCATCGCTCCTGACCGGATGTTATCCAGGCAGGACGAAGGTTTTCGGGGCGCACCCTCCGCGGGCAAAAGGACTCGATCCGAAATACGCAACCGTAGGAGAAGTCTTAAAGGCACGTGGATACAGGACGGCGGTGTTCGGCAAGTGGCACGTGGGCGACCAGCCAGACACGCGTCCTCCGGCAAGGGGATTCGATGAGTCGTGCGGGCTCATGTACTCCAACGATATGTGGGAGTTTCACCCGGAGAACCCGAAATACTGGGGAAAGCACCCGCTTCAATTCTGGGATAACGGCAAGGTCACCATCGAGCGAGTCACCAAGGAACACCAGCCGATGCTCACGACCTGGTACACGGAGCATGCGATTGATTTCATCAAGCGAAACAAGGACAAGCCGTTTTTCCTCTACGTTCCCCATTCTATGCCGCATGTGCCGCTGTTTTGCAGCAGGAAGTTCAAGGGGAAATCCGGGGCGGGCTTGTACGGCGATGTGATGATGGAGATTGACTGGTCTGTCGGCGAGATCATGAAGGCGCTGAAGGCCAACGGTGTCGAAGACAATACGCTGGTGATTTTCACTTCGGACAACGGCCCGTGGATTTCCTATGGCAACCATGCCGGAAAAACGCCGTACCGCGAGGCCAAGGGAACCGGTTTCGACGGCGGGACCCGAAGTGCATGCATTATGAAGTTCCCGGGTAGAATCAAGGCGGACAGGGTTTCGAAGAAGACGTTCTGCTCGATAGACATGCTCCCTACGCTGACGTTCCTGGCGGGAGCCAGCCTACCGAAAAACCCGATTGATGGCAAAAACGTATGGGACCTGATTGTCGGAAAGACTGGAGCGAAAAACCCGCACGAGTATTACCCCTTTTCCACGGGTGGGATTTTCGAAGGCGTGATAAGCGCTGACGGGCGATGGAAGCTGCACCTTCCGCACAGGTACCGAACGCTGGTAAAGGCGGGGAAGGATGGAATGCCGGGCAAATACACGCAGAAGAAGATTGAACTTTCACTGTTCGATATGGTAAAGGATTCGTACGAAACAACCAATGTTTTGGACGAGCACCAGGAAGTTGCCGAGAGGCTCAAGCAACACGCCGAACGGCACAGGCGAAGATTCTATGCCAATCAGGGCAAGTGATTGAACGGGCAGGACAGTGCACTCAAATCAGCTTTACGATGTGGCTACGGCGTCAAGCGGAGATTGATAATCATATTGCCGTTTTTCCAACCTGAAGGAGGTCATTATGAAAGGTCATAGACGATTGATTCTGGTTCTGTGTGTCGCTTTGGTAGGGTGTGGCACAATTCTGGCCTATGCTGCTGGGCCAAACAAGACGAGCAGGGAGTTTCGCGAGCAATTCATCAAGAACTTCCGGCGCACCGGGATGGACACGACGATCAGCGATGCCATGATGCTGCGAATCCTGGTCGAGAGCGCGAGATGTAAGCGAGGTATTGAGGTAGGATCGTACAAGGGCTTTGGCGCCATCAACATGGGAATCGGTTTCGAGAGAACAGGCGGGCATCTGTTTACGCTGGAGATAGACCCGAGGAGGGTGAAAGACTGCCGAGAGAATTTGAAGACGGTTGGCTTGGAGAAAACGGTTACTTGCATAGAAGGAGATGCCCTCAAGACCCTGGCAACCCTTCAAGGGGAGTTTGATTTCGTTTTCATAGACGCAGTTAAGCAAGACTACTTCAGGTACTTCAAACTGATCGAGCCGAAGCTGAAACCAGGGGCGGTAATCGTTGCCGACAACGTCATCCGTTCCGCCGGGGCCATGAAGGATTTCCTGGACTATATCCAAAAGAGCCCCAACTACGACACGGTGATTATCCGAGCTTCCTTGGAGAAGAGAGACGGCATGTCGATCAGCTACAAGATCAAGTGATCCTCTTTCTCAGTGACTTGTGAAAAGGCCTGACCCCAACCGGTCCGTCCTACTAAGGTTCTGGCTTTTTGTATCACTCTTCAGCTCAGTCCTTGGGGGTCGGTTCTTGCCGGGGGGCGGACGGCGCACCCAATCGGCCCCGTCCAGCCGGGGGAGATCGAACTGAAGCGATCGCTATCTCCAGCATCAATCCCGCAGGGGTGATTTCACAACCGGGATGGAGATGGAGGGCCCTCTGAATCCCGGAATGGGCCCACAGCAAACTCTGAGCGAAATGAGATCGAGCAGGGCGCCTTTTCGCACGCAAGGAGCGGGAATTCCCGGATCACAACACGCGTCCTTTAACGAGCATAAGCCGGCCCCCTTGAGCTGCAACACCAGGGGCATTGGTAACAGCCGATTGGATCGGCGATTACCAACCGGCAAAAATCAATTTCGCCACGCACCTCCGATACCCTCAGCGATGCCCCCACTCAGCCATCGAACGCGGGGCAATGGTGGCCGTAAGCGCCCTACTCTGGCGAAACACAGGATCCTCTTTTATGCGCACGAATAGTGGCGAAAGCTCGCGATTAAGGCCTTAACATAGGTTATCGAGAAGATCTGTCCTTCGGCCGTCCGCTTCTCCTTCGCGCTGAGGAGGTCCTGTCACATTAGAAGCGTTCGCTGGTTTCTTGTCTTCGAAATCAGTTGTTGCGTGGAGATCGTTGTGCGCGTTATGTTCTCACCAATCACAAGGTGTGTTCTTGTCCCTCCAATGGACACCAGGAAAACAAGATTCGCAGAGAAATGTAGTACGGAGGGTGCCAGTCTGGGAGGTGAGATGCGATGAGGACCTCGCGATACTGGCTCTTGACGATGGTGCTGATTGCGCCCGCCTTTCTTTTGGCGCCTCTCCTGCTGCATGATTCTCTAAACTATATAGTAACCGGAGTAGAATAAAGTATATGGGAGGATGGATATGAGCCTACGAAATTGTACGACACGTCGCGCGTTTCTCAAGGATGCTTTCGCTGTTATGGCTGCTCCGCTGGTGGTCAAGTCGTCCGTGCTCGGGCGAGGAGCGCGCTCGTCGGCGAACGAGCGGATCACGCTGGGATGCATCGGAGTTGGGGGACGAGGACGCAGTAACATGGCGGGATTTCTGCGGAGGCCCGAAGTGCAGGCCGTCGCCGTATGTGATGTCAACGCCTCGACACGCGACGGCGCCAAAGCTATCGTGGACAGACACTACGGCTCCAAGGACTGCACGGCCTACAAGGATTTCCGGGAACTTCTCGCGCGGAAGGATATTGACGCTGTTTCGATTGCGGCTCCCGACCACTGGCACGCGATTATCAGCATTCATGCGTGCCGTAACGGCAAGGACGTCTTTTGCGAGAAACCACTCAGTTTGACCGTCCGTGGGGGACGGGCCATGGTCGAGGCAGCGAGACAACACAAACGTGTTTTCTCCTCGGGCAGCCAGCGAGTCCTCGGCGATTACGGAGGCATGGCGCGGGCGGTGCGGAGTGGCGCAGCCGGTGAGATCCGGGAGGTCTTTGTGGACGTGGGAGGCCCCTCACGTCTCTGTTTCTATCCCGGGCAGCCGGTGCCCAATGACCTCGACTGGGAGATGTGGCTCGGCCCGGCGCCTTATGCCCCCTACCACCCCTGGCGTTGCAGCGGGGCTTACGAGCTCGGCGGGAAAGGCTGGCGCACCTGGTTCGACTACTCCGGGGGGATGATGACCGACTGGGGCGGCCACAAGTTTGGAGGCGCCCTGTTTGCCCTCGGCCTGCAAGAGACGGGACCGGTCGAGGTTATCCCTCCCGACAAAAAAGAGCACCAGTGGCTCACCTACGTTTTCAAGAACGGTCTCAAAATGTACCACGCTCCTGGCTCGGGGAAGAACATCACTTTCATAGGGACTGAGGGACAGGTGCCGGGAAAGAAGCCGGACAAGACCGTCGAGATGCCCGGATACAAGGGGCAGGGCGGAATCATCGGTGATTTTCTCCATTGTGTCCGTACGCGTGAGAAACCGTTTCGAGACGTGGAGATCGCGCACCGGACCGCCACCGTTTGCCACCTGGGCAACATCGTCTATCACCTAAACCGACGGATAAAGTGGAATCCCGTGAGTGAGGAGATTGTCAACGACTTCGAGGCGAGTTGCTGGCTCGACCGCCCCCGGCGCGAGCCCTGGACGCTCTAACCAGGAATTCTCGGGTCGGCGTGCCGTGCATCGCGATAACTGCACGTAGAAAGACGGCGAAAAAAATCGAAAATCCGGGCCAGCCGGTCTTTTCACCGGGAAGCCTGCTGCGGCGGATTGCCCTCCGTCGCGCCGCTTGCGAGCCTTTCTTTCCTTTCTTGCCGAAACCGGCCTATGCACAGATTATCAAGAGGAAGCACGTGATTAAGGCCTAAAGATTCGTTATGTCCATCAATTTCCCGGCAAGCATTGGTGCTGGAAAAAGGAGGGCTCGTTTCAGGGGGGCGCCGCAGAGGCAAGTCATAGCAGAGGCCGGGCTCCGGAGAAAACTCTCATAAGGCGGGAGATCTCGTCGTCGAACTCCACATCGCAGCGCAGAGAGCGTCCTGTCGCGCTAAGTCCAGTACCGTCATCGCTCGCTCCGTCCGGTTTTGCCCGGGCGTCTCCGGGATGTGGAAAGTGCGATGCGAACATGGTATTCTGGGTGGCAGTTCAGCCTGAAAGGGGTCTGGCTGAAGGCAAATGGACAATCCTGGAAGATGCAGACTGATTCCCATGCATAAGCCCTTGATCCTCACCCTCTTGGTGTTAGCCGCTCTCCTGTCGGCGACGACCGTTTGTACGGCGGCAGACGACAAACCGCTGACGGACAAAACGCTTGTCGTCTGGGCGTCGCCCTCGAATCTCATGCAATCGGGCGGCTCGGCGCTGACGGTCAACGACACGACCATTGACCGCTTCGACGGCGTCGTTTTTGCGGAACTCGCGCCGCAAGTCTGGATGCCAGGAAGCAATCACTACAGCCGCTCTCACAAAGAGCAAGGCGATTGGCCGAAGGAAACCGCGACCGCGGACCAGTTCGTGCAGATGGCCATTGTCTATCAAGGCCGGGAAGTCACAGCCTACCGCAATGGTGCGTTGTACGCGAAGTACACCATGGGCAGTCAACCCTATGCGTTCGGCGCACACACAGCAATCCTGTTTGGCCCGCGACATCTTATGAAGAATGTCGAATGCTTTTTCGGACGTATCCGCGACGCACGCGTTTACGACAAGCCGCTCGACCAGGAAACCATCATCGCGATGCGACCGGGCAAGCCGGGCGATGGGGTCGAGCCGTGGGCGTGGTGGGATTTCGCCACAACCGGGACCTACGACAAAGCCGGTCGTTTCAACCAAGTCAAGCTCTCCGGCGGCGCGACAATCGAAGACGGATGCCTCGTCCTCAGCGGAAGCCGACCGACCATGCTCGCGACGATTGATCGCGAACAGCGCGCTGCTGAAATCCCGACGCAATGGTCGAAGAGCGATCCCGTTCCGGCGTCGGTCGTACAATCCACGCGACTGTTCCGCGAGAAGCTGTTGGAAGATACGTATCGCCCCGGTTATCACTTTTGTGTGCCCGAAGACAACGGACGGCCGGGCGATCCGAACGGCTGCTTCTACGCCAACGGACGTTACCATTTGATGTATCTCTACAACCGCAATGGTGTCGGCTTCTGCTGGGGACACGTATCGAGTAGGGACCTCGTCCACTGGCGTCACCACCCCGACGCGATTGGGCCCGGTGACGGCGACGACGGCTGCTTCAGCGGCGGCGGATTCATTGATGATGACGGAACCGCCTACCTCTCCTACTGGATGCTCTGGGGCGACAAGGGGATCGGGATCGCCAAAAGCAGCGACCGGCATTACGACCATTGGCGGAAACTCGATGCCAACCCAGTCATCAAATCAACCGAATGGGGAATCACTGAGATTACGTCCGAAGATGGCAGGAAGCTGATCTACGGTTCGGCCGATCCGACGAATATCTGGAAGAAGAACGGGAAGTATTACATCCTCACCGGCAACCTGTTGGTGCTGAACAAATACGGTCGCAAGCCGGATTCGCCGGAGCGTTTCAAGGGCGATCACCTCTATCTCTTCGAGTCGGAAGACCTGGGCAAGTGGGTGTACAAGGGCGAATTCTATGAACGGAACTCCGAGTGGACCGAAGTCAGCGAAGACAACATGTGCCCGAGTTTCTTGCCGCTGCCCTCAAGTCCCGATGGTGGCGAGCCGAGCGGCAAGCACTTGCTATTGTTCATCAGCCATAACAAGGGGTGTCAGTATTACGTCGGGGATTACGACACGAACCGCGACAAGTTCATCCCGAACAACCACGGTCGTATGACCTGGGTTGACAACACGTACTTTGCTCCCGAGGCACTGGTTGATGGCAAAGGTCGCCAAATCATGTGGTCGTGGCTGGTGGACAACCCCGGCGGTGAAGAGGCGAAGGGCTGGTCCGGCGTGTACGGCCTGCCACGTTCACTCTGGCTGGGCGTAGATGGCACGCTGCGGATGCGCCCGGTCAAGGAGCTCGAAATGCTTCGGGGCGCCGAGCAGTCGTGGGAAGATATTACGCTGGCGGACGGGGACACGAAAACGCTCGACGGGGTTGTTGGTGACTCGTGTGAACTGGAAATCACGGCCGACTCGGCGGCCACCACCGCAAAGCAGCTTGGCGTGAAGGTTCGCGCGTCGGCCGACGGCGAGGAAGAAACGCTCCTCTACTTCGACGTCGAAGCGAAGCAACTCGTGTTCGACTCGACCAAGAGCGGTGGCGATGGACGTCGCACCGTCGAGCGTGCGCCGTTCGAGCTGAGAGACGGCGAGCCAATGAAGCTACGCGTATTCGTTGACAAATCGATCGTCGAGATCTACGCGAACGCTCGTCAGGCGATCTGCCGCCGAGTGTATCCCGTTCGTAGCGACAGCCTCGGCGTTGTCCTGTTCGCGACAGGCGGCGCGGTGAAGTTCTCCCGCGCGAAAGCATGGGAGATGATGCCGTCGAATCCGTATTGAGAGCAACGTCAGCGTAAGTCTTTTAGGGAAGACCTCCAAGTCCTAAGAACCCGTGAGCGGTTAATGCCGATAAGATTCTCGTAAACCTCCGGAAGCAAGAGAAGAGATGAGAACCCGAATTGCGCGCGCCGTCTTGTTGTGTGTGGTGATGATCGTTGTCTCGGTTCTCTCCCCGGCGATGACGGCTCAGGCACCGTTCGACGCTCATCTGAACCTGGTATTCTGCTGCGCCGCCGAGCGCAGCTTGCGGGGAATCGCCCTCGGACGGAAGAATCCCGCCATGGCGGGATTCTTCGGCAGCGATAACGGCGGGCGAACCGGCGCGATTCTCACCATCTTCATCACCACCTGCAAGCGGCTCCACATCAATCCGTTCGCCAACTGACGAACGGAGAAGAGGTTATAAAATGGAGATGGGGGGATTCGAACCCCCGACCTGTGCATTGCGAACGCACCGCTCTGGCCAACTGAGCTACATCCCCATATTTTCTAATAATACAATCCCTCTCCCCCAAAGTTCAAGACGAAAATCAACAAGAGTGTAACGCCTCAGTCTTGGGCGGGTACGGAGCTGCGCGGGGAAGAAGACGACGGTCCGGAACCATACCGTGACCCTGGACAGCGGCCTGAGCCTGGGCGGCGGGATCGGAGGAATCCGCTACTGCAAGGACAGGAGTAACTTCTACTACTATCATTACGACGGATCTGGTAATGTAACATTGCTCACGGAGCGCGATGCGGACGAAATCGCCATCTACGAGTACGATGCCTTCGGCAACGTTCTTACCGAAGCCGGGGCGATGATACCGACAACATTCCTTTTGGGGCAGAGCCCAGACCAAAGCTGCGGCCGACACAGTGTCCGCGCAGACCATGATGACTGCCCGCGGAGCTTCTGCCGCCGCTGACGCTGAGGGAGGAACTGGCCTTGCGAGACACGAGCTGAGCCTTTCTCTCTCATAGGGAGATAGCAGCCTTTCTCGCCGCGGGGAAGAGGGGTCTCCGAACCGGCGGTGTAGTGAAACGAGCGGCTTGGCGGAAAGCGATGCCGGCCGGCAAAACGCTGGACGAACGACACGCTCAAAAACATGCGTTACACCGAGGCTATTTGCTGATTGAAAGGAAAGGAGCGACAGATGAACTCAACCGGCCCAGGGCTCGCCCTTGTTTGCACGCTTTTGTTGGCTTTTGCTATGAGTTTCGCCTCAACGACTTGCGCCCAGCAGGTTATGCTGAGGCCCGCTGAGTATGTATATGCGAACGGGATGCTGCTCGACCCCGGCACTCACGCTATCCCGTGTGTCGCCGACTGGAATAACGATGGATTGAAGGACCTTATCGTGGGCTATAGGACCGCGGACAAGGTGGCTCTATATTTGAATCAAGGGACCGATTCCCAGCCGCTCTTCACCGCCTTTGCGAACATCCAGGCGGATGGGGAGGATATATGCCACCCCTCCGTTGGGTGCGGGGCGCCCGCACCGTGGGTTTGCGACTACGATTGTGATGGAAAAAAAGACCTGCTGGTGGGCACGGGCGCGGAAGGATACGTCTATTTCTACCGGAACACCAACACCGATGCTGATCCCGTCCTTGCTGGGGGTGTGGAACTCACCCTCTGCTCCTTCACCTTAGACGTCGGGGTTCGCGCGACGCCATACGTTCACGATTGGGACGAGGACGGCCTCAACGACCTTCTCTGCGGCGACGGGAACGGCAATGCGCATTTCTTTAGGAATGTGGGCACTGCGCAGTCGCCTTCCTATACGAAAGATTCGCTGATTCAAGCGGGTGGCGTGGCAGTGGGCTTCGGCTCTCGTTCGGCAATTCGGGTGTGCGATTGGGACGGAGACGGTCTCAAAGACCTCCTGGGCAGCGCCAGCAACAACGTTAGCTGGTGCAGGAACGTCGGCACAAATGCGTCCCCCTCGCTGAACGCCCCGGTCCATCTGCAAGCACCAGTTCAAGCAGCCGGAGTGGCCAACATAGACACGGGCTATCGCATGCGCCTCGAAGTGGCTGACTGGAACAGCGATAACGTGCCGGACCTGCTAATCGGCGATGACGAGGGCTACGTATTCTTGTACGAAGGTTACTATTTGGAGCTCACGCGGATTGACATTCAGAGCGACGGCAAGCTCATCATCGAGTGGAATAGCGCCGATTACCTGACATACAAAATCCTCCTCGGTAAGGATCTCAATTCCCTCAGCGTCGCGGCAACCAAGTGGCCGTCCGGCGGAAAAGTCACCAGTTGGTCCGAGTGCGTAGGCGCCTGCGCGGAGAACGCACGCTTCTACCGGATTGAGCTTGAGGAGTAACAGCGCTCCGGCTCAATCATCACTTGAAGCCATCAGCGAGAGATTCCTGCTTGCTCCGTGTGAGGTGACCGCTCCGCTCCCTCAAAATTGGAATCCCGTTTCGCAGCGTCATCTTTTTCTGGAGGATTCCGCCGTAGGAGTCGGTGTTCCAACAATCCGCGAGTCAAACCGGGCGTCGGCTAAAGGCCGGCATGTCCGTCGCAAGCACGACAGCGACGACGGAGTCCTTCTCATGCTCCTCTCTGCGACTCTGCGCCTTTGCGTTACCCTCCTTTTCCCTTGTTCTCTCCCCCGCCCAGGCGGGGCATCCGCCCGAGACTGAGGCCATACCACGCCTGCTCAAATATTGCTTGACTTTGAAACGGCCGTTTGGTAAGAAACGCTTAGCATGAGGGATGGTTATTCCTCAAAAAGGTTAATCGGGGTTAAATCCTCATTCACAAGGTTTGCGGACCACATTCGCAACCGATTTCTTGTAGAGCTTGGCAACTGTAGAATGCAAATCACGATAGAAGTTCGAGGAAAAACAGATGGAGACTACCAGGCGACGTGCCGACAAATAGGCATCTCTTGCCAGGGGGAATCATTGGAGGAAGTCCTCGAGCGAATTAAAGAGCTGGTGGTCTTCTATTTTTCCACCGTTGACCAGAGTAATATGTCACGCGAAGAGCAAGCCGAAGCCACACGGCGATTGAGCTTGTACCTCAAGGGCAAGAACCTTTACCTGCCACCCGACCCGAAGATTCATTGAGCGGTTGGCGGTTCGACGCAGGAAGAAAGCGTTGATCTCCTTTTTTCTTGTTTTAGTAATTCCCCGGTAGCTCAGTTGGTAGAGCAGGTGGCTGTTAACCACCTTGTCGCTGGTTCGAGTCCGGCCCGGGGAGATATTTTGCTCCTACTTGAACACGGCTTTGTTTCTGGCCCCTGGGAATCCTGAGCTCGTAGAGTCCCGC
>CAZXGF010000041.1:0-45026 GCA_964640185.1 uncultured Verrucomicrobiota bacterium | reverse complement strand
GCCGCCTTTCCCGGTTTTCCCGCCCCCAGACAGCAAAGTTTCGGAATTGCTGCCCGCAGAGGATTTCCCGCGACAAACAGTCCCCACCGGCGTATGATTGGGCAGAACGAGAATCTTCAGCCGCAAAAAGGCAAATGTCTGCGCGATGGCTGGAATGTTTGCCCGCGCTCTGGGAGGTGCCGATGGTCGGTAGATGGCTATGCTTGGCGCTTATATTAGCTCCTTGCCCGTTTACGGCTTCGTCCGTGCGGGGGGCGACTGTGTATGTTGACCGCTCCGTGCCGTCTTCCGGGAACGGCGCCTCTTGGGCAACTGCTTTCAAGACGATTCAAGAGGGAATCAACGCCTCGGCAGACCGCGACGAGGTCATCGTCGCCGAAGGCACGTACGCTGAAAGCATTGATTTCATGGGCAAAGGCATAACTGTGCGCTCGACAGACGAAGATGATGACGGCGTGGTCGCCTGCACGGTCATCCAAGCGAGTGGCTCTCCGGATGTGGTTCGGTTCAGGTCCTCAGAAGGCCGAACCGCGACGATTGCGGGATTCACAATCACTGGCGGGCAGATTGGTGTGTCTTGCGTTTGGTCCTCGCCGGTCATACGCAACAATGCCATTCAGGCCAACAACGCGGATTACGACAGGGGGGGCGGCGTCTCGTGCTACCACTCCTCCGCTGTCATACGCAACAACACTATCGTATCCAACCTCGCCTACGCCGGCGGCGGAGGAATCGCCTGCGAAGGAGCCAGACCGGTCATCACCGGCAATCTTATCCTCGGTAATGGCGCCGACGGCGACGGCGGGGGCATCCTCTGCGAGGATTGCTCGCCCACGATTTCCGCAAACCGCATCATCGCCAACGTTTCGCAGGGCAACGGCGGCGGCATTTCTTGTCACGATTCGCACGCCCTTGTCACAAACAACCTTATCGTGTCGAACGGGAGTAATTCGACAGGCGGGGGCATTTCTTACTACCGTTCAACCGCACGAATCGTCGGCAACACAATCGCCGCCAACTCGGCGCCGGGCGAGGGCGCCGGCGGAATCGAATTCCAGGAGTCCTTCGGAACTGTCGTCAACTGCGTTCTATGGGGCAACGGCGATGATATCTCCGGCGCCGAAACCACGTTTTGCTGCATCCAGGACGATACCCCGGATAATCGGGGCGAGGGTAACATTCATGAATACCCTCGCTTTTTCGACCCGGACGGAGCGGACGACCTCCTCGGCACGGAGGATGATAACTATCGTCTCTCGCCCGACTCTCCCTGCGTTGACAAGGGTTCTTTCTCCGCTTCAGCAACGCTATCCGTCAAAAGCGACGCTGGTGGGCTTTGCTTCTCCTGGGACCCCGGCGCCGACCTGCTCGGTCAAGCCCGCATCGCAGGCCTCGCCCCGGATACCGGATGCCACGAATATCACAGCGGTGTTCCCACGTACTGTCTGGAGTCCTCGTTCGACCTTCTCGCGTGGTCCCTTCTGCATGCCGGCGCGGACACGAGCTTCGCCTCCGCGCTGCCGCCAGCGGCTCATACAACCTTTTTTCGCGTTTCCGTCAGCCGCTGACCGCGCACACCGCCGTTGCAGTAACGCCTGAGTCTCGGGCGGATGCGCTGCCAAGGCGGGGAAGGCAGAAAGGGAAGAGAAGGGTAACGCAAAGGCGCAGAGTGGCAGAGAGGAGAATGAGAAGGACTCCGTCGTCGCCTGCCGTGGCACGTGGGGCACGGCTCTTTTTGACGTGAAGGGTGCAGCCCGAGCGCGTTGAGAGCAAGGAGGTACCTCGACACGACCGGCAGGATGCAGGCGATGCGTAAGCCCATCTGCGTGCTCTGCGCACTCTGCGGTTCCAGCCTCAGCCGCCCGTAACTGAGGCATTACCCGTTGCAGTTTTTTGCGCTTGCGGCGGCCGTGGCGGCGCGTTAGTATATATTTGATGGTGGAGTTTTATCCTTAGCTCTTGTGGCGTCCGAGCGAGCCACAGCGCGAATCGTACTGCGGCAAGCAGGTTTTACGCCCTTGCTACGGGAGGGAACTATCTTCGGCTCGACCAGGGGGTGCGCACCTTGTTCAGAAGCATGACCGCTTTCGGCCGGGGTCAATCACATGGACAAAATGAGGATTACCTCGTCGAGATCCATTCCGTCAACAGCAGGCGCCTTGAAATAGTCATCAACATCCCGGTGGGGCTCACCGAGTTCGATCCCAGGCTGCGCAAGCTCATCGCGGGGTCCATCTCCCGCGGGCGTGTGGCGGTCTCTATCTCCTGCCAGCCGGTCCCCAATCGGGGGGAAGCCCTCCGTCTGGACACGGAAATGGCCAGAGACATCAAGCGTGCTTACGACGACCTCATGAAAAGTCTTGGTTACGAGGGGCAGGTCAGCTTCTCCCTGATAGCGTCGCGCCATGATTTGCTCACCCCGGTCAAGCCCCCTGCGGACCCGGAAGTGCGTTGGGCGGGCTTGAAGGCTGCGGCCGAGAAAGCTCTCGCGCAGCTCCTCGCCATGAAGGAAGCCGAGGCGAAGAACCTACGTGGTGACTTCGAGGAGGACCTCGCCGACCTCGAACAGATGGTGGCGTCCATCGCCGAATTGGCTCCTGCCTCTCTCGAAACGCGCAAGGAGATATTGCAAACCAGAATCACGGAGGCCTCTCCCGACCTTGACGACAATCAGGACAGGTTTGCCCGGGAGATAGCCATACTCGCGGATAAGCTGGACATCTCCGAGGAGCTCACTCGGCTCAAAAGCCACATCGCACAATTCCGCAGCCTTCTCGAGGATGTTGAACCCTGCGGCCGGACAATTGACTTCGTCATCCAAGAAATGAATAGGGAGATCAATACCATTGGCGCCAAGGCCAATGACTTGATGATTTCCAGGCTGGTGGTACGCGGGAAAACCGAACTACAGAAGCTCCGGGAGCAAGCCCAGAATATCGAGTAGCGGGCCTCGCTGGCTCATCGGAGCGGGACATGTTGGGCATTTCACCCTGTGACAGCGGCACACGCCATTTAACGGAGCGACGTACATGGTAGATATTACCAATGAGAAACCTCTGGCGAAAATTGGCAATAGTTTCATTCTCGCCAGCCTCCTGGCCCAAAGGGTAAAGGAACTGCGCCAGGGGGCAAGGCCTCTTATAGAGAGAGAATTGGACAGCCCGGTCGAAATTGCGTTGGCGGAAATCTACGAGGGGAAGATAACCTTCAAGCTACCGGAATGAGCGATGAACGCGACACCTTTGCCAGAACGGAGAATCCTCCTCGGGGTCACCGGCTCCATAGCAGCCTATAAGGCGTGCGGGCTGGTGCGAAAGCTCACCGGCGCCGGCGCACAGGTGAGGGTGGTGATGACCGCTAATGCCCTAAGGTTCGTGGGCGCACACACGCTGCAATGCCTGTCCGGCCACAGGGTGCTCACGGCAATGTTCAGCCCGCAATCCGAGCCAATTCCCGAGCACGTCTCTCTAACGCGGTGGGCTGATCTCATTCTCATCGCGCCAGCGACGGCCAACATTATCGGTAAGGCCGCCGCCGGAATAGGCGACGACCTTGTCTCGGCGATACTGCTCGCCGCCATCCCCCGAGTGATGTTCGCCCCCGCCATGAACTCAGCAATGTACCAAAACCCCATCCTTCAGGAAAACGTGGCGAAACTGCGGCGGCTCGGCTGCGAGTTCGTGGGCCCTGCGACTGGCTTTCTTGCCTGCGACGAGGAGGGGCCGGGCAGACTCGCCGACGCACATGTAATCCTCCAACGGATACAGGCGGTTCTAACTGACCCGCACTAACGGAGGCGCCGCCTTGAGAAGGAAAGCTTCCGAAGAAGAAAACGCGCGATATCTCCGCAGAATTCGCAGCCTCGAAAAGTACGCTGTCCTCCCGCCGAGGATTGCCCTGATAGTGTCGTGTCTGGCTTTTCTGTGGCCGGTCATCCTCGTCAACGTCGGCGGCAAGGAACTCTCCTCCATTTTGATCATCAAGCGTGCGATCCTCGCCTATGCGCTTCTCACATTACTCTCGTCCGTTTACATTTTCGCCGTCGCAGGAAGACTGCAAGGTCTCCTCCTGACGAAATGTGTCGTCTTCGCCTCCGTGATGGCAGATAACGTGTTTCTCGGGGTTCTCGTTTACGGCGTTATGATGGAACCGCTTGGGGGACCGTGGCTGTCATCTCCGGCAGAGGCAAGTCTCTTTTGGGTTTACTGCGCCCTTGTCGTGAGAAACACATTCCTGTTTACTGCTCCCCCGCTTCAGACGCTCGTGAACTTCTTGTACATCCTCGGCCACGTTAGCGCCATTCTCTTCAACGTCTGGGCGCTGCACGACTTCCAACTGACGCACACGGCACAGCGTGAGCTATTCTTCAGAGTAATAATACTGGCCCTCGTCAGCCTGTGCAGCTCCGCCATTTACGCACTGAGGGAGCGACGGTTGCGCGCCATGGACGAGGCAAGAGAGAGAACCATCCGCTCCCTCCGGCTGGACATCGCCGGGATGCTCGCCACACAGGTCGCCCACGAGCTCAAGAACCCTCTGTCCATCATGACGAACGCGGCATTTCTTCTCCGGACCTCCAACGTCCATCTCGACCCCACAGCGGCGCAGCAGGTTCAGATAATCGAGGAGGAGATAAAAAGAGCAGACCGCATCATATCTGACCTCCTCGATTACGCCAAATTGGCGGAGGGCAGGATCGAATCCGTCCTGGTCAACGATAGCATTGACGAATCCCTCGCCGCGTTGAAGAACGAGCTCGATTCCGGAGGTGTTGAGGTACAGCGAAACTACGCGCTTGATATGCCGTTTCTGTTCATTGACGCGGGGCAGTTAAGGCAGGTTTTCACCAATATCCTAATCAACGCAGCCGACGCTATCGAGAACCGCGGGGCGATTACCATAACCACAAGCTACTCCACGGATGCATTTATTGAGGTCTCCATCGCCGATACGGGCAACGGTATGCCGCCCGACGTTCTCGCGAAGATCTTCACGCCTTTTTTCACCACGAAGGAAAAGGGCACTGGAATGGGGCTGGCCATCGTGGAGAATGTGGTTCGCGTGTATAGAGGTGAGATCTCCGCTGAAAGCGAGCCCGGCAAGGGGACAACGTTTCATGTGCGCTTCCCGACTCGACTGGCATTGCGAACGCAGGAGCAACGGCTGAACCCTCGACAACCGCACAGGGTCAGATCAAGGTCACCCGTCAGAAGCGCCGAGACCTGACAGCACCATAACGGAGAAGATAGATGCCCATGCCGACAGATAAAATCCTCGTCGTAGATGATGAAAAGAAAATGCGGGAGACCCTGCGCGCAATCCTCGAGCAGCAGGGCTACGAGGTGCTGCTCGCGGCGGACGGCCAGCATGCGCTCGAGCAGTGCGACGGCTCCGTCAGTCTCGTCATCACTGATGCCAAGATGCCCGGCATGGGCGGCACGGACCTGCTAAGGCAGTTGAAGCGCATTTACCCCGACATCGGCGTTATCATGATAACGGCGTTCGACTCCTCGAAACTCGCCGTCGAAGCCATGAAGGCGGGCGCCTACGACTATTTCTCCAAGCCCTTCGACCCGGAGCGGATCCTGATAGTTGTTCGGAAGATCGTTGATCACCAGCGCATCCTCCGAGAGAACGCCCGCCTGAGAGGTCAACTGAGGAGCCGCTTCGACATTAAGAACATCGTCGGGAGCAGTCCGCAGATGCGCGAGATCATCGAGCTGGTCACCACGGTCGCGTCCACCGCGTCATCAGTCCTAATCGAAGGGCAGAGTGGAACTGGCAAGGAGCTCATCGCTCGTGCCCTCCACTACCTCGGCGACAGGCGACACGAGCCTTTCGTGACGGTCAACTGCGCAGCCATCCCGGAGACCCTCCTCGAGGCTGAGCTGTTCGGGTACCTCAAGGGCAGCTTCACGGACGCCATCCGCGACCAGAAGGGACGGTTCGAGGAAGCAGACCGCGGTACCATTTTCCTCGACGAGATCGCCGACATGAGCCTCGCCCTACAGGCTAAGATCCTACGCGTCCTCCAGGAGAAGGAGTTCCAGAAAATCGGGCAGGAGAAGCCAATCACCGTGGACGTCAGAATCATCAGCGCCACAAACAAAAGCCTTACGCAGCAGATCGCCGCCGCACGCTTTCGTGAGGACCTGTACTACAGGGTCAACGTTATAAACATCAAACTCCCCACTCTTGCCGAGCGCCTCGGGGACCTCCCCCTCCTGGTGCATTTCTTTCTCAAGAAGTTTAACTTCGAGATGGGCAAACACATCACCGCCGTGTCAGACGAGGCTATGGCTCTCCTGACGTCGCATCCATGGCCGGGGAACGTCCGTGAGCTCGAGAACGTCATCGAGCGCGCCGTCATCCTAACCAAGCGCGACACTATTCAGGCCGATACCATTATGAAAAGCCTCGCCGGCCCGGGTCCCCCTCAGCCTGGACTCGACGGTTTCATAGAGACCTTCCTTGAGCGCGACGACAGCTACACGGAGGCGGTTGACGCCTTCGAGAGAAGACTTATTGACAAGGCCCTCCGGAGGTCGGGGGGCGCGCTCTCAAAGGCTGCCCACCACTTAAACATCAGCCGCCATGCGCTGCGCTATCGCATGGAAAAGCTCGGCATGCGAGAAACGCCTGCGGGGGGACCACCCAACGGCAGCGGCGCCTGAGACCCCGATAGCAAATAAAGCTGCGCGAGGGACGGGAGCTGTTGGCAAGGCAGGGGTCGCCGGCCGCGCCTAATGCCCTCGGCTGATGAAATGGAGGAACTCGGCGCGCGTTGAGGCTCTCGTCCGGAATGCCCCGAGCATCTCGCTGGTGGCGACGAAAGCGTTCTGCTTTTCGACGCCTCTCATGGCCATGCACAGATGGATAGCTTCAATAACCACTGCCACGCCCCAGGGCTTAAGGTTGTCGTTGAGACAATTGGCGATCTGGCGGGTCAGCCGTTCCTGGATTTGCAGCCGCCGGCTGAAAACGTTCACAATCCGAGGCAATTTGCTCAATCCTATGACCCGTCGGCGTGGGATGTACGCGATATGACATTTGCCGTAGAACGGAAGTAGATGATGCTCGCAGAGGCTGAAGAGGTCTATATCGCGGAGCACGACCATCTCGTCATAGTCTTGCTCGAAGATGGCGTCGCCGATGATTTCTTCAATACTTTGAGTGTAGCCGGCGGTGAGGAAGCGCAGGGATTTCTCAACGCGTTCCGGGGTCTTCAAGAGGCCCTCGCGGGCTGGATTTTCGCCGAGGTTTATAAGGAGTTGCTCTATGAGGCTTGCTATGGATTCTTTGTTGCCGGTGGGCATTATCTCTCCTTCCGAGTTTTGAGTCATCTGATACAAGGGGCAGAAGGGTTATCGGGCAGGGCATCAAGTGTTCCACGTGGAACATTGTAATCCTGTTCGTGCTTCAGCGTCATTCAAGTTTCTTCAGCTCTGACACGATCTCTCTGCTCCACCTCCCCCGCGAGTCCAAACGCGCGCATCTCGCCAAAAGCCTCCTCGCCGTCCCTTCGCTTCCGAGCGCCATCTTCAACCTCGCCGAGTGAAATAGCGCGTCCACATCGCTCGGATGCCGCCGCAGGAACCGCCTGAACTCGCGCAGCGCCTCTCTGCGACGACCGCTCATCATCAGAATCCTCGCCCTTGCATAATCGCCGCAGTCCCGTCCGCGACGCTTCATTGAACCTACAACCCTCCCGATACGTGATTGGCTCCATTAGCGAGCTGTTGGCTCACAGGGCTTCGTACAACTTTGCGACTCGCTCCTCATCTTTCGCGATGACGACGGTGCATCCGACTCTGCGCAGGATTCTCTCTTTTTCATCAAGGTGAGAGTCCCGCCGGCTCGCGTGTCGTCCGAGCTCGTTCAGGACAAGGATCTCCGCGCGCATCTCCTTCACCTTCTTGAGAACTTCAACATTCACCTCTCCGGTGACAAGCTCCGTGTGGCACTCGGCGCCCTTGTTGCGGGCGAGCTGTTGGACATAGGCGAGGTACCTCTTGCCGTCCTGCTGAAGGTCATACTCGTAATCGGCAGCTTCGGTTCTGACGAATATGCGTGCCTTGACGAGGTCGGCGAGGACCTTAGTGTCAACGACATACACGGCGGTAAGGGGCCAGCCAAGCGAGCGCGCAAGAAAGATTGCATATTGCGCCGCGGTAATGCACGTGTCCGAGCCATCTATGTAAACCAGAACACCGCCTGCTGCCGGGGTTACATCCTCACCTTCCACTCTCTGCCCTCCTTCGAACAAGACGGTTCTTCACCAGTTTCATTGTAAAGAAGGTCTGTCTCTCCATCTCCTCGAGCGTGTCTGCGATGTACTTGAGGCTTTCTTCATAGTCGGGAAGCGCTATTTTTTCCAGGGCGTTGACGCGGCGAATGGTTTTTTTCACCTCCTCAGCGAGGAGGGTCAAGGAGACTATGGTCTCGGCAAGAGCGCCAAGCGTCTTGAGCGCCTCCCTGAACCTCACGGCTGTCTCGTCCGCCCAGAAGCTGGTCTCGGTGGGGCCAAAGCTCGCCGATAGCTCACCCACTGAAATGCGCACAACGGGGAGGGTCAGGCCCATGACTCGCCGACGGGAAACGGCCACGTCGCTCGCAACGGATACCGCGGACGCTGTTTGTGCGACCCTGTTCCTCCCCATCCTGACGATGGCGCTGCGGAGCGACTCGAAGGCGCCGGCAACCATTCGGTCCATATCCTGCTGAGCAGTCCTCGCCCTATCAACGAGAGCGAGAAGCTCCCCAGTGAGGATGTCCTTCTTTTGATCGAGGAGTTGATGCCCCTCGCGGGCGAACGAATACTCCGTTCTCAACCTAAGAAGGTTGCTTTTAGTCGGTGCAACACCGTACCTGGCCATGCTTCGTAAAACTCCTTTGACTTATGGGGCCGGGGCCGAAACCGAGCACGACTGGCGCCCGAGGCGCCCCGGCGAAGTGCGATGCGGCGCGCGTCTCGCGCCTCGGTCTCTCGAACCCAGCCCGCTTCGCGGGCCGAGCGGGCTCAACCGGCGCGGCCCCTATCCAGCGTAATACTTGTCCAGTTCCTCCTCGCTGACTCTGGTAAGCTCGTCCTCCGGGAGTATCCGGACGACCTCCCATCCGAGGTCGAGGGTCTGCTCGATGGCGCGGTCTTCGTACTGTCCCTGGGCGATAAAGCGGCGCTCGAACCCCTCCCCGAACTCGAGGTATTTATGATCGAGGGGAGTCAGCTCCTCCTCGCCTATTACGGATGCCAGCGCGCGGACGTCCTTGACGTGCGAATAAGCCGCGAAGAGTTGGCTTGCGATGTGGGGGTGGTCCGCGCGGGTCATGCCCTCGCCTATTCCGTCCTTCATGAGGCGGGAGAGCGATGGAAGTCCCGCAATGGGCGGATAAATGCCCTTGCGGTACAACTCCCGCTCGAGAACGATCTGTCCCTCGGTGATATAGCCGCTAAGGTCTGGCACAGGATGGGTTATATCATCATTGGGCATCGTCAGGATGGGCATCTGGGTGATGGAGCCAGGCAGCCCTCGGATCATGCCCGCTCGTTCGTAAATGCTTGCGAGGTCGCTATATAAGTAACCCGGATAGCCCTTTCGGCTTGGAATCTCGCTGCGCGCAGTGGACACCTCTCTGAGCGACTCGCAGTAGTTAGACATATCAGTCAAAATGACGAGGACGTGCATGTCTTCGTCGAAAGCGAGAAACTCCGCGACGGTGAGCGCGGTTCTGGGCGTAACGAGCCGCTCAATGGACGGGTCGTCTGCAAGGTTAAGAAAGAGGACGACGTTTTCGAGGACGCCCGATTGCTGGAAGCTCTCCATGAAGGATCTGGCGATGTCGTACTTTATGCCCATAGCGGCAAAGACGACCGCAAACGCGACATGCTCGCCGGGGATTTTCGCCTGCCTGGCGATTTGGGCGGCAATCTGGTTATGGGGGAGGCCGCTGCCGGAGAATATCGGCAGCTTTTGCCCGCGAATGAGAGTGTTCATACCATCAATTGCGGACAGGCCCGTCTGGATGAATTTCCGGGGATAGTCCCTCGCCGTCGGGTTGATGGGCAGTCCGTTGACATCTCGTCTGTCAAGGCCGATGGGCGCGGACAGCCCATCGAGGGGGCGTCCCGCTCCGTCGAGGACCCTCCCGAGAAGCTGCTTTGTGACCGCGATTTCGAGAGGCTTCGCCGTGAGCCGCACCCTTGTGTCGGCAAGGGAAAGGCCGGCGGTTCCCTCGAAGACCTGGACGACCGTCGTGGTATCGGAGGTCTCCAGGATGAGGCCGTGCCGAACCTCGCCGCTGGGCTCCAAAATGTCCACGACCTCATTGTAAGCCGCTCCGCGGACGTTCTCTACGAAAATCAGGGGGCCCGTGATTTCGGACAGGCCGATATATTCGCGTCCCTCAAAGGCGAGTCGGGTCGGGGCTTTGCTCATAGACGGCTCCCATTTGGTCCAGTGCGCGGTCGAGCTTGCGCTGGATATCGTCCAGAAGCTCCGGCTTATCGTTCGGAACAACCGATTTCATTCGGAGCATCTCCGGATAGACCTTGATGCGGCGGAGGCGCACCATCGTAGCTCCCTTTTTGATATTCTCCAAGCCTTTGCGGTAAAAGGTCAGGATAATTCTGAGCATTTTTACCTGCTTCTGGGCGGCGCAGAACATATCCACAGGGTCAAAGGCGCTTTGTTGGAGAAAGGCATTTCTGAGAAGTAGGCAGGTTTCGAGTATGATTTTCTGACTATCGGGCAATACATCGGGGCCGACGAGGTTGACGACGTGTTGAAGCTTCGCCTCGCTCTGGAGCAGCTCCATGGTGTCGTTGCGAAGCGAGAGCCAGTCGTCCACGACGTTGTCGCGCCACCAGGCGGAGACCTCCGGGGTGTACTCGCTGTAACTGTCCATCCAACCGATTGCGGGGTAATGGCGTGCATTGGCGAGTTTTCTGTCCAGAGCCCAAAAGCAGCGGACAAAGCGCTTTGTGTGTTGGGTGACAGGCTCGGAGAAATCTCCGCCGGGGGGGGACACCGAGCCGATGGTGGTGACGGAGCCGGTTTTGCCGCCGTAAGAGCGAACTACTCCGGCGCGCTCGTAGAACTGCGCCAGCCGCGACGGTAGATAGGCAGGAAAACCTTCGTCCGCGGGCATTTCCTCCAACCTGCCAGAAAGCTCGCGCAGAGCCTCCGCCCAGCGCGAAGTGGAGTCCGCCATGATAGCGACGTGATAGCCCATGTCGCGATAATACTCGGCGAGGGTGATTCCAGTGTAAATGCTTGCTTCGCGAGCGGCAACCGGCATGTTGGAGGTGTTGGCGATGATGATTGAGCGCTCCATCATGGACTTTCCTGACCGGGGGTCGGTGAGCGTGGGAAACTCGATGAGGATATCGGTGATCTCGTTGCCCCTCTCGCCGCAGCCGATGAACATGACTATGTCCGCGTCGCACCATTTCGCGAGCGAATGCTGGATGAGTGTTTTCCCGGTGCCGAATCCTCCGGGGACGGCGACGGCGCCTCCTTTTGCGAGGGGAAACAGGATGTCAATGACCCGCAGGCCCGTTAAGAGGGGAGTGGACAGGGGGAGCTTCTCGGCGTAAGGTCTCTGTTTGCGGACGGGCCAGCGATGGCTCAACTTGACCTCCGTCGTTTTCCCATTGGCGCCAACTATCGCGATGACATCATCTATGGTATATTCGCCCTCCTGGACGATTGATTCAAGCCTGCCTGCAACGCCGGGAGGGAGCATGATTCGGTGCTCGATGACTTGGGTTTCCTGAACGGCGCCTATGATTTCGCCCGATTTGAGGTCTTGCCCGGCGCTGGCGCAGGGACGGAAGACCCACTTCTTTGTGCGGTCGAGAGGGGTGACATGGACGCCTTTCTGGATGTACTGGTTCGAGGCGTCGCGTATGACCTCGAGGCGGCGCTGGATGCCGTCGAAGATCGTGCCCAGGAGGCCCGGCCCGAGCTCGACTGACAGAGGCATTCCTGAGCCCCAAACCTCCTGTCCGGCACGCAGCCCGGTCGTATCCTCGTAAACCTGGGTCGTCGCCATCTCTCCGTGGAGCCTGATGATCTCTCCGATGAGCCTATGGGGTCCGACCTCGACAAGCTCGGCCATTTGTGCCCCTCGGACTCCTACGATCTCAACGACGGGGCCAATCACCCGTTTGATTTTGCCTATTACCTTCTTCTTCAAAGGAATTGTGTCCTCTATCGTAATGCCTCACTTACGAGCGGCTGAGGTTCGGATCTCATAGGACGCAGAGCAGCCCTTGTGCCGGTGGCATCCTGCCCCCCCGCCATGGCGGGGCAGCGTTACATAAACGGCAACACTGAGCTGCACCTGGCAATCAAGCGCCAGACGCTCATGGAACGACAGCCGACGACGGAGTCTTTCTCATCGTTCTCTTTGCGACTTTGCGTTAATCTGCTTTTCCCTTCTTGCCTCCTCCACGTCGGCCGGCTATCCGCCCGAGACGGAGGGATTACCATCTATCCTTCTATCGTGACACGACGCGTCTGCCAGCGGTGGCGTGGGGCGATATGCTCGCGAGGGGAAAACGTCGCCCCCGCCTCATATCAACTCTCGCCCATGCTCGATGTTTCCTGAGCTCTTTCTGCATCGGTCTGCGCTTCGTGTGCGCCTGCGTCTGAAGCAAAAACCTCGCTGGCAACAAGGCTTTTCAACTCGTCTTCAAGTCTCTCCATTCTCGCACGGAGGGTGTTATCGAAAAGCGCATTTCGGGCTGCGGAGTACACGCGAACGCCAGACCCTTGCGGCGAGAGGTCCGGAGAGAGGCTGAGCTTTACGGGCCTGCCGATTGTGCGCTGGACGAGCTCGCCTATTTCCTGAATGAGCTCAGGGGTATAGAACTCGCGATCCTCGCTTCCCGGCGCCAGCAAACACTCCTCCTCTTCGAGGATGATAATCGCCTGGACGGTCAGCTCCCTCAGAAAACGGACATACTCAGGGGTGTGCCCCAGCCGTTTGAGCGCGGCCCTGACTTTCCGAAAAACGTCCTCGATGATGTCCCCCTGTGCTCTAAGAATTGTCTTCTTCATCTCCAGCGACACACCTGACATCACCCTCGTGCGGATTCGGCCACCCTCGGCTTCAGCGGCCTCGGTGAGCTGTCGGGCGACAGTGTCCGCCTGCTTCTCTGCATCCTCAAGCTTCCTGGTAACTGAAAGGCGCGCCCTGCCAAGAATTTTCTCTATTTCCTCGTGCGCGTCCTTATCTATTTGCTGACAGAAAGCGAGCGCTGACGCGGCACTGTCGCCGGGCGCTTCGCCCGAGGCCGCGGTCGGGCGGGGAGCGCGGGGAGCTTGCTTTCGAGGTTTTTCGGTGGCGTGAAATTGCTGTTGTTGTTCCGGCATGGGTTCCTCAAATGCTTATACCGACAGCTTCTCTGACGATGTCGGATGGCGACTTCCTGCTTGGGAGTGGTCCGGCCGCGTCAGGAATCTCGACAACGAATGGAAAGGGTCGCTTTTCCATGAAGGCGCCGAGTTCTGAGCGAAGCAGCCGAGCCAGCCTCTCGGTAATGACTATCATGGTGACCTCGGTATCTGCGACAGCCTTGCGGAACAATTCCGCCGCGGCGTGGGCGTCCTGTGCGACATGCCCGCGTATGCCTGCAAAACGGAAACCGAGGACAGTATCCTCATCGGCAATCAGGAAGAGTTTCGCCATATTTTCACCTTACCTGGCGGCTGCCTTGGCGCGCGTGGCGCGTCATATAGCCCGCAGCACGGGAAGCCTCAAAATCATTATCGCGATGATGAGACCATAGATGGCTATTCCTTCAGCGAGGCCGACGAATATCAGCGCTCGCCCGGCGGTCTCCGGTCTCTCGCTTATCGTGCCGAGGGCTGCGGCGCCGACATAGCCGACGGCAATTCCGGCGCCGAGGGAACCGATGCCGGTGCAGATAGCCGCCGCGATAAGGCCCATGCTCGCGACTCTTGCGCTTTCGGGTGTCCATACTTGCTCGGCGCCGGGCGCAGCCGGTTTACCGACCTGGGCCGCCTTGACGGAAATGGAAAGCAACATGACGGCGCCCAGCGAGAAGACAAGCAGAGCCGACAGCTTAATAGCCAGCTTATACCATTTTGTCAGCTTTCGTTCTCTCTTCATTCAGCGTCCCTTTCAGTTGGCCTATTTACTTGATATTTGTGCGCGTACGTGAGAGCGCCTTGCCGCCGGCGCGACGCGGCGCCTCAGGGAACGGTGGTGGGGAGCTTCATCGGCGTGAACTCTCTGCCGCCACCGTGGAAAAACTTCCCGAAAAACTCGTAGTACTCGAGCCTGAGAGCCTGGACGCAAACCACGAGCCCCTCCAGGGCAATCATGCCTGCGTTGCCGACAATATGAACCAGCAGCGGCAGCGCCACGTTTCCGCCCACAACGTCAGCAAGACTGAAAACAGCGATGAATAGGCCGGCATGAGCGATTGCGAAAGCCGCCACCCTCAGGAACGACAGCGTGTTGGAAAGAAACATAAGCACACCCTCCGAGTAGGTCCCGAGGACCTCGCCAACGGCGCCGAGGACGTAGCCGCCGATGCCCTTTCGGACGACGCGAGCGCGGGGACGGGTGAGCCTTTCCAAAGGCATTCTCGAAAAAGCAGCGACGACAGGGAGCAAAACCAACACGGCGATAAGCGCGCCCGTGGCGCCGATGTCCGAGAAAATCCGCATCACAACCGCAACCGCCAACCAGTAGAACGCCAGACCCATAAGCCCTGTGCGGTCGAGAAGGGCGCTCGCCCAGTCTCTTTTCCTGATCGCGGCGATGACGTTGAACACCAGACCGAGTGTTATCATCCCCATGCCGAAATAGAGTGCGAAGGTCAGGAAGGCGCCGACGTTCTCTATCGGCTCGAAGCCACGATACGGAAGGAGGTCCTTGAAGCCGAAAACGCTTGAGTAAACGAGGCCGAATAGCACCCCGGAGCCGCCGCACCAGGCGAGGAGCTCTCCGACGCGGCGAACACCTTCGCTGGCTTTTTTCCACCGCGAGACCACAGCCCCGAGGATGGCCAGCACGGCGCCCTGCCCCACATCGCCAAACATCACCCCAAACATCAACAGGAAGGTCGGAGCAACCACAAAGGTCGGCTCAATCGAATTGTAGGCAGGCCTCCCATAGGTCGAGACGAGCATCTGGAAGGGCCTGAGGAACTTCGGATTGTCGAAAAGAATGGGGACGTCCAGGTCCTCACCGCGCTCCCATAGAAGCTCTTCGGCGGTGTGTTGCTCGACAAGACACCTATTGTCACACGCCTTTTTGAGACCTTGGACGACCTTATCGCGGCTGTTGTGTGGGGTCCAGCCAGAGATTAGATAGGTTCTGGCGGTCTTTCTGAACCTGCCCCTCGCCAGCCTTGTAAGCTTCTGGAGGGTGAGCTGCGATAGAATCGTTTGCAATGTGGCAAGGTGGGCTGCCTTGCATTTCTCCACGGCGACCTGCGCTCTGTCAAGCTCGTCCTGAGCTTTCTGAATTCGCACGTCGAGGTGACCCATCACCTCCTCGGTCAATGGCTCCTTTCTCTCCCCGAGAGTGATGCGTTCCAGTCCGACCTGTTCGGTCGCCTTTTGAAGAACCTCGCGGTCTCTTTTCAGAACGATGGCCATTATGACGGGTTTCCCCTTCTCCTCTGGGAAGCTCATGACGACGTTTGGGACCTCGGAAAGCAATCGCTTCAGGACGTCAACATGCTTCTCCGGGAGGTATCCGATAGCAACTTCCAACAAGGTGTAGCGGGAGGGGACGTCAACGCCCAGTTTGTCCCGAAAATCGCGTGTGGCTCGGGAGCGCATTTGCTTGAGGGTGGCAACCTCCCGGGCGGCTACATCCCTGACGGCAACGATGGAGTTGACCTCCTTGGACACTTCCTGGAGCTTTTCGGTTGCGCCGTCGGGCTGGAACGGCCGGAAGGCCGACGCCTCGCTAACGACCTCAGGCCCGACGCCCAGTTTTTCGGCAATGGAGCGAGCCATGTTCTCGACCTGTTTGACCGCGGCGGTATCATCCTCCTCCACCATCTGGAGACCGGCTTGTTCTGCCCACGGTTCGAGGTCGGTAACGCTGACGACATGGACCAGCCCGCTCTTTATCACCTGGGCGGTGGCGCGGTCCACATCGCAGTCCATCACCAGCACGTTCAAGTGAACCATTCTCGCGGGCATGAGCATGAGTTTCTATCCTCTGGCGGCTTTCAGCAACCGACGCAGAAACGATGGCCCGCCGGGGCCCGTCATAGATTAACCACGTTGCTCTCGATCTCTTTTGGCGCCAGATGGAGCGCTTTGGCATTAAGTATCGTTATGATGTTTGCGACTTCCATCTTCTTCAACCTCAGGTATGCTATTGCAACGCCGATGGTGAACGGAAAGCCCCCCAGGGCACGCCTGACTTGCTGAACGAGTATCTGCCTCAAGAATGTCTCCAAGAGGTGGAGACTCTGCGTTTCCTCCTTGGTGCGAACCAGTTGCGGCAGGTCTTTATACACGCCCGTCAACAATGCCGACATCAAGGACGCTTGGTCGCGAGCCGGATACACCTCGCTCACGAAGTCCTGAGTTATCTGAAAGCCATTGGGAATCATCAAGCCAGTGATTTCCGCAAGACCGAGATCGTAATACCGCTTCAGACGGAGGATGGAGTTGATGTTCAAAATGTCAATTTCGATCCCTATGAGCCTGGAGGCGATTTTTCTGTCCGGGGGCGGAAGAGCTCGGATGGCTGTCCACGTGTCCTGATAAAGCTGTTTATCGAGGGCGTTTTCGAGGTGGAAAAGCGAGCCGGTTTTCTTGTATTTCTCGCGAGCTTTCACCAAAAGTCTTCTGTAGGGCGTATCTTCGAGAAGAACGATGACTTCCTCGATGGTGGCTGCGCCCAGAATGGAGTCAACGGGAATGTCGTAGGATATGGGCTTTCGATAGATGAACTCGGTTTCCTCGCCAGCATTCCACGCACGGAGCATCGCCTTGAGGTTTTCTACCTCGTATTTCCGGGTAAGCTTCTCGATGAAGAGCCTGACGTTCCCTTTGGCGTGAGCGGCAATCTCCCGATGGCAGGAAATCAGCCGGTCAACGAGTGCCGCTTCCGCGCGACGGAGATTCTGCACGCTCGCCGGCTCGCGGAAAATGTCCGCGTACTCGGTCTGTCGCAGGAGCTCATAGGCGGCGTCGAGGTCGGCAGCCTGCTTGAGTTGTGCGTAGTAATCCGGTGGGAACAACCTGCCCAGTTTAGCCCTTAATCTCGCGTTCAGGTATGCGTAAGTAGTTAACCTTGCCATTTTGAGCTCGCTGAAACTGTGCGATTTCGCGCGCTGGCAGCCGCGTTCACCGCACGGCCTCGACCTGCAGGAACCGTTTCACACACTTCTCGACAGCGGCGTCTATCTGCGCCTTCTTGGCCTGTCTCAGTTCCTCCGCGCGGCGAGCCGCCTCCTGAAGCATCCGGTTGCGTTCTTCCTCGGCTGACTTTTTCGCCTCCTCCACGATTCGGCGACTTTCCTCCTTGGCCCGTGACCGCTTCTCCTCTATGAGCGCTTTTGCCTTTGCGTCAGCGTCCGCAATTAGGCGGCCGGCCTCATTCCGAGCGTCGGCGATTTTTCTTTTGGCTTCCTCTTCCGCCTTGAGTATCTCCTCGACAACTTCCTTCACATCCGGGCCTCCATCTCTGCTGTATTCCTTTACCTTGCAAGGAGTTGCGAACCAAGCCAAAAGACACATCCCGCGCCGCTTCAGCGGGGACGGGCGAAAACTTCACGATCCTCGCCTCCGGGCGAGATTCACGCCAGCTCTCTCACCAAGGGGCCTGAGAAGGCGCCGTTCAGCGGGCAGCGACTTCCGCGAGGCTACCGGCGGAATCTTTGACCGCTGTAAAGGAACTTCCAAACTTCCGATGCGATGTCCTTGGCGCCGACTCGTATTTGCTCCATGGAATCTCGGTCTCTGAGCGTGACAGTATCGTCTTCAAGGGTCTGAAAATCAACGGTCACACAGCAGGGAGTGCCTATCTCGTCCTGCCGGCGGTATCTTCTTCCGATGGCGCCTGTCTCGTCGTAAAATGTCCTGAAGCACTCTCGCAGTGTGGCTTCGATGTGGGTCGCTTTCTCCGCCAGCGGAGGTTTTCTCAGCAATGGGAAAACGCCGACGCTGACGGGAGCTATCTTCGGGGAAAACCGGAGCACCGTCCGCTCGGGCTCCTCTTCGTAAGCGTCCACGAGAAGAGTCAAGAGAATCCTGTCCACGCCTGCCGACGCCTCGATGACGTGCGGAGTGAAGGATTGCCCGCTCTCCTCGTCGTAACAGGTGAGATTCTTTCCGCTGAATTTCGTGTGCTGGGAGAGGTCGAAATCCTGTCTATCGGCTATGCCTTCGAGCTCCTGCCAGCCAAAAGAGAAATTGTATTCGACGTCCACGCACTTCTTGGCGTAATGGGCGAGCTCTTCCGGGCGGTGCTCCCGGACTCTGAGGTTCTCCTCCTTGACGCCTATATCCTTGTACCACTTCATCCTCTGGTTGACCCAGTAGTCGAACCACTCTTTGTTGCCACTGGGCGCGATGAAGAATTCCAACTCCATCTGCTCGAACTCGCGGGAGCGGAAGGTATAGTTGCGGGGATTGATTTCGTTCCTGAAGGCTTTCCCGATCTGGGCGATGCCAAAAGGTATCTTCTGGCGGGAATCGTTGAGGACGTTGCCGAATTGAACGAAAATACCCTGTGCCGTCTCCGGTCGGAGGTATATGGTTGAGGCTCTGCCCTCCACCGCACCGAGGAAAGTTTTGAACATCAGCTCAAAGGAACGGGGCTCGGTCAACTCGCCGCCGCACGCGGGGCATTTCTTATCCTCGACCTCGTCGGCGCGGAAGCGCTTCTTGCACGATTTGCAATCCACCATCGGGTCGAAAAAACTATCCACGTGCCCGGAGGCTTTCCACACGTCCGGGTGCATGAGGATACTCGCGTCCATGCCCACGACGTTCCGGCGGGAGTGAACCATTTCCTTCCACCAAAGCTGCTTGACGTTCCTCTTCAGCTCGACGCCGAGGGGGCCGTAGTCCCAACAGCCGTTTATCCCCCCATATATATCACTGCTCGGATATATATAACCCCTCCTTTTGCAAAGAGAGACCAGCTTTTTCATCTCCATAAACGATATGCTCCCAAAATTGTGGTCACGCTAAAATAAACGCAAGTGAAACGCACCGGCAAAGCCCCGGGGGGCTTCAGCAGCCGGTTCCACCCGGCACATTCATTTTTTTACTATAACCGAACGTGTGACGTTCTGTCAAAGAATTTAAGCCCGTCAGATCGCCTGGGTAATGTAATCATTGGGGCGCCTACGTGCCTGAGATGATTGCAAGCACGATGTGCTTCAGGTCCACGATAAACCGCAGCGCGATGGTTGCCATCAGCCCTCTTTTGCAGAAGAAATAGCCAAAGAAAACGGCGAGGCAAAGTTTGGTGACGAGGATTTCGGCGGTGAGCCAATCCAGCCTGAGGGGAAAGCCAACGAAAACCGCGGACTTAAGCCCCAGAGCGACGTTGAAGGCAGCCGACAACAATATAGCCGCCGGGACGGACCTCAGGAGACGAAACAGAATCACCAGCATACCAAAACGGCAAACAACTTCCTCGAAGAACGCCGCCCTCAGCGGTATGCTCAAAGCGACAATGGGGCTTTTGGGATAGAGCCTCGGAAAAGCGCTTGTCAATCCTTTGTCGAGGAGGAAGACTGTCGCCACAGCGAGAGCCGGCCCGAGAAGCAGAAGGGTCTTGAGGTTTTTCCTCAGTCCTTCGGTTGTCCCGAAACCAGCCACTTTCTTGCCGTCGGACCAGGCAAAGCCGCACGCTGCCGACATGACAAGGGCAAAAAACACCAGCACAAGGTCTCTCGCGAAAAGAAACGGGAGGGAGCTCTCCGTAGCTTTGGCGAGCATGACCTCCCTGAAACCTTGATTGTAGAAGTAGCAATCGAGCATGTTTGGGGTGACGGCTACCGTGCAGACCGCAGCGAGTTTCAGGGCTTTCACGAGGATGTCTTCTCGCAGGAACTCTCTCACAACCTTCTCACTTTCCTCCTCATGGCAGAATCTTTACCGGCGAACCGAGCTCCATGACCATGAACAGCTCTTCGATTTCGTCATTCTCCGTGGCGATTCCGCCCTCGGTCCAATCCACGCCGACTCCCTCCCCGTGAATGCCGATTTCCCCTCCGAGGCGGGTGTTCCACGGGGGCCTTTTCGTACCGGCGAGGGCGTCGAGTATCTGCGAGTGCTCCTCCTCTGAGATAAGCCCGTTTTTCAGGCCGCGTTCGGCATCCTCCCGGTTGGGGTAACTCAATCCCATGAATAGATGGAACCTGCTCCGGTCGTTCCTGGTGCAGATGTAAAGGTCTCCTTCTGGGGTGCAGCCATCGCCTTGTTTTCTTTTATCCTGCACCGGATTCAAGCCCAGAGCAATGCGGTACGTCTTGACCAACCTGTCGCCATCGTAAAGCTCCATCTCGCGGCGCGCTTTGTAAATCACAAGGGAGGGATTGCTCACCGATAGACACAGCGGTTGTTCACCGTGGGATTTCCGACCGTCTGGCCGCCTCAACTTCGGTACCCACGGCTTCCGGAAGTAGGGGTAATACCACCAGAAGAAAACCCCCAGCGCCGAGATTACAATGCCTGTCATGACCAGGATGAGCAGGGTATTCATGAGTGCTACGCAATTCGCACCGCAAGGTGCAGGTTTAACCGGGGCCAAAGGAAACGCGAAACGTTTTTCGACAGCCCAGTGCCGCAACGAGCCGCGGGCGAGATGTCGCAAGGCATCGGTCCGGCTCTTGTTATGTACTGCCCCTTTGCGTTAAGTTCTTTTTGCCTCCTCTCCTTGCGACCAAAATGCAGCTACGTACGATCAGCCCACGCTCCTCCGCAGGGCATGAGCCCGGAGCAACCGTTCGTAAACCTTCTCTGTGTTGACCACCATCCCTTCTTCCGTGTAATGCTCCGATATGCGGCGCCGTCCGGCGCACCCCATACGCCGGCGGAGAGCCTCGTCATCGAGGAGTTGGAGCATCGCCTCGGCCAGCGCAGCGATGTCATTTGTGGGGACAACGAAGCCGGTTTTCCCGTGCGCGACGACTTCCGGCGACCCCCCAATCGGGGTGGCAATGACTGGCTTTTCCATAGCCCCCGCCTCCAGGAGAGCCCGCGGAAGGCCCTCCATCGCAATCGAAGGAAGCACAACCACGTCCATCGCCGCCATCCACGGAATTATATCAGGCTGAAAGCCCGCGAAGCGAACTTCTGGGGCGATGCTGAGCTCTCTTGCCTGCTCCTCTAAGGCGCGGCGCTCCTGGCCATCGCCCACGAGCAGGAAGTAAGCTCTCGGCGCCCGCCGATAAACCTGCGCCGCCGCCTTCAGAAACCAGGCGTGCCCCTTTTTCTTTGTCAGATGCGCGACTACGCCAACAACAAGGCGGTTCGGCGAGATGGAGACCTCGCGCTTCGCAGCAGAGAGGTTCCCCGGCGGGACAAACCGGCTCAGATTCACCCCGTTGTAAACGACGTCGATCCGCCCTGGAGGAACACCCTGGCGCAGGAGATGCTTCCTGACGGCCTCCGACACCGCGATGATCTTATTGGCAAGTAGGAAGCAGGTCTTGGTGTTCAGCGCTTGTACCGTCGCCACGACCGGGACGCCCAGCAAGCGCCCCGCTACGCTGCCCCACAGGCTCGCCGTCGAGAGCTGCGTGCCCACCAGCTCTGCCCCATGCTGACGCGCGAAACGAGCGAGGCGAAAAGGAGCGAGCACGTTGCCCTTGCCACTGAGGCGCATCGGCGACACGTTCACTCCCTCCCGGGCGGCAACACCAATGAGAGGACTTCCGGCTTTGCAGACGAGCCATACTGCGTGCCCCCTGGCTGCCAGCCCTCGGCAGAGAGCGATCATGACACGTTCCGCTCCGGCGATTTTCGATGGTGTGATAACCTGGACGATTCTCATGTTTTCGAGCCTGGTGGTCGTGTTTCAGCGAAAAACCCCCGGCGCCGCCCCTTCTGGGCGTGGTGGATGCGGTACAAACCCGGGAGGTCCATGGGCTGACCCCGGGTGCCTAACAGCCAGCGGAAGGTGCGGTCTTCAAAGGTCCTGTGCCAGTCGCGTGAGACCGGCTCCATGTAGAAATTGATGTTTCTGCAGTAGCCAGCCATCCGCGCCACGTCACCACGCACAATCTGCAGGGGACCGATAGCCCGGGTGTACGATACCGGTTCGAATCGAGAAACGTCAATGTCCAGCACGGCCAGTTCGGCGCCCAGGGATTGAAAAAGCGGATCGTCCGATTGCAGGGGCTTCGTGCCACGGGCCCGGCGCGGGTAAACGAGCGGCGCTTGCAAACCCGCGCAGATGTCTGCCAGCGCGTCCAGGCAGCCTCGGTGAAAGACCAGGTCGCAGTCCGTGAACCAGATCCAATCGGCGCGCGTGGCCAACGCCGCCTCGTTGCGTCCGATGGCGCGGCGGAGGAGTTGCGGTTCTGGCAGGGGCCACCAGTTCCAGACCACCTTGGGAATCTTCCTGGCCGCAAAGAAGTCGAGCACACGGCAGGTCTGGTCGTCTTCCAGGCTGTGAAAGACGGTCATTTTCACGGACACATCCTGCGGTGGATACAGGACCAGGGAACTGAGCTGATAGGTCAGCAGCCCGGAGTAGTTCCAGCAGTGACTGACAATCTCCAATTGCAGGGGCCGTTCCTTCGGCGGGGTCCCCTTTGGGCAGGGGACATCCACGGCAAAAAACCTTCGCGGAATGCAGCCGCTGGCCGCGATTCGGTAGAAGCTTTCCAGTAGCCACCTGCGCACTCCGGGCATAACTATGCCCTCGGCACCGGTAGCGTCCCGTTTCTTATCGCTCATCGGCTCCCTTCCTTGCTATGAGGCCGAGGCGTCACCCATGACTTTGACGTGGACGCTCCTCGTGCGGGGTCCGTCGAACTCGCACAGATAAATCCCCTGCCAGGTTCCCAGAGTGGGCCGGCCGTTTTGCACCGGTATAGACACGCAGCATCCCATGATGCTCGCCTTGATGTGCGCGGCGGAATTGCCTTCCAGATGCCTGTACCCGTCCTCAAAGGGGACCCTTTTATTTAGCTCCATGATGATGTCGCTTCGGACGCTGGGGTCGGCATTTTCGTTGATGGTGATGCCCGCGGTTGTATGGGGCACGTACACCAAGCAGATACCTTCGCTGAGCTTGGAGCTGCGAATCTTGCTCAGCACCTCCGACGTTATATCGAGCAGCTCCGTCCGTTGGCGTGTGGGAACAGAAAAAGTGAAAAACATTCTTCCTCCTCCGCAAAGAGAATTGCATCGCAAAACCATCCTGGCCTGCGCGCGCCTCCAAGTACACTGCCGGCTCGCACGCACCTTCTTGTCGCCCGGGGAAGGCATATCTTGCCCTTCCCTGAGACCGACGTTTTCGCATGCATCCTACCCCCGCCGCGAAGAAGGTATCAAGGAAAAACGCCGGGTTCTTGTAACCCCTCAGTCTCGGGCGGATACCCCACCAGGGCGGGCGATAGAAGAAGGGAAAAGCAGAACAACGCAAAGGCGCAGAGTCGCGGAGAGGAAAATGAGAAGGACTCCGTCGTCGCCTGCCGTGGCATGGGCATCTTGCCCATGAATTCCCCCACGGGCGGGACGCCCGTGCCACTCATGCCACGTGCAGGACCCCTTTTTTTGACGTGAAGGGTACAGCCCTAGCCCGGCGGGGGCACGGTGCCCCCGATATCCCCCGCGGAACGCGGGGCGGGACAAGATGCCGGCGTTACGGGCCCTCTCTGCCAGCGCGGGGCCGCGCTGCAGAGACGCAGAGGTTCACGGAGGGCTATTGCAAAACGGCAGACCTGCATTCCGCGCACTCTGCCGGGAGAATCTGTCCTATGTCGAGACCGGCGCTCGGTAACGAAACAAGCCGCGATACCGGTCTCGCCGCCAGCTATAATGGTGAGTTGAAATAGATTGAACGAGCGGATTTTGCGTGTTAGCCTGCGGGCGAAGCAGAAGAATCCGCAAGGGAACTCGAGAACATTTCAGCACGGACATGAACTACCAGGAAGCTATCGAATACCTTTACTCGGTGCGTCTTTTCGGGACGAAGCTCGGTCTGGCGAACACGCAGCAATTGCTAAGAGAATTGGGCAACCCGGAGAAAAAGTTACTCACGGTTCACGTCGCAGGCACAAACGGGAAGGGCTCGGTCTGTGCGCTGGTCAGCTCAATTCTCTCCGCAGCCGGGTATAAGGCGGGAATGTTCACGTCACCCCATATCCTTTCCTTTCGCGAGAGGATGAGGGTCGGTGAGGCGATGATCTCGGAGGGGGCGGTTTGTGCTCATTTGAAGAGGCTTTTGCCGATTATAGGGGAGATGTCGGAGAAGCCCGGACAGGGTCATCCGACCTTCTTCGAGATTGTGACCGCTCTTACGGTTGATTATTTTGCGGAGAGCAGTGTGGATGTGGCGATCGTAGAGACCGGCATGGGCGGGCGGCTGGACGCGACGAATGTTCTGCCATCTGAGATCGAGGTCATCACCGCGATTGGTTTAGAGCACACGGCGTACCTGGGTGGTTCCATCGAGGAGATCGCATCCGAGAAAGCGGGGATAATTAAAGAAGGAGCGACGGTGATTGTGGGCGAGAGGGGCGAGAGGGCACGGGGGGTCATCCTCGGCAAGGCTGCCGAGAAAAGGGCAAAGCTCTTGCAACTTGGGGAGGATATCAGGTTCGCAAACCGACAGGTGAGGTTTCCGGTTCAGCAGCTCGACGTGGTCAGCGAGGAGAGGACCTATCCGGGCATTGTTCTCCCTCTCCTGGGGGAACATCAGGCGGCGAATTGTTGCCTGGCGATTGCGGTGGCGGAGGAGCTTCAACGGCGAGAGTTCTCGATAGAATCGGCGAATATTTATGAGGGGATAAGGAAAACGCGATGGCCGGGGAGATTTGAGGTCATACGAGGGCGACCGAACTACATTCTCGACGCCGCGTGCAATCCTCACGCCTGCGAAGCGCTTGCAAAAACGATTCGGGAGGTGGTCGGGAAGGCGGAGTTGACCATGATTGCAGGGTTTTTCCGAGACAAGGATTACAGGAGAATGTGCGAGATTCTTCTTCCGATGGCGGATAACATCATTCTGACGGAGCCGCAGAGCGAGCGCGCACTGCCTGTGAAGGAATTGCGAGCGGTGGCGGTCTCCGTTGTGCCGGGGAAGGAGATTCATTATTTCGAGGCGATTGACGGCGCCATCGCATACGCATCGGGGCTTTCTTCTTCGGTCAACTCGTTCGTGTGCATCGCCGGGTCGAACTATCTGCTCGGTCCGGCGAGGAAGGCTTTGGAACTCGACGACCTTCCGAAGGACTTCGTCGTTTCGGAATCGTTCGAGGGGGATAAGACGAGGCCCCCGGGAGAACCGTGAGGACTACTTCTCGGAAAGGTTATTCTCGCCGTGAGCTGCCGAGAGGGAGGGGGCGCTTTCCGGCACTTTCAGCCACAGTTCTTTCGTTTTCGTGGGTTCGACTTCTCCTGCCCGACCCTTGAACAACCTCACTATATCGTTGCGGGTGACAAAGAGGAAAAAGGCGAGAATCAGGACGAAAAAGGTGTTGATGAGCGCGGTCATGGTTCTCTGCCGGACAGGCTTTCTACGAACCTTCTCGATGCCAGAGAACAAGATGTGGCCGCCGTCAACGATGGGAATAGGCAAGAGGTTTATGACGGCGAAGTTTGCGCTCAGGAAACCGATGAAGTAGAGGAACGTGGTGAAGGAAATGGATATGGACCTCGCGATCATGCCGACGATGCCGACGGGGCCGCTGATTCCTTTGGTGGAAACTCTGCGGGTCATAAGGCCTTTGAGCGTCAAGACCACGTTTTTTATGGCAGAATGAGTTGCGAAAAAGGGGCCTTCCTTCCTGACTCCATAGACGACGCCCGGGGCGAAGCCCAATACGGGGAAGCCATCCTCCAAGTGGGCGCCGAGGAGGTTATTCCCGGGGGCGGCTTGGGTTTCGCCGGTAGCGGGGGGATGCTTTTCTCGCTGGACCTCGAGCTTGATTTTCTTGCCGGCGTTGTCGTTGAGAACCTTCTCGAGGGCGCCGATTGTAAGGATTTTCTGCTCGGCGGCGGCGACAATGACATCGCCATTTCTCAGCCCGGCTTGCCCGGCGACGGAGCCTTTTGTGACGGACTTAACTGCAATTCCCTCCTCAGGAGGAGGAACGGTGAAGGAAAAGGTCAGCTCGCGGGGTAGCCCTGTTTCGCGGCGAACGACAAGGTCAACTCTCTTGCCGATGTTTTTCCGGAGGATTTCGCGGAATTGGTCTATATGGTAGAGGCGCCGCCCGGCGAGGAAGCGGAGTATGTCCCCATTTTTCAAACCCAACTGCTTTGCCGGATAGCCTTCTGCGACCTCTGAGACAAGGATGTCCATTCTCGGATAAATGCGAAGGTGGCGAAAGCCCGCCTCCTTGTCCGGTTCGACGAGGACCCTTTTGTGGAGGATTTCGGCATCATGTCTGATGGTCAGGTCAACGGCGTTGGCAGGACTGAAAGCCACAGCTCCCATGACGTCCTTCCACTCGTGCACCGCCTCGGCGTTCACCCGGAGGATGGTATCGCCGAGGATAAGGCCGGCTTTGCTGGCGGGGCTGCCTTCCTCGATGTATCCGACGGTAGTCGTCAAGACTCCCTGCGGGACTTTTGTCCCAGTGAACCACAGAAGCGTGAACACCGCCAGGGCAAGAAACACGTTCATCGCCGGGCCCGCAAAGGCGATAAGCGCGCGCCGTCCGGGCGTCGCAGCGAAAAAGCCTCCTTCGACCTCGTGTGGCTCCTTGCCCCCCTCGCTCTCCATGCCCTTCATTTTGACATAGCCACCGAACAAAAGGAGGCTGATGCGGTAGTCGGTCTCTCCTTTCTTTACACCCCATATTCTTGGCCCGAAGCCGATGGAAAAAGCCTCGACCTTGACGCCGGCCTTTCTGGCGATGATGAAATGGCCGAGCTCATGGACAACAACGACGACGCTGAGAGCGAAGGTGCCCGCAAGCACCATCAGCGCGATTTTCAACACTCCAAGGGCGGCGCCGGCCGCGGCGATGATGAGTATCACAGATATTTCTCCCTTCTCACGCGAGCATCGGTCGCGAGGATGTCTTCGATTGTCGGATGCGGAATCGGGTCGTGGTCTGCCATGGCAGCCTCGATCCAGAGGGGAATGGCAGTGAAGCGAATCTCCCCCTCGAGAAACTTTTGTACGGCGACTTCGTTGGCGGCATTAAGCACGGTGGGCATGGTTCCGCCGATTGCGGCGGCTTCGCGGCCGAGCCTCAGGCAGGGGAATCTCTCCGCATCCGCCTCGCAAAAGGTCAGCCGGTCATTCCTGAGGAAATCGAAAGGGGCGACTTCCCTCGGCATACGCTCCGGGTAGGTGAGCGCATACTGAATAGGGATTCGCATATCCGGCTCATTCATTTGAGCCATCATTGCGCCGTCCACAAATTCGACCATGGAATGGATGATGCTTTCGGGGTGGATGACTATCTCAATTCTGTCGAGGTCAATCCCAAAAAGCCATTTTGCCTCGATGACCTCCAGGGACTTGTTCATGAGGGTCGCCGAGTCAATGGAGACCTTATTTCCCATGTCCCACCGGGGGTGCCGGAGAGCTTCCGCGGGAGTGACCGTGGAGAGGTCCCTATCGTAATCACCGAAAAACGGGCCGCCCGAAGCGGTCAGAATCAGCCTTCCTACATTGGCGATATCCTCGCCGCGAAGGCACTGATGGACGGCGCTGTGCTCGCTATCAATCGGAACCATATCGCAACCATTCTCCCGTGCCAATCGGGTCACGATCTCTCCGGCGGTAACGAGAACTTCCTTGTTAGCCAGGGCTATGTTCTTGCCGCATTTTATGGCTTCCATGACCGGCGCCAGGCCCGCCGCCCCCACGACGGAGCAGACCACCAAGTCCGCTTCCTCGAGGCCGGCGACTCTTTTCAGCCCATCCATTCCGCTGAGGACCTCGGTTGTCGGGGGAGCTTTCTGTCTGAGTCTATCGGCGGCTCGCTCGTCGGCCAGGGCCACGATTCGAGGGCGAAACTCTTCAATCTGGCGAAGCATCCTCTCGACGCTGGACCTGGCAGCAAGGCCGACGATCTCAAAGTCGTCTCGTAAAGACCGAACAACTTCGCAGGTGTTCAGGCCAATCGAGCCGGTTGAGCCGAGAATGACAAGTTTTTTTTTCTTTTTCATCACACCGCAATAGCTCTCGGCGGCCTCAGGCGCTCTCCAGGCGTTACTGCCGCCGCACATTGCCGGAACGGCCTCTCGCATTCAGGAGGGGGGCGAAATGCGAATTTCGCAACATCGCTCGGCCCCGTTTCAACGGCAGTCAGCCGGAGTTTTTTGCTTCGGAATACGTCACATGTACTTTTCAAAAGTCTTTCGAAAGTGAAAACCGTAAATCGCAAGCGTCGCTGCTAATGGAAACGCTCGTGGGCGTCTGAACAACGACCAGAAAAACAGCTTCCAGTAATAAACCCGCTCTTTGCCTATTATTCCTAACCCGAATACAGACTTGACCAATGTCCCAATGTAGCCGAAGCGAAATCGAAATATCCTTTTTTCTAAGGGCCTGTAGTCTTTCAGAAACCTTCGCACCCGTGCATAATAACAAGCCGGAGAATAAATTGTTGACAGAACCTTTTTGTATCCCTTGACGAGAGTTTCCTGGCTCATTTTGGGGACGAAGTTCATCGAGCAGTCTGTATTGTCACCAGAAATATCGCTCAACAACCGATTCTCTTCCTCGAGACGATGGTAAAGTCTTGTCCCCTTCAGAGCATTCAATAAACCAACCATAGCAGTAACAATGCCACTTTTTTGGATGAAGTCAATTTGTCTTTGAAAGATCGAAAGCGGGTCACTGTCGAAACCCAGAATGAATCCTCCGTCGACCTGCAAGCCAGACTTCTGCATTCTTCTGACGCACGCCAGCAAATCACGGCCCCTGTTCTGAAACTTGGCGCATTCTGCCAAACTGTCTTCGTTAGGAGTTTCAATACCAACAAAGACTGTGTTAAATCCCGCCTTCACCATCATCTGCATAAGCTCTTCATCATCAGAAAGGTCTATGGATGCCTGGGTCACAAACGAGAACGGATGCCTTTTCCCCTTCTTCCATTTAGCGATAGCGGGCAGGATTTCAGCTTTCAATTTCCTTTTGTTGCCGATGAAGTTGTCATCAACAAAGAAAACTCCATCCCTCCAGCCACGCAAATACAGGCTGTCCAGCTCTGCTATTATCTGCTCCTTATCCTTAGTTCGCGGTCTGTGCCCATAGAGCAAGGTGATGTCGCAGAATTCGCAATCAAACGGACATCCGCGTGAATACTGAATGCTCATAGAGGCGTATTTCTTTATGTCAAGGAGTTCCCAGAGGGGGATAGGTGTTTTGCTTATATCAGCCCACTGGTCGGAGGTGTAAGTATGTTTCGGATGCCCCTTTCTCAAATCTTCCAAAAACAGCGGGAGCGTAAGCTCAGCCTCATTAAGAACAAAGTGGTCCACGCCCTCCAGTTGCTCATATCCCGTGGTAAAAAGAGGACCGCCAGCCACAATTCTAACACCTACTTTTTTGCACCTGGCGATGACCTCTTGTACAGACGCCCTTTGGACAGAGATGGCGCTGATGAAAACAAAGTCGGCCCATTGGAGGTGTTTTTCCCTCAGGGCCGTTACGTTCATGTCCACAAGTTTTTTCTCCCACTCTCCAGGGAGCATCGAGCCAACGGTCAACAAGCCCAGCGGCGGATTAGCCGCCTTTTTGAAGATGAATTTTAGGGCGTGGTTGAAAGTCCAGAAGGTGTCTGGGTACTTTGGATAGACGAGAAGTATTCGCATTTGAGGTTCCTTATTCGAGGTTTCGAGCCCTGAAAAGAGCTTTTGCCTGACGCTTCACGTCCAAAGTTGCTTCATCAATTCGAGGCTCACACGGTCGTCGCCAGGCCATTTTCCTGATCTCGCGGTCACGTTGGAGCTGGACTATGCGCTCACGGGGAACGCACGACGATGGCTCACATCAACGAAACCGCGACTCTTTGTTACGTGTCTTAAGGTTGGGGCTTCGGCTCAAACCGCGCGGCCGAGAAACAACGCCTACCGAGGGGAGCGCACCCGTTTCCGCCGGCCGGGGAGTCCCCGCCTACCCTGACACGCTCAGATCGTTCCTTCTTTATTCCCGCTCTCCCTTTTGGCGAGGTAGCTTTCGATGAGGAGGCCGGCTTTCTGCATCGCCAGAAATCTGTGGCTGACACGGTTTTTTATGTCGGGAGCGAGCTCAGCGAACGTTTTGTTGTAATCCGCCTTTACGAAAAGGGGGTCGTAGCCGAAGCCATGTCCACCTCTCTCCTCGAACACGATGCTTCCCTCGCAGCCCCCCTCCACGACACCGATCAAGCCATCGGGGTCCGCCGCCGCTGCGGCGCACACAAATCTGGCGCCGCGTAATTCCTCGGGAACGTCGGACATCTCTCGCAACAACTTCTGGTTGTTTTCCCTATCCGTCGCGTTTTCGCCAGCGTACCTCGAGGAACGAACGCCCGGCGCTCCTCCGAGGGCATCAACGACAAGCCCCGAATCGTCCGCGACTGTCAACATCCCTGTGGCACGGGCGATTTCGGTGGCCTTTTTGACGGCGTTCTCCTTGAAGGTGTCGCCATCCTCTCTCACGACGGGCGCGTCGGCGACTCCATCCAACGTCACGAGAGCAACATCCAGCCCCCGGAGGCATGCCGCGAGCTCCCTGAGTTTCTGTTTGTTTCGACTCGCCAGTAATATCTCCACCTTGCTCAAGTTAACCTCCTATGCGGTTGTCCCGGGCGTCCTGAAAATCGGTGCGATTTATGGTTACCTTCTTTTCCGCGAAAGCGTGTTGTAGTTGTCCTGTGCGGGAAAAACGACCGGCGTGGCAACCGGCTCAATGCGCAAGCCTGCGGGCGACGTACGACTGCGAGGCAGCGTGCTGCGGCATCAGCGCACTGCTTTTCGATAAACGAGAGTTGCCGCGCTTCGAGGCGCCCTTTCCTTTCTCTCAATTAGATTTTAACAAAAAAACGGCTTGATTCAACCTGTTTTTGACGGTGCTGTCGCCAACAGAGCGGATGCAGGGGCGAAAATAAGCGTGCGCACGGCGGCTGCGGCCCATTCCTGGAGAGACGGATGAGCGTGCAGTTCCGACGCGGGGGGTTACTGCACGAGGTAACGCCTCAGTCTCGGGCGAAAGCCCCCCCCGTGGCGGGGAAGGAAAAAAAGGAAGAATAGGGTAACGCAAAGGCGCGGAGTCGCTGAGAGGAGGATGAGAAAGACTCCGTCGTCACGTGCCGTAGCATGGGCATCTTGCCCATGATATCCCCACGGGAGTTCAGTGTTGCCATCTATGTAACGCCGCCCCGCCATGGCGGGGCAGTCCTGAGGGCGTCTCGCCCTCGGCGGGGGCAGGATGCCCTCCCGCGGAACGCGGGACAAGATGCCGGCGGTACAATGGCGCCTCTGCGTGCTCTGCGCCCTCTGCGGTTTCACCCACAGCCACCCGTAAGTGAGGAGTTACGGCACGAGGGGATTTTGTGTTGACGTGGCATAGGTGGCTGAATATGCTTGGGTCTGATTTTTTCTCCAGCGTCGGAGAGATAGGCGTCAACTAAGCGTTCGACAAGGAGCAGCGGCTTGCCAAGCACCAGCTTCAAAAGAGGAGTTCATCCGCCCTACTTCAAGGAGGCCACTCGAGAGGGAGAAATAGGAAGGGCTTCGCTTCCCAGGATAGTGCGCATCCCTCTTGAGCAGCATATCGGGTCGCCTGCCAATCCGGTGGTAAAGCTGGGCGAGCACGTCAAGACAGGCCAGCTCATTGCGGAGGCGGGAGGTTATGTTTCGGCGGCGATTCATTCGAGCGTATCCGGCAGAGTCACAGCGATTCGCGCGTTCCCTCACCCGTTCGGAACGAAGATGCCCGCGATAGAGATAGAGTCCGACGGCCGCGATACTCTCTCGAAAGAAATTCGTCCGGTCCGCGATTATCTTTCCCTCAGTTCCGAGGAGATTATCGAGGGGGTACATGTCGCGGGAATTGTCGGGATGGGCGGTGCAGGCTTCCCGACGCACGTCAAGCTCAAGCCCCCAAAGGGCAGAAGAATCCACACTCTCATCCTGAACGGCGCCGAATGCGAGCCTTTCCTAACGTGCGACTTCCGCCTGATGCTGGAGAGGCCGGTTGAGGTTCTCCAAGGCGCTTTGGTTCTTAAAAAGGCTGTCTCTGGGGACCGAATCATCATTGGCATCGAGGCGAACAAGGAGGAGGCAATAGAAAGCATGTCCGGAGCTGCGGCGTCCTTTGGGGAGGTCTCGGTCGTGAGGCTGGAGGTGAAGTATCCGCAGGGGAGCGAGTTGCAGTTAATCAAGGCGGTAGCCGGCGTTGAGCTTCCTAAGAGCAAGCTGCCTCTGGAGGCGGGCTTTGTCGTACAGAACGTCGCCACTTCGTTTGCCGTCTTCGAGGCGGTCGCCGGGGGCAAGCCGCTTTATGAACGAGTCGTCACCGTTGCAGGCAGCGGCGTGAGGGAGCCGGGCAACTTCCTCGTTCGCATTGGAACTCTTTTCAGCGACCTCCTGGAGCAGGCAGGGGGCATCGTGGAGGATGCGGCAAAGGTCATCATGGGCGGGCCGATGATGGGCCTCGCTCAACACAGCCTTGAGGTTCCGGTCGTCAAGGGGACGTCCGGCATTCTCGTGTTCCGGGACTCTGAAGTGCCAGTGCTCAACGCGCTCCCTTGCATCCATTGCGGGCGGTGCGAGACGCATTGCCCCTCCGGTCTCCCCACGGCAAGGATTGGGCTTGCCGCTGAATTCGGAAAGTACGATGTTACCGAGGCTCTCGGCGTCATGGAGTGCATCGAATGCGGGTGCTGCTCGTACGTTTGTCCATCAAAACGCCCGATGACCCACTACATGAGGGCCGCGAAAGCGGAAATCATGACAAGGAGAAAAAGGGAGAAAGCAGCCAGTGCAGGATAGACTTCTGGTCGTCTCCTCCTCGCCTCATTTCCGAGCGAAGGGGTCAACGGCAAGGATAATGTTCGATGTCATCATTGCGCTGCTTCCGGCGGTGGTGGGAGCATGGCTTTTTTTCCGGGGGAAGGCTCTTGTTGTCATCGGTGTGTCTGTGTCAGCCGCTGTTCTCACTGAATTGCTGATGCTCGGCATGCGGAGGAGAAAGCCAACGGTGGCGGACATCAATTCCGCCATCATCACTGGAACTCTCGTGGCTTTTTGCGTAACGCCGACTTTACCGTGGTGGGCCGCCGTGGTGGGCTCGGCTTTCGGCATCGCCATCGCCAAGCATTGTTTCGGCGGGCTGGGTTTCAACATCTTCAATCCCGCCCTTGCGGGGCGCATCTTTCTGATGCACGCCTATATCGTGCCGATGACTTCCTGGACTCCCACCTATTTCGAGGAGAGAGAAATCAGAGCTTCGGAGGAGAGCCGTTCTGCCGAAACCTCGCAGCAAGTAGATGGGGAGAGCTACGCCTCTCCCCTCGGCAAAATCAAGGAGGCGGTTCTCCAGAAGCGACCACTGGATGAGGTCAAAAAACAGTTGCCCGGATATTGGCGGCTGTTCGTTGGCAACGTGGGCGGATGTGTTGGTGAGACTTCGGCGGCTCTCCTTCTTCTCGGGGCGTTATATCTCCTCTGGCGAAGAATCATCCGTCTCCACATCCCACTGGCGTTTCTCGGTTCCCTTGCATTGTTGACGTGGATTTTCGGAGGCGTCCAGATGGTGGGGGGTGAACCCCGGATACACTTTTTCCACGGCGACCCTCTCTTCCACGTCCTCGCTGGCGGAGCGGTTCTGGGGGCGTTCTTCATGGCGACGGATATGGTCACTTCCCCCATAGGCCCCAAAGGAATGCTGATCTTCGGCTTTGGCTGCGGTACTCTAACCGCCGTAATTCGCCTTTGGGGAGGCTTCCCGGAGGGTGTATCCTACTCCATCTTCCTGATGAACATGTGTGTCCCTTTGATTGACAAGTTCACGATGCCAAAACTTTTTGGAGCGGATTTCGGAAAATGAAAAAACGCGGCGATAGTGCTTATAATATGGTCATTGTTTTGGCGCTCCTCTGCGCCGCTGCCGGGCTTGCCCTCGGTGGTACATATCGCGTGACACGGGGCAGAATAGAAGCTCAGAAAGAGCGGGAAAGAATGGCGGCTCTGCGGATAGTCTTTCCGCAGGTGAAGAAGGACGGATTCCGAGAAGTCTCCTCGCCGAAATCAGCTTTCGCCGCCGGCGGGAAATACCATGAGGCCTACGACGATTCTGGGAAGCTGGTCGGTTATGCTCTCGAGGCGGCGGGCACCGGCTACAGCAGCACTATCCGCGTCACGGTGGGCATTGATGCGAAGGCTGAAGAGATCCGAGGCATCAAAATCACTTTCCAGCAGGAGACGCCCGGCCTCGGGGCGAACTGTGAGGCCGTCGAGGTGGAGGAAACACTCTGGGATGTCCTTGTGGGAAAGCGAGAGAAAACACCCGCCCGTGAGCCGAAGTTCCAGGCGCAATTCCGAGGAAAGAATCTCGATCATTTCGTCAAGGTCGGCAATAAATACCAGAACATTGACGGTTTGACCGGAGCGACTATCACCACCAACGCCGTTACCGATGCGGCAGTGGCTGCCGTTAAAGAGTTCAAGAAGAGAATACTGAAATCTTCCGATGCCGAATAACGCTGGCGAGGACTTGCGAGCAAGAAATGAGCAAATGGCGGATATTCAAGAACGGTCTATTCAAGAATAATCCTGTCTTCGTGGTCTATCTGGGGCTTTGCCCGACCCTGGCGACCTCGACGGGCATCCGGGACGGGTTCGGGATGGGCCTGGCTGCGACGTTTGTTCTACTGGGTTCCAACACGATCGTCTCTGCTGCCAGAAGGATCATCCCCAGAAAGGTTCGGATTCCTTGCTTCATCGTCATCATCGCCACTTTCGTGACCATCGTGGAGCTTTTCCTCTCTGCGTACCAACCCGCTCTCTATAAGAGCCTGGGCCTTTTCGTCCCCCTGATTGTGGTCAACTGCATCATTCTCTACCGAGCCGAATCGTTCGCGTCGAAGAATCGCGTTTTCGACTCGTTCTTGGATGCGCTCGGGATGGGATTCGGTTTCACACTCGCTCTTCTTCTCCTCGCCTTCATAAGAGAGAGCCTCGGAAAGGGAACGCTTCTGGGGTACACATTGATTCCGGGCTTTGAGCCTGCGGTCATCATGATTCTTCCGCCCGGGGCGTTTCTGACCATAGGACTGCTCATGGGGTTCTTCAACTGGCGCAAGAACAGAGGGAGAACTGCTAAGTGCGATTGATAAAAAGGAAGAGCAGCGAAGGGCGTGCCCCTTCGCCGACAAGCAAACAACTTAATCTCCCGGCAGGAATTGAAACATGAGCCTGGGTACAATCTTCGCCATACTCATCAGCGTGATATTCGTCAACAACTTCATTTTCTCGCGATTTCTCGGCTTATGCCCCTATCTTGGGGTGACCAAGGATACGTCTTCCGCTATCGGCATGGGCATGGCGGTGACCTTCGTGATGACCATGGCGTCCATCGTGACCTGGCCTCTGTACCGGTACTTTCTCGAGCCGTTCGGGCTGGAGAGGGTTCTCAGAACAACCTCCTTCATCCTGGTGATAGCGTCGCTCGTCCAGTTCATCGAAATGGTGCTCCAGAAAGTTAATCCCGCCCTCTACAAAGCTCTTGGCATCTACCTCCCCATCATCACGACCAACTGCGCCATTCTTGGCGTCGCCGTCCTGAACATTGACAAGTTTCACGACAGCTACCTCGGAAGCATCGTTCAGGGCTTCGGGGCGGGGCTCGGCTTCACCCTGGCCATGATCCTCATGTCTTCCGTGCGTCAGCGAATGGAGATGGCCGATATCCCTAAGGCTCTTCAAGGCATCCCCATTGCATTCGTGACCGCCGGGCTGATGTCCATGGGCTTTCTCGGTTTTTCAGGTTTGATAAAATGAGTCGGACGACAAAGGAAATTTCGGCTACATGATTGTGCCTATCATCGCTGGCGCAGGTAAAGCTATTCTCATCCCTTCCATCCTCGGGCTTGCTGCGCTTGGCGTGTTCTTCGGTCTGGCTCTGGCTATTGCTTCAAAGAAATTTGGAGTCGAAGTTGACCCTCGTGTCGAGGAGATAACCGGACTCTTGCCGGGCGCCAATTGCGGCGGGTGCGGTTTCCCCGGCTGCTCCAGCTATGCCGAAGCCCTCGTCAAAGGAACTGCGGAAATCGGTTTGTGCCCCGCATGTTTGAGGGAGGCCACCGCGCGCATCGCCGAGCTCCTCGGAAAAGAAGTTGCCGACAGGGAGAAGAAGGTCGCTTTTCTCCACTGCGCCGGCGGCAAAGTCGCCAAGAGGCAGTTCACTTACGACGGAATTCAGACTTGCGCCGCCGCAAGCCTCATCGCAGGGGGAGACCTCGGATGCGAGTTCGGTTGCCTGGCCCTCTATGACTGCGTTCGAGCTTGCCCCTTCGACGCTATAGAGCTTGACGAGATTGCCATGCCGCGTGTCAATCCCGAGAAGTGCACGGGCTGCGGCATCTGCGTGGAAACCTGCCCCAAGGACCTTTTCGAGATTGTGCCGGAAAGCAAGACAATTCTGGTGGCATGTTCCAATACAGAGCGCGGAAAGTTTGTAAGGCTGGTCTGCGACATCGGCTGTATTGGATGTTTCAAATGCGCCAAGACCTGCAAGTACGAAGCAATCGAAATGCGAGAAGGTCTCGCCATCATCCACCATGAGAAGTGCACGGTGTGCGGGGAGTGCATCCCCGTCTGCCCCAAGAAGATCATCCACAACTCTGCGGAGGTGTGTCCTCCCGCCATCGTTCCCGATAACGAAAAAGCAGCGTAAGCCACCGGAGCCCTTTCGCTGACCTCCGGATGAGAATCCCCGCACAAATGTCGCCACCCCGGGTACACGCAATTCTATGAGAACTGGCGCGCGCCGGCAATCCTTGACGTTCGAGAACTGCTTTGGTACTCTCGGTGTGGATGGTCGCTGATCGTGCCTGTGATTGCGGGAGCGCGGATTGGACTTCGAGGAGACAGAAAGAAATGATGAGAGTTGTACGTCACCTACTGGCGGTGGTATGTTTTTGGATAGCGCTGTGCGGATGCTCACATCTGCAAAGAAACAGAGATGTTCTGTTTCAAACATCAACGATTGGGGCTCTCCTCGAAGGGGTGTACGACGGGCACATAACGTGTAAAGAGCTGAAGAAGCATGGCGATTTCGGGATAGGTACTTTTGATGCCCTGGACGGGGAGATGGTTGTACTCGGAGGCAAGGTGTATCAAGTAAGGGCGGACGGCAAGGCATACTCTCCTAAGGATTCGCTCGGCACACCGTTTGCAGTAGTTACATTCTTTGAGGCCGATAAATCTGTATTCCTTGATAGGTGCGAAAATTACATTGAACTCCAGCAATACCTGGACAGTTCATTAGCTACAAAAAACATCATTTATGCCGTAAGAATAGAAGGCCCATTTGATTATATCAAGACAAGGAGCGTCCCAAAGCAAAACAAACCATATCCGCGCCTGGTTGAGGTCGTAAAGAATCAGCCTACGTTCGAGTTTCATAACATACGCGGCACGATAGTCGGATTCCGTTTGCCTGCCTACATGGAGGGGATAAACGTGCCCGGGTACCATCTTCATTTTATTACCGAGGACCGGACTGCCGGAGGACACCTACTTGATTGCTCGGGCCGCAATGTCAACGTTGAGGTTGATTATACACACGAATTCTTCATGGCTTTGCCGGAGCACAGTGACTTCTATCGAGCTGATATGATTGAGAAAGGGACAGGAGAAGTCGGGAAGGTCGAGAAGTAATCTACACTTGGCGAGGCGCGGCCAGCCAACCGCCGGAAGAAACGCAGCGCAATGGAGACAAAGGCGCCCAATAGGAAGGAAAGTAGTCTGCGGCCGCGCGGGTCACGGGTGTTTCTCCTCGCGCTGATAATCTATGCAGTATCGGGGTTGTTTTTTGTGTATTTCTATCGGTATCAACTCGACCCCGATGGCGTTTCCTATATTTCCATCGCAGAAAAGTATGCCGCAGGCGATTTCCGCCAGGCCGTGAACGGCTACTGGGGCCCCCTGCTTTCATGGTTATTGGTCCCATTTCTTCTGGTGGGGATACCATCCTTGGTCGCCACGAAGCTTCTATCTTTGTGTATAGGATTGTTCACGTTAATAGGGCTTAGGTCGCTATGCTATAAGTTCGAGATGTCGGAGACCATCAGGCGGGTGGTGATGTTTTCACTCGTCATCATCGTTTTACAGTTTGCAATGTGGATTTTCACACCTGACTTACTCCTAACATGCATCTTACTGTACTATTTGAACGTGATCTTTCGGACTGATTATGCCGCGAAGAGTTTTAGGGGCGCGGTGTGCGGGGCGATAGGGGCGGCGGCTTATCTCGCAAAGAGTTACGCATTCGCCTTCTTCCTATCTCACTTCCTATTATTAAACGGCCTACATTACTTCCGCAACCGCGGAAAGGCGGGAAAGAGGAACGTCGTCCGCAATTTCGTACTTGGCTTGGGTATGTTCTGCATCTTGGTTGCTCCCTGGATTTATATAATAAGCAATAATTGCGGCAATTTAGCGATAGGGATGGCAGGGAAGTATAGCTGGCGGGTTGTAGGGCCGGAATCGCCGGGTCATCCTGTGCATTACGTCGGATTCTTGGAGCCGCCAAACGAGACTGCTGTTAGCGGTTGGGAAGATCCGTCCTATATTAGAATGGCCCCCTGGAGTCCTTTTCAATCCTGGAGTTATTTTGTGTACGAATTGCGGCATATTCTGAGAAAGATATATGCGATTGTCGTGGCGTGTGGGTCATTGTCGCCTCTATCGCCGGCGATTATTTTCGGATATGTACTTATCTGTTGGATGCCCTTCAACAAAGTAGTTCTCAGGGGAGATGCACTCTATCCGCTGGTAACTATCTTGATATATGGGGCAGGTTACACATTCTTTCTCATAGAACACAGATACATCTGGTTGATTTGCCTTTTACTACTGCCAATGGGAGGACATTTGCTGTATAGATTATTCCATTACGACTTCTTTTCTCCAACGAGACGAAGAGTCGCCACGATTGTTCTCGCGCTTTCATTTGTTGCTGTACCGTTGGCTCAATTGCTGAGGGACATGAACGTGGGAAAATGGCTGTATCGTCTGAGTGGAAGGTTGGAAGAGCTGAGCAACATACGCGGCAATGTTGCCTCGAACGATAACTGGCGGGAGTCATTGTGCCTGGCATATCATATGAACGTGAAGTATTATGGCGTCGCAAGACCGGGTATCAGCGAGGAGGATTTGCAGAGCGAGCTGAAGAGGAATAATATTGATTACTTCTTCGTCTGGGATAAAGGCGGGGATGACATTCGCTTCTTGTCTGATTGTGAGGAAGTAACACGGGGGAAGGTCCGGGGTCTGCGCGTCTTTTGCTTGAAGCAGCGGCCTCCCTTATCATTCCTGCGGTAACCCCTCGGTCTCGGGCGGATACCCGGCCGAGCCGGAGGAGGCAAGAAGGGAACAGCAGATTAACGCAAAGGCGCAGAGAATAAGGTGAGAAGGACACCCCGCCATGGCGGGGCTGCCGTGGCATGGGCATCTTGCCCATGATTCCCCCACGGGCGGGACGCCCGTGCCACGTGGGGGATGGCTTTTTTTGCCGTGAAGGGTACAAACCGAGACCGTCGAGGGAAGGGGAGTTCCTCGATATCCCCCGCGGAACGCGGGGCGGGGCAGGATGCAGGCGGTACGTAAACCTCTCTGCGCTCCCTGCGTTGAGTTCATCTCCCTCTGAGACTGAGGGATTACTCCCTGCGTCGCTTTTCACTTGACGTGCCGAACCGCACAAGTGTAATCCTCGTGGCATTCTGTGCGGGCGTGCGGAGATGTCCGGCCTCGGCGCCGGACTCTTAACATCATGCCTCCTTCGCGGCGAGGAGCGCAGCAAACCGACGAGATACGAAAAGCCAGATGAATCGAGCGAAAGACAGATTAATTGACAGAGGGGGAAAGCGGGGCGGCTGCCGCGACGTCTTGCGGGTCGCTTTTCCGCTCGTTCTGAGCACCAGCTCCTGGGGACTGATGCACTTTGTGGACCGCATGTTTCTGAGCTGGTACTCCAACGATGCCCTGGCGGCGGCTGTCCCCGGCAGCGTAACTAATTTCGTACTGGTGGCGTTCTTCCTGGGCACGGCAACCTATGTCAACACGTTCATCGCTCAGTACATCGGCGCGGGGAGACCCCGGCAGGTCGGCTCGGTCCTCTGGCAGGGGATTTACTTCTCCGTTTTCAGTGGTATTTTCCTTCTGGGAGTCATTCCGTTTGCAGGTCATCTTTTCCGGTTGGTGGGACATGATGCCGCCGTTCAGGAGATGGAGGTTCCGTACTTCCGCATCCTCTGTTACGGCTCAGGAGCCAGCATTTTGGGGAGCACACTTTCGTGTTTCTTCATAGGCCGGGGGAAAACGCTCACTGTCATGTGGGTGAACATCACCGCGACCGCAGCTAACCTGCTGCTGGATTACGCCTGGATATTCGGCAACTGGGGCTTCCCCGAGGCTGGCATTCGGGGGGCGGGCTACGCCACGGTCGCCGCCACGGTCCTACGGTTTGTTTTATACATGACAATGGTTCTTCTTCCGTACAGCAGGCGAACCTATGGCACAGGGAGCGGGTGGAAGCTGAATCCACGGCTTTTTCGCAGGCTCATGCGGTTCGGCCTGCCAAGCGGAATTCACTTCATGCTTGATGTCCTCGGCTTTTCCCTTTTCATCCTCCTTGTGGGGAAAATCAGCAGCGAAGCCCTCGCCGCGACCAACGTCGCTTTCAACATCAACTCTCTTGCTTTCAACCCGATGCTCGGGTTTGGCTTCGCTATCTCGACCCTCGTGGGGCAATACCTCGGGGCCAACCGCCCAGACCTCGCCGAACGCAGCGCCAATTCGGCCTTCCGAATGACCTGTGCGTACATCGGCACCTTTTGTTTGCTATACGTGACGGTTCCCGGTGTTTTCGTTCGATTCTTCGGCTCCCGAAAAAATCCGGAAGAATTCGAGGTCATTCGCGGGGTCGTTGTCAATCTACTGAGGTTTGTAGCCGCGTACTCCATTTTCGATATGCTGAACATCGTCTATGCGCACGCCATCAAGGGAGCCGGCGACACCCGATTCGTGATGTGGGTTTCGGTGGGGCTGTCGTGGCCCATTCTCGTCATCCCGACATACCTTACCTGCATCGTTTTCAAGGGCGGCGTCTATACGGCATGGCTTTTCATGACAGCCTATGTGATGGTCCTTGGAACGATCTTCTACTTGCGATTTCGAGGAGGGAAGTGGAAGACAATGCGTGTTATCGAGGCGGCGCCGCGGGTCCCCGGACCCTTCCCGGAATTGCCGACGGTGGAGCTGGACTTTGGCATGCCGATCGAAAAACGCCGAGCGGCCAAGGAGCAGTCCAACAGCCCTGTTGCTCACAAGGAAGACAAAACCGGCGAGTGACGCGGCGACGCACGTTTTCTTTTGGCGAATCTGTGCATTGTCGCGTTCAGCCCATCGCTGGGCGGCGGTCTGCGCCGACTGTGGACGTAGATGAGGCAAAGCGGAAGCGAGCAGATGAAAGTAATCATCGTTTTGCCGGTTTACAATGAGGCGAAGTCACTCCCCCCTCTGTTAAGGAGAATCGAGCGGAGCATGGCCCAAGCGGCCATCTCCTACCGCATGGTTGTCGTTGACGATGGGAGCACCGACGGGAGTTCGGGTATCGCTCGGTCTTTCGGTCGCTCTCTTCCTGTGGCAATTCTGGAGCACCAGAAAAATGAGGGGTTGGGAAAAACGATAAGGGACGGTCTTCGCGCGGCGGTGGCGCAATGTTCCGACAACGACCTCGTCGTGTCCCTGGACGCAGACAATTCTCAACCTCCCGAGCTGGTCCCGGAGATGCTGAAGCGACTCGAGGCTGGATTCGACGTCGTAATTGCCTCAAGGTACGCCCCCGGTGCGAGGATGCTGCACGTGCCAGTGTATCGGCGACTGCTCAGCGGGTTGGGCAACACGGCATACTCGCTTTCTCTCCGGGCGAAGGGAGTGAGAGATTACACTTGCGGCTTCCGGGCTTACAGAGCCTCCATCCTGAGAAAGGGCTTGCAAGCCTATGGTCGAGGTCTGATCAGTTCGCCAGGATTTGAGTGCATGGCGGAAATCCTTATCAAGTTGTGGCGTCTCGGCGCCCGTATCGCCGAGGTTCCATTCACTCTGGATTACGGAGCGAAGCCCAGCCTCAGTAAGATGAGATTGGGCCGGACTCTGCTCGGCAATCTCCGCGTGGTAGCCGCAAACCTCTGGCGCCGCCTGGTGGGGTCCGGTTATCGCCGCCGATGAAAGCAGACTCCTGTACCAGCTCCACTCGGGCTACCAGTGTGCCACGCCCCCCGCTCTACCAGAGTTGGTTGCGACCTTTTTCAAACCGGATCTTACTTGGACTGACGACGGTTGGTTTGTCCCCTGAATCCGACCTGAGTGACCTTTGCCCGGACGAGAAGGCTTAGATTTGAGTGGCGTGATTTTGCGACTGTAACGAGTGATCTTCGCGCGGACGAGAAGGCTGCCGTATGCTTTGGGGCCTAACAGAATGCCAAAATCGCCGCCCGGATGTACGGCTATCGTAGTTAGGAACTCTCGTAGGCCGACGCTGGGTCGCCCCACATCGAGGCTCACGCCCTCGATTGGCTCTCGCGCTTCAATCGAACGCAACCTGATTGTCAGGTCGCGCAGGATGATGTGCTCCCGGTCTTTCTCCGCCACGTTGGCTTTTATGGTGAGACCAGTCTCTTCATCAAGCCTCTTCAGTTCGAAAAGGCCATCGGGTCGCTTCTCGAAGTACTCCAATGGCTGCTGGGACACCACCGAGACCCCGAAGGAATTGTTCAAGCAGACCAGGACTCGGGGGCATGCGATTATCTCCACCCTTGCGTTACTCGGGGGCTGCTTTTTGCCGTCCCAGGTCCAGCCGTTCTCATCAGCCCGGAACTCCATGCCGGCGATTGTGCAATTGGTCGGCGCCACGAATACGAGCGGGCCCGCCATTAAGCCTGCTTTTTCTCTTTCGACTTTTGGCGGTACACTCTCGACGGTCAGGGTTTTCACCGAGATATTGCCCCTCACGCGGTAAACAGCCAACTCCAGCAGAAACTGCTGTTCATCGGTGGTGGGCTGCCCGGGAACCAGTGTAGCTCGTCGGCGAACACGCCGTCCAGGGCCTGTTGGACCGGAGCCCGTGGTCATCGCGGAAGCCACGAGACTTGACGCGGCGCCGGTGAGAAATACTATGCAGGCAACTGCAAAAATCAGCCGTTTCATTGTTGTGTTCCTTTCTGCATTCAGATTCTTGTTTCCAGTTTTCGCGTGGTTACTTCCAGTTCTCCAGCCGGGAAGAAGTGGGAAGCAGTCGTAAAATCAAACGGGTTGCGAGAATTGGGTGAGTTGTAGATCACTTGAACTACCACCGGAGGCGGATGGCCGCCGTTTACAACGCGGTGTTCGCTACGCCACAGCACGCCGCCCCCGAAACCCACGATTGCCATGATAAGTGCGACAGCCGCAGTCACCCAAATCGGAAGACCACGTCGTCCGGGCAAAGGCTGCATGGGGCCTTCGGGCTTCTGCGCCAAAACGCGACCGTCAAGATCCCTCGACGGGGCGGTCAATGGCAGTTTTCGGAGCTTTGATTCCAGGTCTTTCACGCTCGTTCCTCCAATCGGTTGCGGAGTTTCTTCAGGCCTCTGCGGTACCAGGTGACGACGGTCCCCAGAGGCGCCTCGCGTACCCGCACAATTTCACGAAAGGTCAAGTTGCCATAGATATGCTGGACGATAGTCTCTCGCTCGTCTTGCGAGAGGGTCAGAAGCGCCTCAGCAGCCCGCCGCTTGAGCTCCTTGCCCGCCGCCGTGTCGCGGGGCCCTTCGCCGGGATCAAAGATGAGCTCATTGAGTTCGTCCCTGAGGGGCGGATTTCGGCGAACCTGGTCAATGGCGGCGTTGCGCACGGCGCGAAACACGTAAGCTTTCAGGTGTTTCGGTTTCCTGTTCAGCCGGAATAGCCGATAGAAAGCCTCCTGAATTGCATCCTCCGCGCGATTGGGACACCGCGTAATGGCCACCGCACAGGTGAACAATTGCTGCCGATATTCGAGATAGATGCGTTCAAGCGCACCGTCGAGTGTACGCAACTATTTCTTCTCCCAGACGATATCCCAACGAAGCCTGCTCCGCTTTCTCTGCCTGTGCTTTCCGACAAATAAGACGCAAAAGTTGTCGAAATTTATGCAGAAATCTTGCGCCCCCTGACAAGTTCAAGTCCCGCAGCATAACCCAGGGAGGCGCCGCTTCAAACTGCTTGGTCATGTCCAAAGGCTTGCGTCTGGCGCCCAGCTCTGCACATGCCGAATAGTACCTGCGATCATATCACGAAATTTGATGCCGGCTTTGTCAGCCTACACGCACAGGAAAATGTGAATCTCAATGCGCCGTTCGCACTTGTGAGAACTCGGACGTTCAGCGAGGCATTTTTCATGTCGAGGAGAGCTGTTTCCGCTCCGATTGTGGCATCGCCCAGAGAGGCGTGACCCGTGAACCACCATAGGCAAGATGTGCATGCCACGTCGGAAGGCGGAGGTGCGGGCGCAGTTCCTTTTTTGCAACAAGGGACCCGGGCCGCTCGAGTCTGCGAAGCCCTGGCACCGAAACGCAGGCGGTGTCACAGCGATTCCGAAGGATCGTAACGGGACAGGCAAGGGAGCCCTATAGATGGGGC
>CAZXGF010000040.1:0-45059 GCA_964640185.1 uncultured Verrucomicrobiota bacterium | reverse complement strand
TGGAAAAGACGCTGCGGTTCGCCATCCGAGAGGGAGGCAAAACCGTCGGCGCCGGAACCGTCACCGATATTATCGAGTAACAGCCCGTTTCGCCGACGACAGTTGTGAGGTGAAGGGCGACAGTTCGTCCGCCACGAAAGCGGAGGGCAAAGAATAGCAGTGGAAGGGCAAAGAATTCGAATACGCCTGAAGGCGTTTGACCACCGCCTGCTTGACCAGTCGGTGGGAGAGATCGTTGAGACCGCCAAGCGGACAGGCGCGACAGTGGTGGGGCCCGTTCCCCTTCCGACGAAGGTGGAGCGATACACGGTCCTGCGCTCGCCGCACGTTGACAAGAAATCGAGGGAGCAGTTTGAGATTCGCATTCACAAGAGACTGCTGGACATAGTTGACCCCACAGCCAGAACTATTGATGAGTTGAAGAAACTGAATCTCTCGGCTGGGGTTGACATCAAGATTCGCGTGTGAATGCCGTTTCCGGCAACTGACAGTCGGAGGCTGCGGAGAGGGCAGTGGTGAGTTTTCGCGGGAGCAAGAGCAGTGATTGAAGGTTTGTTAGGAAGAAAAATAGGGATGGTTCAGCTCTTTGATAAAGAAGGAAGGGCTGTCGCAATCACCATGATGGAAGCCGGCCCCTGCACAGTGGTGCGGGTGAGAAGCGACAAGAGACGGAAGTACGGCGCGGTGCAGTTGGGTTTTGACGATGTACGCGAATCGAGGCTCACGAAACCCCTCGCGGGGCATTTCAAAAAGGCCGGCGTCTCCCCGAAAAGACACTTGAGAGAGGTGAGGATTGGAGACGACGCCGAGTACAAGGTGGGGCAGGAAATTCGTGCCGATATTTTCGCAGCCGGGCAGAGAGTGGACGTAACGGGAATATCGAAAGGTAAGGGTTTTGCCGGAATGGTCAAAAGATGGCATGTGGCCGGCGGCCCGAAATCGCATGGGTCAACGTTCCATCGGCAGCCGGGCTCCATCGGCTGCAGTGCTTCTCCCGGGAGAGTAGTGAAGGGGAGAAAGATGCCCGGCCACGCCGGGCACAAGCGAGTGACGGTAATGAATCTTGAGGTGTTGCAAGTCCGCCCGGAGGAGAACCTTCTTTTGGTCAAGGGATGCGTGCCCGGTCCCCCGAAAGGGATTGTCTTCGTCCGAAGGTCGGTGAAGAAAAAGGTGAAGAAAGAAAAGTGAGCGTCGTAGCCGAAGAGAAAAAAACCGTAACGCTTTTCAACATGGCCGGTCAGGCGGTGGCGGAGCTGGCGGTGAGCCCCTCTATCGCGGAGGCGGAGGCGAGCCAGCAGCTCGTCCACGATTATGTCGTGCAGCTCCAGAACAGCCGAAGGGCATGGAGCGCCTCAACGAGGACGCGCGCGGAGGTGAAGGCGTCAGGAGCTAAACCCTGGCGGCAAAAGGGAACGGGGCGGGCTCGTGCGGGGAGCCTCGCGTCTCCGATCTTCCGAGGAGGAGGCGTGATTTTCGGCCCGAAACCGAAGGTGGTGAAGAATCGCTTTCCGCGGAGGATGAGGAGGTTGGTGTTCCGACATGCCCTCGGCGAGAAGATCCGCCGCCACAGGCTCCTGGTCATGGACGAAGTCAACTTCGACTCTCCCAAGACGAAGCCCATGGCACAAATGCTGAAGAGCTTGAACGTGTCAGGAAAAGCGATTTTGGTGACCGATAAAAGCGACAGGAACACGCTGTTGTCCGGTCGGAACATACCGCATCTGACCTGCCGGTCGGTTGCGGACGTCAGCGCTTTCGATATTCTGAGCCACGAGTTTTTGTTGCTGACAAAGGCAAGCTTCGATTCGTTGCATCTGGCCGAGCAGTGACAGGATTGATTTGACCAATGGACGACGAATACGCAATTGTGAACTACCCGATCCTTTCCGAGAAGGGCACAAGGCTCTCGGAGGAGGAGAACAAGTACATTTTCCGAGTGAGCCTTCGAGCGAACAAGATCGAGATCAAGCGCGCCATCGAGAAGCTCTACAAAGTCAAGGTGAAGGACGTCAACAGTATGACTGTCAAGGGAAAGAGGAAGCGAATGCGCTTGGTAATCGGCAAACGCCCCGATTGGAAGAAGGCGATTGTAACTCTCGAAAAAGGAGAGACGCTCAGCTTCGTCTGAGAAATTAGTTTTTGCGTCCTACGGGCGCGGCGCTCGTCGTGGTGGCATGTAGAGGATGAGATAGTGGGCATAAAGCGATACAAACCGGTAACACCGTCTCTGAGGTTCACGAGGCTTCCGGATTTCTCGGAGATTACCAAGACAAAACCGGAGAAATCTCTCACTGCCGGCCTGAAAAAATCAGGCGGCAGGAACGTCGCCGGGCGGATGACCGCGCGCCGGCGAGGAGGCGGGGCCAAGAGAAAGTACCGAATAATTGACTTCAAACGGGGCAAGGATGGGGTCGAGGCAAAAGTCGTTGCCATTGAATACGACCCCAACCGCTCGGCGAGGATAGCCCTGCTGGAATATACTGACCTGGAAAAGAGATACATACTCGCCCCCGCCGCTTTGAAGGTGGGGGATGCGGTGATGTCGGGTGAGGGGGCGGAGCCCAAAGTGGGGAATTGCCTGCCTCTGGCGAAGATTCCATTAGGGGTGCCGGTACATAACATCGAACTGAGACGGAATGAGGGTGGCGTGTTGGTGCGGAGCGCCGGATTGAGCGCCACGCTGATGTCGCGGGAAGGGAAGTACGCGCACGTGAGGTTGCCGTCCGGGGAGATACGCTTGATCCCTGTGATGTGCCGTGCCACCATCGGAGAGGTCGGTAACGCCGACCATGGCAGCGTGTCTCTCGGAAAAGCGGGGAGAGCGAGGTGGCTTGGGAGGAGGCCCAAGGTAAGAGGTGTGGCGATGAATCCTGTCGATCATCCCATGGGAGGAGGAGAAGGGAAAGCGTCCGGCGGGAGGCATCCCTGCTCTCCCTGGGGTAAACTGGCCAAGGGGGGGAAGACGCGAAAGAAGAGCAAGCCCACCAGCCATATTGTCAAGGCCCGCAAGGGGAAACGGAAGTAAGAAACAATGCCCAGATCGTTGAAAAAGGGTCCGTACGTGGACCCGAAGCTGCTGAAAAAGATTGGAAGACTGGACGCCCTGGGAGAGAAGCGAACTATCAAGACCTGGTCGCGGCGCTCGATGGTCACGCCGGAGTTCGTGGGGCACACTTTCGCCGTCCACAACGGCAAGCAGTTCGTTTCGGTGTTCGTGACGGAGAACATGGTAGGGCATAAGCTCGGAGAGTTCTCGCCGACGAGAACCTTCCGTAAGCACGCCGGACAGAAATGACGTCGCCAGTGAAGAGGTTCGTTGATAGGAGGATTTCGATTTGCCAGGAACAGCCGTCGCCAAATATCTGAAGGTGCCGCCACGGAAGGCAAGAGAGGTTGTGGAGTTGATCAAGGGGTTGCCGGTCGAGCAAGCTCAGCAGGTGATGAAGTTTTCGAAGCGGAGAGCGGCATGGTTTGTCGGGAAGGTTCTGAAATCGGCGGTGGCTAATGCGGAGCAAGCCAAGGAAGGTGGAGCCAAGAGTCTTTTTGTCGCAAAGGCGGCGGTTGATGAGGGGCCGACAGTCAAGAAAACAATCGCGCGCGCCCGGGGAGTTAGAAACGTGGTGAAGCAAAGGACAAGCCATATCACCATAGTAGTGGACGAGCGATAGCGAGCGTGGCGTCTGAAGGGGCATTGCCTCCGGGAAGATGCCAACCCAGAAAGGTCACACATGGGACAGAAAGTCAATCCGATAGGGTTTAGATTGGCACTGAACAAAGACTGGCGTTCCCGCTGGTTCGCCGGCCGGCGGGAGTTCGGAGAGCTTCTTCAAGAGGATTTGATGATCCGCAAATACGTTTACAAGCGGCTGGCGGCGGCGGGCATCCCTCGTGTGCTGATAGAAAGAGCGAGCAATCGCGTCAGGCTCGTCCTTTTCACATCCCGACCGGGAATTGTCATCGGCCGGAGAGGGATTGAGATTGACAGGCTCCGTGAAGAGCTTGCTGACAAGACCGGCAAGGAGATCTTTATTGACGTGCAAGAGATAAGGGTTCCGGAAGTGGAGGCGGAGCTCGTGGCGAGGAACATCGCCATCCAGTTGGAGCACAGGGTGTCGTTTCGCAGGGCTATGAAGAAGGCTGTTACCGCGGCGATGGACCGCGGCGCACAAGGGATAAAAGTCACTTGCTCCGGGAGGCTCGGAGGGGCAGAGATGTCTCGCAGAGAGGGATATAAAGAAGGAAAGATTCCACTGCACACACTCCGGGCGGACATAAACTACGGCTTCGCAGAGGCGAGGACCACGTACGGCTGCATCGGAGTGAAGACCTGGATATTCAAAGGGGAACGTCTGACGGAAAAGAAGGGACCGAAAGATGGCTTTGATGCCCAAAAGGGTCAAACACAGAAAGTCCCATCGCGGAAGTAGAAAGGGAATCGAGTCCCGCGGAGCGACTTTGGGGTTCGGAGAGTTCGGGCTTCAGGCTCTGACCAGGGGATGGCTCCGCGCCGAGGAGATAGAGGCGGCCAGGATTGCTATCAACAGGCATATTAAAAGGAACGGGAAACTGTGGATAAGGATATTCCCCGACAAGCCGGTGACAGCTAAGCCCGCGGAGACGAGAATGGGCAAGGGCAAAGGCGCCCCGGAAGGCTGGGTTATGGTGGTTCGCCCTGGCAGGATATTGTTTGAGCTTGAGGGCGTTCCTTTCACGACGGCAAGGGAGGCTTTTCGGTTAGCGGCGCACAAGCTGAGCGTTCGCAGCAAGTTTGTTGAGCGTGCGGGGCACGGCGCGTGATGGCGGGCGATTTCTTCTTATTATGAAAGCGAAAAAGCTGAGGGAGAAAACAAGAGAGGAGCTGGAGCAGCTACTGGATGATGGTCGCCAGGAGCTCTTCAACCTTTACTCGCAGTTGCACATCGGGCAGGTGGAGAAGCCGCATCTCATCGGGCAACTGAGAAGGAATATCGCGAGGCTGACCACTATCCTGAAGGATGGTGGATACAGCCACAAATGACCCCGGGCGCCACGCACGGGTGAGGGTTGAGGAAGGGCAATAGACGAGGCGGCAAAACCAGATTGCGGCAATTTGCCAGAGGAAGAGGAGTACCCCGTGACAGAGCAAAAGAACGTTCGAGGACATCGTAAGGAGCGAAAAGGATTTGTCCTGAAAGACAAGGTCAATAAGACCATAGTCGTGGGGGTGGAGCGGACGTTTCGCCATCGTGTGTATGCGAAGGTTGTCAAGAGGACAAAGAAATATCAGGTCCACGACGAGAAAAACGAGGCCAAAGTAGGAGATTTCGTTCGGATAGCGGAGACCCGGCCTGTCAGTAAACTGAAGAGATGGCGGTTAGTTGAGATATTAAAAGGTTAAGAGGCGGCGCGGGTTTTGCGCTTCGGCAGGAAACGATATGATACAGATGCAAACACGGCTCAACGTAGCCGACAACACAGGGGCGAAAAAAGTTGCCTGCATAAAGGTGCTGGGCGGCTCTAAAAGGCGCTACGCGGGCATCGGCGACGTCATCACGGTTTCGGTGAAGGAAGCCGCGCCAGACGGCGTAGTCAGGAAAAAGCAGGTCGTTAAGGCTGTCATCGTGCGAACCAAGAGCGATATTGCTCGCCCCGACGGGTCGGTCCTGAGATTTGACAGCAACGCCTGCGTGATTATTGACGACCAGAACAACCCCATGGGCACCCGGATATTTGGCCCCGTAGCCAGGGAGCTGAGAGACAAAAACTTCATCAAGATTATCTCTCTGGCGCCGGAAGTCTTATAGAGGAGTTTGACAACTGATGAAGCGCGTTGTGAGGAAGAACGACGCAAAGGCGAGAGTTAAGCCCTCCATACGGCGGGACGATATAGTTTACGTCATTGCGGGGCGGGACAGGGGCAAGAGAGGAAAAGTTTTGCATGTCGCAGGGGGAAAGGGGGTAGCTTTTGTGGAGGGAGTGAACGTCCTTGTTAAGGCGATCCGGCCGGACCCGCAGATAGCGCAAAGCGGGGGCTTCGTCAGGAGGGAGGGGCCGATCGCCCTGTCGAATCTGCAGCTCTTCTGTCCGAACTGCCAGAAGCCCACCAGAATTACAAGGAAGGTCTCCGGCGACCGGAAGGAGAGAGTCTGCAAAAGGTGTAATAATCCGATAGGGAAAGCGTGAGGATATGGCCAGGATTCGGGACCACTACCGTTCGACCGTCGCTCCAAAGATGATGGAGGAATTTGGCTATAAGAATCGCTTTCAGGCGCCGAGGCTGGAAAAGATTGTTCTGAACATGGGCTTGGGTGACGCGGTTCGTGAGAGCGCTGTGATAGAGGAAGGGGTCGGGCACATGGCGAGCATCTGCGGCCAGCGACCTGTCGTGACGCACGCTCGCAAGAGCATCGCCGGGTTCAAGCTTAGAGCCGGCATGCCGGTCGGGTGCAAGGCGACCCTGAGGGGCGCGAGGATGTACGAGTTTTTTGACCGGTTTGTGAACGTCGTAGTCCCGCGGATCAGAGATTTCCGGGGGCTTCCCGACACTCTCGACGGAAGGGGAAATTACAATATCGGGATAGATGAGATCGTTGTTTTCCCGGAGGTCAATCCGGACAAGGTCAAAAGGCCGTTTGGAATGCACATCACCATGGTGACTACTGCCAGGGGAGACGCCGAGGCCAAGAAACTGCTTGAGCTCCTCGGATTGCCGTTCAGGAGGAGGTAGCCGGCCGATTTTGGTTCTTTTTGTAAAAGAACGTTGGGGAGCGGTGAGGGCGAGCGGGTGAGAGATGATAGATTCTCGCGCAGGGCCATGGCGCACGGCGGAGAGGGCTGAGGGCGCGGAGGCAGAGGACAGAAAGCCGATTCTTCTTTTTGAAAAAGAAGCAAAACAGGAAAAAGATATGGCAAGAAAATCGCTCATCGTCAAATGTAATAAGCCGCAGAAATTCAAGGTGAGAGAATACTACCGCTGCCGCAGATGTGGGCGGGGGAAAGGATACATTCGAAAGTTCCAGCTCTGCCGCATTTGTTTTAGGGAACTTGCGTCGGCGGGGTTGATCCCCGGGGTGACGAAGGCGAGCTGGTAGGCTTCTGTCCAGAGAAGGAGAGAAACACGGATGAGTATGAGTGACCCCGTTGCAGATATGCTGACGCGGATCCGCAACGCGAATTCGGCTATGCACCCCCATCTCGACATGCCATCGTCCAAGTTGAAGCGAGAGATTCTGCGGGTGCTGAAAGAGGAAGAATATATAGACAACTACACTTTTGTTCCAGACAAGAAGCAGGGGATGCTTCGCGTTTATCTCAAGTACACCAGCGAAAGGGAAAGAGTTATCACCGGAATAAAAAGGGTCAGCAGGCCCGGGTTGAGAAAGTATGTTGGAGCGGATGAGATTCCGGAAGTGCTGGGAGGACTCGGGCTGGCAATCCTTTCCACACCAAAAGGCATCCTCAGCGGACAGAAAGCCCGTCAGCAGCGAGTGGGAGGAGAGCTTGTCTGTATGGTGTGGTAGAAGGGGCGCCGGGAAAAAGCAGACGCCTGAAGGAGAGGATTAGAGAATGTCACGGATAGGACGCTCGCCGATAAAGGTGCCGGAAGGCGTTTCCGTCCGCATTGAAGGCGGCGAGGTGGAAATTGCGGGCGCGGATGGCAAAAAGCTATCTCAGACCGTGAATAGCCGGATAAAGGTCGAGTTTCTCGACCGGGACAGAACCATTGTCGTCAAGAGGAGTTCCGATTCCAAAAGGGACAGGGCTCTCCACGGCACTTATCGTTCGCTGATAGCGAACATGGTCGAGGGAGTTACAAAAGGTTACGAGAAAGTTCTGTTGATTAGCGGAGTTGGCTACAGGGCGAAGCTCGAGGGAAACGTGTTGGACTTGACAATCGGCAAATCACATCCCGTGAGGTTTCCCGTTCCGGACGGAATTGAGATCACTGTTGGCCGTGGAACGACTATCAATGTCAAAGGGTGCGATAAGCAAAAAGTTGGGGCGGTGGCGGCGTCAATTCGCGCGTTCTATCCGCCGGAGCCCTATGTCGGCAAAGGGATTCGATACTCCGATGAGCACGTCAGGAGGAAGGCCGGAAAGACCGTAGGGTAATCGGCCTGTTTTGGAGAAATGATAAAGAAGTTGTCGCGAGCCGAGCTGAGGAAGAAAAGACATCTGCGACTGAGGAAGAAAGTGCTGGGCACGAAAGAGAGACCTCGGGTTTGCGTGTTCCGGAGCTGCACGAATCTGTATCTCCATTTGGTTGATGACGCGGAGGGTCGCACGCTCTACACGATGTCAACTCTCAGCAAAGAGTTCAAAGAGAAGAAGCTAAAAAGCTCCAGGAATATGGAGGCGGCCAGAGCCCTGGCGGAGATGTTCGCTCAGGACCTCAAAGAGAGGAACGTCACCAAAGTCGTCTTCGATAGGAGCGGCTATCGCTATCACGGCAAAGTAAAGGTCATGGCCGAAACTCTCCGCGAGCACGGTTTGACGGCGTAGAGAATGGGTGAACGCTCGCTGAGGACACCGACGCTGTAAAGGTATGGGCTATTGGTTAATCCGAGAAAGGCATTGAGAGAAACCGAGCGGAGAACACCCGAGCTGATTGAGAAGGTTGTCACCATCAACCGCTGTGCGAAGGTCGTCAAGGGCGGTAGGCGGTTTAGCTTCAGCGCCCTTGTGGTCGTGGGCGACGAGAACGGACACGTGGGCTTTGGCTACGGGAAAGCCAACGAAGTCGCGGAAGCGATTCGTAAGGGAGTGGAACAGGCGAAAAAGAACTTGATCACCGTCCGCATGCGGGGCACTACGATACCACACAACATTCTTGGGGTGTACGGCGCCGCGAAGGTCCTTTTGAAACCGGCCCCTCCCGGCACCGGCGTGATTGCCGGAGGCGGCGCCAGAGCGCTGCTTATGCTCTCCGGCATCAAGGATATTCTGACAAAGTCGCTCGGGTCGAATAACCCGCTCAACGTCGTCAAGGCGACCCTTGATGGTCTGACCCGGATGAAGCAGAGCAAAGATTCTCAGAAGCTTAACAAAGGCGCGACTCATGACGTTGTCTGAACTTGGAAATAACCCGGGCGCCAGGAAGCGCCCTCGCAGGAAGGGAAGGGGCCCCGGTTCCGGCCGAGGTAAGACGTGCGGTAGAGGCCAGAAGGGCCAGAAATCCAGATCCGGAAAAATGGGCTCCCGTGGCTTCGAGGGGGGCCAGATGCCCATTTACCGGCGCCTTCCCAAGAAGGGCTTCAACCGCACGCGGTTCAAGACGGTCTATTCCGTAGTTAACCTGGCGGCCCTGAACGCCTTTGACGAGGGCTCGAGGATAACTCCCACAGCCCTGAGAGAGAAGGGGTTGATAAGGAGTCTCCGTTCGCCGGTCAAGATTCTGGGGGATGGCGAGCTGGCGGTGAAAGTGAGCGTCGTCGCCCACGCATTTAGTGAAACCGCCCGAAGAGCAATCGAACGGCAGGGTGGAACCTGCGAGACTATAGGCTGAGGAAAATGTTTTCGGCATTTGTCAGTATGTTCAAAATCCCGGACCTTCGCAAGAAGGTGTTGATTACGCTGATGCTGCTGGCGGTGTGTCGGATAGGCGCCCAGGTCCCCACCCCCGGAGTCAACGAAAAGGCGCTGGTGAAGGCTTTTGAAAAGAGAACGGGGCAGGCCAGTCTTTTCGGTTTGATAAATCTGTTTTCCGGAGGGGCGTTCAAGAGGGCGACGGTGCTGGCTTTGGGGATTATGCCCTATATCAGCGCCTCAATTATTCTCCAGTTATTGACCGCCGTAATCCCCGCCCTGGAGAAGCTTCACAAAGAGGGAGGCGAGGAAGGACGGCGGAAAATAACGCAGTACACCCGCTACGGCACAGTGGGCCTGTGCGCATTTCAGGCGTTTTTCATGGCCACTTTCGTCGAGTCCATGAACGCGGATTTCCCCGGCGTAGTTGTAAACCCCGGCCTCGGCTTCCGGCTGCTGACGATGCTGACCATGACCACCGGTACGATGTTTCTGATGTGGATCGGTGAGCAAATCTCCGAGCGAGGTGTCGGCAACGGCATATCCTTGATTATCACCGTCGGCATCGTTTCGCGGGCGCCGCTCGCCTTGAGTGCGATCTGGGAGAACCTATCCCTGAAAAACCCATTTCAGCAGCAGCTTAGTTTCTCGTGGCTTCCGGTGCTGCTGGTATTGTTCGTTGCTGTGACCGCCGGAGTCATTGTGCTGACCCAGGGGCAGCGGAGGATTCCGGTTCAGTACGCCAGAAGGATAGTCGGCCGCCGTGTTTACACCGGCCAGAGCAGCTATATCCCCCTGAGGGTGAATTACGCAGGGGTTATCCCCATCATCTTCGCGGCGGCGATCCTGATGTTTCCGGCGACCATAGGAACGTGGACGAATGTGCCGTGGGTCAATACCATAGCGAGGCATCTCTACCCGGGCACCCTGATAAATACCGTCCTCTATGTCCTGATGATTATCTTCTTCTGCTATTTCTGGACCGCAACGCAGTTTGACCCAATTCAGATCGCCAACAACATGAAGAGAAACGGAGCGTTCATCCCCGGCATCCGCCCGGGTAAGCCCACCGCGGCGTTCTTCGAGAAAACCATGACACGCATCACGTTCGCGGGAGCGATGTTTCTCGCCTTTATCGCTGTAATTCCCCGCCTGCTTATCAGCGGCAATCCGGCGATTAGCTGGAACGTTGCGAGCTTTTTCGGCGGGACGGCTCTTTTGATCATCGTGGGTGTGACCTTGGACTTGATGCAGTCCATCGAGTCGCACCTGCTGATGAGGCACTACGACGGTTTTATGAAGAAAGGGAAGTTGCGGGGACGGTACTGATGGCAGAGCACCCGAAAAGAAAGGGCATCATCATCTTCGGCCCGCCCGGCGCCGGAAAAGGCACTCACGCCAGCAGGTTGGTTGAGAAGCTGGAGCTTGCTTACATTGCCACCGGGGACATCCTGCGGGAGGCCGTCGCGAAAGGGACGCCCCTCGGAGTCGAGGCGGCCGGGTATATGAACAGAGGCGAGCTCGTGCCGGACGAGGTGATGATCCCGATCGTCGAAGAAAGACTGGCTCAAGTGAACGACAAAAAGGGATTTCTCCTCGATGGCTTTCCTCGGACTGTTCGGCAGGCCGCCATGCTGGATGATGCGGCACGCAGGAACGCGATCGAGATTGACAAGGCGATATACCTGAAGACATCTAAGGACGCAATCGTGCAGAGGCTTTCCGGACGAAGGATTTGTCCCGGGTGCGGCGCGACCTACCATGTGGCCAACATCCCTCCGAAAGTGGAGGGAGTTTGCGACAAATGCGGCACACCCCTCGTTCAGAGGGAGGACGATAGGGAAGCGGCCATCGCCACGCGGCTTGCGGAGTACGACAAGCAGACCGCCGAGGTGATACGTTACTACCGAGAAAAAGGAATCCTGGCCGAGGTCAATGGGGACCTTCCGGTGGAGGCATCGCATCCCATCATTGTGAAGATCATCAGCGAAGGTGGCCGATTGTGATAGCCCTCAGGTCGCCCAGAGAACTCGACAAAATGAGAAAGAGTGGCGCCGTTGCGGCGGCCATAATGGAGAGGCTGGTGAGCATGGTGGGCGATGGCATCACAACGGGAGAGCTCGATGCCGAAGCAAAGCGGCTCATGAAGGAAGCCGGCGCGGTCTCCGCCTCGAGAGGCTACCACGGGTACCCGGCTTACATCTGCACCTCTATCAATGAGGAGATCGTTCACGGCATCCCCGGGCCACGGAAGTTGGCCTCGGGAGACATTCTGAGTATTGATCTGTGCTTGGAGTTCGACGGCTTTTTCGCCGACCTCGCCACAACTGTGGTTGTGGGCGAAGTGGATGAAGAAAAGAAACTGTTGCTCGCGGCAGGCAAGGAGGCTCTCGAAGCAGGTATAGAACAGGCCGTGCCCGGCAACCGCTTGTTCGATATTTCGCACGCTGTCGAGGAAAGGGCGAGAAAAAGCGGCTTCGCCGTGGTGCGGAGATTCACCGGCCACGGCATCGGCAGGCAAATGCACGAGGAGCCTCAGATACCCAACTACGGGAAGCCACATACCGGACCGAAGATACTTCCGGGAATGACCTTCGCTATCGAGCCGATGCTCAACGCGGGGACACACCGGGTGATACTCCTCGACGATGGTTGGACCGCAGTAACCGCTGACGGGAGGCCCTCAGCACATTTTGAACACACTATTGCCGTTACCGCAGAAGGACCGGAGGTCTTGACATGCCTAAGGAAGAGGCAATAAGGATGGAAGGGGTCGTCAAGGAGCTTTTGCCGAATACGATGTTTCGCGTCGAGCTTCCGAACAAGCATCGGATTCTGGCGCATATCTCCGGAAAAATGCGGATGCATTTCATACGCATCCTCCCCGGCGACAGAGTTACGGTCGAAATGTCTCCTTACGATCTCACGAAAGGTAGGATCGTTTACAGGGAAAAGTGAAGAGGCTTCGGCGGTCCCGGTTGAGTTGGCTCCCCCACGACGCGGGGTCCAGCCTTAGCGGGGCGCCGGGCGTCGTGAGCGGTTTTCGCGAGCTACCGAAGCGAGGTACGTGCTATGAAGGTCAAGTCTTCCGTCAAGCGTATTTGTGAAAAGTGCAAGATCATCAAGAGAAAAGGGGTGTTGAGAGTTATTTGCCGTAACCCTCGCCATAAGCAGAGGCAGGGCTGACACGCGAAGGCTCCTGATGTCCGGATACGCGAAAGGAGGAAAGTAAAGTGCCGAGAATAGTCGGCGTTGACGTGCCCCCGCAGAAAAAGATCGAGGTCGCGCTCACTTACATCCACGGGGTCGGCCGCGTGCTTTCGCAGAGAATCCTGGCGGAAGCGGGCGTTGACCCCACTGTTAGAGCGAAGGACCTCACGCTGGAGGACGTCAGCAAGATAAACGCGGTGATTCAGGGCGGATACAGGGTCGAAGGGGACCTCCGCAGGGAGGTCACCGCCAACATTAAAAGGTTGGTCAGCATTCATTCCTACCGCGGGTTGAGACACCGCATGGGACTTCCAGTGAGAGGCCAGAAAACCCGCACCAATGCCCGCACCCGAAAGGGACCCAGACGGGCGACGGTGTCGTTGAAGAGGAAAGCGAGATAGGCAGGGACAATGGGAAAGAGTGATAGGTCGTCACGCAAAGGACCCCCGCGCAAACGCGCAGCGAGGGCAGTACCTTCCGGGATTGCTCATATCCAGGCAACGTTCAACAACACGATTGTGACCATTACTGACCTGTCCGGAAACGTGATGGCATGGTCGAGCGGAGGCAAGGCGGGATTCTCCGGCTCCAGAAAGAGCACAGCCTACGCGGCTCAGATGGTTGCCCAGGACGCAGGGAAAACCGCAGTAGCCCGCGGAATGCGGGAGGTGAAGGTCTTTGTGAAAGGGCCGGGTTCCGGAAGAGAATCTGCCATTCGCGCGCTCCAAACGGCGGGATTGACCATCACCATGATTAAGGATGTCACCCCTATCCCTCATAACGGATGCCGCGCGCCGAAGCGCCGGAGGGTTTAGCCCTGCGCAATGGGGCGCGTCCGGGCGCGGGAATGACAAGGAGATACGATGGCACGGTACACCGAAGCAGTCTGTAAGATTTGCCGCAGAGAGGGTGATAAACTCTATCTCAAGGGCGATAGGTGCTACACGCAGAAGTGCGCCCTCGAGCGGAGGGACTATCCGCCCGGCGAACACGGCCGGAGACGGAGGAAGGTTTCCGATTACGCCCTCCAGTTGCGGGAAAAACAGAAGCTCCGGCGGATGTACGGCGTTCTCGAGAAACAGTTTCGCATTTACTGCCGGAAAGCCTCGAGACGGCGAGGGTTAACAGGGGAGATTCTGCTTCAGTTTCTGGAGGGGCGCCTCGACAACGTTGTTTACCGGGCGGGATTCTGCCCCAGCAGAGCCTCTGCAAGACAGATGGTCGGGCACGGCCATTTCCGGGTCAACGGCAGAAGAGTTGACATCCCTTCCTATCTCGTTTCCCCCGACGATGTCGTGGAGGCGAGACCGAAGGAATCCACGAAACAATGGATCAAGCGCTTCTCGAAGACCTCCGCACGCCGGCCACTCCCCGAATGGTTGAGCGTTGATGTCGAGAATTACAAGGCGACGGTGTTGAGGTTGCCAAAACGTGAGGAGATCGCGGTTACGGTGGATGAATCGTCGGTCATTGAGCTGTATTCAAAGTAAGTCCCGGGAAAAGACCGGCTGTCCAGCATGGCTGGAGAAAGGGCATTAGTGGGCCCTATATTAAATAAAGTCTGCTTTTCGCGAGCCCTCACCGAGGCCGACTTCTGGCGACCCGCCCGGACGGCCTAAACCGAGTGATCGCGGCGACTGGCACGAAGAAGTGGAATCAGTTTAATGGAAGCGCCACCAGTACAAGCAAGATAGGTTGCACAGGAGAAGTCTTATGGCTGTCAAGTTAGGTCGGTTTGAGATGCCCAAGCGGGTCATCAAGGAGGAGCAATCCGCGACCGATACCTATGCAAAATTCATCGCGGAGCCCTTTGAGGCGGGGTTTGGTCACACAATAGGCAACTCTCTCAGAAGGATGTTGCTCTCCTCCCTGGAGGGATCCGCCATCACCTCGGTCAAGATAGATGGAATCCAGCACGAGTTCTCCACGATCCCTGGGGTCCTGGAAGATGTCTCGGAAATAATCCTCAACCTCAAGAAGGTCTTGTTGGTATCTCATTCCCGCACGCCAAAGCTGCTGGAACTGAAGGTCAAGAGGAAAGGGGAGATTGTCGCGGGCGATTTCAAAACCGGTGGGACGGTGGAGATTCTGAATCCGGACCTGTTGGTCTGTACCACGACCGCCGAGAAAAAGATCAATATGCAGGCGGGTGTCTCCGTGGGGCGAGGATATGTGCCTTCGGAGTTGAATAAGTCGCCCGAGCAGCCCATTGGCGTCATTGCCATGGACGGCTTGTTCAGTCCTGTCAGAAGAGTGAAATACTACGTCGAGAACACCCGCGTCGGACAGCAGATGAACTATGACCGCCTCGTTATGGAAATCTGGACGGACGGGCGATTGACCCCCGACGAGGCGCTGAAGCAGGCTTCCGGCATTTTGAGAGCTCACCTCGGCGCCTTCGTTGATTACGACGAGAACTATGTGGAGTTCGAGCCTGAGAAGGAGAAGGAAGAGGACGCAAAAGCCGAGTTGCGAAAACTCCTCGACACGCCCATCGGCGAGATAGAACTTTCCGTTCGGGCTGCCAATTGCATCACACATGCGAATATAAAGACCATTGGCGACCTCGTGCAAAAGACAGAATCGGAGATGCTGAAGCAAAGGAACTTCGGCAAAAAATCGCTGAACGAGATAAAGACTATTCTCGAGGGGATGGGCCTCACTCTTGGGATGGACGTGCAGGAGATCCTTGGCCCGAAGAAGGAATGAGCCGATGCGTCACCGAAAGCGGACTGTGAAACTGAGCCGAACGTCGAGTCACCGTAAAGCAATGTTCAGGAACATGGTGACTTCCCTCCTCGACAAGGAGCGAATCGAAACCACAGTAACCAAGGCGAAAGAAGCGCGCAGGCTCACCGATAGGATGGTGACCCTCGCTAAGCAAAATACACTTCACGCCAGAAGACAAGCGCTCGCCTTCATCATGGACAAGGAAGTGGTCAGCAAGCTCTTCTCCGTCCTCGGCGCCCGCTACGCCGACAGGAACGGGGGATATACGAGGATCATTCGGACAGGGTTCCGGCGGGGCGATGGCGCGGAGCTTGCCCTTGTTGAGATGATCGGCCGGATCGCTCCGAAGCGGAAGGCCGAAAAGAAAAAGGCGAAAAAGGCCGAGGCCACAAAGAAAGCCAAATAGACCGTTCCCGACAGCCCTGATAAGAAGCTTTCCAAAATGGGGGAAGGTCGGGAACGAGGGGGAATGGAATCGCCGGTGATGCCGAAGAAACGGAAGACGAGCCGGGCATAGAGGCGCGAGGCACGTCCGGCGCCCGCGGCGCTGGATAGGACCGTGCCCGAGTAATGGTGTTTTCAATGTGTATCTTTGTGGTGCATGTCGGGTCTGAAGAAAAACGCAGCTAATTTGGTTGTGCTGAGAGGTGGCCCCACCGCGTTGTCTATCCTGGGGCTGCCACTGGGCATCGCCCTGAGACGTAAAGCTTCAACAGGTTGTGGTTCGTACTGATCAAGCTCCATTCTCCACTTACTTCCCGTTTGCCCCGCAAGAGGAATCGTCGCATCCCCCGCGCTTCTTGCTCTGACCCATCTTCTACAGTTGCGAGGAGTGGTCAAAAATTGTGGCCTTGGGAATCAACGACTTACGAAAAGAAGAGCCGCTTTTCGCGAAAACGTAGTGCCAAGAACAAAATCCGAAAACACAATTGCCTTTTGCCCAAGGACTTATAAAACCGCGCTGTAGAAGACCCGCCAGGGTGCTTACGGGATTGATCTTTAGGGTTATGATGGCAATCGGAGGAAACTCGGTGGGCAAGCGACGTAGCAGGATTAGATTCCGGATTCTTGCCCTTTGCGGCATGATGGTCGCCAGGAGCGTCGGCGCCGGCGAAGCGGGCGAGTATCTCGGACCTTGCAATCTTGTCGCGTCAAAAGATGGCGAAATCCTTTATGTTGCCAACGCGGATGCTAAACAGATCGCTTTTGTGGATGTTCACAACGCGAAAGTGAGTCGTACGATCGCGGTGCCGGGCGAACCGACCGGCGCGGCGCTTAGCCCGGACGGGACGAACCTGTACGTAACGTGTGCTGCCCCGCAAAGCACAGTCCTCGTGATGGACGCGGCGTCGGGCAAAGTCGAGGCTTCGATTGCAGTCGGCCACACGGCCATGGGCCCTGTGGTCGCAGCGGATGGGAAACGGCTTTATGTTTGCAACCGTTTCAATAATGATGTTTCGGTAATTGACCTCGAAGCCAACAAGGAAATGATGCGGGCGCCGGCTGTCCGCGAGCCGCTCGCTGCGGCGGTTACGCCCGACGGCAAGTCGGTGCTTGTGATAAACCATCTGCCCGCAGACCGTGCCGATGGTTACCTCGTCGCTGCCGTGGTCACGGTCTTGGACACGGAGACCCATCTGGCGACGGCGATCCCCCTTCCAAACGGCGCCCACAGCCTCCGTGGCGTCTGCGCTTCACCCGATGGGAATTACGCATACGTGACGCACCTCCTCGCACGCTATGAGTTGCCCGCGATCCGAGTGGACTACGGATGGATGAACGCCAACGCGCTGAGCATCATCAACACGGCGGAAAAGAAGCTGGTTGGCACCGTACTGTTAGACGACATGCACATGGGTGCAGCCAATCCGTGCGGGGTGGCCTGTACGGCTGACGGGAAATGGCTGTGCATCGCCCACGCCGGCACCGATGAGCTGAGTGTGATCGAGGCGCCGGCTCTTTTGAAAAAGCTACTGGCGATCCAGGTCCACCCCGGGCCAAGCGAGGTAGGAGAAGTCCTTTACGATGACCGTAATGAGCTACTGGACTTCTTCCGGCGACGTCGCGCGGGTATGGCTGGTAAAAAAAGGGAAAGCAGCTCTGATGATCGCCCTCTTTACACTCTGGGGGACGCCGCCGGAGTATCCAACGACCTGACCTTCCTGACCGGGCTGCGACGACGGATCAAGCTGGGGGGCAAAGGCCCGCGAGGGCTGACCGTTGTGGGCTCCAAGGTCTATGTGGCCGAGTACTTCAGCGACACATTGAGCGTAGTTGATCTCGAAGCTAAGCCTGGCAGCAGGGTCACCACGATAGTGCTGGGGCCCAAGCCGCGACTAACCGTCCGGCGGCTGGGCGAGGTACTCTTCAACGACGCCACGCTGTGCTTTGAGCACTGGCAGAGCTGTGCCAGTTGCCATCCGGGAGGTCGCATGGACGGACTGAACTGGGACCTGACAAATGATGGCCTGGGCAACCTGAAAAACACCAAGAGCTTGCTCCTCGCCCACGGCACCCCACCGGCCATGTGCTCGGGAGTTCGGGCGTCGGCCGAAGTGGCGGTTCGCGCCGGGATCAAACATATCCTGTTTGCCCACCGACCCGAGAAGGAGGCCGCGGCGATTGACGCCCACCTGAAATCCCTCCGGCCGCTCTCCAGCCCGTACCTCGTAAATGGCCAGCTCAGCCCCGCGGCCAAGCGAGGCAAGAAGTTGTTCTTCAGCCAGGAGGTCGGATGCTCCAAGTGCCACCCCACGCCTCTGTACACAGACCTGCGGATGTACGACGTGGGGTCGAAAAGCCCATGGGACCACCGCCGGGAGTTCGACACGCCGACTCTCATCGAAGTCTGGCGGACAGCCCCGTATTTGCACGACGGGCGATACATTTCCATCAACGACCTCATCGCGAAGGGCAAGCACGGTGAGGAGGGCGACGAGATCCAGAACCTCAGCCGGCAGCAGATCGAGGAGCTGGCGGAGTTCATCCTATCACTGTAGCGATGCCTCCTCCGTGGAGCTCAGGGGTGCGGCTGTGTTTCGCCGTGGAGCCGAACTTCCCATTGCTGGTAAGGGAGCTCACCAGACCTCGACGCGATAGTACCGCGTTCTGACCGACGAAGCATCGTGGTCGAACTGGATGCCGTCGCTGGAATCGTGCGGCTGACCGAGAGGCAGCCACTCCCCCGCCGGGCTGGAAGAGTAATAGACCTGATAATACTTGTACGATGCTGTCGGCCAACTGATCTTCATGCTGGCGTCGTTGCTGGCGATGCTTCTGATGGCGAAAAAGGAGGAGAGATCAAGAGGGTTTGTTCCCGCTGCGAATTCCTCGAAGTTCGTCTTTCCGTCGAGGTCGTCGTCGGCTGCCGGCTGGCGGGATATGTTGCCAAACCAGGCGATTTCCCATGCGTCGGCCATCCCATCATCGTCCCTATCGGGATCGGGCGGACTCAGTGGTCGAACGACAACAATGTAGTTACTGTGGACGCTGGCCGGGTCCTGAGCGTTCCCGCCGAGGGCAACCTCGCCTTTATGAAAGACCTTTTTATAGAAGTCGTGATATCGAGCGCTGCCCGCTTTGTCAACGTACTGCCTGAACTCGGTGAATTCCCACGTCCCGTCTGTCAGCCACGCCGGCAGAGTTTCATTTATCCGGAAACCGACCCACACCTCCACGTCGAAACTCACGTTGAACGTCAGATACTCCGCCGATTTGTTATTTCGGTCTTCATCCGGGGCGTTGGGAAGACGGATTTGGATGGCTCCGTCGGCAAGCTCCTCGGGAATAGGGCTGCTGACGAGATACTGTAACCAATCGGAGTAAACATAGCTGCCCACGCCGAAGTCCCCGGTGATGACGCTATGTCCGGTGCTAAGCTGGACATCGGAGATTTGAACCTCAAACTCCGTCGTGAACTCCACCTCGCTGCCGGGGGCGAGAACGTTGGCAGCCGAGGAGGCGTCAGTGACGTTGTTTATCGTCAAAGTGTAAGTGTGTCCGCTGGACATAGCCGTTGTGGTCAGCTCCACGGTGTGACCGTCCGGTTGCACAACAGCGGACATGACGCTGCCCCATTCTGTCAAGTGATAATTGAGCGGATTGTCTGCCGAGGCGGCGCTTACAGGCTCGTCGAAAACGATGTGTATCTTGTCCTGCGCGACGGCCTCCACGCTCAGAATCTCCGGAGGAACATCGTCCTGCGGAGTTGTAACGACGACCTGCGCTGGTTGCGATTTGGCGCCGCCACCGTTAATCGCCAACACCTCGTACTGATAGGAAGTGTTCTCCTGGACTGTATTATCAGCGTAGGAAAGCTCTGCCAGCCCCGTCGCCAGAAGCATTCCATCGCGGCTGACCTCGTAGCCCAGGATGCCGCTATCGGGGTCGGCAGCCTCGCCCCAGGAAAGGGTCACTCTGCTGTAGTCTGGCGTTTGGGCGAAAAGGTCGGAAGGGGGCGTCGGCGGAGAGGAGTCGGTCACAATCAACGCCTGAAAGGATGTCGGGTCCGACCACCCGCTCCAGCGGTTTGTGTTGTCGAAGTGCTTGACCCGCCATTCGTACCACTCCCGGTTCTCAAGCGCCTCCGAAGGAACGACGATGGAGACCTTGTTCATGGCGTCCTCCCCGCTGTCCCACAGCGGATGCGCCCAGTCGCCTCCCTCCTTGATGGCGAGCCATCGGCTGGCGGCGTGAGAATCTCCATTCGGGTCGGAGAAAGAAGACGAGACAAGCAGCGGAATTCCCTGCGCCTCCGCGCCGTCAGGGGGGCTTTGGTTGACCGGCTTGGCGGGGATGTCCGGGTCTGTCGCCCAGCCAAGCATAGTTGATCTGCGATTGACGATCCAGTTTTTCAAGCCTGCGATTCTGTAGTCGAGGGACTCGAAGAGGTTTTGCCACGGAGTCTGCTCCAGCCGCCCCTGAAACGGATACGGGTCCGGCAGAGGCATCTGGTCCCACCGGTCGCGGTCCGCTTCAGCCATTTCGATGATGAGGTCTCGCCACTCGTCAACAATCGGGAAGATGTGCTCGGGAGTGTAGATAAGCTCGAGGATCTCGCGAAGTCGGTTTTTGTACTCGACGCCGAAAACGTCCGGATAGCTCCCCAGAACACGGCTGACAAAAGGCCCCTGCCCTCCACCGTAAGGAACATCGAAAGTCAGGTCGAGGTCCCAGGGAAAAACCTCCCAGATATTGGTTTCCGGATTACGGTAATAGTAATAGTTTTTTCCGGCGCCGACGTCGGTGTGATGGATGGCGTCAATGATGGCGTGATAGGAATACCACGACCCGATGTTGAAGTTACCTCTCCACCATTCTACCGTCGGGGCGCTATGATAACCATCCCAGAAAGCCTCTATCTCCTCGTCGTCCAGAGGGGGGATATCGTTGACTTCCTTCTCCCACTTCCCGTTGAGCGACCCAGTATCAATCTTGTAAAAGTTGCCCGTGAGAGGGTGAGCGTGAGTCTTTAGAAGGTTATCGTCCGGCTGTTCCACTTCCGTGAAAAGACCGTAGAAGTCCCCCTTATACTGGTCCGCGCCTGTCTCGCCGACGTCGTCAATGACTCGAAAATGAACCCACGCCGTATATGAAAAGCGCACCCCTACGTCTCGGAACAATTGGTATCCCAGAGATTCATACATCCCTTCTTCGCCCCGCTTGCCGGTCCACACCTGCTGAATGTTCGAGTTGAGGTTTAGCTTTTTCCTCTTCTCGGGGAAAACTTGTCCGTAGTCGTCCTTCATTACGAACCGGCGACCTCTATTGAACTTTATCTTATAGGCGCGCTTGTGCTGGTGATACCGGTGGCAGCCCCCTCTCAATCGGAAATAAATGTGGTCGTACACTTCCCCCTCATAAACGAACGTGCCCCGCCACCGAAACTCGTGCCGACCAGCCTTATCACCAAACGAGATTCCCTTGTATTCGCATTCCAGCACATCGTCAGCATCCGCGATGAGGTGATATACCGGCAGCTTGGTCAGGACGGTGTGCGTTCGGGGCGTGCCGAGGTAGGTAATCGGGGCGTAGTAAGGGGGAACGCCGTTATAGACGAAGTAGCCGTAGTTCTCCGAAGGGTCTGATCTCCGCGGAGCGAGCCCTTCCTTACTTTCGGGGGAGGCATCTCTCGCGTGGATGACGTACCGCACCAATGTCCGGTGGAGCTGAGGAGGAAGCGTCGCCGTGTAAACGCCGTCAGCCGCCTGCTCATCTCCGTCAAGACCTTCATCGTTCATATTAACCGCCGTCCAATTCGTCCAGTACTCCGGGTCGAAGACGCGGATATAGTGACCGGGGAGCACGACCTGATAATCCACCCACACACCCGACAGTCCGTCCGCGTCTCTGACCTTCGCGGTGATGACCACATTGTCGCTGTCCTTCGGCTCGAGAGGGGTGTGAGCTACCTTTGTGATGTAGGGCGCATTGTTCGTTGAAAAAGCATCGTTTTCCCGACCGGGCGAAGATGGTAAACCATCCGCCCAGTTCCTCCCGAAGTCGTTGTCGTCATAAGGGTTGACCAGCTCAAGCGACGGTCCTTCCCCGTCAGGGAGTATCGGCCACGGGTCGTCGTCATGAAAATCAACGTAGTCCGCAATAACGCCGTTCGGGTTTCTGAGGGCGATTGTCTCTCCCCCGGTGGATGTTAGCCCCTGGAAATCTCCAAGCCCCTTCTTGATCTGATAATGACTCCCCAGCCACTTCCAATCGGCTGCGATGACAAGGTGTTCTCCCGGAGAAATCGTTGCGGAGCTTGGGAAACTAAAGGTCACGTCGCCGACAAATTGCCAGCCGTTCAGGGAAATCCCCTCGTCGCCGATATTGACAATCTCGATGAACTTCTCCTTCTGCTCTGCCGAGAGGGGGTGATACATAATCTCGTTGATTACCACATCGCTGTCATGGGCGAGGGGATTGTGCTGCGAGTTTTGCTGCCCCGGCGTGCCCGTCGGGGCCGAGGAGAGGCTCGGTCCCCAATTGTAGAAAAGGGCGTTGTCCGATAATGGGTTCACCAACTCCAGAGAAGGCCCGTCTCCATCCGGTTCCGGCGGCCACGGCAAACGGTCGTTATACCTCACCTCGTCAATGACCTGCGGCGTCGGCGATGCGTCCACAAGCCTTATCTTCTCGCCGGCATTCTCAAGCCGCCCCTCAAAGTCGCCAACGGTGTTGCTAATGCCATAGTGCGACTCGACCTTTGCCTTATCCTTGCACACGACCACATATCCGCCTGCGGCAAGAACGTAGGGCGGAAATGTGAACTGGATTCCTTCGGAGAAGGACCATCCCGCGATGTCAACCGGTTCGCCGCCCGTGTTGTGAAGCTCGACGAACTCATATTCCTCGTCCGGGCCCTGCTTCGGGGAAGGGTTATACATGAGCTCGTTGATAACCACATTGCCGGAGCCCGGGCGACACAATGCTGCAAGCCAGCCCGCCATCGCGAAAAGAAAACATCTACGGAGTAGCTTTGCCATGCTCTCACCTTTTCGGAAGGGTTGGCTGACACAGAAGCCCATGTTGAAGAAAACGGAACCCACCGTCTCGTATGCTTGACTTAAAACTCAGTGTTATTATACCAAAAAATGCCCCGGAAATCAAGATTCTCGACGAGAAAGGTTTAGCTGCTCTTCCGCAGGGCGCCAGGTGGCTTTCTCTGGCAAGGGAAGGACAAACCTATTGTCTCTTCGACCATACTTTGATAGAATCCGATGTGCGTGGAGGGCTCGGGCAACAAAATCGTTTCAGCAGTCGAGTGTATCGCTATCCCCGTTAATGCTTTTCGGCGGAGTGGAACGAATGAATAGTGACGACATGCTGCGAGAGATGGTGAAACGAGAGGCTTCGGACCTTTATCTGAAAGCCTATAGCCCGTGCTATTTGCGAGTGGATGGGAAGCTCGTCGCTTTGCCGGGCGCCGACCTTTCCCCCAAGGACATCGAGGAAATCAGCGACTCTCTGATGGACGAGGAGCAAAGAGCCGCATACAGGAAACAGCGGGAGATGGACCTCGCCTTCCGGCGTCCCGAGGTAGGGAGGTTCAGGGTGAACATTTACTGGCAGCAAGGTAGCCGAGCGATGGTTTTCCGGTCCATCAGGGAGAAAATTCAGACCTTCGCGGAACTGAATCTCCCGTTGGATGTTCTCGAAAAGCTGTCGCTGGAGCCGCGGGGGATGGTGCTGATAACAGGTATCGCGGGCAGCGGCAAATCCACAACCCTTGCCAGCATGGTCGAGCACGTCAATCAGCGAGAGGCGAAGCACATCATCACTATCGAGGACCCGATGGAGTTCGTGTTCACCGACAAGAAGTCGGTCATCAGCCAGCGAGAAGTGGGAATGGATACGCTCGATTTTCATTCGGCTCTTCGGCACGTTATCCGGCAAAGCCCTGACATCATATTCATAGGCGAGATGCGAGACCTCGAGACGATGTCCAGCGCTATCATGGCCGCGGAGACAGGCCATCTCGTTTTGAGCACTCTCCACACCGTGGACGCCGCCCAGACCGTCGAGCGCATCATCAATTACTTTCCACCATATCAGCACCCGCAAATCCGCATGCAGCTTTCGTTAGTTCTCAAAGGGGTTATCTCCATGAGGTTGCTGGCGATGAAAGGGGAGGCAGGGCGCATTCCCGCTTGCGAGGTCATGCTCTCGACGCCTACCATTCGGAAAATCATTTACGAGGGAAGAACGGCCGACCTCCACGATGCCATCAAAAAGGGCGGCGTTTTCGGGATGCAGACCTTCAATCAGGCTTTGATAAAACTGCTCAAGGCGGGGAAGATAACCCGAGACGAAGCGGTAAAATACGCAGACAATGTCGAGGAACTGGATCTCGAGATGAGAGGAATCTACCTCGGGTCCGGTGTTCGTGAAGAGAATTAGAGTGCGAGGAAGACTGAATTGGCGCTGGCGACACCGCTCTCACCGCAAGACATCGAGAAAGGTTTCAATCTGTCGCGAGCCTTTTGACAGGCGCTATTCTCGCACAGGATAGTCCACGACCAAGGGAGGATTCTCAATGAAAAAAGGAGTGTGGTGGTTAATCTTAATCTTAGTACCGCTGTTTGTTGTGGCGTTCCTGGCGCGACGAGTTTTTGTCCCGTCCCACAGGAGGTCTGCCCCCGAGAAGGTCTCCAAGCCAAACGCAGCCAGGGAAATGTCCTCCGTCACAAGCCCTGCTGGGGAAAGCGATGTGTCCTTTCCCAAATTCCAGGCAGAACAGGTCAAAGGATACAGAGAATTTGTCTTCTCCTTGCGGGATCAGGGACTCTCTCCCGAGGAGACGCAGAAGCGCGTGAGCGAATACGCCAAAACCAAGTTGGTAAAGGCTTACCTCGATTACAAGAAGACGGAAGAAGGAGCGAAAGCCGCTGACGATATTGATAGAGAGCTCATCGTAATCAGTCTGCAGGTGGCGAGAGACGACAGCCTTGTTGACCGCTTTCTTCGCTCCGAAAAGGACCCGAAGAAATCTCTTGAGCTGAAGCTCTTCGCCGCCGAGCAGTATGGGAGAATGCACAATTCCACAAAGGCGAGTGAATTGATGGATGCCGTGCTGGAAGGGAGTAATGGCAAATACCCCGAGCTCCATAAGCAGGCGGAGCTCAGTCTGTTTCGTGTGGCGCCGGAGGGACTGGTTTTCCCGGAATTCCCGGAAGGAACGAAGGACATGGAGGGGAAGGCCATCAAGGTCGCGGATAACAGAGGAAAGATTCTCCTTTTGGATTTCTGGGCGACCTGGTGTACGCCTTGCCTGGGGGAAATTCCGCATATGGTCAAAGCTTATGAGGAGTATCACGACAAGGGCTTCGAGATAGTGGGGATTTCCTTCGACCAATCGAAAGAAAAGCTTCTCCAATTCACCGACAAGCAGAAGATGACCTGGCGGCAGTACTTCGACGGACTTGGCTGGGGCAACAAGATCGGAAAGGCTTACGGCATACAGGCCATCCCCGCCATGTATCTGCTTGACAAGGACGGTAAGGTCATCACAAATAACGCTCGCGGCGGTAGGCTGGAGGAGATTCTCGGAAAAGAGTTGGGAGGTGAGAAGGAGTAGAGCGTTCCTGCTGCATCTCCCGCCCGCAACAGCTCGGTCGAGAATGTGCGGTGCCGCAGTGTGAATTCAGACAGGAAGTCCTCCATTGCGGATTGCGGAATCCGAAATCCCAAATCCCAAATCGGGACCATCCTGTGTTATCGCGTCAGAAAAAGAATACGTCCCCGAACTTATGAATCAGAGCCCTTACGTTAGCCCGGAGGCGGGTTCGCCCTTCCTCCGGAGAGCCATTGCCCAGTCCGTACACTACCACGGAAAGGAGGAGTAAGATGGGATTTCGCTCAGCTACAATCGGTGTCTTAACGGTTATCGTTCTCGCTGGCACTTCGTTCGCGGAGAGAAGCGCGCCGGCTCAGCCGACGTGTGGCTATTGTCACCTCCTAAGACGGCTTGTGGATTTGGACCGCCTGCCCTATTGGGTCGAGGGGCAAGAATGTGACCAATTCTCCAGCTACGACCGGAGGTCTCGCTACGACGACGCGACGGGCCAGTACCTCGACTGGGCAGCCAACGGCGATTCCGGCAATTACATCCGCTACGATGCCGAAGCGGGCGAAGATGTAATGGCCGAGATGAAAGGGCCCGGCTGCATCAATCGCATCTGGTCCGCCAATCCGCAGGGTAAAATACGCTTCTACCTCGATGATGCCGAGCCTATTGAGCTTGATTTCAACGAGATGTTCAGCGGCAAGGTCGAGCCTTTTCGGCGTCCGCTCGTCTGGCAAAGGAGGGTCGTCCTCGGCGGCAATAATCCCGCGTCCGATTGTTACCTCCCGATCCCATACCAGAAATCCTGCAAGGTCGCCTCGGCAAGAACCGACAAGAACAAGCGCTTCGTTCAGTACTATCATATCGGCTACACGACCTTCCCGCCCGGAACGAAGCTGCCGACGTTTCATCTGAAGTTGAGCGAGGAGGAAAATGCAGTGCTGGGGGAAGTCTGCGGCAAACTTTCCAATTACGGCTGGGACCCGCAGCCTAAGGAACTTTTCTGGGCGAGGAAGATCGTTGAGCTTTCGCCCGGACAAACGGTCGTCATGCACGACCTCGAGGGCCCCGCGACCGTTTGCCAGATTAAGGCAAAACTTACGACGGCGGCTGAACGAGCCATCGGCAGAAAAGTTCTCCTGAAGACCTATTGGGACGACGAGACAACGTCGAGCATCTGGGCGCCAATGGGGGATTTCTTCGGCGGAAGTTTCGGTGCCTTCCCTTACGCCACACTTCCCCTCGGGATGGAAATCGGAAACTGGTACTGCTACTGGCGAATGCCGTTCCAAAAGAAAGCGAGGTTCGTCGTCACCAGCGAGGCGAAGAAGCCGTGTCTGGTTGCCCTTGACGTGGGGTTCCGGAAGGCGAAGGAATTGCCGTCCAACACCGCTTATTTCCATGCGAAATGGCGCCGGGAACGCGAGTGCAAAACTTTCGATTACCCGTTCCTTGAGTGCACAGGCCGCGGGCGCTTCGTGGGAGTGGCTCTCTTCGTTGACAATGTCCACGGCGGATGGTGGGGCGAAGGCGACGAGAAAATCTATGTTGACGGCGAGAAGTTCCCCTCCTTCTTCGGGACAGGCTCGGAGGATTATTTCGGAGACGCCTGGGGGATTCGGCATTTTGTGAATCCCTACCACGGCTGTCCTATGCCCGACCCCGTTGGCAGACAGCAGTCCTGTTACCGCTGGCATATCGCAGACAGCGTTCCCTTCGACACACAGTTCAAGATAACTATCGAGAATTACTCGGCGACTGAGAAGGTCCACAATGATTACGCCTCCATGGCCTACTGGTATCAGGTGAAAGGCGGCGGGGACTTCTTCAAACCGGTCTCCGTTGAGGAGAGGTTGCCCCTGGCAAAAGTTTATGTCCCCGGCGCGATTGAAGCAGAGAATCTGTTCGCGGCGGGCTCACTGCCTGCGGGAGCTTCCGTCGTTGACGACACGGAATTGCCGAGCGACCTGAGCGGCGGCGCCGGATTGAAGCTCATGGGAAAAGTTGGCGATTCTTTCGAGCTCCCGATACCGGTGGCGAAGGCGGACAGTTACGCGGTGGAAGTGTCGCTGGCTCAAGGTGTACCGCATCCCTCCCTGAAGCTGCTCTCGAAGGGACGGCTCATCGGGGAAAAGCTCAAGATGGAACATGGACGCAACATCATCACCGTGGAATTCACTCAGCCGGCCCCCGGGCAGAAAACTTGCGAGGCCATCATAGACTATATTCTGCTGGCGCCTTACAAGAACTACATCCGCGAATGGATGCTCATCGGGCCGTGGGATAACCCCGGCAACACCGGATTGAGGAGAGCCGATCCCCCGGAGAAGGAAATCGCCTTCGACAAGAAGTATGAGGGCAAAGGTGGCGAGGTGGCATGGAGAAAGGTGAAGGTCGGCCCGGGCGGAATCGTGAATCTGGCGGCTAATATGTCGCCGACGGAAAACGTCGTGGCCTACGGCTACTCCTGCGTGACCGCGCCGGAGGACATCTCCACCGATATGTACGTCGGGAGCGATGACGGTGTCAGAGTGTGGATCAACGGGAAACTTGTTCACGATAACCGTGTTGATCGGGGATTGCAGCCCGACCAGGATGTCGTTTCTGTAAAGCTTAACAAGGGCAGCAACGGAGTGCTGGTGAAGGTTGACCAGGGCGGTGCGGACTGGAGTTTTTGTCTGCGTTTCCGCGACCCGGATGACGTTCTGAAATACGGCGTTGAATCGCCGTGATTCCTGCTTCTTCTCCTGTGGCATGAGCTTGTCGCGCACCGCAACGGTCGTGCCCGCTCATCATTGATAAGAAGAATGAAGCCGGAGGGATTGCTCTCGACGGTCTTCCGCCTATCCCCGAGAGGATGCAACGGGATGTTATCGCTATCGGCTGCTGAACCGCTGAGATTCGCATAAAACACTTCTACCTGGGGAGGTCGAAGATGGAAAAAAAGAACAGGATGTCGCGAAGGGATTTCCTGAAGAGCTCGGCCGCGGGCGCCGTGGCGCTCGGTGTTAGCGGCGGGGTGCTGCCGGGTAGCGCGCTCGGCGCCAACGAGAGGGTCGGGATGGCCGTCATAGGCGTGGGCGGCATGGGGGGCGGACACGTCAGTGAGTTGATGCGGAAGAAAGACCGCGTCAAGCTGCTGGCAGTTTGCGATGTCTGGGAGAAGCGGAGAGAGCAACACGCCAGAAGAAGCGGCGCCACGCCGTATGCCGATTACCGGAAGGTTCTCGGTCGGAAAGACATTGACGCCGTGGTCATCGCCACGCCTGACCATTGGCACGCCTCCATTTCCATTGACGCCATGGAGGCCGGAAAGGACGTTTACTGTCAGAAGCCCCTGACGCGCTACTGGCGGGAAGCAAAGAAGGTCGTCCAAGTCGTTCATCGCACGGAGCGGGTCTTGCAGTGCGGGGCACAGGGAACTTCCGACGGCAGGCTTTGGCGGGCGAACCAGCTCATCAAGGAGGGCGCCATCGGGAAGGTCATCTGGAGTCAGGCAAGCTATTGTCGCAACGATCCCGGCGGCGATTGGAACTATTATATAGATCCTTCGGCGAACCCCGGCAATCTCGATTGGGACACCTGGCTCGGCCCCGCCCCGAAGCGACTGTGGACCCCGGAGCGATTCTTCCGGTTTCGCAAGTACTGGGATTACTCCGGCGGCGTGGCTACTGACCTCCTGTACCATAGGCTGGCGGAGCTGACCACTGCGCTCGGCCGGGAGTTCCCCGTCGAGGTCATGGCCACCGGCGGAAACTACGTCCACAAAGACCGCGAGGTTCCCGACACGTTCCATGTCTTAATCAAGTATCCCTCTGACCACACGGTTTTCCTGGTCTCCACTCAGGAGAACGATGATGGCCTCGATAAGGTCGTACGCGGTCAGCACGCCACGCTCACTTTTGGCGGTCCGGGGGTAATCATCAAGCCTCAGAACCCATTCCGAGGAAGAGTGACGGCGAAAGTCAACGACGGCGTCATTTCCGTCCCGGGGCAGGAAACGCCGAGCGACGATAAGGGAGAGGTGCAGGAGATCAGGTTGCCCGCAATGCGAGTCGCCAATCACATGGACAATTTCCTCGATTGCATAAAGAGCCGAGAAAAACCGCACCTCGACGCTGACTCCGCGTACCGTGTGATGGTGGCTATCGCATTGAGCATAGATTCCTATCGGGAAAGGAAAGTCAAAATCTTTGACCCCGTTAAGGAGGAAGTTGTGGCTTGACCGCTGATCAGAGGCAGAGGTGGCGAGCAGTCCGCGTCGGGGCCTCAGGTTTACTTGAGATTACTTTGCTAATCACCTACTATTTCCCGTGTTATAGAGATTGAGTAGGTAACTCTACACGCACTCGGATACGCAAAAGGGAGGTAAAGAACGATGATCTCAGAAAGCAGACAGCTATCACGGTCGAGCAAGCCGCAAACGCTGCCGGGCGCGGGAAGGGGCTTTTTCCTTTTCCTCGCGGCACTGTGCCTCGCGTTGGGAGGAACCGCGAAGATGAACGCTCAGGAGAGCCTGCGCGCTCTTGTAGCGTCGAGCGCCCCTGAAGAGCTCGCCTCCGGTTTTCAGTTCACGGAGGGGCCGGTGTGGCATCCAAAGGGATTTGTAATTTTCAGCGACATTCCGGCCAACAGAATCGTCAAATGGACAGCCGAGGGTAAGACTGAGACTTTTCGCAAGCCCAGCGGCAATTCCAACGGGTTGACCTTCGACCGGAAGGGAAGACTCGTCGCCTGCGAGCATGGCAACCGGCGGGTCTCGCGGACGGAGCTTGACGGGAAAGTGATAACCCTTGTGGATAAATATCAGGGGAAACGCCTTAACAGCCCGAACGACGTCGTTGTCAAGTCCGACGGCAGCATCTATTTCACCGACCCCCCTTACGGGATTCAGCCTAACCAGAAAGAGCTTCCCTTCAACGGCGTCTTCCGCATCTCGCCGGATGGGAAGTTGACGCTGCTGGCGGCGGATTTTGACCGCCCCAACGGTCTCGGGTTCTCCCCGGATGAGAAGAAACTCTACATCGCCGACACGGCTCGAAGGCATATCCGCGCTTTCGATGTACAGCCGGATGGCACTTTGAAAGGCGGCAAGGTCCTGTGCCAAGTGCCCGGTCCCGATGGCATGAAGGTGGATGCCAAAGGAAACCTCTACGTGACCTGCGGCGTCGGCGTCATGGTATTCAATGCCACTGGCAAAACCATCGGCACAATCAAGCTTCCACGGGGGGCGGCAAACTGTTGTTTCGGCGATGCGGACAATAAAACTCTTTTCGTTACCGCGAAGACTTCCCTTTACAGGGTCAGGCTGAAAGTGGCGGGTGTTAGAGTCGGTCCGGCGGCTGCCGGGAAATGAAACGCATCGCCCGCTGACCTCGCCGCGCTATTAAGGCGGCGCGTGGAGCTATAGGGTGCGAAGGTGTGGCTGTATTTTCGTGGCAGGGTATGGATGAATCCCTTGTTCGAGAAGCCCGGCTAAAGCCGGCTCTCACGACGGAGACGGCGTATCCGATGACCACCAGCTAAAGCAGGTGGCTAAGGGGGGTGCCCCGCCGAGGGCGGGGCATGTCCGGCGCAAGCACGATAGCGAGGAGATTGAACGAAGCCTGGCGGATATGCCACGATTTCGCAGCTACACCCGGGTGCGAAAGGCCGTTTGACATATCGCTGGTGACGTGAATGCTCGTGCTATCCGGCGATGCCGATGGGGACGTTCAAGTCTTTATGTTTCGCATGAAAGTCGCGAGGAAAGGTTTGTCTGCCCCGCAACAGCGGCGGGTGGGACGCAGTTCGTGGTCACCGGACGAGGTCTTGGCCTTTGTCGGTCAAATCGAGCATCCCTGAGTCCTCCCTGACGTAGCCCCCGTCAATCAGCCTTTTCAAAATCGTGTGCCGAAGTGCAGGGAAGGTGCATTTGACCTTCTCGTCCGCGAGTACATCTTCCTTCGAAACGGGGAACTTCCCGCTCTCGACCAGTATTCTCAATAGGTCCCGGTCGGCAGTTCCGACGATTTTCCCAGTTATCTTTTTCATCAAGTCCATGAAAATCACCGGCACAGGGGGCGTTCCACGCAGAAGGCACGCATACCCTCTTGCGTAGTCGAGGAGTTTCAGGAGAGATAACTTCCGTTCGAGGAGGGAGCCACCCTCTGTCTCAATCCTCAGCAAGTCAACATCATGCTCTTTGAAAAGCGTCTCGAGAGTCGCCTCCATGCGTTGAGCTGCCCGGCTCTTCCGATGGCTGCCGTAAGAGGACTCGTAAGGCAGACTTGAAATGAAAGCATAGCTCCGCGTCATTCCTCCTGCGTGTAGTTTGTCCTCCAGCATGAGCGTGGCTGCCGACTCGATCTCGTTATGGGCGTCCTCGCAGAAGACTAAGAGCGTGACAGGGTGTTCGATTGATTCCCCGAACTGATTCGCCAGCCTTTTGCCGATTGCCCGGTCCGCCCCATCAAGGAAAATCACCGGTTCCTGCGGATGTCCCCACTCCGTTTGCGAAGACGCCTCTCCTGAGCGGGCGCCGTAGAGAAAGTAGGTCGCGTATTTCTTGGCGGCATTATCGGCAAAAGGCACATCGCCAGAGCACGACCTGTCAAGATTATCCAGCCGTGACTTTATGGCTTCAACCTCCGATATATCGAAGCTATAAACGGTTCCGTCGTCTTTCCTTGCCACACCGAGGGAGGAGACTATGAAGAAAAAGGCGCTCAGCCAGTAGCCTATGGACTCCCGCGGCGCCTGAATGTCGCTCTCCGGTATCTCGATGAAGGGGTATTCGTTGCTCAATCTCCCAAGCTCGCCGCCCCGGGAGAGAATCAGGATTTTCCTCGTCCGTTTTTGTGCGTAATCGAAAGCGTGCAGCATTTCTTCAGTGTTCCCCGAGTAAGAGCAGATGACCACCAGCGTATCGGAATCTATGCCGTGAAAGCTTGCCGGGTAGCTGGTGTGGATGTCAAGCGGCACGCAATATCCTTGATTCTGAATTATCTCCCGCGCCAGCAAGGCGCCGATTGCAGACCCTCCGAGACCGAACGCCATGATTCGCTTTGCCGACGGAAAGGGTCCTTTGGAAGCCACGTGTTTCGCCATCCTCTCGTTCATCTCAGCCATTTGCGAATAGAGGTAACCGACGCGTGGGAGCATCCCCTGGCGGTCCACTGCTTGGCGTATCGTGGCGTTGTCCAAAAGAGCGGCGGGACCGATTCTTTCCAGCAGGATGGGTGTAATCAGCCTGCGAACAAGCTTCGCCTGAACGACAGCCCTGCCGGTAAATTCGGTCTCGAGAAGTCGGGCGTCAGGCCTTGAAGAGAGGTCAAGGAATTCCGAGAAGCGCAGCTCATCATCCCGCCTGCAAAGGAGTTCAATCAGTTCGTTTGTGTCTTTGGACATCATTTGTTTCTCGAGCTCTGTCAGCAATGCCATCGTTCCTCCTCTGGTAACAGGCGTCCTTGATGAAGAATGTTCAATTCCGTCTTGGCTCTTGGGCCACGCGGCTCGTGTGAATCCCACCGGATGGTCCGTTCGCGCACGCACGCACGGCCGACATAGCAGGTTCTCGTTAGTGTGAAATGCGATACGCATTATGCAGAGAAGTCGTGGAAACCGCAAGGCCTTTGTTGGCTTGGGGGAGCGGCGTTATGAGCTCGAGAATCTCGCCTGACAAGGAGACCGGCCCTGCGCCATATTTGGAGTTGACACCCCGAGAGCTTATGCTATTCTATAAGATATTTGGCCCAGCTTGTGAATTTCTGTCACAGTTTTGTGAACAAAACACAATAGGAGGAACAGCAGTATGAAAGGGACAAAGAATTTCAGCAGAAGAAGTTTCCTTAGAACGGCGGCTCTGGCGACGGCAGCTACGGCAGTGCCTTTCATCCGGACGGGGGAGGCTCAGAGCGAGCCTATCAAGGTCGGTCTTATCGGCTGCGGAGGCCGCGGAAGAGGCGCCGCCGGAAATGCGATGGAAGCGGATAAGGCGGTCAAGATTGTAGCCGTGTGCGACGTCTTCGAGGACCGCGCCAAAAACTTCCAGAAGCAGCTCAACAGGAAAGGCGCCGAAATCGGCGATGACATGGTCTTCAGCGGAGTGTTCGGGTACAAGAAGCTGCTCGAAAATGACCTTACGTATGTGATCCTGGCAACGCCCCCTGGCTTCCGTCCGATGCAGTTTGAAGCTGCGGTCAACGCCAAGAAGAACATTTTCACCGAGAAGCCCGTCGGCACGGACCCAACCGGCATCCGCCAGTTCATGGCCGCCGCGAAGAAGTCCGAGGAGTTGAAGCTTTCCATAACCGCGGGGACTCAGCGCCGTCATCAGAAACCGTACATCGATACGGTAAAGAAAATCCACGACGGCGCCATCGGCGAGGTACGCGCTGCCCGAGCATACTGGTGCGGCGGGCCCGTCATCAACATGCGCTCTCGGCCTTCAGGGATGGGTGACCTCGAGTGGCAGGTCAAGAACTGGTACTCCCACTGCTGGATCTGCGGTGACAACATCGTGGAGCAGCACGTCCACAATATCGACATCATCAACTGGGTTATGAAGGCGCATCCCATTAGCGTGTTCGCTTCCGGTGGACGCGCCTGGAAGACACCGGACGAGTACTTGGGCAATATCTGGGACCACATTTCCTGCGATTTCGAGTACCCCAACGGCGTCCACATGATAAGCATGTGCCGCCATTGGAACAGGTGCGACGGCGGCGTATTTGAGGATGTCGTTGGCACGAAGGGCAGGAGCAACGGCCAGGATATGGGAAGCGGAGGAGGCCATAACGCCTACGTCCAGGAGCACATTGACCTCATCGCCAGCATACGCGGTACCGGCAAGCATTACAACGAAGCCATGCAGGTCGCTGAAAGCACCATGACCGCCATCATGGGGAGGGAATCAGCCTATACCGGCAAGAAACTTAGATGGGACGATTTCTTGAAATCCGACCTTTCCCTCCTGCCGAAGAACCTCAGCTTCGACGCCAAAATCCCGGTCAGGCCAATCCCAGTCCCCGGACAAAAGAGGTAAACCTCGCCTCCCACGTTCCCCGGCGCCTTATTGCGGCGCCGGGGATTTTTTTTGTCCCCAACATGCTTGATACACAAGAAAAGGTCCCACGCCCTGCCGCGTGAACAATCATGGGCAAGATACGCGCGCCGCATTGCTCTGCGACCTCTGCGCACGCTGCGCTTCGACCCTCAGCGACCTATAAGTGAAGCGTTAGGTTCCCGCGCAATTAACTGTTGCCACGCCCGACTTCTTCGCATAGTATCTGGGATTACTGAAGGGAAGAAGTCAGCGATGAAAACCGTATCCTCCTTTCTGAGGAAGCGGGCGAACGCTCCAGCTTGTTCTCACTAATTGATTCGGGACTGCTCATGAACAAATCTCCAGCGAGAGTTATAGCCGCATCGCTGCTGAGGGGTACCCTATTGCTGTGCTGCGCGCTCATGTGGTCCTGCGCAATGCGTATGGCCCCCACCGGCGGTGCTGCGAAACAGGGGCGACGCCCCCGCTTAGCCGTAAGCTCCTCCGCGAGCAAGAAGCTGACTGTCGCCTCACCCTCCTCTGAAAAGGGGAAACCGGGCGGCACGGCTCTCACGGGAGGCGCGCCGCCGAAAAGCGCAGCGGTTCCAGGCGCGCCCGCCGTCAAAAAAGATGTAGTCGAAATCGTCCTCACCTTCGATGACGGTCCCCACGCTGGTGCCTTCGCTTACGGCAAAAACCACACGCAAAGGGTCTTTCGAACTCTGGAAAACAACATTCTTCAGAAGAACATAAAAGCGGTATTTTTTGTCCAGACGCACGCTCCCGCACGAGGTGGGGCTCCAATCGGGCGACACGTAATGGCTATGCTTGCCCGGGGGGGACACGTGCTCGGGATACACACCGGCTCCACCGCCGACCACGCCAGCCACCTCACTCGCGCCGCTGCCGCTCCTTACGATGTCAACGGAAATAGAGTTCTCGATGCCGGCGACGGGGCCAATGGATTGGAAAGCGATATGATACGCGCCAAGGCGAGAATTCGAGAGCTCACGGGTAGTGTGCCTCTCTACGTGCGCCCAACTTACGGGGAAAGGAATGGCACGGTCAAGGCGGTTTACCGGCGACAAAACCTGAAAATGATCCTCTGGGATATTGTTAGCGGGGACAGCGCCGGCAGGCCTTCCGTTGACGCCGTCAACCTCAACATTGATAGAGGGATGCAAAGGTGCATTGCTGCGGGCAAGAGACAGATAGTCATCCTCTTCCACGACATAAAGCTCACAACCGCCTTCAACTCTGAAGAATACCTCGGAAACATTTGCATTTCCGCCAGAAAGCTGGGCAAGACCGTCGTTTTCCCCACCACCACCGAGCGAGTGATACAAATCCTGAATGCCAGAAGCGACCAATAGCCCTTTCTCCCGTTATCTTGTCGGGGTAAGATAGGAGAAATTGTTTCGACGGGATAACGTGCTTGGCCGGGACCCCTCAGTCCCGTTCATCCTGTCACGAAGGAGCACGTGCTCCGACGCCTTAAGAGAGTGCCAATATGATTTACCTCTTCTCGTTCCTAATGGACGTCACGATCGTCCTTCTTATGCTTGGAATAACTTTCCGCGCCGTTGATTTGGGCGCCTCTCCCACTGAGCTGGGGGTGCTCGGCGGCTCGTTCGCCATATCCTACTCTCTCCTTTGCTTCGTGCTGGCGAGGTGGCTTTCTTCCCTCGACGTTCGGGTCACATCGGTTTTTAGTTCGGCTTTGCTCCTGATTCTTTGTCTGCTGAGCGCGATGGTCGCCTCGGTGCCGCTGTTCATGGTGCTCGGGGTGTTGATCGGAGTTGTTACCGTGTTTTTCTGGCCGCCTCTCGAGCATTATGTCGGACAGAACAAGTCGGCCGAAGGGTTATACCAAGCCCTGAGCCGATTCAACTTGTGGTGGTGCAGCGGATATGCTGTGGCCACGGCCATGTGCGGCTTGCTTTACCAGTGGAACTTCCGCCTTCCCTTCCTCGTAGGCGCCGCGTGCCTCGTGCCGATAATCGCAGGCAGTCCCTTTCTCCGTTCAACAAATTCTCGCGATGATCCAGGCTTGCCTTCTGCGGGAGCGCCCGCTCAGAACGCCGCCCTTCGGAAGAAAAAATTCTTTTTGACAACAGCGAGAATCTTCATATTCCTCACTTACGCATCGGCGGGCTGCATTCTTGCGCTCTTCCCCAAGCTGGGCGACACACTCCGCTTCAGCAAGCCCGTCGTCAGCCGCATCATCTTCTTCCTTTACCTGGGGCAACTCTTATCCTTTTACGTCTTGGCGAAAACCCGCAGGTGGCGGTACAACGCGGCGTACCTCTTGGGAGGACAGGCTCTTGTCGCGGCCGCCTTTATTGCCGTCTTCGTATCCAATCACACCGCCATTCTTGCAGGTGCCTTCGCCATAGTAGGCTTCGTCTCGGGGCTGGCCTATTTTTCGAGCTTGTTTTATACCCTGCATGAGCCGGTGTTCCGAAGTTCCTTAGCTGGAGTGCACGAGGCGCTTCTCGCCTCCGGTCGGCTTGTCGGCCCCATTTTTTTCGGGGCGGTCACCGGCGCCTCGAACCTCAAAGTCCCTTACCTGTTGCTCGCCTTCATCTTCGCCTTCTTCGCCCTGCACAGCTTTTGGCGGGGCCGCCGACTCCTGCGCCCAATATTCGACTTGCGATAGGTGGAGCCGGCTTGCTGCGCTCGAACGGGTCCCGCGCGGGTCGAGTCATACTCGCTGGGACAACGGAGAGGCATTTGAAAGGTGTGGCTCTCGGTCAGGATTCATCGTATTTCGCCTTTTTCAACGTCATATATGAAAGTGCCTCTTTGGCGACTGCTGACGTGAATGTAAGGGGCGTGCACGGCAAAGATGGCTTCTGTCTTGTCTCGCACGCGAATCTGTGCTGCGCCGTGCGCTGCAAGGCTATTGCGCAAATCAGTGCCGAGACCGAGAATTTGCTCGTCGGAGAACCCTGCCCGCTGCATCATCTGGACAATAGCGTCCGCGTCGAGCGCCGCCACCTGGCGATTGGCAAGGGGTGTGACTGCTTGCCGGAGATGTGTGCAGCCAACGAGGCTGAGCAACAAAAGCGCTAACACAGCAGGCAATCGTAATCGAACAAACGCGAACTTTCCTTGATTCATATTCTATTGTCCTCCTTGGCGGCTGCGGGCGAGACTTGCCTCAAGGGCTTTCCTGAATTCTTTCCCCACCGGTGTGATGGCTTCGCGCTTCTGGGGCACTTCGGCAGGAGCCTCTTCGCCCTCCGGCAGGAGCCTCGCGGTCACGAACACGGCCACTTGCCGGGACGATTCGGACCTCGCGTCGTCGCGAAAGACGCGCCCCACAACCGGGACGCTGCCGAGGCCGGGGACGTGGCTGTGGGTTAGACGGCTGCGACTGTCCACCAAGCCGGCTACCGCGGCAGTCCCGCCGTTCTCCACGCGTACGGTACTATTTGCCACCCGCCGCGTGACCACGGGAAGGCCCTCCTCTCCTCGTGCTATCACATCGCTGACCTCCGCGGTCAAGTCGAGCGTAATGTCGCCGTTGTCCCCGACCCGAGGCGTTATTTTCAACGTCGTGCCGACCTCTATCTGCTCCAGCGTGGAGCGAATGTAGTAGGCTTCCTCGGTGAGGATTTTAAAATACTCCTCGTTGGTCACTTTGATTTGCGCCTCCTTGCCGTCCTGAGCCATGAGCTGGGGGTTGGCAACCACTGTGGCATCCTCATTCTGGGCAAGAAGATTGAGGGTCAAAAGCAGCGAATCGGTAAACTCCGCATCGGGGGTGTAACCGATCTGCACACCCCACGGCCATTTGGCGCCAGTAAGCTCCGGTCCCTCATTAAGGCCCGCATTGGAGAAAACTCCTCCCTTTGCCTGCGGCCAGTTCCACTTGAGACCGAGGTTCAGCAGGTTGCCGCTCTCAATGACCACGATGCGTGCGTCTAGCATGACCTGCCGAGGCGGCTGGTCAATGAGTTTGAGGTCCGCCGTGATTCGCTCCATCAACTCGGGCGGCGCCGTTACACACACCAGGTTCCTGTCAGTATCAGGCTGAGCATAATCCTTGAATCGGGACGAGAGCAGATTGACCGCAACATCTGGTTTGGCGTAACCGAGTTTTACCAGGCGAGTTTCGCTGATCGCCGGGAAGGATGCGCTGGTGGGCTCGGGCGAAGAGATCAGATAGTATTCGGGCGTCTTCTTGACGACATTGCCGGTGCCGGCAAGAACCGCCTGGAGCGCCTTATCCAGTGGGGCGTCCTTGAGCTCGCAGGTGACAAAACCGGTGACATCGGAGGTGGTGACGATTGTCACCTCCATCTGCGAGGCGATGTCCTGGAGCGCCTCGCGGATGTCCGTATCGAGAAATATGTTGGTGTAGAGCTTGGGCGGCGTGGGTTTTTGGGGCGCCGTTTGGGCTGCCGTGGCGTGGAGAGAAAACAGCGCGAGTGCGATTGCTACGGTTATGAGTGCCGGGATTGGCGATTTCTGTCTGTTTTTCATATATGCACCTGTCATGGTCTAATGTGATGGAGCGAGGCATCGGCGCTTGGCTACTTCGCGGTCGCGGCGCCCGCTCCCTGCTTCTGTTCCGCCGTGGTCTCTATCACCTCCACGGCCTTTCCCTGCTCTCCGGAGGCTACGCGAACCGGCAAGGTCTGCGAAACACGCTTATCCTCGAAGGTCCCAGTCGCCTTGATGACATAGATGCCTGGCTCGGTCTTCGAGAAGTCAATGGCGCCGCTGAACCTGGGCGTGCCGAGGGGGAGCACGAGCCCGGCCTCCTTGTTCAACTCAAAGGAGAGGACGCTCGTCATGCCTGAGGCATCGGTGAGGGCTCCGGCGCATGCCAAATCAACGTGCGTATCGCCCACGTTGCCGAATCGGGCAACGACTGTGTACTTATCTGGCTCCTCGCGAGCGAGTGAAATCCCCATTCCCTGAACCCGATAGGTAGGCTTGAGACGCTTGTTCGTGACGATGACCAGGGCTTCGCCCGCGCCGGCGCTTTGGCCCGCCGGATAGCTTGCCTTGACGTTGAGGATGGCGTAATGGGAGGCAAGGGGTTTGGAGTCCTCCGGTTCGGCGACGGTGACGCGAACGTTCCTTCTGCGCGCGGGGGGGAGCGAGAATTTATGGGGAGCGATTGTCGCCCACTCGTGGCAAGAAAAGTCGTCCCCCTTTACTTGTCCGGCCATGACGCCCATCAGAGTTTTGGGCTGGACGATGCTGCACTCGATGTTGACTCGCTGAATTCCGCTGTTCTCGACGGAGACCATCGCGTGCCGGCGAGCTCCGGGGATGGTTTCGATGGTGACCACAGCGGGGTCTATGCGAAGGGGGACGTCCATCGCTATGCGTTTGATTGCGGGATTCCCCTCGTAATCAATCACCGTTGAGATAGGAGGGCGGGGCCGCCCGTTGACGTAGAGCCTCGCCTGGAGCTTGTACTTTCCGGAGGGGAGGTCTCTGTCGAGGGATTCGGTCACGAGCACGTTCACCCCGGGAATCATGCCTCGCTCCCGGCTCGATGCGGTAGTGACCCGCCGCCATTTATCTGCGGCAGGCGCTAATATATCCAGGTTTCCGCGTACGCGAGCCAGGGTCTGGCCGGTGTTGGCGGCGCGGTACCAGACCTTAGTGCCGCCCTTGCTTTTAGGTTTGGGCTTGACGTATTCCATTCCGATCTCGGGGAAGTCTATCTTCGTGCGGGCTGGCGGGCCCTCGACTTCGAGCAAAACGGGGATGAGGAAGCGGATAACGATTGCGATGGTCCCCGGCTTGGGCTCCGGTCGGGTCTGGGCGATAAGCCCCGCCCCGTAGAAGCCCCTGGCGCTTCGCGGCACCGCGAGGGTCAAGGTCACTTTGCCCACCTCCATGGGAGGGACCGTAACGCTGTCTGAGCTGAGTCTGAGCCAATCGAGGCAGGAGGCGAGCCTGTGCTTCTGGTCGGCGGTCGCCTTTTCCGGCTCTATGACGCTCCATGCGCCGTTGGCTCCCTGGTCGAGGAGCATTGCCCTGACGTCAACCGTTCCTGTGCGCTCGGGGCGAGTGTTCCGAATCTCGAGAACATGCTGGACGGTCTGGCCGGGGCGGGCGCGAAGCTCCATTTTCATCGGCTTGACCATGAAGCCCTGACCGAGCGTGCTCCCTGTCCAGAGGGAGAAAAGCAGGGCGGACGCGAGCCGGAACCAAAAGCCGCAATTGATGCGTTTTGAAAACATTGCCATCATTCCCTTCTCCACACGTTCATTTTCCAGTAATCGTAACCATTGGCACGCCGTCCGCGTTCTGGCCGGATATGTTTGCTATTCCCTCTCCAGCAACCCAGATTTTGATTTCGCCGGAAGTCCCCGCGATGGGAAGTACGATTCGCGTGTCGGATTTCCCGCTCGCGCCCAGTGCTGCTTTGGAGAAGGAATGTGCGAATCCGACCTCGCACCATGTCCCTATTGGCTCCGGCGGGCGACTGTGAGGGGGCCGCGGATGCCGGGGTGGACGCTTCCGTCGCCTCGGCCGCTTGATAATCAACGTGACTTTCGCGCTAGCGCTGGCCTCCTTCGCTCGCTCGCCGAAGGCGGGCCACAGCAGCGCTGCCGCGAGTATGATGGTGGCGGCGAACCTCAACATGGCCAACAAGTCCTTATCGCAGACTCAGTGCTGTGATTCATAAGTTCGGGCACGTATTGTATTTTTGACAGGATAACATGGTGAACGGGATTTTTTGAATCCTGTCCTGGCTCAGTCTATCCTGTTATCCTGTCAAGGAAGCCCGTTACGTTGCGTATATGGTCTTTTTCACGCACAAAAAGCGTCATTTGAGACAGCGCAAGTCGTTGGCATTAAGTCAGTACCAACTCGCCTCTTAACCCCCCAAAGTGTCTAAAATTCCAGTAAATTCCAGTATTTTCTCGACGACAGGGCATACTGGAATGCCTGTTGCTTTTGCAGCGCCAGATCCGATAGGGGCCTGGCTCCACTTTTGGCAAAAGTGTAGCAGAAATACTGTCATGTGTCAAGCAGGAACCCACCCAGTAAGTAATGGCTGCCATTTCGGCGGCGACCCGCTAACCGGAAAGGCACCAGAGAAAGCACGCTCCCTATCGTGGCATGGGCATCTTGCCCATGATTGTCCACGGGTCCCGCGTGTCGCGGGACGCCACGGCGGTGCCAGTCCTGCGTGCCATGCGCGTTGACGCCATGGGTACAGCGTGTCGTGCTTGCGCGGCTGACGTGCGCTGGCACCAAAAAAGAGAGAGCAGGGGGCGCGGGCCGGAAGCCCGGCCCCCTGTCTTACGCGCCTTCTGGCGGCGTGCCGCCTATGGGCTGGCGGCCAGCTCCAGCGTCACCGTGCCCGTATAGGTGCCCGCGATGTCGCTGACGGTCCAGACCTTCTTGATGCTGGCCGTGAGCGTGGTTTGGCCCGGGTAGGCCCCCGGGCTGAAGTCGAGGCACCAGTACGGGTCGGAATAATACACCGGGTTGGGCCCCGGCCCCAGCAGGCTTACTGCGGCATCAACGGCGTAGGAGCCGTGATCCATCAGCGTGATGGTCGTCGGACACCGCAGCGTGGCATCCGTGTTGGTGTACACGTCAACCAAGGCAGTTCCGCTGGACTGGCGCTCGTTGCCGAACCAGTCGGGGGTGACCGTCGTCATCATTATGTCGCTGCTGACGGCGACGGCAACCCATTCGTGAACGGTCAGGCCGACGTCGGCGAGATCGGTGGCGCCTGTGGCCTGAGGGGCGACGGCACCCGCGGCCGTGAGCAGCACGGCCAGAAACGCTAAGCCATGGCGTGGTCCAGGCACAGTAAATACCTCCTTCACAGTTAACGCCGCCTTATTAAGGAGTTGCCTGGACAGTAATCTCCATGGTTCCGCCCGTGGCCCACGAGTCCGCGCCGTCGGCCAGGCCAACATTCTCAACGGTCACGGTCACCGTTCCGCCAACTCCAGCGTTGTACTCGCCGGGGCCGAAGTTGATGACTGCTTGTCCCTGGCCATCGATGTCGAAGCTCCAGTCGCCAGGGGCGCCCGTCGGCGGTGTGAGTACGCCGCTGATTCCCGCCGCAAAGTTGGCGCCAGCGTGGAAGCCCTCGACGTCGGACCCGCCGCTTGCGCCGCCGCTGAGTGTGATGTCGAAGGAGGTGCCACCGTACTCAATGTGGCAGTAGTCTTCGATGGTGAGCGTGACGTCGCAGGAGTCACTGTCCTCCGCCGCCGCTGCCGGCGCTGCAAACAGGGCCAGCGCGGCTATTGCTGCCAATGATACAATCGCTTTTCTCATTTCCTTTTCTCCTTGTCTCTATTCCTGTGGGGTTTCACGCTCTGCTTCTGTTTGCCCCGTTCTCGCGCAATTGCACGGGGAAGAAGCATCGCGTCCCCATTGGGTTTGTTGCGGACTGAGTGTACATGGGCCGCCTCTCAGGGGCTGTCCGCTTCGCCGGGTGAGGGCGGGGCCCCATAGACGTTCGCGCCCGGACGGTGGGGCAACCGGTCCGGGGGCCTTCGCCGTGCAGCCAAGTGCCTTTCTCTGCCTTGCGCGGTACCGGCCTCACCGTCAGTCCCCGCACGGGCTTGTGCCTTCCTTGAACTCGAAGTAAAGGGTCCCGATTACCACGTTCTGGTAGTCGGCGGCCGCGTGTTCCAGTGTGACGCCCGTTAGCTTGGCGCCGCCGCTCCCTAGCCCCATGCCATTCGGGAAGTAATGCATGGCGGTCAGGTCGTCAAACGTGTTATGCTGGCAGGAATGCGTGCCGTGAGAGCATCCGCACCACTCCGAGCCGGGGTAGGTCCCAACGACAAGGTCCCATGCTGGCGGGAGGCCGGGTGCGATGTCGCACCAGTACTCGTAGTAGCATGGGACGAAGTTGAATTTCACCGTGAAGCCCACCATGTTTGAGCCCTCGGTGTCGCCGCCCGAGATTGTGATCGAGGGCGCCTGCGTGATCTCGACGGAGAGGTACTTTTCAACCGTCAACGTGACGTCCGCCGTGGCGCTGTCGCCGTGCGCGGGTGCGGCAAATAGGCACACGGCCGCAATCGCCACCAGCCCTCCTATTGCTGTTCTCATGTCTTGATCTCCTCTGAGTTTGGTTGTCCCCTGCGCCGAGGCATCTGGGTACCTCGAGCGCGTGGGTTGACGGACACTTTCTGGCGTCTCACCGGCTTGCCGCGGGCTGCCCGCTTTGGCCCGCTTGAGCCGGGGCCCTGATTATTTCCGCCGGAAGAGGGGGCTGGTTTCCTCTGGCGGTTTTCCCGTTACGCTACGTTCAACCACCTCCTTTCGGTTTATGGCGACAGACGTCGCCGATTTTATTTTTAGTCCATTGCTGCTGTGACATTTATTAAGCCTCTATATTCTCCTGCTGGCATTTGCATGGTGACATTGACGCGGCAGTGGACAAAAATGGTGCGCTTTCCCCGACTGCATCTCTTAGTAAAGCTGTTCTCGCCGAGCTTCTTGCTCCGGGCATTTGCCTGTGCCTGAGCTGCGTCATCAGCCCAGGCCAGGGAGACTGCTGAAGCGGGGATTTCTGCCTTGCCGTCCTCGCTTCGCAATCCGGTCATTTCGACATGGACATCGAGCTGCTCTCTGTTGGTTTCGACGGTTAGGCGAAGAGGGTTAGGCGGCTCGCTTACACCGGGCTGGGCTGAGTCAAATCGCATGCCTTCAGGGTCGAGGGAGATTGTGACGTATTCGTCCAGGGACAATTTGTATTCGAAAGAGGGACCCGGGAAGGGCTTGCCTTTCGGGGCGTCTTTGAGTAGGAGCTGGATTCGTCCTTTATAGATTCCGGGGGGAGAGAGCGGGTCTATGTGCGCGCTCAGAAACAGGGAGTTGACCTGTAACATGGTGCGGCCGGTTCGCCCTCCCTGTGCGACCGCTATCGGTTGGGCCATACTGAGCGGGGGACCGGCGTATTTCTTTCCGGGATCGGCGGGCGATGTGGCGGGGAGGACGTAGATATTCTGAGGGGAGATACTGGCGCCGGCGGGCCCGACCGCCGGGTCTGCCACGCAGGAGATGCTCCAGTTGGGAAGCCAACTGCCGACTTGAACGTGCACGGGCTGGCTTGCGCTAAATTGTCCGGGCGATTTCCCTTCCTGGAGAACAACCGCCGTTCTGCTGAGGAGCACCTCCAGTGGGCGGCCCTTCTCGAGAGGAGCGGGCGAGCGGGCTGTGGTCCTGGGCGCAATGGCTCCCTTAGGCGAAGACTTTGCGAGCGCTTTTCGTGCGAGGTTGGGTTGGGCGAGCAAGTTGGGCTGAGCAAGTGCCAAAGCAGGCGCTCTGCGAGAGGGCTGCGGTGACCAAATAGTGCGTGAGGCGCCGGATGCCTCGACCATTGCCGGAGGAGACACCCCTACCGCAGCCGCAACCAAGAAAGTTTTGGCCACTCCCGATTTCATGTAACCCCCCTGTCTTTGCCGGCTCTTCGCCGACCGGGAATGGGCTGACCCCCCCGGGAAACCCTTAGCGCAATCCCTAGAGATTCAGCCGAAAAGTGGTTTTTAGGGTTCCAGAAATCGCGCAGACGTG
>CAZXGF010000039.1:0-48101 GCA_964640185.1 uncultured Verrucomicrobiota bacterium | reverse complement strand
TTCAGGGCTTTTGTATTTTACCACGTGATATTTCCCCAGGGCGTTGCCCTGGGCTGGAATATTGCGCCCTTTCAGGGCTGAACATTGCTTTCCCGTCGCCCTGTAAGGGCAGAGTTAATGAAGCTCACGGCAACGTCCTGAGAGAAAGTGCCGGTTGGGGAATGATAAGCCCTGAAAGGGCGACATAATCGGCTCACGAGTTCAAAATTTCCTCAGGGCGAGCTCGACTTTTTTCGTGCTCAAAGTACGCCGGCGTTTTCCCCTCCTCGTGAAGCGGGGCGTGGGGACGGGGTCGAGATTCCCGCACGGGCTGGGTACGGGCAGAGTCCGCCATAGAATAAGGATTCGCGGTTCTTCGCCAGTCGGAGGCAGTGGAGCTTGGTCTTTCAAACGGGGGGCATCAGACATTGCTCTTCTTCGTGGCGACGTCTATGGCGACGGCGCCGACGAGGGCAACCCCCTTTATGATGTACTGGTACGCTATGTCCACTGACTTGAGGCTGAGCCCATTGTCGAGGCTGGCCATGATGAGGGCGCCAAGGATTGCGCCGGAGATTCTTCCTCTGCCGCCCATGAGGCTGCATCCGCCAATGACGCAGGCGGCGATGGCGTTGAGCTCCATGAGCTGCCCGGTCGTCGAGGAGGAGCAGGCGAGCCGAGAGGTCATGACGATGCCCGCCACCGCTGACAGGAAGCCCATGATGACGAAAACCGCCAGGAGATTCGCTCGGATGTTGATTCCGGAAAGACGCGCCGCCTCGCGATTTCCGCCGATGGCATAGACGTGGCGGCCGAACCGCGTCCGCCGAGACACGAGGTCCAGCGCAATGGCAAGGCCTATCATGATGAGAACGGGGTACGAGACGCCTTCGTAGCTGTTCATGATTCCGACAAAAAGGATCACGAAGATGGATACGGCAACCGCCTTTGGGAACGTCATCTGGCCCTGAGCGGTTTCCATGCGATACTTCCGAGTCGCTCGGCGGTGCGCAAATGCCGCGGCCAGGAGGAGCAAAACGGCTACCCCTGCAAAAACGCAACCCCAGACCTGCGGAAGATAATTTTTCCCGATGTTCTTCAAGAAGCCAGCGTTCAAGGGGATGGCTTTGGCTCTTGTAGCCGCCCAGAGCGCTCCTCGGAACGCCATCAGGCCTCCGAGGGTCACGATGAAGGCGGGAATGCGTCGGTAGGCAATGATCGCGCCTTGCAGACCTCCGGCGAGGACGCCGATAGCTATGGCGCCGGTCATGGACACGAAAGACCCCTGTCTGGCCCACACGTTGATGACCGCTGCAATGCCGCCAGCCAGCCCCGCAAGCGACCCGACCGAGAGGTCAATGTTCCCGGAAACGATGACGAAAACCATCCCGATGGCAAGGATGCCGGTCTCCGACATCTGTCGAGCGAGGTTGGAGAGATTCCTCGCGCCGAGGAAAGTCGGCTCGAGCAGATAGAACACGACCCAAATACCCAAAAGGGCCGCTGCCATTGTGTACGTGCGAACGTCAACGTTCAGTTTCATCCGAGCCTATGCCTTGCGGAGGGGGCCGGGGCTCCGCGTGTTTGCGTCCTCGCGTTTCACCATCCCGCATTCTTCAGCGCAAAAGCGCAGAACGTCCCGCCCGGGGACGAGCGGACCTCGGGCCTTACGATCATTCAGGAGCCCGGGGACCGACGGGGCCATTGGTCTCGCGGGACGTTCTGATAGACCTCCTCGAGCTTCTGGTAGCCGTCCTTGATGACGGCTTCGTAAACATTATTTTTGTCCACGGGAATGGGTTCCAGCAGAACGGAAGGGACTCGCTTCTTGCCGTTGAAGATGGTGCGGTTGGGGGGCTGGAATTCCTCTCCCTTTGCCATCGCAACGGCAATCTCGGCGGCTGTGTAAGCGAGCTTGTTTATCGGTTTATAGACGGTCATGGTCTGTGTCCCTTCGACAATTCTCTGGCAGGCGGCGAGGTCGGCGTCCTGCCCGGAGACGGCGACTTTTCCGGCGAGCTTTTGCCCGGCGAGGGCCTGGATGGCGCCTCCGGCTGTGCCATCATTGGACGCGACCACGGCATCAATCTTGTTGTTCCGGCGTGTCAGGGCGTTCTCGGTGTGGCGAAGGGCTTCGATCGGCTGCCAGTCGGTGCACCATTGGTCTCCGACTTTCACGATGTCTCCCCTCTCGAAGTAGGGGCGAAGGACTTTCATCTGCCCTTTGCGGAGTTGCTTCGAGTTGTCGTCGGTCGCGGCGCCGCCGAGCAAAAAGTAATTCCCCCTCGGCACTTTCCGCACGAGGTACTCCGCCTGGAGCTCGCCGACCCTCTCGTTATCGAATGAGATGTAGAGGTCGAGGTCGCAGTTGCGAATGATTCTGTCGTAACCGATAACTTTGACGGGGGGCTTCTGCCTATGGGCGGATTCGACAATTACGGCGGAGGTCTCCGCGTTCTGAGCCACGACCACCAGGACATCAACGCCTCTGGTGATGAGGTTTTCCGCTTGCTGGTTCTGAACGCGGGGGTCACCGTTGGCGGATTGAACGAACACCTCCGCGCCGAGCGCCTCGGCCCTTTTCTCGAACATGTTTGCATCCCTCTGCCACCGCTCGACCGCGAGGGTGTCAAGGGAAAGCCCGATGCGGATTTTTCTACCCTCTCCCCTCTTCCCCTCCTGCTTTTTTCCGCATCCGAACAGAACAATGGCGGCAGAGAGCAGGATGACCGAGGTGGATGAAGCGCGTATCCTCGATATGGTCATATTACATTATCCTTTCTTTTTGGTGTCGCAATTGTACAATAGACTTTCTATAAGGACAATGGGGAATCGCGATTGCGGATTGCGGACTGCGGATTGCGGAATCCGAGGTTCGAAATCGGACGGAATCCGGCTTTTTAAGGGAAAACAGGTATGCACGTGATTGACCAAATAATCATTGTTCTCTACGTGGCCTCGCTGCTTGTGATTGGGTGGTGTCTGCGGCGGCGAGCTGCGGGGAGTGAGGAGAGCTATTTTCTGGCGAACCGTGGATTGCCGTGGTGGATTCTGTCCATGTCGGGCGCTGTGTCCACCTACGACATCACGGGGACGATGTGGGTGATCTCGCTGCTGTATCTGTACGGCGTTCGTAGCATGTGGGTCCACTGGCTGTGGGGATTCATGATGGGCGCCTTTCTCATGAGCTACACGGGCAAGTGGGTCAGGCGGTCAAAAGTCATCACCGGCGCCCAGTGGATGAGGACGAGGTTCGGCGCCGGTCGCGAGGGGGAAGCCGCTCGCGGCGTGATGACCTTCATGGCGGTGCTTTTTTCGGTTTCTGTGATTGCGTACGCGTTCACGGGGATAGGGAAATTTGCGTCGTTTTTTGTACCGTGGTCGCCTCGTACATGCGGCGTGGTTATCATCGGCGTGACGACAATCTATGTAGTGCTTGGGGGATTGTACAGCGTAGTCATCACAGACGTGATTCAAACCGTCATTCTGACCGGTGCGGCCATAGGGCTGGCGATATTCGCTTTCTTGAAGACCGATGCGGCGGGCGTGCTGGAGAAGGTTGCGGCGGGATGGCGCACCGGCTGGCCGGCAAGCGTTGCCGACAAGGTGGCGGGCGGTTGGGATTCCATCTGGCCGTCGTGGGACATGCCGTTCCTTGTTCAAAACAGCGTTTACATTTTCGGGCCGTTTCTCGTTATATGGATACTCAAGGGTGTCTTGTTGAACGCCGGAGGCCCGGCACAGCTCTACGACTTCCAGAGGTTTCTCTCGATGAGAAGTGCCCGCGATGCGTCGAAAGCGGGGGGACTGTGGAGTTTCTTTCTCCTATCGCGATGGGCGATGTGCATGGGCGTCGCTGTACTGGGCTTGACGCTTCTTGAGCCGGTTTTCAGCGTGGAGCATGCGGAAGGGGTTCTTCCGGAAATCCTCCAGCGGATTCATTTTCCGATTGGGGTGAGGGGGATCATTTTGGCGGGCTTCTTCGCGGCGTTCATGTCCACCTTCGACTCGACAGTGAACGTGGCAGCCTCGTACATCGTGGAGGATTTCTATAAGCGGTTTCTCCGCCCGAAGGCGAGAAGGCGAGAACTCATTTACGCGGGCTATGCGGCTTCAGTTTCGGTCGTGGCGATTGGAATCGTCATCGGGCTGGGACAAAAGACCATCGCCGGCATCTGGCTGTGGATAATGATGGCTTACGGGGCCGTGGCTCTTATTCCGAACTTTCTGCGGTGGTATTGGTGGCGGTTCAATGGCTGGGGTTACACGTGGGGGACAATGGGCGGCGTTGTTGTCCTGTTCGTTCTGACACTGTTTTTCCCCGATTGGAAGGAGACGAGAACTTTCCCCATCATCGCCTCGACCTCTCTCGTCTGCTCGCTGCTGGGGACGTTTTTGACGAAAGCGACAGACCGGTCCGTGCTCGAGCGATTCTATAGAGAAGTCCAGCCCGGTGGAAGATGGGCAAGCGTGGCACGCTCCGTGGCTCAAAAATCTCCCGACTTCAAGAAAGATTCCACGTTTGGCGTCGAGCTGCTCAATACGTTTCTTGGCATAATCCTCATCATGTGCCTGTACTTGGCTTCTGTGACGGTGGTTCTCCACATGTTTTCGACGGTTCTCCCACTGCTCGGGGTCAGCGCGGTGAGTTCCGGCATCATGTATTTCACCTGGTATAAGAAATTGCCGACAGATTGATTGTCAAATGGCGGCGCGCAGCGCGGTGCCCGTTGCGGATTGCGGATTGCGGAATCGCCAATCCGAAATCCGAAATGGGACCGGCGGCCGCTGTGCGAACCGGAACGCTGTGGCGCATAGGACAGTTTGCGCTCAGTGTCCTGGTCCGTAAGCTCGGTCACCTATTCCGGTGCTGCGAAGAGGAAAAGGCTACGAAATAATGACGTTTTGCGTGCACAATACGTGGCCGTACTTACGAACACCGTTTAGCCACCGGCTTCAGCCGGTGGGGCATCGTATGTGCTATACATTTCTGTTGGAGCCGGCTTTAGCCGGGCTTCTCGACTAAAAGGATTCATCCATGCCGCAGCATGTTTTTCACGACATCTCCCTTCACATCGTCTCGCATACGAAGAAGGACAAGCCGCTGGAAAGGGCGGCCAGAGATGACGTTTCCGGGAGGAATGAGGAAAACCGCCAGGGCTCGCGAGAATGGCTGAAGCCCCGGGCCCAGAAGCCCGGCTGAAGCCGGCTCGGAGAGCCCGGGCCGCACGCCAAGCACGGGCTGAAGCCCGTGCCTAACGGGGGTTGCGGCAGCAAAGCGAGAGGCAGGTATCCTGACGTTTTTGACTATCAATACGGCCACGTTGCTCCGAGGAGGATCAACCAACCTCTATCGCTTTGGGACATGCTTTTCTGCGAGAGGTTGAGCACATTTGTGCCGTTTCATGATCCCGCGTGCCCGTGTGCTAAATCTTCCGGTCAGCAAGTTCGGTCACCTATTCCGGTGCTGCGAAGAGGAAAAGGCCATGAAATAATGACGTTTTGCGTGCACAATACGTGGCGGTCTTTACGAGTACCCGTGCTCAGCGAAGAGCGATATAGCGAAGGAGATTGAGAAAATGGGTTTATCGGGAAAGAAAGTGGTCGTGCTCGTTGAAACAGGTTACCAGGACCTCGAGGTCTGGTATCCTTTGCTGCGATTGAGGGAGGAAGGTGCGGAAGTCGTTGCTGTGGGCTCAGGGTCGAGCGAGAACTACACCGGCAAATATGGTTATCCGATCGAGGCTGACGCGGCCGCCGCCGAAGTCAACGCGGACGAAATTGATGCAATCGTCATCCCCGGAGGTTGGGCGCCGGACTATCTGAGAAGGTATCCGGCGGTTGTCGAGTTTGTGAGGGAAGCCTTTGAGAAGGGGAAAGTCATCGCATCCATCTGTCACGGAGGGTCGCTGCTGGTCTCGGCGGGGATAGCGAAGGGAAAGCGGCTCACATCGTTCATGGCGATAAAAGATGACCTTGTCGCCTCGGGGGCAGATTACGTGGACGAGGAGGTCGTCAGGGACGGCAACCTTATTACATCCCGGAAACCGGAGGACCTCCCCGCCTTCTGCAAGGCAATCATAGCCGCCCTGTCGTGAGGCGGATTATTCGTGAGGCGAGCACCGCTGCTTCGGGGGGTGGGGCGGATCCGACAAAAAGGCAGGAAACCTGAAAGGAGAGAACTCATGAGGCGATACGCTTTGGTCTTGGCTCTGTTTGCATTGCTCCTTGTTCCGAAGAGCCGGGCGGCGGAAAGAATCAAGCCCCTGGAGATCGGCCAGCCGGCGCCCGATTTCAACCTTCCCGGTGTGGACGACAGAAACTATACTGTGAAAGATTTCGCGGACGCTGAAATCCTGGTGGTGATATTCACCTGCAATCACTGCCCCACGGCTCAGGCGTATGAGGAGCGCATCAAGAAACTCGTCTCCGATTACAAAGGAAAAGGCGTCGGGTTCGTAGCCATTTCTCCCAACGACCCCAGGGCGCTCCGCCTGAACGAAATGGGCTACAGCGACCTGGGCGACTCACTTGAAGACAATAAAATCCGCGCCAGAGATCATGGATTCAATTTCCCCTATCTCTACGACGGCGACAAACAGGACGTTTCTAAGGCGTACGGTCCCCGCTCGACACCGCACATTTTTATCTTCGACAGCGATCGAAAGCTCCGCTACCGGGGCGGCGTGGATGATTCCGAGCGTCTCAACCGCGTCAAAAAACGCCACGTCCGCAATGCGCTCGATGCGTTGTTGGCCGGCAAACCCGTTCCCGAGAACGATACCCCCACATTCGGTTGTTCCATCAAGTGGTCGGACAAGCGGGATTCGGTTCAAAACTGGATGAAAAGGGTCGCGGCTGAGAAAGTGGCTCTTGAGAAGATCAGCCCCGATGGCGTGAAGGCCCTCCTGAAAAACGACTCCAACAAGCTGCGCCTGATCAATATCTGGGCGACCCGGTGCGGCCCTTGCTGGATCGAGTTCCCCGAGCTGGTGACCATCAACCGCATGTACCGTGGTCGGAATTTCGAAATGGTCACCATCAGCGTTGACGACCCCGGCCAGGAAAAAAATGTTCTCTCTTTCCTCAAGAAGCAACAGGCATCCTGCCGAAACACACTTTTCGACAGCGAAGATAAGAACCTGCTCGTCGAAGCGACCAACAGAGAATGGATGGGCGCCCTCCCCTTAACCTTGCTCGTTAAACCGCGCGGTGAGATCGCCTACAAGCATCTCGGAGCAATCAATCCCCTCGAGGCCAAGCGCGTCATTGTCAACATCCTCGGCCGGATATATTGAGGGGCTCCTACGCACGCATTGTGTGGCAACAGCTCTTGCCGAGCTACTCAGGCCCCGCGGACATGTGCACGACCGGAGGGCTATCCTTCTGGCCTTGAGCAAACCAGTTGCAGAAAACGCTTCACCTCGCCGAACGCTTGACCCTCCCAAGGCCAGACTTTCGCCTGAGCCGCTTCACCCACCCGCAGTGCTACCTTCTTTCTTGAGGCCAGGAAGACCTGAAGGTTCGCTTTGGCACGATTGCGGGGCAGCGGGACATTTTCCTGTTTCAGGCATTCAAAATACCGGTTAACGCAGACCATAGCCGGGTCCCCTTCCACTGCCTTAAGGCACAGGTTTTCCAACATACCCGGTTCGCCCTGACCTGGTAAAACCATTACGGTGACCTGAGGGGCATCGCCGATAGGCTCCAAAGGATGCTCCGGGACAGGCAACTGCGCGGCCCGCAGAGCACCTTGAACGCTCTCGAAAGCAGCAGCCGCATTATCATCGGCATCCCTAACTACCCCAAGAGACACCACGTTTTGTTCAAATCCCGTGGTCTGTTTGAGTGCGGTTAAACGTTTCTTGTACTCACTCTTGCCCTTAAGGTTCCATACAACGCCGTCCAGGCCCAGGTATCTTAGCAGCGCACCGAAGAAATAAGCCTGGTCCATGCCCTCGACCCCGAACACCGTTGGCTCCTCGACCGTCGAGGGTGGAGGAGGCCGGTGGTCCGGGTTGACAACCGTGACTGCCATTAGCGAACCTCCATCCCCGTCTCGATCGCTGCGGCCAGCGTTTCCCGATCGTAGGCGACGGGGCGAATCTCCTCTCCAATGCGTTCTAGCCTCAGAAAACGAAAGTCGTAGGGCCTGCTTTTCTGAAACGCCTTCTCAGCCGCTACGATGCACTCCCATGAATGGGTTGTTGCGAAAACCTGGGTGTTGAACTCTCTCGCCAATTTGCCCACAACCTCCCATACTTTCTGCAATACCGAGTGGTGGAGCCCATTCTCCATCTCGTCTATGAGCACAACACCGTTCTCCGCGTTGGCGATATGCAAAACTAAGCTCGCCAGACGGGTCATGCCTCCTCCCATGGTCAGAAGGGGGATTAGGTGACCCGCGTCGATGTCACCGTATATGAGCGACTGGCCCCGCACGGCAACGGTTGCGAGGCGCCTCAGCCGCGGCTCAATGAGCTTTAACGCGCCCACGAGGATGTTTTGCCTGTTGCTTACCTCCAGTCTGCCAAAACGCTCAGCCTCGTCTTTCAGCGGAGCGCGACTGCGCGCTGCCTGAAAGAACGCGGGGAAGGGCGGGGGTGGTGGTATCGATGCGAGGTGGATCCCCTGCTGGTCGAGAACAAGGTGGTGCTTGCCGGCCTTCTCGCCTCCTTCGTACCGCAGCTCAAGGACCTGAGCTACACCTGTCGACGGAAGCGCACTTTCGGGCTCCCCGGGCTCCCTCGCCGATCCATGCTCGTTGGATGCCTTAACGCCCGCTAAGTCCCGCGGCTCGCGGAGCGCCTTCAGCCGAACCCTCGCTTCGTCCCCCTCTTTCATCCGGCCCACGATCTGCACCTCCTTCATCGTGTCAAAGTCAGCAAAGAGCGAGTCCCATGGAGCCTCACGGGATGGGTCCGGCTTCAGGTTTGCGTACTCGATCCCGCGGAACACACCGAGACGCAGAGCCAGCTCTGCACTATACCGGCCGCAGTGAATAAACAGCGCCTCCAAAAGCGTTGTCTTGCCGACGTTGTTCAGTCCGCCGATTAGATTGATGCGCTCCAACGAATCGACTGCGAACTTCCGAAAGCACCGGAAGTTCCGAATTTCTAATGACGTGTACATGGTTCGTGTCCTCACACGTTGTCATTGCACTTTCCTACGCTGACGATAGCAAAACGGCCGACGTAAGTCCAGACGCTAGAGCCTTTTTTCCGGCTATTCGCATGCTAACATAGGTACGGACATTCTCGCGAACAAGGGTACGCCTGTTGAATCCCTTGCGGTCTCACTTGTTCGAACGCTCCGAATGAGCGGGTCAGCGACACCCACGGGCGCCCGCGCGGGCTCATCGTCGGCGAAATCTGGGCACGGCGGGTTCGGAGCAGGGGCCGGTGCGCAGGGCATTCAGAATCGCGTCCGATGGGTAGTCCAGCGGCCGGAAGGCGCCCCCCCCGGGTTTGCTGGCCGAGTACCAGCTCGCAACGCCGGAAAGTGGGTCGCGGTTCAGCACAACTCCTCCCCACTCCCCCTTTCGTCGGGCAAGAGCGGCCCGAGTACTGTCATCGCCTCCGCCTCAACCTGTCGCGACCGGGCAACCGCCACCTTACCCCCCGCGGCGCCCATACACACCGCCGCCACCGTTTTCATAAACCCCGTCGGTTCATATCTGTGTGCAACCTCCTAATGAGAAAAAAACCTCCTCACGGTCCAACAATGCCCTGGCGGTCGCCGACAGTTCCCACGCCATCATCGGGGCCGTTTGAAAATATACTGGTACTTGATGTCCGGCGTCATTCCACTTTCGAGAAGCGATCTCATCCGTAGCCCGAACGTCTCGACGACCCTGCGAACGTGAACCAGCTCCCAGCCGTCGGACCCGAGCTTGTTCATCTCGCTGCTCCAATCATACTCGGGCATTTCGACACGGAGGTACTCCCACTTCGTCCTTGCGGGGCTTTCTCCCTGGATGGCCGCACAGAGTTTCCACGCAAAGAAACCCAGAAGAAGAAAGATTGCCAGTAAGAGAAGCCCTCTTGTCATGTTTGTTCTCATCCTTATACTTCCTCCCATATTGTGGATAGCTTGGTGATCGGTACCGACCCTTGCCGTCGGACACCGATCATCAACACTCACCGTCGGCGAAATGTGGGCACGGCGGGCTCGGAGCATGGGCCGGCGCGAAGGGCGTCCAGAATCGCCTCCGAGAGATGGTTGTAGGAGAACAGGCAGAAGCCGCGAATGCCCATTGACCTGACCATGGCGATCTGTTCCAGGACGAGGGACGGTTCCCGTGAGCTGACTCTGTTCCCCGAGCGGACATAGATGGAAATTCCGGTCGCGAGCGTGCTGTCGTTCTTCATGGCGTCGAGAAAGCTTTGCTCGTTGCTGCGGAGTTCGAAGGTGTCCATTGTGTAATCCATCGGCAAAATCACGTCCACGTATCCGGCGTCCGACCAGTGTGGAGCGTTCTGGCCCTGTCGCGCTCCGCTATCGAGGTTCGCAAACACCGCCGCCGACATGACGATTCCTTTGCGAACTCGCCGGGCGCGCTGCGACACCTCACGAACGACTTTCCCGACGGCCTCGCGATTCCATTTCACCCATTCCTTGTTGGTCGCCTGCTCGATGCTGTGGCCGAACTTCTTTTTGAAATCGCGGCGGCATCGCTGGCAGTAGCAGTCGGTCATGGTGCGGATGTAGTCGAAGTGGAGTCCGTCCACGGCGTAATTCCTGGCAACGTCAAGCATGATGTCCACGTTGAAGTTCTGATAGTCGGGGTTGTGCATATCGGCGGGGACCGACGAGGCCCTGCTCGCAAAGGGCTTTCCGTCCTTGCCCACGACCGCGAACTGCGGATAGCGCTCGAAGCCGGGGCCGTAGCCTTTTCCCCTTTTTGCGCCGAAGTACGCGTTGCAGAACCACGGGTGCACTTCCAGACCAGCGGCGTGGCATTTCTCAACAAGGTTTTTCAGAGGGTCAAAACCTTTCGGCACAATTTCCTCCATCGGCAGCTTGTCCGAGCGAAACATCACATACCCGCGGACGTAGATGATAGGAATCACCACGTTCAGATTCGCTTTTTTTATCCGAGCAATCATGGCGTCGGTGGCTTCGCGCGTGGCGAAGTCCCGGCTGTGGCACCAGATGGCTCGCGTCTCGAGGACCTTTCCGGCCCGCGTCCGACGGAGCTTCGGCTGACGAAGGGCTCCGACGGGGGAGAGCTTCGCTACTTTGCCATAGCCTTGAGGGAACCTTACCGTTAGTTTCCGCCCAACCGTCCCGCCGGTCGTTTCAGCCGCAACCCTCGCTTCAACGACGACCTCTGTCGGAAGCGAACCGGGCGGGAGCGTTCCGTCGAAGTATCCGAGAGGAGTGTTCAGAGAATCGTAAATCGGTTGAAGGCGGATAGACGAGAGCTTTTTCCCCGGCACGTGAGGATAGGCGATTATCTGCGCCCGGGGGACGGGGAAAATGTCGCCATCCGCATCTTTTACGGAGAGGCGCACGCGGAACTTCTCCCCGGGCTTCCAGGTTGATTGAAAATCGTCGAGCTTTAGGTTGAAGCGGCTCAGGTTTGCCAGGGTGAACGTCATCCCCCGCTTGACTTCGGGCGAGTGCCAGAACGGATTGGGGCCAACGACGTCGAGCCACCGATCCGTCTTCGGGTCAACGATGAGGAAGTAGGAACGTCCGCGGATACCGCAAGCGCCCTTTTGCAGTTGTGAGCCTCGGCCGCGGTCAACCGTGAGAGACGAGGCTTGCGTGATGGCACGGCCGCGCTTTCGGAGATCTATCTTCTCGCGGGAATGGAGGCGGCAGAGAGCGCCCGTCGTGTAGTTGTACAAGGACCAGTATTCCGACCCGAGCCGCGAGTCCAAAAGAATCGGCGCCGTTCGGAGAACGTCGTACGAGATGTCAATTTTCGCGCGAATCTCCCCACCACCGGTGAAATGGACGAGGGAAGCTGGCATCGAAACCGACAGGAACTTCACTGTCCCTCCGCCGCGATAGGGGTTACGTCCTTCCGCGCCCCTACCAACGACATCGAGGATGCGGTCATCCTCGCCCGCGCCGCAGGCGACGCTTGCGAAAAGCGCCGCCGCCAAAAGAAAGGCGCCGCATGAAAAAAGTTTCTCGCGCATTTTTCTCTCCTTTCCAAAAACTGCCTTTCGAGCAGAACGCTTCCATCGGGCACTATGGCGGGAGAGCACACGAATGTCAAGAGCGAGGCGAGTGTGGCCGCATAATCGTGGCAAACCGCAGCGGTGTCCGTACGTCCCCTTCCGGGGAGATGCGCTGGTGGCACGGGCGTCCCGCCCGTGAAGAACCATGGGCAAGATGCCCATGCCACGAAGGAATACCCGGGCAAAACGCGCGCTTGCCCCAAAAGGGAGTTCGTTGTAGGGTTGTATTTGCGATTTGTCGAACAGGATTTTGCCGGGAGATAAGAGTGCCCGGTGCTGAGGTGTATTCTTACCGCTATGAGGGAGGTGAGCTATGGCGTCGAAACTGCAAACTCGTCGCGATTTTTTGAGGAAGACCGCTGCCGGAACAGCGGGGCTGATGCTTGGGACAATGACAGTGAGTGGGTACGGGCGTGTTCTCGGGGCGAACGACCGGATTCGAATCGGGGTTCTCGGATGCGGCTCGCGAGCCCGAGGCGCGTTGATCCGCGAGGCTCTTCAATTCGCAGACAAGTGCAATGTGGAGCTGGCGGTGGTGTGCGATCTCTGGAAGCAGTCGCGAGAGCAGGCTGCCGCGATGATCAAAAAAGCGAGCGGGCGAGAACCCGGACAGGAGCAGTACTACAAGTCCGTCCTGGGAATGAACGACATTGATGCCGTGATCATCGCCACCCCCGATCATCAGCATGCGCGGATGCTGGCCGAGGCCGCGAACGCCGGCAAGGACGCCTACATCGAGAAGCCGATGGCAATGAACATGGAAGAGCTTATCGTCGCGGTGGACGCGGTGAAGCAGAACAAGCGGATCGTGCAAGCCGGGACGCAACTGAGAAGCTGGCCGTCGTTCACGGGGTGCAAGAAGTTCGTGGGGAGCGGCGCCCTGGGCAACATCGCAAAGATCACTCAGGTACGCAACGGCGTCCGTCCCTACTGGCACGGCTACGTGCGGCGAATCGAGGAATCGGACACGGATTGGAAGGCGTTCCTCATGAGCAAGCCTTACCGCCCGTGGGACCCCGACCAGTACACGGCGTGGTACGGATACCGGGACTTCTCCGTCGGGCCGATTGGGGGGTTCATGAGCCACTTCATTGACCTGGTCCATTACATCACCGGGGCGAAGTTTCCGCACGCTGCGGTGACGCTCGGGGGCATCTACGTGTACAAGGACGGACGGACGTGCCCCGACACGATTCATACGCTTCTGGATTACAAAGATGAATTTCTCGTCAGCTACTCGACCAGTTTCGGGAACGGGAGCGGGAGTTACACGAAGTTCTTCGGGACGCGGGGCGTTCTCGACTGCTCCGATTGGAACAACCCGATTGTCAGCGGCGATGGGAGCGATGACCCGAATAGGATCAAGGAGAAGAAGGCGGTGCCGCCCGTGGAACGGCCGCCTCACATGGAGGACTGGTTGACTTGCCTCCGCACGCGGAAGCAGCCGAACGCAAACATTGACGCCGGGTATCAGCACGCGGTGGCGTGCATCCTATCGGATCGGGCGTATGTGGAGGGGCGCCGGATGGTCTATGACCCGGAGAAGCGCGAGATCCGTCCCGGCTGAGGGAGGTCGAGGTGCTTCTCCGCCGTCACGGTGTTCAACTCGTCTCACAAAAAAACAGGCAGCCATCGCAAGTGGCGTCACGCCAGCCTGGGGGCCCAGGTCATGGTACCGCAAGATCACGGACGCCAACTGCCCGTTGGAGCCTTGAGAAACACGCTCATCCACGCCGAAGTCCCCGAATCGGAGTGGGAAAAGTAGAATGACCGCCAAAGTCCTCCATGCTAACCTACGGGGCGGGCGCGAACACCCGCCAGAAGCGCCATCCTCCAAGGTTCTCTATCTGGCCAATGGGCCAGGACGTATCCGCGATCGGCATTCCTGTTTCCGCAGTCCACGTCTGCAGGTCGTCGGACCATTCTACTGTGTAGCTGCCCATGCCAAACGGTGTCCACGAGAGCGTTCCGGAACCGCCCTCGATGGAGATTTGAAGCTCAGGCGGGCCGGTGAACTCCCCCGTGATTTCAATATCGTCAATGTACCAGCCATTCGAATTAGGCATGGCAAATTTGACGACAACATTGGACTCACCCATGTAAGGAGATAAATCCACCTGCGTCCTCCGCCAGTCTGCCCAGTTACCCGAATCCCGGTAAATCTCCCTCCAGCTCTGCCCCCCATCAATGGAAAGATAGATGAATCCCCAATAGCCCGGCTTGTGATGCCAGAAGGAAAGTTGCGGGCTGGTGACATGGGTCAAGTCTATCGTTCCCCTCAGCACAAGCTGCGTGGACATGTCTGCGCGACCCATGGGCGGTCTGAACCAGCAATGGGGACTATCGTGGCCGTCGGTGGCAATCCTCTCCCAGGAGGAAGCTATCCACTCGCTATCACTGTCGGAGGTCTCGGCGTCGTCCGAGAATGGGAATGCAGTGGTGGCGGTGTTCTCGGATACCTCGACGTCGTCTATGTACCACCCGTCGAAGACCCCTGAGGCATCGGTTACTATTCGGAATCGCACGTGCATCTCGGTGTTGGCGTAGGGACTGAGGTCCACCTCCTCCTTGAACCATCTTCCAGCGGAGTTGCCGGTAATGAAGAACAGACACTGCCAACTTGCACCGGCATCTTTGGATGCCTCTACGTATCCGTAATCCTTCCCCTCTTCCAGGTTGTACCGATTCCAGAAGGACAACAGGGGACGGTCCGAGCCGGTAAGGTCAATAGACGTGGTCAGCGAGCGGTCCATGTTGTTCTGGTAAGATTTGCCGGGACTGTCAGCCCAGGAGTAACTACCGCTGTGGCTGGCGGCATCGGTCAAACCCCAGGGCGTGTCGTTGCCCCATGTGTCCCCGGACTCCATGTCATCCGTGAACGGGAAGGTATGCACTTCGGAACCGAGGAGCGTGCTTCCCCCCTGAATATTGCTCCCCTGCAAATTCCACAGCCCTTCCGTGTCAACGACGTAAATGCGATAGTAGTACCACGTCCAGGAGTATATCAGCTCGTTATCCGTGTAGGTCGTCGTGGCCTGGTCCGTGACGGAGGCAATCTCCTCCGCGTTTTTCATGTCAGAATAGAAGCTGCGGTATATCCTGTAGCTCGCAAAATCGGAATCCGGGTTCTCGTCCCAGGTGAGGGTCATGCTGTGCTCGCCGATGTCTGAAAGAGGCTCGAGATAAACGTTCTGCGGTGCGTCGCTTATAAGTACGTCGTCAAGGGACCACCCATTCGAATTGGGCATGGCGAATTTGACGGCAACAAAGGGCTGACCCATGTAAGCAGACAAATCCAACTGGACCCTCTGCCAGTCTGCCCAGTTACCCGAATCCCGGTAAATCTCCGTCCAGTTCTGCCCTCCATCAGTGGAAAGATAGATGAATCCCCAATAGCCCGGCTTGTGGTGCCAGAAGGAAAGTTGTGGGTTGATGGCATCGCTGAAGTCTATCGTTCCCCGCAGCGCAAGCTCCGTGGACATGTCTGCGCGACCCATGTACGGTCTGAACCAGCAACGGGGGCTATTGTGGCCATCGGTGGCAATCCTCTCCCAGGAGGAAGCTATCCACTTGTCGTCGCTGGCAGAAGTCTCAGCGTTGTCCGAGAATGGGAATGGGGTGGAGGCGAGGTTGTCGGACATCTCGACGTCATCTATGTACCAACCGTCGAATCTCCCCGAGGCATCCGTAACTATCCGAAACCGCACCCGGATCTGCCCGTAGGCGTAAGGACCGAGGTCTATCTCCTCCTTAAACCATCTCCCGACGGAGTTGCCGGTAACGAAGAACAGACACTGCCAACTTGCACCGTCATCTTTGGATACCTCGACATACCCATAATCCTTCCCGTCTTCCAGATTGTAACGATGCCAGAAGGACAACAGCGGACGGTTGCAAACGCCAAGGTCAACGCTCGTGGTCAGGGAGCGGTCCAGGTTGTTCTCGTAGGATGTCCCGGGGCTGTCCGTCCAGGAGTAACTGCTGCTGTGGCTGGCGGTATCAGTCAGACCCCATGGCGTGTCGTTGCCCCATGCGTCTCCGGACTCCATGTCATCCGTGAACGGGCAACCATGGACAACGGCGCCAAGCAAGGTTTTAGCCCCCTGAATGTTGCTCCCCTGCAGATTCCAGAGCCCTTCCGTGTCCACGACGTAAATGCGATAGTAGTAGAACCTCGCGGCATATATCAGGTCAGTGTCCGTGTAAGTCGTCGTCGCCTGGTCCGTGACGGAGGCAATCTCCTCCGCGTTTTTCATGTCAGAATAGAAACTGCGATATATCCTGTAGCTGGCAAAATCGGAATCGGCGTTCTCAGCCCAGGTGAGGGTCATGCTGTGCTCGCCGATGTCTGATAGAGGCTCGAGATAGACGTTCTCCGGCGCGTCGCTTATAACGACATCGTCAATGTACCACCCATTCGAGTTTGCCATGGCGAATTTAACGACAACGTTGGACTCGCCTGTGTAAGGAAATAGGTTCAACTGCGTCCTCCGCCAGTCTGCCCAGTTACCCGAATCCCGGTAAATCTCCGTCCAGTTCTGCCCCCCATCAATGGAAATATATACGAACCCCCAATAGCCCGGCTTGTGATGCCAGAAGGAAAGTTGTGCGTTGCTAGCCGCGCCGAAGTCCATCGTTCCCCTCAGCACAAGCTGCGTGGACACGTCTGCGCGACCCATGGGCGGTCTGAACCAGCAATGGGGGCTGTCGTGGCCATCGGTGGCTATCCTCTGCCAGGAAGAAGCTATCCACTTGCTGTCGCTGGCAGACGTCTCCGCGTCGTCCGAGAATGGGAAGCCGGTTGTCGCGTCGTTCTCGGATACCTCAACGTCATCAATATACCAGCCGTCGAACACTCCGGAACCATTGGTGACTATCCGAAACCGGACGAGAACCTCCTTGTCGGCATAAGGGCTGAGGTCTATCCCCGCCTGAAACCACTTTGCGGCGGAGTTCCCGGTAACGAAAAACAGACAGTCCCAATGCGCGCCGGCATCTTTGGATACCTCGACATACCCGTAATCCTTCCCATCTTCCAGATTGTAGCGATGCCAGAAGGACAAGAACGGACGGTTGCCGCCTAAAAGGTTGATCGAGACTGTCGCCTTCTTGTCCACGCTGTTTTCGTACGCGCCTACGGGGCTGTCCGCGAGGGAGTTTGCGCCCCCGTGAACCTGGTTGGTCGTCAAGCCCCACGGTGAGTCCAGCGTCCAGTCCGGAGCACCGCTCTCGAAATCTTCACTAAAGAACGCGGCACCGAAGACGTGTCCCCCGCAGCAGAAAATGGTAACAGCAGCCAACAACCCACACAGCACACACACATGCATTCTCATGCTTTTCCTCCTTGGTGACTTTCGAAACTAAGACGATCAACTATACCGCATAAGTGCGACAAAGACAACAATAAAGAAGCGTTTGCGGTTCCCCTTGGATAGGCTGGCGGTTTCCGCACAGCTTAAGGTGAGCGCTGGAGCGATTTTTTCCGTGGCCCTTTCCCGATCCATTTTCTGAGGATCGCCACGTTCGGACTGACTTTCTTGCCGCAGACCAAGCCCGTTCGGTAGATGTCGCTGCCGGAGTAGTTCCACCAGTTCCAGCCCATGCCGAACCTCTCGAAGAGGGCGAGATAGTCATTCAGCCAGGTTGCGTAATCTCCGTCCGGCGAGATTTGCGAGACGCCGAATTCGCCGCAGTGGACGGGAACGCGGTGGCGGATCCCGAAGAGGATAGCCTGAAGCCACGGGTCAATCTGGCTTTGCTCGTAGCTCCTTTTGTATCCGGGATAGTATTCGTCGTAGGCATACCCCCAATGCTTGCCGTAGTGATGGAAGCTGTAAATGGTATTGGCATCGCCCGTCGGTTTCATCCACCAGCACCAGAAAGGCTGCGCCCAGCCATCCCCTCCCTCGATGACGATGGTGTGCTTTTTGTCAACCGAGCGCACAATCGTCGTCAGCTCCCTGATGATATTGTTCCAATCGTCGGCCTCCATGTAGGCGGGCTCGTTGAAGAAATCGTATGAGATGGCGTCGGCGGGAAGGTGCTTGTACCGCTCGGCAATCCGCCGCCACAGCTTGTAAGCTCGCTTCCGGGTCTCCGGACGTTTGCGCCAATAGGCGGAGCTGTTGCGGACGCGGTTATCAGTATCACGCTGCGGCGAGTCCTCATTGAAGAAGTACGTCAACATCATCATCATGCCGTTTTCGTTGCATTTCCTCACGAGCTCGTCGAGCCGCTTCCAGGCTTTTTCGTTCTGAACAATCGGTCCGCCCAACCATTTGCAGAGCGGGATGTCCCACCGGGCGTGAAACGCGAATGCGTAGCGACAGTGGTCAGACCCCCATTCCGCCATGTCGCGGAACATCTGGTCTTCCGTGACGCCGCAGCGCGTATTGGAGGAACTGTCCATTTTGCCGAAAAGCTCGCCGATGCCCTTCATCACTTTCGAGCGGTTAACAGGCGGCGCCCGAAAGTGCAGCAGACGCCCACGGGCTGTGCGATACGGGGCGTACTTCGAGGCGTAGCTCGTGCTCGTCACGGAAGGCGCCGGAAGCCCCGGATAGTCGTATTTCAGTGCATACGAGAGGAGCATCGGCAGCGGCGAGAGGAACAGCGGGTCTGTGTGACAAAAATCTTCGGTGACAAGGTAGTTATATCTGAGCCAGAAATCTCCGACGAGGTTGTCGGTTTCGCGCTTCGAGAGTTCTGACACAGAAACCGGATACGCCAGAAGTGCGCGAGACCAAAAGCGGCAGTCGTCGTCGCTGAGCCGCTTCTGCCCCGAAAAGCGTGCGATGATTGCGCGTCCCACAGAATCCTTGAAGTCCAGCCGCACGCCCCACCGGCCGAGGGCGTTCCTATCCCAGGAAATGGAAAGGGGGCGTTTCTCCAGAACGAGAAGAACCGATGGCGTGTCGTTCCCGCCGCTCTCGAGCAAGACCCAGTTCTCGGACAGTTCCTTGCAGTCCAGCCCTGGCGGGACGCGGTGACCTTCCTTCGTGGGGAGATGGAGAAGTTTTCCACCAGAGACGAGTAGCAATCCCAGCGGGTTGCGATAGCCTTTCAATTTCCAGCCCCAGAGAGAAAGGGACTTTTCTCTCGTTGAGAGCACGACTCCGGGCGACAGGGCGCTCGCCAGCACTCTATACCGCCGGTTCGCCTCCCCGTCGGGGAAGCTGATCTCGTCCACGTAGCGGAGCGGTCCGGGCGTCTCCGCGATGCTCGGCACGTGCCCCTTGAGCGCAAGCAGAAGCGGCCCAGAGGTGATTCCGCCGAGGTTGTCGTGATTGTAAACCTGAAGAGCGATGAGATTGCTCTCCCCGAAGCGGAGCAGCTCCGTGGGGATCACATGTACCGACCGGGAGGGAGAATTCAAAGCGTCTTCTCTCGGAACCTTTTGCCCGTTGACGAAAATTTGCAGCCAGTTCTTGACCTGGCCGATCTTCAGGATGACCGTTTGCCCGGACCACGACGCGGGCACGAAAACGCTTTTTCTGTACCAGGCATAACCGTTGTATGGTTTGTCGCCGGTGCGGCGGTCGCCAAGCCTGTAAGGGCAATCCGATGGGCTGTTGTCGTTGACCTCCTGCACACCCTGCCACTCCCAGGCGCGCGGGGCATAGATGCGCCGCCAGTTCCCTTCAAGCTTCTCCTGGCTATGCCACGCTTTCTTCTCGCCCACGTTGTCTGGGTCGGTGCAAAAGTCCCAGAGCCCAGAAAGGTCCAGGCAGGCGAGGCTATCCGGGCTTATGTTGAACTCCCACCGGGCGGGGTCATGCCCTATCAGCTCGCGAGCGTTCAGCCAGCCGAAGCGGTCCTTCGGGAAATCGTCCAGTTTACCAACCGGGTTCCCCCACGCCGCCGAGAGCTTTTCTTCGAGACGAGCGGCGTCTTGCTGAGCGCGCTTCAGCGATTTGAAGACGCTCGCGTAATCGAGCAGGCCATGGTTCCTCCGGGCCGAAGAAAGCATCCGGTTCAGTTCTGCAAGGTCCTGGGTGAGCTCGGGCAGGGAGACTTTCTGGCTCGACATGATCGCCAGACAGTTTTCGAGATGAAGAAGGTCCCGTTCCGCTCTGTAAATCTCGATGGCGCCTTCCACCGCTGCCTCGGCAGAGGCGAGCAGGTCACCCGCGCTCCTTGCCGCGTCTATGGCGTGGGGGAAATCTCCTGTCTTCTGCGCGGGGACAGCTTCCCCCTCGAGAATCTTTCTGGCATTCGCCATCAATGGCTTGATAACCCTTTCGGTTCGGCTGCGGAGAGTCGAACCGGAAAAGCTCAATATCTCCTCCGCGGGCGACAACCTCCGCACAAGAAAAAGGCTCTGGTCATTGAGCTTCTGGATTCGCGCGAGGCCCTTTGCGATGAAGGTTCTTCCTTTCTCCTCGTCGTTGTAGGTCATCAGGAGGCCGTTGTGTGCTCGGTGAAAGGCGCCCGTGCTGGGACTTGCGGTCATCGGCCTTGCGGTCGGCTTTTTCGACGACCCCGGAATCTCCCAGTCCACCCCCGTTGCGAAGGGAAATCGCTTTCCGTTCCGCGAAACGACCTCTCCCTCCGCGACGATTTTTCCATTGGACTCAACGAGGATTGTCACCTCGTCCGCGCCGCGAATGAAGCGGGCCAAATCGTGATCTTCGATTATTCCCGACGTGTGGTCTTCTTCAACGATCTTCCCATTGACCGTCAGCTTGTAGAACCTCTCGCCCCAGATAACGATCCAGCCGGACTCAGCTTTGGCAGGGAGGTGCAGGACCTTCCGGTAGCTCCGGCCTCCGGTGAGGGCGAGTCCCTTCCAATCGTTTTTGAAGTACCACTTGTCGGCGCCGCGCTCCCACCAGAGCTTCTTCTCCGCAGCCGAGGAGTTGACTCCGATACATCCGGTCAGCACGACAAAGCCGATAAGCCACAACGCGAAAGCTCGTTTCACAAATCCCTCCTTGCGCCTATTCTTGGTTATGAATCCCTCATCCACCCGCTTCCGGATTTCAAGTTTGCCCTTTTTGGAAAACATAGTCGGCGCCTCAAGGCGAGTCAACTAACATTTTTGCCTTCGCAGGGCGGTGGGTTGGTTGCGGGAGGAAGAACCTTCTCTGTGGCGTGGAATCCCGGTGAGCCTTTCGATAACCCGTTGGTGCACGTGTCTGCTTACGCTATTTGGCATTGATTAGTGCAAAGGCAGGGGATAGACACGCAGGCGCTTTAGCATGTTCCGGGCTTACCGGGCACGAACTGCGAAGTAGCAAACTTTTTCAAAAAATGGCCTTGACAGCGAACAAAGCCGTGCTATTATAAGTATAATATTAAATGATTGATAGAAAGGAGAATCTATGGGACGCACGAAAGAAAAATTGCTGACCAATCTGGAATTGAAGCTGATGAACATCGTCTGGAAGCGGGGGAAGGCCACGGTGAAGGATGTCAAGAATGCCTTGCCGAAACGGAAGCCCCTCGCCTACTCGACGGTGCTGACGGTGATGCGGATTCTGGAGAGGAAAGGATTCGTTCGTCACGAGACCGACAACAGAACGTATGTCTATTATCCTATCGTCTCACGGGACGAGGTCGTACAGTCAATGTTACGCAATACAGCGAATCGGCTCTTCGATGGCTCGGCGGAGCTTCTGATGGTCAACATCCTCCAAAAGGAGGAGTTGAACCTGGAGGAACTTAGGCGATTGAAGCAGCTAATTTCGGTCAAGGAAAAGGAGGCAAGAAAATGAGCGAGCTGATACGTTTCGGGGAATCGGTTTTTCCTTATCTGGTGAATGCGGTTTGGAAAGGGACGGCGCTGATGGTGATCGTCTTCGCAGTGGCGAGGATTCTTGGCAGAAGGCGCCTGGTGGCGCGGTACTGGGTGTGGGTGTACTGTATGGTGGGACTTCTCCTTCTGCCGGTGACTTCCCTCATTGCGAGAGGCCACCGGCTCGCCCTTCTGCCTGCCAGGGAGCGCGCGACGGTGGGTCGGGTTTTGAGTTGGTCGAAACCGCCGTCGGGCTTGATTGATCCTTTGCCCGCTGGAAAACTGACGGATCGCGTGACCCCGTCCCAAGCGGCCACGACGTTGCCGTTGGCAGAGAAGGCTGCAAGCGAAGCTCAAACATCAAGCATGGCTCCACATTCACGAGCGCAACTGCCGCCGGACCAAGCGCTTTCAAAAGGAGATTCGGCATTACCCTGGCAAGGTTGGATCAGCCTTGCGTGGCTCGCGGGGTGCGCGGTTTTCTTATCGAGACTACTTTTCGCAGGGATATGCGTTGTCCGGCTTCGCCGGTCATCTTCACCAATTGGGGATTCCTCGATCTCAGAGCTGTTCGAGGCGGCGAAGAAATCGGCTGGCGTTCGGACAAGAGCGAAACTTCGCACAGGCAAAAACGTATCCTCTCCGGTGTTCGTCGGAATGGCCCGCCCGACCATCCTTCTGCCGGAGTCTCTTGTGCGGGAGATGCCGCTGGAGCAACTCCGCCCGATTCTTCTGCACGAACTCGCCCACATTCGGTGGGGAGATTACGCCGTCAACATTCTCCAGCGGATTGCCGAGGCGGTTTTCTTTTTCCATCCGCTTGTGTGGTTGGTCAACCGCCGGCTGCGTTCGCTCCGGGAGGAAATCTGCGACAACTGGGTTGTTGACTGGTCTCGGGACGGAGTGCTTTACGCAAAAGCCCTGACAGAGCTCGCCGGAAGAAGCATCTGCCCACGACCAAGCCGGCTTGCGACGCTCGGTCTTTTCAGTCACTGCCCCCGCATCCGAAGGCGCATAGAGCGCATCCTCTCCTCCGAGAAGCGCCCTGCGGTCACCTTTGGGCTGAAGACCGCTGTGGGGCTGCTTTCGATTTCCCTGGCGATGGTCGGTTTCCTGTCCGTGACGTCCTTGTCTGCCCGGGCGGTGGAACGAACAGAGAAGGTAGCGATGAAAAAAGCAGAGTCACCGCCCCTCGCCATCGCAGCCGAAGAGGAGGCGAAGCCAGCCGCGGCGACGAAGTTCGGCAAGAAGGCGGTTGTGTCGGCTGATGGCTCCGGCGATACCCGCTCGGTCCAGGAAGCGATTGATGGCGTGGACGAGAACGGGACGGTCTCCATCAAGCCGGGGACCTATCGCGAGCTGCTCACCATTTCAAAGGCTGTAACGGTAGAAGGAGCGGGGCGGGACGTTACGCTTATCGAGGCGACAGGCGAAAAGAAAGGAGACCGCTGGGTCGCTGTCAGCATCCAGTCGTGCAAGGATGTCAGCTTGAAAGGACTGACGATCGCGTCCGGAACAAGAATTAGCGAGCAATCGGGTCTTGTTCTCGTGGCCGCGCAGGACGCTGACGTATCCGTGGAGGAGTGCAGTCTCCTGTGGGCACAGTATGGGATAGCGGTCTCCAGCAATTCCAATGCCCGCATAGAGAAATGTCTTGTGGCGGGCATCTGGGGAACGGGGATTGCCATCGGCCGCGACGCTTCCGCGACCGTGACCAATTGCGAAGTCAGGAATTGCTACCATCGGTGCATCACCGTTCGCAGCGACGGCGATGTCAGGATCGAGAACAACCTCATCTCGGGCAGCGCCTGGCACGGCATCCGATACGACCATTGCTCGCCGACAATCATGGGTAACGTCCTCAACAACCATGCGCGCTTCGGCATTTACGCCAGCGGCAGCGGCGAAGCTAAGATCATCAACAACTTGTTTTTGCGGAATGACATGTCCGGCGTTTCGACTTGGGGCCGCACAAATCCTCTCGTCAGAAACAACACCTTCGTGGAGAACAAGAGGGGCGGGTTGGAGATGGACGTTACGACCCGACCGGTTGTGGAGAACAACATCTTCTTTGGCGAGGAGACGGCGGCGAGTCGTTTCTACACAAGCAGCTCACGGCAGTCCGCCGATTCCAGCCCTCCGCCGGAGCTTTCCCACAACCTCCTCTGCAAGAACAAGAATGAAACTCCGCCACCACCACGGCCAAAGGAAGAGATCATCGCCGAATACAAGGCGCAACTGGCCCAATTGGAACTGGAATTGGCCGATATGAAGACAAAGTACACCGACGCTCATCCGGAGGTCGCGGCCAAGAAAAGACAGATCGAAATGCTTAAGTCAATCCTGAAAAGAACGGAGGAAGCAGCCGCCTACAAGCCCCCGGAATTGTCCTTCTCGGAAACGGCGCTGCGGGACGATCCCCTCTTCGTGGATGCCAACGCGGACAACTACAATTTACGTCCGGATTCTCCTGCGCGCGGCGCCGGAAAGGATGGCGCGGACATCGGAGCAAAACTGACCATCTCGGTCAAATTGCAGTACCCAATCACGCCCGAAGAAAAGCTGATTATTCCCGATAGCGACTCACGGGATTTCAAACTCTGGAAGAAAGGTACCGCATCGCCGCCGGTCCGAGGTGCTGAGCGGAAACCGGCAGTTGCTGCGGCGCCGACCGCCGAAGCAGCCGCCCCTGCGGGCCCGCCGTTGGAGGAGCTTCCCGGGAAGTTGATCTTCGAGGGGACCTACAACCACCGCAGCCGGGCACGCCCCTACGGCACCAGCAAGCAGTGGATTAAACAGCGCGAAGATGGCGCCACAACGGCCGTAACCGAACTCCGCTCCACGACCTATATCGCCTCCGGCAGCAACGATCACCGGCTCACAGAGTACAAATTGGTCTCGAAGGAGAGGGGAGGTTTCGAATGGGTCCTGACGTTTCAGGAAGGGAAGGTCACGACCACAAAGAGGACTCCGGGCAAAGAGGATGAGGTGAGTGAGATTTCCGTCCCGGAGGGATTCCTGTTCGACCCCAACTCCCGGCCGGACCCGTATTGCGCTGCCCACATCCTCCTGAGAGGATTTGCGCTGAAGGAAGGGGAAGCCAAGGAGGTCAACGCCTACGACTGGGATAATTCAGGCAAAGGCATGGCGACCTATACGTTCAAAATTGAAAACACGGGAAAACAGGAGGTCACTGTCCCTGCGGGGACGTTCGAGGCAAACCATCTTGTTTTGACGCAGCTTTCCACCGGCGACACCTGGTACAAGAAGCGGGCGGGGCACGTGACCGATTTCTGGGTTCTGGACAACGAAGTCATCGTCAGAATACTCAGACATAGGGAGCCCTATGAGCTCCTGCTTGCGAACTACAAGACTCCCTCGCCATTGCTTGGGCTCAAAGAGCGAGCGGAAGCTTCCATCCCCCCGGAGTCCGACGTGACAAAACCGATCTGGGCTATCCGGTACGCGGACGAGGTTTACTGCGTCGCGTTTACGCCGGATGGAAAAGGGATTCTGGCCGGGAGCGCCGACGGAACATTGAAACTTTGGGACGTGGAAAGCGGCGAAGAGATTCGGGCGTACCCGGGCCATGCCGGGAAGGTCGCTTCGGTGGTCTTTTCCTCTGACGGCAACCAGATCGTCACGGGAAGCTGGGACATGACGGCCAAGTTGTGGGACGCGGCAACTGCTGAGGTGATTCGCACGTTCTCCGGGCATACGGACTGCGTGGAGCAGGCGGACCTTTCGCCGGATCGAACGAAGGTCGCCACGGCCAGTTGGGACGGGACCGCTAAGCTGTGGAACGCAGCCACGGGCGAGGAGATTCGAACTCTTTCTGGCCATACCCGGACCCTCGACTGGGCGGAGTTTTCGCCGGACGGGACGAAGCTCGTCACAGCCGGCTACGATGGAATAGTCAGACTGTGGGGTGTGGAGACGGGCGAGGAGATTCGCACCTTCTCTGGCCATAGCGGACCCGTACATTCGGCCAGGTTTTCCCGCGACGGAAAGAAGCTGCTGACGGCAAGCACGGACAGTACGGCGAAGCTGTGGAATGTGGAAACCGGTGAGCTGATTCGCACTTTCTCTGGCCACAGCACGACGGTCTGGTCTGTTGCCTTTTCGCCGGATGACACGAAGATCGCTACGGGAGGGAGCTACGAAAGGACGGCGAAGGTATGGGATGTGGCGACGGGCAAAGAGATTCGGACTTTCGCCGGCCACAATGGTAACGTTGACCAGGTGGCATTTTCCCCTGATGGGAGGAAGCTCGCTACAGCATGCCATGACAAGACGCTGAGATTGTGGGACATGGGGCCGGTCTCAGTGGCGGTGAAAGCCGAAGCAGCCGCCCCAGCCGCAATCGTCAAGGTAACAAGGCCCGCCGGGGTAACCGAGGTCATTATTGACGTTACGAAAGGTGGGAAATTCGTTCTCGATCGGGTTGAGAAGTCAATCGAAGAGATCAGTGAAATGCTTCAGCAGATCGCCAAGGAGCGGCCGGATGCTCGTGTCATTGTGAGGGCCCACCGGGAAAGCCCGTATAAGAACATACTCGAGGTACTCGACGCCTGCAAGAAAGCCAACCTCTCGAACGTCTCTCTCGCGCTGACGGACAAGGAGCACGAAGGTGAGAAGCGCCAGCCAGCTTCACCGCCCCCCACCAAAGCGAAAGCGGAGCAATATCTCCCCCCGGATTACGAAGGATATTTTCCGGATGATCCTGAGGGCGCAAGGAAACTTGATGCGTTGGGCGAGTCCGGAATATCTCAGTCCACGCTTCCGGACGAAGAAATCCTGGAGATCGTCCGCAGGGGCCTTCGCAGGACGACCAATCGCTGGATTCTGCGTGCGCTGGGGAATCGGTATATTTGGGGCAAGTATCCTCAGAATCCGAAAGCTATCGAAATCATGTATCACGCCACGGGCGGGCCGGATATGTCTAATGCCGTCTATTTTGGCCTTTCAGTGGTCATAGACAAATCACCCTCCATTCTGAGGACGCTCGTGGATATATGTATGCGGAGCGATGACCCTAACGTTTTGAGCCGCGTCGCCTGGGGGGCGAAATCACAGCGGGGCGAAATTCTCCCTTACATGGCGCCTTATCTCAATTCAGCCGATGAAGCGACTCAGGAAAAGGCTCGCATTGTCGAAAAGATTCTCAAGGGCGAGCTCAAGGCCTTCGCATGGGCTACAGAAAAAGCGAGGGTGAGGGCGGAGGCGAAGTTCACGGACAAGCTGCTGGAAATCAAGGAGAAGCTCCTTCACGGCGACTCCGTGACGAGGAGAGAAGTCCTCGAGCTGATCGGTAGGAATGCCATAACACTCATTATGGACGACTCGTTCATCGAGGCGTGGAAAGCGTGCGCAGCGGACCCCGACGCCAGAATCCGCAATGAGGTTGCCAGGACTTTTGGCGGACACTGGATATGGAGTGCCCCGGAGCAGAAGCCCGAAGCGATAGACCTGATCCTCCAGCTCTCCAAAGACGAAGTGCGGGAGGTGCGCTATAACTCAGTCTATTTCGGGCTTTCGACTGTGCGAGACAAGAGCGAGGCGGTTGTCAAGCGGCTTCTGGAAATCGCCCTGGAAGATCGCGAGTGGAATATGTTTTCCCGTATCCAATGGGGGCTACGAGGCAGTAGGGACTTAGCAGCCAAGATTCTTGAGGGTTACATGGATCAATATAAAACCGATCATAAACTGGCATCAGCCGCATTCAGCATCTACAAAGACATTGTCGGCAAACCGGCTCCTCATCCGGAGCGGTTTCAGGTTGTTTACGTCCAAGGGCAGGTCAACAAACCGGGGCAATTCTCATTCTCTGGTGAAGAGAAGATGACGCTCTATCGCGCCATCATGAAGGCTGGGGGCTTCACCCACATCGCCAGGAAGAAAGTCATGCTCATCACGACCGATGATGCGGGGAAGGAGAGAAGGGTGGAGGTTGACGTGTCGGGAATCTTGAAGAAACCGGAACTCGATCCCCCCGTCAAAGCTGGCGATATTATTTTTGTCCCGGAAAGCATCCCCTGAGTTCAAGGCATCCCTGAAAGTTCCTGGTTATCCGGCGGGGGGGGGACCTGCGGGTGTGCCGGTATTTACGGGGGAGGCAGAGCATCCTCAGCGGCCGCCTCTTGTGGCATCCCGCCTCCGGCGGGACCCGTGGGAATCATGGGCAAGATGCCCATGCCACGGCAGGCGACGCCGGAGTCCTTCTCATTCTTCTCTCTGCGACTCTACGCCTTTGCGTTACCCTCCTTTTCCCTTGTTCTCTCCACCGCCAAGGCGGGGAATCCGCCCGAGACTGAGCTGTTAGAACGCCCTTCAAATTTCCGTGACAAGGGGACGCGAAGTTCATATACTCGCTTCGGCGGTTCCCGCTCAACGAAAACTGATGATACACTGCAAGAGGCGGGAAACGAGGGAAGTGCGATCGGACGCCGGCAAGGGGACACTTCGGCAAGGAGGTTGAGAGATGAGAAAGTGGTTTGTCCTACTGTTCATTCTGGTGACAGTTCGAGGGGAGGGGATGTTTCCTCTGCCGCAGACGAAGGTGCCTCTAAGGACTGATGTGAAGGTCAAGCAGTCTCGAACGCAAACAAATAAAAACGATTATTCGAGGTACGGCGTGCGGACATCGGTCCGGAAGAATACGGAGCAAAAGACGTTTCTCGCCATCGAGGTGCAGAACATGTCCCCGAAAGTCATTAAGGACTTGAAGGTCTTTTACCGATTCTACGAATTGCAGTTTGAGCGTTCGACGGGGACAAGGATTGTCTTGACCCGAAGGATGGGGAACACAGAAAGGCTCGTGTCGTGCGGCAGCGGGCAGTCAAGCATCCCTCAGCTCAAGCCCCTTGAGAAGAAGGTTGTGAAGTCACAGCCCGTTGAGACAAGCTACGGCGCAACCCAGGACACGACTAAGCTCATCGCCCGAACCAAAACCACGGGAACGAAGTTCGGCGGATACATCGTCGAGTATTTTGTCGGAGGTCAATTGGTCAAGCGGGACGCCAGCAGCAGGAGGTTGTACGAGGCCTACTTGAAGTCGCTCCGGAAGCCGGGCACTTCCGGCCCCTTGAGGATGAACATACGCAGGTAGTTGACTGAGAAGGACTATCGCCCCGGCGGTTACGCGCGTGTGACTGTGTCTCACTGGTAAGGAATTGCCTTGCTTTACTTTCCCTGGTCTCGTCTGTTTCAATCTGACGGATTGAGGGCTCTGGGACATGGCGGGATTTCGGGTCGAGCGCATCCGGCTGTGTCGGAGAAAGAAGGGCACGGCAGTTGGCTGTGCCGCTGGCATTTGTGGTCGCGGGCGGGGAGGATACCATCGGGGGTGAGCGCCACAGCGGCTCGGCAGTTCCGTCCACACGGCAAGCGGGTGCGCGGGAAAACCTCTCAGATAGGGTATCGCGGCGGCGACATAGCTTTTCGCAACGGCAGGGATAGTCGGTCGCAGCCCCGGGGCGGGGTATGAGAAATGCGAAGGGAGTTCCTATGGCGTTGAAAAGGCAGCTCAGCGCTCTGGATGTGTTCTGCATCTCATCGGGGGCGATGATTAGCTCGGGTCTTTTTGTCCTGCCAGGGCTTGCCTTCGCGAAAGCGGGGCCGGCGGTGATTCTGTCGTACTTGCTGGCGGCGTTGCTGGTCGTGCCGGCGATGCTTTCAAAGGCGGAGCTGGCGACGGCGATGCCAAAAGCGGGAGGGACGTACTTCTTCATCGAGCGGAGTCTTGGGGGCGCGATGGGCACGTTCGGGGGGATGGCTACATGGTTTTCGCTCGCCTTGAAGAGTGCGTTTGCTCTCGTGGGCATGTGCGCCTTCGCTGCGTTGATCCTCCCTTCGCCCACGACAGCGCAATTGAAGCTCATTGCGGTGGGTTTTTGTCTTGTTTTCACGCTTGTGAACATTGTCAGTGTGAAAGGGACGGGAAAGCTTCAGATAATTCTGGTTCTCGGCCTGTTTGCCGCATTGGTTTTCTACGTACTGCGGGGCGTTGGGTCCATCAATGTGGGCAGATACACCCCTTTCTCACCGTTCGGTTTTGGCTCCGTTTTCGCAACCGCGGGTCTCGTTTTCATCTCCTTCGGGGGATTGACAAAGGCCGCCAGCGTGGCCGAGGAGGTGAAGAATCCCGGACGCAATATTCCTGTGGGGATGTTTACTGCGTTTGCCCTCGTGAGCCTGGCTTACGGGGCGGTTGTTTTTGTAACTGTGGGTTTGGTGGAGGGAAAAGACCTCGCGCATTCCCTGACCCCTGTATCTGACGGGGCGGGCGCTCTCATGGGAACTTTCGGCGTGGCGGTGATGGCCGTCGCTGCGGTGCTTGCGTTCACCAGCACGGCCAACGCGGGCATTTTGTCGGCGTCCCGTTCGCCGATGGCGATGAGCCGAGACCAACTCCTCCCCGGGGCCTTCCAGAAAATCAATTCCCGGTTTGGGACTCCGCACATTTCCATTCTTTTCACCTCCGCGTTCATGATATGCACGATTCTTCTCCTCAGCCTGGAGGACTTAGTCAAGACAGCCTCAACGCTGAAAATCCTTCTCTTCATGTTTGTGAATATCTCCGTGATCGTCATGCGGCAGAGCAAAATGCCGGGCTATCGCCCAATGTTTCGCTCGCCATTTTACCCGTGGGCCCAAATCGCGGGAACCGTTGCTTACGTCTTCCTCATCATCGAGATGGGCGCCGTTCCCCTTCTCATCACGGGACTATTCGTCCTGCTGGCTTTCGCATGGTATTGGGTCTATGCGAGGCCGAGGGTCACAAGGCAGTCGGCGTTGGTCCGCCTCGTTAAGAGGGTCACGGCGAAGGAGCTCGCTGATGATTCGTTGGAGACGGAGCTGAAGAACATTTTGTTCGAGCGGGACAATATCGTCGCGGACAGGTTCGATAGATTGATAGAAGAATGCCGCATCCTCGATCTCCCGAAGCCTGTGCCGGCGGAAGAGATGTTTCAAATGGTGGCGGAGGAACTGGCGCCGCGATTGGGGATTGACGAGCAGCTCTTATTCGACCGCTTTATCAAAAGAGAGAAAGAGTCGCAAACGATTGTCAGGCCGGGTGTCGCCATCCCGCATATCATGGTGGAAGGCGAAAAGAAGTTCGATATTCTTTTGGTGAGGTGCAGGGAAGGGATGACCTTTCCGGAAACGCGGGCCCCTGTACACACTGCCTTCATTCTCGTGGGTTCCCGCGATGAGCGAAACTTTCACCTTTGTGCCCTGATGGCAGTGGCGCAGGTGACGCAGGAAAGCAGCTTCGATAAGAACTGGCTGCAAGCGCGGAGTGCGACGGAGCTGCGACATGTCATTCTGCTATCGAAGAGGAGGAGAGAGTGCCCGCGGTGAGTTTTCTAACTTCCGTGCACGGTTGTCGCTCGTCTGGGGAAGGGCGTTGTTGAGGTTGCTTCGAAATCCTGAAATATCCGGTTCTGGAAGTCCAATGAAAATAGCACTCATTCGTAATCCCTCAGTCTCGGGCGGATAGCCGGCCGAGGCGGAGGAGGCAAGAAGGGAACAGCAGATTAACGCAAAGGCGCAGAGAATAAGGTGAGAAGGACACCCCGCCATGGCGGGGCGGCAGTCCCGAGGGCGTCTCGCCCTCGGAGGGGCAGGATGCCACCGGCACAAGGGTTACTCTGCGTCCTATGAGATCCGAACCTCAGCCGCCCGAGACAGGGGCCTTGCCAAGCCGTCCCCCTTTCCCTTGACAGTCCTTACGTTTCTGATACCATCGCTAACGGCAGTGAATGTTCGCCGGGGCAAGCGCAGGCACTTGCATTACGCCAACCAAAGATCAGTCAAATGGAAAACAAGCAAATAGCGGATTTCTTCGTTAGAATTGCCGACCTCCTGGAAATCCAGGGTGAAAACCCCTTCCGCATCAGGTCGTATCGCAACGCAGGGAGAATCCTCGCCGATATGCCCGATAGCCTCGACGAAATGGTCCGCAGCGGGCGGAATCTCCAGGATATTTCCGGCATCGGCTCCGGCATCAGTAAGAAGATCGTGGAAATCGTCGAGACCGGCAGGCTGAAGTTCCTCGACGAGCAGATGGCAAAGGTGCCTTCTCGTCTTCCTCAGCTTCTGAGGGTCGAAGGGCTGGGGCCGAAGAAGATCAAGCTTTTCTACGACAAGCTCGGAATTGACTCCCTCGACAAACTCGAACGAGCCGCCAAAGCAGGAGAGCTTAGAGACCTCGATGGCATGGGCGCGAAGAGCGAGGAGAAAATCCTGAAGGGCATTCAGAACGTCCGGCGGGGCCTCGGGCGCTTCAAGCTCGACGTGGGTTTGTCCTACGCGCAGGCGCTCGTGGAATACCTGAAAAACGTCAAAGGAGTCAAGCGCCTCGAGACCTCCGGCAGCGCTCGCCGTCGCCGCGAGACCGTCGGCGACCTCGACATCTTGGCCATCTGCGATAAGAACAGCCCCATCATGGGCAAGTTCACGTCCTACGAGGGCGTCGAGGAAGTTATCGCGAGCGGTGAGACGAAATCGAGCGTCCGCCTCACGTGCGGCCTCCAGGTGGACGTGCGTGTATTGGAGCGGGGAAGTTTCGGCTCGGGCCTCCAGTACTTCACCGGCTCAAAAGCCCACAACATCGCTCTCCGCAGCAGGGCGAATGAGCGCGGGTTGAAGCTCAGCGAGTACGGTGTCTTCGAGATTTCCACCGGCAAAAAGGTCGCCGGCAGAGAGGAGAAGGACGTTTACAAGGCGCTCGGTCTCCCCCTCATCCCCCCCGAACTGCGCGAAGACCGGGGCGAGATCGAAGCCGCCGAAAAGGGAACGCTCCCGAAGCTGATAGAGCTTTCCGACATGCGGGGCGACCTCCACACCCATACCAGAGCCAGCGACGGCAAGAACACTATCGGCGAGATGGCGGAGGCGGGCAAAAAACTCGGATACGAATATATCGCCATCACCGACCATTCCAAAGCCGTCCGGATAGCAAACGGCCTCGACGAGGAACGCCTCGCCAAACAGCTCAGGGAAATTGATAAAGTCAACTCCAGTCTGTCCGGATTCCGCGTTCTGAAGGGCGTGGAAGTGGACATCCTCGCCGACGGCAGCCTCGACCTTTCCGACGAGATTCTGAAAGAATGCGAGGTCGTCATCGCCGCCGTTCATTCCCGCTTCGGCATGGAGGAGAAGGAGATGACCGAGCGAATCATCTGCGCCTTGGAGAACCCCAACGTCAATGTCCTCGCTCATCCAACGGGGCGGCTTATCCTCGCACGCGAGCCATACAAAGTTGGCCTCAAGGAGGTCATCCGTGCTGCGGTGGACAATAACGTCTGCCTCGAAATCAACGCCCATCCCGACAGGCTCGATTTAAGGGACGTGGATGCCCAAATGGCAAAGGAAATGGGCGCGAAAATCTCCATCTCCACCGACGCACATTCCAAAGTTCATCTGGACCTGATGAAATACGGCATATTCACCGCCGGCCGCGCATGGCTCGAAGCGAAGCACGTCGTGAACACTCTTGCGCTTAGCGGGCTGCTGAAGAGCATAGGGAATGGTAAATGAGCCTCCAAACTCCCGGCGATACGCAGCAGGCTGGCAGGCGGCCATGCCTAAAGGAGAACAGATAGCATGATACGAACACGGATAGCACCGGCGCCGACGGGGCCGTGCCATGTCGGGATTGCCCGGACGGCGCTTTTCAATTACCTATTCACGAGGAAACAGGGCGGCACTTTCGTCATGCGGCTCGAGAATACGGATGTCACCCGAAGCCGCAAGGAGTACGAGGAGGACATCTACGACGGCCTCCGCTGGCTCGGCCTGAACTGGGACGAAGGGCCGGAGCTCGGCGGCGATTACGGCCCGTATCGCCAGTCGGAGAGAAAGGAGATTTACCGAGCTTATCTCCAAAAACTCATCGAAGCGGACTTTGTCTATCCGTGCTTTTGCACGATGGAAGAGCTTCAGCAGGAAAGACAGAGACGGCAGAAACAGAAATTGCCCCCGCGTTACAGCGGCAAATGCGCCCGCCTATCGAAGGACGAGCAGGAAGCGCTAAAGGCAAAGGGCAAAGAATTCTCCATGCGATTCCGGATGCCCGCAAAGAGAATCGCCTTCGAGGACATGGTTCGCGGCAGGGTGGAATTCGACGGGGCGGACATCGGCGATTTCGTGATTGTGAAGCCGAACGGCGACCCCATTTTCCACCTCAGCAATGTCGTTGACGACATCGAGATGAGAACAACGCACGTCATCCGCGGCGAGGATCACGTCTCCAATACGCCGAGGCACATCGCCCTCGCGGAGGCGTTGGGGGCGACTCCGCCGACCTACGCGCACATCCCCCTCATCCTCAATCCCGACCGCAGCAAAATGAGCAAGAGAAAAAACGCCACCTCCGTCAGCGCCTATCGCCAGCAGGGCTATCTTCCGGAGGCGATGGTCAACTTCCTCGCCCTCATCGGCTGGTCTTCGGGGACGGAGCGAGAGGTCTTTTCCCTCGACGAACTGGTCGAGACATTCTCCCTCGAAGCGGTCAATCGCGCGGGGGCAATCTTCGACATCGAGAAGTTGAATTGGCTCAACGGACACTACATCCGAAATCTATCGGCGGAAAATCTCCAGGGAAAACTCTCGCCCTACCTCCCCGACACCGACCCGGGTTATCTCCGGCAGATCGTCCCCCTCATTCAGGAGAGGCTCAAGAGGCTCGAGGAGGTCGTCTCCCTGACCGATTTCTTCTTCCGCGAGGAGCTGGAGTACGATTCCGCCCTCCTCGTCGCCAAGAAGCACTCTGCCGAGGAATCGAAAGCGGCTCTCGAAAAAGCGTTGAGCAGAGTCTCCGCCCTTCCGGAACTCTCCGTGGAGGTTCTGGAGAGAGTTCTTCGTTCGCTGGTCGAAGAGCTTGGCTGGAAGACCGGTCATCTGTTCATGACAATTCGCGTCGCCGTCACCGGCAGCACCGCCACGCCGCCTCTCTTCCAGACCATGTCCGTGCTTGGCAAAGAGAAGTGTCTGACGAGAATACGCCGGGCAATCGAGAAGCTCTCGGCCACGGGACAGAAGAGGGGGCCGCTCGAATCATGAGCATACTGGCGGCGATATTCGGGATGTCTTTCGTTCTCGGCCTCTCGGGAGCGGTCATGCCCGGTCCCGTCCTGGCGGTGGCTATCAAAGGCTCCGCCCAGAGCGGATTCTGGTTCGGGCCGTTCTTAGTGCTGGGCCACGGGCTGCTCGAACTTCCGGTTGTCCTCGGCCTCGGTCTGGGGCTCGGCGAGCTTCTGCAAAAAGGGCGTGTTTTGGGGACAATATCGCTCGTTGGAGGCCTTGTCCTGGCAGCGATGGCTGTAGGGATGCTCCGAGAAGCCGTGTCCGTGACCCTCCCCACCAACGAGGGTTCCAGCGGCATCTCTCCCAAAGGAAAAATCAAAGCTATCTGGTCGGGCATCGCAACCAGCATAGGAAACCCGTTTTGGCCTCTCTGGTGGGCAACGGCGGGGCTTGCGATGATTGGGCAGGCGAACAAGCTGGCTGCCGACAGAGGGCTTGGCCCCGGCCTCAGCCTCTCATTCTTTTACGTTGGACACATCCTGTCGGACCTCCTGTGGTACAGCTTTGTCTCCTTCATGATAGCCACCGGCAGAAAGCTTTTCACTGACAGGAGCTACCGGATTCTTATCGCGGTCTGCGCGATTTTCCTGCTGGCTCTCGCCGGATTCTTCCTTTACTCCGGGGCTGCCTCCTTCCTCTCCCGCGGCCCACTCGTTCGCACGTAGAGAAAAGCGGATTGGTATTATCTCCAGAAACCTGCAAAACGGAAAATCCCTCAAACGGCAGCATCGCACCCCAGAAGTGAAAACGAATACCCAACCCTGAAAGGGCGCAATATCACAGCCCAGGGCGACGCCACAGCCTCGCGGTGGATACTGAAACAGTGTCCGGGAAACAGACCTTGGGCGTTGCAGAATCGGGCTTCTGCGCCAAAGTATGGGCCCGAGGACCATTTTCATGGCCTCCGGGTGAATGAAGTTCGTGACCGACCGGCCCCTCGGTTTGCTGCCGGCGCTCCGGTTAGGCACGGGTTTCAGCCCGTGCTTGGCATGCGGCCCTGCCTCTTTAAGCCGGCTTCAGCCCCGCTTCAGCGGGGTCTGGGGCTTTAGCCATTCTCACCAGCCCCTGGCGGCTTCTCGTCCTTCCAGGCGCAAACGTCATCTCTGGGCGCTGGTCGTTCTTCGTGTGCCAGACGATGTGAGGACACATGTCGTGGAAAACATGTTCCGGCATGGATGAATCCTTTTGGTCGAGAAGCCCGGCTAAAGCCGGCTCCGAGGGAATATGTAATGCGTCCGATGACCACCGGCTGAAGCCGGTGGCTAAAGACCGCTGTCTCAGATTGCGCGAGGTCAAGCTGTTGCATCGCCTACACCCGGCATGTGTGCCCTATTATGGCCATTGATTCCCGATGCGCGTACGGTTAGTAGAATCGCTCGCGAATCCAACTGCATGTTTTTCGCGCACAATCTGGTCCCGCGCGGGAGTTTCCGCCTTTTTGAAAAATGGAATACGTGCCCGAACTTATGACTCAGAGCACTTAGCAGCAGAAAGAAAGAAGCCCTGAAAGGGCGGAATATCAATCGCGGCCAAGAATTTTTCGGCACGCTTCCGAGAGGAGGCGAGCATCGTCAAGACGAGAGGTATGCCCCACGATCTGAACCACGGGCACCCCAGAGCATTTCTCCAGGATGCCCACGTTCGTCGCCGCGGCTTCGGAACGATCTTCTTTCTCGGCATGATTGATGATAATTCCCAGAACGCTGATTCCCCGAGCGTGCGCGTACTTCACCGTGAGAATCGTGTGATTGAGCGTCCCCAGACCGGGTCTCGCCACGACAACCGCCGGCAAGTCCATGTGCCTGACCATATCCGCCACGAAGTAATCCTCTCGAATGGGCACCATCAATCCCCCAATCCCCTCGACGATCATCAGCTCGTGCCTCTCCCGAAGAGTCCTGTAAGCCGCGAGGATTTTCCTCAACGAAATCTCTTCGCCTCCGATACGGGCTGCTGCCAGAGGAGCCAGCGGCGGCTCAAGGCAGACCGGATTCACCAAAGCTCGGTCGTCGTGCGATTCCGCCGCCTCGAGGAGCTTGTCAACATCCTCCGATCTCAAGTCGTAACCGCCCCCGGCCCTCGCATCGCGGTATCCTCCCGTGGCGATGGGTTTCATCACCCCGACATCAATCTCCATCGCCTTGAAGCCTCTGACGAGGCCCGCTGTCACGACGGTCTTTCCCACTCCGGTATCGGTTCCTGTTACAAACACGCCCTCTGGCACGCTTCTTTTGTCCAACGGTTCGGTCCTTCCCGAAGCAGACAATCGTTTCGACAGCGAAGGGAAACACGTGCGGAGCAGACCCCCGGCCAACACGACGAAACTAACCTCCCCTTGGCCGGTGTCGGGGTCAGTACGCAAGCCTTCCTTGCTCCTCGTTTGCTTTCGCCCTCTGAGCTGTCATGAAGGTGGTGTTTTGCGGCGGAGCCTGCAACTTGGCTCGTCCGGCGAGGAGGTCTCCGACCTCCAACAATTGCACGCGGGGATAGTCCTTGTTCCAGCCGGGCGAGTGATAGAAGCCAGCGGACGCCGCCTCTCTTACCATCGCCTTTCAAATACTATCGAGTTTCCAGCGCACATGTCAACCGCCTTCACCCGTTCCCAGAGCTGCGGAATGGAATGAGGTTTGGAGGGAGGGAAAGGACGGAATGGCAAGAAGGGAACAGCAGATTAACGCAAAGGCGCAGAGTCGCAGAGAATAAGGCGAGAAGGACACCCCGCCATGGCGGGGCTGCCGTGGCATAGGCATCTCGCGCTTGCTTGCCAGGTGCAGCTCTATTTCAGTGGTAACCGCGATCTCCTTTCATCGTTGCTTCTCACGGACGTGGTTCGCGTCCAGCACTGCACCCGAGCAACATTTCAGGCGGGCCTTAGGCCCGCCAGGGCGGGGCTTCAGCCGGGTTTCTCGGCCAGTGGATTCATCCGAATTATGCCAGGCAAATAGTGCCGCATCCGACGAGGATAAAATGAACAGTTTTTCAATATTCGGTTCGTGGGGAAAGTAAGCGAGGGCATTGCGAACCGGGGTTATCTCTATCCAGGCGCCCTACGGGAAGGAGGACACTTCACTTTTTCGGCTGGTCGCTCAACAGGGCGACAGAATAAGCGGCGATAGCCTCTCCTCTCCCGATGGCTCCGATTCCTTCTGGACTTTTGCCCTTTATATTGATCTTGCCCGGATGGATGCCGGCGATGGCGGCGATTGTCTCGCTCATTCGGGCAAAGGAGGGGCTTAGGCGAGGCTCCTGGGCAATTACGACGGAGTCAATGTTCTCGATTTCCTTGCCATTCCGGCGGATAAGGGCAACGACCGTCCTGAGGAAATTCGTGCTCGGTTCGTCCTTGAAGGCGTCCCCTCCGCTCGGGAAATGGAGTCCGATATCCCCCAGGGCGGCGGCGCCCAGGAGAGCATCGCATATCGAGTGTATGAGAACGTCGGCGTCGGAATGACCCTGGAGCCCCTTCTGGTGCTCAATCTCGACGCCGCCGAGGATGAGTTTCCGTCCGGGCACGAGTGGATGAATATCGTAGCCGATTCCGACTCTCAAGCGGCTGCCCCCCTGCTATTTAACCTCAGCGAAGATCATCCTGCCTGCCGGTTTCTGGAGAACGCTGGTCACGGAAACGACGAGTTTTTGCCCGATCTTATCTCTACCATTGTTGACGACGACCATTGTGCCGTCATCGAGGTACGCAACGCCCTGCCCGAACTCCTTCCCTTCCCGAACGATCCGGACGGTCATCACTTCCCCCGGCAATATCACCGGCTTCAAGGCGTTTGCGAGGTCATTGATATTGAGGACCTGCAACTGCTGAAATTGAGCGACCTTGTTGAGGTTGTAGTCGTTGGTAAAAACCTTGGCGTCGAGCTCTTGTGCCAGCTTCACAAGCTTGCTGTCAACATCCCTCGCTTCTGGGAAATCGGCTTCGCTAATAGAAACCTCAATGTTCGGGTCGTTTTGTATCCGGTTGAGCATGTCGAGGCCCCTTCGACCGCGGGCTCTTTTGAGGTGATCGGAGGAGTCCGCTATTGTCTGGAGCTCTTTCAGGACGAAGCGAGGAATAATGAGTTGCCCCTCGATAAAGCCGGTCGCGCAAACGTCGGCGAGCCTTCCGTCAATGATGACGCTGGTGTCAACGATGACTTGGCTGCGACCCTTTGCCCCTGAGCGAGACTCGTCTGGAGGGGCAAACATGCTCAGTTGGCTTGTGCCGCGGTTAGCGACAACGACGCCCAGGTAGGTGAATAGGATCAGGGAGATGCCCCATGCCCAGTTGATGAACTTGGGCGCAACCTTTTGGACCTGTTCCGGCGTATCTCCGAAGGTTGTATCGGGCAATCCGCTGAGGATCGCTCTTATGAGGAACGACATGAGCACACCAATCACCAGACCGATCATGAGCACGGAAAATGCCTTAATGGAAAATTTCTCGGCGCCGAGCTGTAGCGCGAAAATCGCCCCCGCCAGAAGCACCCCGATGATGATAATGATGCCCGTCTTAAGTTCGAGCCCTGAAACACTGAGGATTAAAGAACCTATTGCCGCCAGAACGACAGCCGCTGCACCTCGGATAAGATAACGCTTCATTGAAAGTTCTCCTATGTTTTGAGTATGGACCGTAGCTATCCATGGCTCAAAAGCCATGTTCCCCCTCGACCCGTCGGTCGGCGGAGAGTTTTCTTCCCCCATCGGAGAAGCCCTGGTAAGTGAAACATCAATATGTCGTCAATCGCCGGACTGCTGCGACGAACCCAATTACCGGCATTCCGCGGAGCGAATACTTAATTCTGTCTCTATTATATCACAACGCGGCACGCTTTTGTACGCTGTCTGCGGTTGCGGCTGTATTTCATGGTAACCGGCGCCCCCCTTTCCCGGTTTTGCCGCCCCAAAACGAGAAAGCTTCGGAACTGCTGCCGCGCGCGTATCGCCTCAGTTACGGGCGGGACAGGGGGAACTTCGTTGCAAGAGCGGTGCGAAAGCATTGACATCCCGCGGGACGCCGTGTCGGCCAGTGCCCTTCAGGGCGAAAAGAACAGCCGTCTCCCACGTCGCACGGGCGTCCCGCCCGTGGGAATCATGGGAAAGATGCCCATGGAACGACAGCCCCGCCATGGCGGGGTCTCCTTCTCACCTTATTCTCTGCGACTCTGCGCCTTTGCGTTAATCTGCTGTTCCCTTCTTGCCTCCTCCGCCTCGGCCGGCTATCCGCCCGAGACTGAGGGCTTACCCGCGCGCCTAAAAAACACTTGCATGAGAGAATCGAGCATGTAAAATAGAACAGCGAAAGTGCTGATAACGATTGGAGGATCGAGATGTCAAACGTTTGTTCGATTTGCGGAAAAGGCCCGATTGCGGGCAAGAGCATCGCCCGGCGAGGGCTGCCGAAAAAAAAAGGCGGCATCGGCTTGAAGACCACCGGCGTGACCAATCGCCGTTTCCTGCCCAATATCCAGACGGTGAAGGTGATTCAAAACGGTACGGTGCGACGGATCAAAGTGTGTGCCAAATGCCTCAAAGCCGGCAAGGTTGTCAAAGCATGATGTGCGCCCAGGGATAAGGAACGATTCACTTGCCCTGGGTAAGTATTCGTGAGATGAAAAAGCCCCCCGCCGACCTCGAGGTCGGCGACGCCGGGCTGGGCAACGTATCTATCCAGGGTCAAACCACGAGATTCGGGTCATCTTCGTACGCGGTGTCCATGTGGCACAGATGGTTCAGTGTCCTCGCGAACAGCTCGTACAGCGATTTGAGCCTCTTCACATCTTTAATGACGCCGGTGACGTGGAAGTGCAGTTCGTCAGTCCCTTCGGGAAGGCCTTGTCGCCGCCCCTTGACCTCATTGATTCGCAAATGGATGGAGCGCTGGGACTGGATGAGCTCGCGAATTTGCTCGTTTGCAAACAGGGCCCGGATTTTCGCTTGGTCGTTCCCCTTGATGATGAAGTCGTGGTCGAACTCCGGACAGCCCACCTCGATGTCCTGCATGCCGAGCGCCTTGCCCAGTCCGCTCAGCAGCCCTCTTCGATAGATAGTGAACCGAAGCCCATCCTTATTCGCAAAAGGCGCTCTCATGCGGGTGTACGTCGTACTATGTTTTCCAGAAGACTGCGTGTAAGTATCGAGGGTGATGGTCCAGTCCTCAACGCGAGCCACGACCTTCTTGCCCTTCCAGAAACCGCCATCCACGAACTCCGCCCCGATCTCCCTGGAAAGCTGCCTCCAGACCTCATCCTTGCTCGGCCCAAAAATCCCTCTCAGAAAACCCATCGCAATCCTCCTCCCTCAGGGCGTTCGCTGTTTTGATTGAGCGCCTCATATCCGATGATGTCCCGCTGCTTCCATATTGACAGCACAAGGAAAAGCCTGACGGGTCATCCCTTTTGGTGAGGCTAACATTTTGCCTCGGGAAATACAATCAGTCTTAGCTATTCTCTGAAATTATGCCATAAGGACGGGGGCTCTTGGGAAATCGGCCAGGAGGGAATGAAAAGTAGGGTAATTGGGGGGCTGATGCGGAGCCAGGAGGCGTGCCGAGCCGGGGCGGTGTTGCCTGCCCGGGTGCCCCAAGGTTACAGCCTGGGTTGAGATTTGGCCGGGGAAGGTCGTGTGTGCCGGGAAGAGCGCACGGGGATTGAGTTGGGCACTTGCCGGCAAGGGGGGCACATCCGGTGCATGGGAAAGGTTTCCAAGGGGTGAGCTGTGGGGACAATACAGGCGTGGTGGGCGGCTGGCTACAGCCCGTGAAGCTTCCGGAACTGGTCTTCGTCGGTGCGCATCGGGCAGCGCACCGGCTGCCCGACCAGCATCATCAGCTCTTCCAGATCAAAGATCCCGTAGTGGTCGCCGGAGACGATCATGCATTTGTGTCGGGACTGGGCCATGGTTTTGACCCGATACCGGCGAATGCATTCCTTGGCAATCTCCTCGCCCTCTTTACTGCGGTAGGCCAGCGTCATCAACAGCCCGATATCTCCGAACAGCATGTGCGGGATCTTGTTGACCGAATCGATCCCCAAAAGCACCCGCGCCTGATAGGTCAACAGCAGCTTGGCGATTGTGATCATCCGCCGTGCGTACCCTTCGCCGTCCAAGTTCAGCGTGCCCAGGTAGTTGATGCCCCTCAGGAAGATCATGAACCGGTCGAAGAAGCCCCAGGAGCCGTCGTGGACGTAATCGCATCCCTCCCCGTGGGCCAGACGCCTGGCCACCTCTTTCTGGCTGCGAGTAAGATGCTTCCAGGCCACGTACCGACGCTCCTGCCCTCGCCGCTTCCGCTTGCCCTGCTTGGCCGCGCGTCGCAACGCGGCGGCCCTTTTCTTAACCTTCTTGAGGTCTGCACTCATCTCGAAAATCCGGCACGGTGCGGGCCGCTTCCATCTCGTTCATCACTTCCAGCATCTGGGCATTGAGCCGAACCCACGCCGCCCGGGCGCGACGGAAACGGCGGTAGTTCTCCGTCAGCCGTTTCACCTTGGCCAGGTAGCGACGCGGCACGTTCCAGGTGCGGGTCTTGCCTTCCACGCTGGCCGAAAGCTGACGGCAGGTATGCTTGTGACCCCGCGCGCACTTGCACCGCGGCTTGCCGCAGGTACGCTGCACCTCGATTAGGGTGCCCTTCAAAAGTACAGACCGCCCCAAGAGCACCCGTTCGACCACCTGCCGTTGCCTGGCCAATTGCGCAATTCGCTGCCGCGCCTGGGCGCGGCTGATTCGTGATAAGGGACTCATTGTTCTTATATGCTATGATATCATAAACCATATAAGAATCAATGCAAAAAAAGAGGGGAAATCAATTTTTCGGCATCTCTTCGCCCAACGGCTCAAAAATGTCCCATTTTCCTCGCAATCTCCGCCATCTTCCCTTATGGCAAAACTTCAGGATGAGCCGACATATCAAGGGCCGGTCAGCCCGCTCCAGCGCAGGGTCACGGCATCTCGTCTCAAAACGCGGGTGTTGTAGCGGCTCAGATATTCCGCATAGGAGGGGTCGTCGGTTATTCCTTCCTCGGCGCCGAAAGGGTATCCTTTCATGGCTCGATAGGGGAGAGGCTCGACTCGGTCACCCGTAAACGTGCTCGGATTGGCGTCCTTAATCCAGCCGTCCAGTCTGAGCACGTAATCTCGCTTTTGCCCGGAAGAAACCTCCGGCGGGGCGGGAAAGGTCAAGGTCAGTTCATCTCCGGGGCCGAAAACCACGAGGCGGTCATCAGCCCCGGTGAGGAGCGGCAGAACGACTCCATATCGGGTTAGCAGCCCCTGCTGTGGGTGATACGGCGCCTCGACCGTAACATCGCCGTAATCGTACCAGGGTTTGCCTCTCTCGCCGCGAACGACTCTCGAGAAACCGCGGAAGTGGAGGCTGGCGCCAATTGTGTCGAGACTGTGGGTTCTGACTGGCGGCGCTATGCCTGCATCTCCCATCACAACGCGGTCCCAGTAGATTTGCTGGTTCGTGATGATGCGCAGCCGCGTCTTATGACCGCAAAGCCGGGCAGGCAGCTCCGCGACAACGGTTTTTCCTACGCCAGCGGGCACTCCGATATTCTCGATGACCTTTTCCCACCGCCCGTCGGCTCTCTGCATTTCCAGAATGGGGCCGAGCGGCATGGGACCGGCGCCTTGACCGAGAGCATAGAGAGTGTCCCCGTCAATCCATTCAATCCAGCCGCTCAGCACGAGAACGGGCTGCTTCAGGCCGGAGGTGTCGCCAAAGCTCATCACGAGCGTGTGTGTGTTGGCCAAACCGTGGAATCTTGTGAGGTCGAAGCCGACCGCATGGCGTCCGTCAAGCGAGGAAAGAACTTCCGTGAGGTTGCTGCCTCGGTCATCCACCGCCGAGACCGGTGGGCGAAGGCCTTCGACGCAATACAGACGGGTTCTCCCTGTTCCGGCGGGGCCGACGCACTCGTCCGGATACAGGAGGGAGTCGGAGGGATGTTCAACGGCCGTCATTCTCACCCGGTCCAGATAAACCAGTTCCCTCAGCTCCCCCGTCAACTGGACGAGTAACCGGCCATCCTTGCTGCGAAGCCGAGAGCCCGGAATCAAAAGGTCTTCCTTGTTTCGATATGGTAGAAAACCTCCGTCCCCGAGGGGCACTCCGAGGGGCGCCCCATCCAGAACGTCGGTGAGAAAGGAGAACTTCTCGCCATCGCAGACGTAAACGAAGGGACAACTCGACGGGGGGCCGAGCTTCTCTCGCACGTCCACCGTCCCGCCGACCTTGGGAGAAAGGATGTTCTGCGCCACGCCTGTCGGCCACCACAGCCTCAAAACGTCAAGGCTTTGCCTTTTGCCCAACCCGAACAAGACCGGCTGCCCCATAGAGATTTTCCTCTGGAAAAAGCTCCCGTCCCGGACCTCTATCTTCGTCGAGGCGCCGAAGCGATTGCTCTGGAGACCTTCCAACCTCACGCGAATCCAACGATTCCGATTTCCTCCGTCGTTGCGAAGAAGAGCCACACGCCCATCTCGCCAGCACAATGCTAAATCCAAATCACCATCTCCGTCGAAATCCTTTGGCGCGGCCTGAAGCAGGTCGTCCGGGTTCGGTATCTTGAGGCCCACAGCTTCCGAAACGTCGCAGAATGTGCCGTCGTTTTGAAGTAGCCGCCCGGCCGCGAAAATGTCCTCGTCGCCGTCATTATCATAATCAATAACTGCGAAGGCGCGGCCGCGTGCCCCAATCTCGGCGACGGCGGACCTCTCGAATTTCCCAACTCGTTTCCCCAACAGAGCAACGATTTCTCCTTTCTCCAGAAGAAAAAGAATGTCAAGCCAGCCGTCGTTATTAACGTCCGCGATGGCGATGTCATTGGCGTTCGTCGGCTGCGCGGCACCTATCCGCTTTGCAACATCCTGAAACTTGCCCATGCGCATGCTCGAAAGCAGTTGGTTTCTCCCCCCGCCGTGTGCGAGCAAGAAATCCACGTCATTGTCATCGTCGAAATCCAGCAAACGCACGCGGGTCGCGGGCGTCCCTTCACCGCAGAGACCAGCCTCCCCCGGCACCGCAGCAAATGCGCCTTTGCCATCGTTGCGATACATCACCGGCGCCGCTGACCGAGAGGCCGCGTAAAGGTCCAGGTCTCCCTCGTGATCGAAATCAACCGGAAGAAGCTCCACTGCTTCCTTCCCCGCGCCAATGGACACTCCCTCCGCCGAGGCTGCAAATTTCCCTTTGCCATCATTGAAAAACACGCGTATGCCGCCCGGCTCCGAGAGACACAAGTCATCGTCCCCGTCGTGGTCGAGGTCCCCGAAAGCCGCTGCCAAAGGGCGAGCTTCCTCCTTCGACAAGCCCGCCTGAGCGGAGAACTCCTCGAACCCGCCGGCCCCGTGGTTTCTCCAAAGCTCCAGCCGCCGCCCTGATGACCCTCTCAGGACCAGAAGGTCCGGGCGTCCATCTCCGTCAACGTCCGCCCAACAAAGGGGCTGCCGCGAGAGCAACCGCCCGCCCGCAGCCTTGGACGCCAAACCGAGTTTTGCAGTCACGTCTTGGAACTTTACTCCCAGCGGGTTCTTCACAACCGGAATCGCGGGCGCCGGCCGGGCGCGCTCCGGCTCGAGAATCTCCGTGTACATACTCCGCTCGAGTTCCTGTGGGGTTCGCGTTCTGGAATCCGCGGCACGAAGCTCCACGAACACTCCTCTTTCTGCGATGGCGATGTCTTTCTTGCCAAGGCGCATCGCTACGATCATTCTGCGATAATGCGGGGCGATCTCGTCCGGCGCCAGCTCCACCGCCCGAGTCAATTCATCGAATGCTTTCTTCAGCTCGCCGAGGCTCTCATAGACCACGGCGAGGTTGTACGCGGTATCCGGGCAGGTGGCGTCCAGCTTGCGCATCTTCTCGAACTCCTGCGCCGCGAGCGGAAACCGCTTCTCCCGCTTATAGCTGACCGCCCGGTTGTAGCAGGCATAGGGAGCGAGGGAGGCATCGAGCTTCTCGCCCCGGGCGAGATGTTTCCGGGCTTGCTCATAGCGACCCAGCTCAACCAGCGCCATCCCCAGGTTGACCTCGTCAATGGCGGAGTCGGGCAGGAGCCCTAAGCAGCGCTGAAACATCTTCATCGCGTCGTCATATTTCTCCTCCTCGTAATAGGCGCGCCCCATGTTTCGGAAGCGCGGCGCCTCTGACTGGTGTCCGGCTTGTGCCGAATAAGCCAGAACAGATGCGAACAGTATCGGAAACAACGATGCCGTAGCGAATATTTTCCTGAACACTTCTCCACCCTCCTTTTCAAACAGCGTTGCCCTTTCCTCTCGACACACCACAACTCCTTTTTCCTATGTGAACCGACGGGAAAATCTAACCACAAAATGGGAGCATCACGCCAGACGCCCGGCCTTCAGAGAGGACCAACCCAAGGAAACTGGCGTCAACTCTTCCCGAGTGGTTTGATGGTCATCACTTCAACTTCAAACAGCAAGTCGTCCCGGCAGATATCAGCAGCGGTCTCAATCACGCCGTGGTAGTCCAGACCTTCCTCCTCCGCAATGCGCCGGAAGTGCGTCGAGTATTCGGGACGTTTGAAGAATGCCACACAATGGGCGACGTCCGAAAAGCTGTGGTTGCGCGATGCGAGCAGCTCTCGCACAACGTTCAGGGTATGGCGGATTTGTTTCTCCGGGTCCCCGATGTGGACTGTTTTGCCCTCATCATCAATGCTTGCCGTCCCAGAAACATAAACCCGGCTGACAGACTCGTCTCTCACCTCGACTCCCCTCGAGAACGAGGAACCGTACTGAGATGCCTCGCACTGCGCGGGACTGTCGAGCGTTTCCGTCTCCAGTGTCCCCCCCTCCAGACGAGATATGGCGAGAAAATCCATCATGCACTCCCTCCCGAGGGGGCAATCCCCCTGAATCCCGGTGCTCGCTGGCAACCACACCGGCTTCTCCCCGTCCAGCAGCCCAAACTTTCGATAAGCCTGCCGTCGGCCGGCGTTGAACTCGTCATACCAGCTCAGCAACTTCGGAAGGTAGATCCACGTTCGCGCCACGTTCCGGTAGCTAAGCCCGTGCGCCGTAAGAATCTGATTCGCCTGCTCGAACATGGACACAGCGTGCTCTTGCCGTCTCGGCACACCCTGCAGGTCCCCACGCGGCCCCAGGGATGCCACGGAGAGGTAACAAATATTCTGGTAGCAAAACGTTCTGCCGACTGCTTGTCCTTCGAGGAGCAACTGACATACCGCCGCACTTTTCTTCGACTGCACCGCCCAGACCTGAATCCCCGCCACTGATGTCGGCTCGCACGGCATCTCTCCCACGAAACAAAGAGGGCCCTCCGATTGCACCCCGTGCCTCTTGAAAGCTTTCCTCCTGGCAGCCGAGACCGCCTCATAGGTGTTGGTCATCGCGTAGCATCGCTCCTGAACGACCTCACCCCGAATGCTCGAGATGTATTCTGCCACCCGGTCGTAAATCTCCTCCACCGACTCGGTCACCCCCGAGGGGAGCTTTTTGGGGCGGAAGGTCAAAAAGAACTCCTTGAGGTCACCTCTCTGGATTTCCACTACGCTCAGCGGCCCGCTGATGGAACGAGAAAATCCACTATGCTCTGGCATTGGGGAACTACGATTGGATTTCATTTTGAGGTATCCATATATGCTTTTGGGGTTACAGAAAAGAATAACTTTTGCCGTCATGCTGGGGGATGCCGTTCGATCTTGGACTGGCATCACACCCCCGGCGTACACCTTTCTCCTTGGTGACAATGTGAAGCATAGAACATAGTCCGCCGGAAAATCAAGATGATATTCCACAGGAGTGTGGCTCTATTTCCGTGGCAAAGAAAGGAGAGACACAGAGCTTAACGAAAAGACCCAGATGCGCAGGGAGGAAATGAATAACAAAAGCCTCGCGGCTGCACGGGGAAACGGGGGGCGTTCGCACAATCCTATTTGAAAACCGCAGGCTTGCTTTCTGCGGTCCCTCCGCCGAGTTCGTCTCGCTCCGAGACCGAAGCGTCACCGGTGCACGTAATCCCTCAGTCTCGGGCGGATAGCCGGCCGAGGCGGAGGAGGCAAGAAGTGAACAGCAGATTAACGCAAAGGCGCAAAGGCGCAGAGAATAAGGTGAGAAGGACA
>CAZXGF010000038.1:0-51975 GCA_964640185.1 uncultured Verrucomicrobiota bacterium | reverse complement strand
AAAGACCCAACCCCGCGCCGATCCGCAGCTCATGTTGCCAATATAGCCAAATTTTGGGGGAAACTCCTGGTAGAAAAGGGGTTGACACGGAAGAACGAGCCCGGTACGCTTACTTATTAGCCCAGAAGGTAATGAGAAAATGGGGTTCGACGTCTCCAGATTGGCAAAGCGGTACAACTCGCTTGCGCTCCCATTAAGCTCAGTGAACGTAGGTCGCTTGCTCTCCTGGGCGATGAATGATCCGCAGAAGGAGGGAAAGTCAATGGCAGAGACGAAATCGAAAAGCAGGACCGTGGTGAAAGTCAAGGTGATTGTTCTTCTGGCGTTGCTGATCATTGTTTTGGTCATCGTTCTCCAAAATACCGAGGCGGTCGAGACCAAACTGGTCTTCGCTACAGTGACAATGCCTCGCGCACTGCTGCTGTTCACGACGACGATCATCGGTTTTGCAGCGGGAGTTCTTGTGTCGTTGAGCTTGTCGAAGAAACGGCAATCTCGCGACTAATCGCCGCGGTTCTTGAATCCGAGCATGGACACCTAAGGGGGAAAAGGATGATATACCGAGCCATAGTGTCCGGTGTCATCTTGGTTGGCTGGCTCGTGTTGCGGGCTATAGGGGGCGCCATGATAAGCAGGAGGGTGAAGGGAGGGACTCTGAGGCCCCAAAATGCCCTTGTTGCTCGTAAGATGGTCACGCTCCTTCTGCTCCTGTTGCTGGTGCTTGCTCTCGGATTCACGTGGGGAGCAACTCCGAAGACCATGTGGGTTTCTGTGGCGAGCATTGTCGTGCTCATAGGCATCGCGTTTTTCGGCGTCTGGTCCCTCATCAACAATGTTGTTGCGGGCTTCATTTTAGTTCTCTCACGTCCTTTCGAGATCGGCGACGAGATCGTTATTCTTCCCGACAACATTCAGTGCACCGTTGCTGATATGACTGCGGTATTCCTTGTGCTCAAGGATGGCGATGGGACCGTCATAATCATGCCCAATAACTTTGTCTTCCAGAGAATCGTCAAGAAGCTCAAGAAGGAGAGCTAACCGCCCGCCACGCAGGCGTCTCAAACCACCTGCGATGCTGCAGAAGTGCTTGACCGCTTGTTGGCGGAATGGCTGAATCAAAAACCCCGCCTTGGGAGAACCGTGGGATGAAGGCTGAAGTGATCTATCGAATCATCATATCGGGGGGGATACCCGTCGCAGGTTTCGTGGTCCGAGGGATCATCGGCGCCTCGATAAACAGAAGAGTAAGATCAAAAACCTTGAACCCACAAAGCGGACTCCTGGCGCGCAAGTTGGCGACGGCTTTCATTCTGATCGCTGTGATCCTTGCGGTGGGTGTGGTATGGGGCGTCGCCCCGAGAACCATATGGGTTTCTCTTGCGAGCGTAATCACTTTAGTCATCCTGGGCTTCTTTGCCGTCTGGTGCATCTTGAGCAACATCGTCGCCGGGCTGATCCTGGTCATCTCCCGACCCTTCGACATTGGTGATGAGATTGTTCTGATTCCGGAGAACATTCAGGGCACCGTGAAGAACATCACCGTCATGTTTCTCGTGCTGGAAGATAGCGAGGGCAACGCCATATCCATTCCGAACAACCTGATCTTCCAGAGGATGGTCAAGAAGGTTGAGAAAACAGCACAGAGCGACCGTGGAGCCGGAGAGGCGACGGCAGACTGAACCCAGGCCTTTCACAGTGGGAGTGAGTCTTCCAGAAAGCCGGAGAAGGTCCTCGAGATGGGGAGTAACACGATTATGAGTTCGCAGGTGAGAGTCGTGTTTGTGCTGGGGTTGGTTCTTGCCCTGATCGGCGCCGTGCTGGAATGCAAGGCAGAGGTCCCTCCCGGTGAGAAACTTACGGTCGGCACAAAGGAGGCTCCGCCCTTCGCGATCAAGGGTCCGGACGGTTCCTGGAGCGGCATTAGCATAGACCTCTGGCGGGAAATTGCCCAGGAGCTCAACCGGAAGTATGAGTTCCGTGAGCTGGACCTCCAGAAGTTGCTCCAGGGCGTCAAAGAGCGTTCTCTTGACGCAGCGGTCGCCGCCCTGACGGTCACCCCCGAGCGCGAGGAGGCAATGGACTTCACCCACCCCTTTCACACCTCGGGCTTGGGAATCGCCGTTGTCGCGCGGAAGGGGCGATGGCTGGTAGTCCTGCAACGCTTCTTCTCCTGGACCTTCCTCAAAGTCATCACGGGCCTCGCCCTCGTCCTTCTTGCGGCTGGCACCCTCGTGTGGTTATTCGAACGACGGCGCAACCGCGAGCAGTTCGGCGGCGACGTAGCCAAAGGCCTGGGCGACGGATTCTGGTGGTCCGCCGTCACCATGACCACAGTCGGCTACGGCGACAAGGCCCCAAAGACCGCTGCCGGGCGTATTGTAGCGCTGGTATGGATGTTCACGGGCATCGTGTTGATTTCGGGATTCACCGCGGCGCTCGCCTCCGCGCTCACCACCGCCGGCCTCGAGTCGCGAGTCCGAGGGCCCGAGGACCTCCCCCATGTGAGGGTCGCCACCGTAGCCGGGACCACCAGTGAGGACTACTTGCGCAACATGCACATCAGGTTCAAGCCGCACAATACGCCCGCTGCCGCGGTCGAAGCCGTCGCCACCGGCAAAGCGGACGCCGCCGTTTATGACGCTCCGATGCTTCGCTACCTTGTCGCGGAGCGCCACGATACCGCGCTTCGCGTGCTGCCGCGCAAATTCCAGCGACAGGACTACGCCATCGCCCTACCTTCCGGAAGCCCGCTACGGGAGCCCATCAACCGCGTCCTCCTTCGGAAGATCACGGAACCCGCCTGGCAGGATACTCTCTATAAGTACCTTGGAGGCTAACGTGTCGCGAGGTGCTCCGCACCGGCCCCCTGTCGAGGCCCCCCCCGTCCCGGAGACTCGGAGTCGCCCGTCTCACAGCCATCTCTTTTTCCTGAAATACATGATCATGCCCAGGCCTATCGCGGCCATGATAATCCAGACAACACCGTAGCCATAGCGCCACTTCAGTTCCGGCATGTACTCGAAATTCATGCCGTAAATGCCGGCAACGAAAGTGAGAGGAATAAAGATCGTCGCCACCAGCGTCAGGAGCTTCATGACCTCGTTCATCTTGTTGCTCATGCTCGACAGATAAATGTCAAGAATACCGGCAACCGTGTCCCGCAGCGCCTCTATGGTGTCGATCACCTGGATGGTGTGATCGTAAACATCTCTAAGATACAGCCGCGTGGCCTTTTTTATGAGCGGCGAATCGCCTCTTTCCAAACTGCTTACAACCTCCCGTAAGGGCCAAACCGACCTCCGTAACGATATCAGCGACCGTTTCAATCGCTGAATAGCGGGTAGCGTCCCCGGTTTCGGGTTGGGGAGAAGTTCATCTTCCAGAAGCTCCACCTTGTCGCTGAGTTTCTCCAGAACGAGAAAATAGTTGTCAACAATCGCATCAACCAGACAGTAGGCCAGATAATCGCTCCCCATCTTTCGGATTCGACCCTTCGCCGTCCGGATTCTCTCTCTGATGTGCTCGAAGACATCTCCCTCTCTTTCCTGGAACGAAATCACGAAATTGGAGCCGAGAATGAGACTGACTTGCTCCACGGCGACCGCGTCGTTCTCTTCCTCAATATAGAGCATTTTCAGAACGACAAAAATACGGTTTGTGAAATCCTCCATCTTCGGACGTTGTTCTGTGTTCACAATGCTTTCTAAAACAAGAGGGTGCAGGCCAAAATGCGTCCCGATCCTCTCCATGACCTCCAGATCGTGAAGCCCATCCACGTTTATCCAGGTCACGGAGGGCTTATCTCTGAAGGGAAAACATTCCTCAACGCTTTTCGCCTCTTTTTCCTCAACGCGCGCCTCGTCGTAGTCAATTACCGTAATCCTGACCCTCTCCGCCTTCCTTTTTCCCACGTGAACAGGAGTCCCCGGCGGAAGACCAATCGTTCGAGATGCTTTTCTCATCACTTTCTTCATCGGAGTCCACCTCCATTATGCGGAATGTACTATGACGGGTTACCGGCCACACTCGGCCGCGTCAGACAGCCCAGCGAGTTACAACATACTGTCCCCCGATATACTATCTTTTCCCCGCGTTCGCACCATAGCTTTCATCCGGGCAATCCAGCGGTACTGTCCTCGTCGGAGGGCGTCTCGCGGTCCATTCTAATCGGCGCGCCTTGCCTCCTTGTGAAATATTTGAAAACGGAAGAGGGCAAACGCACCATCTGCCGGATGCCCCCGGCGCTGGAGAGGTTTCTCACCATTCCCCAGGACTGCGAGATGAATTCCCGGACCACGACCTTCTCCTCAACTTCGCCAACTTCCCGCACCGAGGCCAGACGGTGGATCGAATACAACCCGATCAGGAACGCGAAGAAGAACAGAAAATCCCACTGCTGCAAGTTCAACGTGGGCAAAAGCAGGTCCCCCCCGGGGCTTCTCCACCTCAATGTCCAGGAGAGCTCGCGCTTCGCGAAGAAGTCCGCGAACCGGCCTCCCAGTATGGGGCCAAGGCCCGCCGCCAACGAATTGATGAGGCTGTTCGCGACCAGGTACGGCGTCGCCTGCCCTCTCGGCGCCAGTTTAAGCGCGATGTTTCCTGAAGCGAGAGTTACGCCGGCGATCGAAATGCCCATGAAGATATGTATGGCTATCAAGAGTGGCACGCTTAACGTGTACCTTCCGGGCATCGTCGTGAACGTCCAGGCGAGTATGCACAGCATAAACAAAGGCCCGCTGACCGCCAGCACCGACTTGTTGCTGAAACGATCCGACAGTTTCCCCCAGATTCGCAGGAAAGAAAAGTTCATCAACAGGCTCAACACCGTTAGGCCAATGATGGATGACATCCCCAATTCTAATCTCTTCAACATGTAAACAATGAAGAACGGAGCTGCCAGATTGACCGCGAAGTTTCACGTACCCAAAAACCTCACCAGATTTCGAAAGTTCACATCCCGAAAGGGCTGCACAAGGAGCTTGAAGAATCCTGTCCCCAGGGGCGCCATGCGCGGTTCGGGTATGGTTGAAATGAAGTAGACCCCGAGCATTCCCACAGCGAACCCCAGGAAGAACAAGATCGAGTAGCCTTGCAGCTCATAAGTCGAGAAGTGCTTTTTCCAGATGTCAAGGTAAACGGCCGCGGCAAGGCTCAGGACAATGCCCAATGCCGCGGCGAGGCGCATTCGTTTTGAGAAGAAAGATCCCAGCCGCTCCTGGGGAACGAGGTCTCGCATCCACGAGTTCCAACTGGCGTTCGTCACCGCCCCGAACGCGGCATTGAGCGTCATGCCTACAAGCAAAATCAGCAGCCCTGCTCGCACCGAAAAAAGAAAGGGAATCAGCGCTATCAATAGCCAGAACGTTCGGCTCACAGCCGCCGACAGGACGGCGATCATCCGCCTGTTTCCCACCTTCTGCACCAAGAGGATGGAGGGGACTTGAATGAGCTGAGCCAAAGCAGGAATGGCAGCCAGCAGTCCAATGACCAAGTTGGAAGCTCCGAGCTTCAGGGCGAAAGCCACCAGAAAGGCGCCTCCCGTCAGCGTAACAATGGCCTGGCTGGTCAGCCCGTCCTTGATGACCTGCCTCAGGCCGGATTCGACTTGCTCTTCCGTTAAGGTGTCTTTGACCGCAAATGCCATTCTAAAGGTCTCCGGAGCCCTGAACAAGCGCCTGTGACAACTCGGCACTGAAAGGACGGAATGTCCTCGGTCCAGTATTCTCGACAACATAGCACCTACGAGGGATCCGCTTCAAGCGTTGACTTTCGGACATCCGGGGCGCGAAAGGCGCTCACCGCCTCTCCTGTGCGCCGTCGGGTCGGCACTTCATCGCGCTCCGCTCACCAGAGGCTGTCCGCCGATTCAAACCGTATTTGTGGCAGGGGTTTCTTGCGGGGATCCCGCGAATGACGTATAATTTTGTCAGTGGCAAATCCGGCGCTCGCGGTCTGCACAATCCAGGTCGATAGAGCCGGAGCGCGACCGCATTGATTCCATCGAATAGGAGGAGATTATGGGCGGACTGGCATTTCTCGTTCCCACGCTGGTTCTCATTGCGGCTTTTGCCGTTGTTGTCAAGGTGGGCACAGTGGCACTGAGAATGACGGGGCTTGACGCCAAGCGCGCAAGGTTCCAGGCCCTATCCGCGTTCACAGGAACCGGATTCACCACCAGGGATTCGGAACTCGTCGTCAGGGACGACCGCCGGCGCCGAATCATCATGACCCTCATGGTCCTCGGCAATGCTGGCTTCGTCACCGTTCTGGCGACCCTGGTTGGGTCTTTGGTGCTTGTCAAAAAAGCTGTTCAGGTTCCGATTCACATCGTCGCAATTGTGCTCTGCATTTACCTGATCTACCGCATCGGTGCGCGACGGCGGCTCATGCGGAAATGGTCGGAGTGGATAGAACGCAAGCTCGCCAGATGGACCAGCCTGCAGGAAATCCCCATCGAAGAAGCGTTTCACCTTGCCGAAGGGCACGGAGTGGCCGCCGTTCGCGTCCGACCCGATTCGGAAGTTATCGGCCACAGCCTCGCGGAAAATGCTCTGGCGGGGAAGGGTGTTGTCGTTCTCGCTATCGAGCGGGAGGGGGAGACGGTCGCCTCCCCAAAGGCCAGCGAGGTCATCCAGCGAGGAGACCGCCTGATCTGTTACGGAAGGATCAAAGTCATGAGGGAAATTCTGTAGCGGGGATGACGGTGCGGATCGTGAAAACACCGGCCCGGAATCCGGGCGCCTTGCTGGGCGGTTGTGTTTCGGCGGCAAGCAAATGACGGAGAGAACTTAACGCAAAGACGCAACGGCGCAGAGGAGGCTACGTACTGCCGGCATCAAAGGCGTGCGGGCTGCTTTTCTTCTGCGGACCGATATGCGGCGAGGGCGACTTTCAGAGCCCGGAGCCCATCCTCCGCTGTTGCCGCCCCGCCTCTGGCGGGGTTTAAGGAAACCGCGTCAGCAAAATCGTTGACCAGCGCCAGATACATGTCGTCGCCCCAGCAAACATCCTGTCCGCGACCGACCTTCTCGCTGAAGGAAACAATCTTCTGCCCAAGCGCGTCAACCGAAAGGAAGCCCTCCGTGCCGGTTATCTCGACAATAAGCCCCGCCTCGGCGGGGTAGGATTTTGGCGGATAAAGCCAACTTGATTCGATTGTCCCGAACACATCGTTTTCGAGAGTGAGTGTCAGGACGCTGCAATCGTCAATGTCGTTGTCAACAGAAGAGTTTCCGATTTCCGCGTAAACCTCCTTGACCTCTGAATCAACGAGCCACCTGACCAGGTCGGCTGCGTGGATGGCGAGGTTAAGAACGGCGCCGCCTCCGCTGCGTTGCTTGTCGAGAAGCCATGCCTGGGGTCCGCGGGGCGTTCTGGCGTGGTGGATGATTTTGAAGGCGACGATATTTCCGAGCTTTCCGCTGGCGAGGATTTCTCTGGCGCGAAGGAGCGGCGTGGAGTGGCGCAACGGCAGAGCAGCCGCCAACATCCGGTCTTTCTCCCGGCAGGCGTGAACCATCGCCTCGGCATCCTCGAGCGAGCCGGCCATTGGCATCTCGCACAGGACGTGCTTGCCTGCGGCGGCGGCTTCAAGAGCGAGTTTGTGGCGAAGAGAGTTTTCCGCGAGGATGAGGACGGCATCTATGTCGGAGGCAAGGAGAGTCTCCGCACTGTCGAAAAAAGGGGCGGAGAATTCTTCTGCGGCTTCTCGCCCTCTGGAAAGGTCGCTATCGGCGATTCCGGAGAGGGAGGTGTGAGGAGAGGTTCGCATTGCCGCCGCGTAGGACCCGGAACGGCCGTGAGCAAAGCCCAAAATTCCTATTTTAATCATAGTTCCACCGGCTTGCCGGAAATGATGGACCGATAGGCTGCGTCGCAGATTCGCACCGACTCAAGCGCGTGGTCAACGCTCACTTCCGGCTCTGTGTTGTTAAGACAGGAGTTGACGAACGCTCTTAGCTCTCTGGCGTAAGGAGAATCTTTGACAGGGCTTTCGGGGACTTCAACTCCCTCGCCAGCTTGGTCTCGTTTTCCGCCGAGCACCTTCAAGGGAACGGAGTTGCGGCTGTCGTACCGAAGGAGGCCGTCGCTGCCGGCGACCTCTAAAGCCATGTAGAAGCCACCCGGATAGACCCAGCTTCCCTCGACCTCGGCGATGACGCCGCTCTTGAATGCGAGGGTGACGAGGGCATAATCTTTTCCGGGGACACCCTTGTCCTCGTCCGCTCCGGGCGCCGGCGACTGGGCAGCGAAAATAGCGGTGCGCTCCACGCGTCCGCCGCCGGCCGGATCCGGACAGGCGTACAGCCCCCTGGCGAAGACCCTTTCCACTTCGCCGAAGCACCACAGGAGGAAATCGAAATCGTGGACTATCAGGTCAAGGATGACGCCGCCGCTGGCATCGTGGTCGAAGAACCATGCCGGACCGCCCGGGGGCAGCTCGACGCACCGGCAGGCTCGAGCGAAACGGGGCGTACCGATTTCTCCGGCGTCGAGCTGTTTCCTGATGGCCTCATATTCCTGGAAAAACCGAAGGACGTGTCCCACCGAATACTTCCTGCTTCCTTTGCGGCAGGCGGTCAGGATTTCTTCTGCCTCCGAGAGGGTGCGAGCGAGGGGTTTCTCGCAAAAGACATGCTTGTCCGCCTCGACTGCGCGAAGGAAGATTTCCTTGTGAAAGGGAGTCGGGGTGCAGATGTCAATGATCTCGATGTCCGGGTCCTGCAACATCTCGTCAAGAGACGGGCAAAAACGAATGCCGTGCTCCTTGGCGAACTTCCGGGCGCGAGCTTCCTCGACGTCGAAAACAGCCTTCGGCTCGGCTCCGGGAATTTCCTTGTAGCCGTTGGTGTGGAACAAGCCCATTGTTCCGGCGCCTACGATGCCGACGTTAATCAATGTTGCTTCCTCCATTCTGGAACGGAGCGTCACTTGCGGGGAAGGGCCGCTCCGCCTGACCTCCCCGTGGAAGGTTTTGCTGTATTGGTAGCCTTTTTTTGAGTGGTAGGCAGCCTTTTCCTTACATTGGCCTGCCGCAGGAGAGCGACAGCCCATTCCTGGAAAGCCTCCTGCGCTTTTTGCCAGGCGAACCTACTGTAATCCCTCTCCTTATCCTGGGCAAACTCCTCGTCGGAAGGCGGTTTGACCTCAGTGACCACGTAGAAGAAGCTGCCTTTCTCCACTCTCCTCGGAGAGGCGACATTGCCTGGTTCAGTCTGGAAAATTGACTGGGTCTGGCGAGCGGTTGCACCGACTTTCTCGATGGTGTTGTCGCCTCGCCGGAAATAGCCGCTTTCCTCCACTTCGAGGCCGAGTTCCTTGCAAGCGGTTCCGAAATCTTTTTTGCCTACGGTCATCTTCTCCCGAACCTGGCGATACAGGGCATAGGCGATTCTGCTGGCGAGGCTTTCGGCTTTGCCCTTCTTAGCCTTTTCGGCGCCTTCCTCTGCGACCTCCTCGAAATCTGCGACCGCTTCATCAACGACCCGAACCGGCGAGAGCACGCAGTAACCTTTCTCAGTGGAGAATGTTGCGCTGACCTCGCCGAGGTCGGTCTGGAAGGCGTGGCTGGCGAAGATCGGCGAGTCACCCATGTAATCGTCAATCGTTTTTCCTTGTGCGAAAAGGCGACTTTCCCGAAGCTTCAGCCCGTATCTCAATGCCTGCTGCTTCATGCTCTGCGGCCTGTAAACGGCGAAGACCTCGTCGGCGGCGTTCCTTGCTTTCAAATCTTTTTCGATATCTTTCCTGACGTCGGCGAGGGGTTTGACCTCGCCGTTTTCGTCCTTGTATTTCGACTTGTTATTGGCATACTCGGCCTCGATGTCCCTCCGGGTGATTTTTATGTCCATCCCGGGAGGCGCCTCATTCAGGACGAGATACTGGACTTTGACCTTTTTCTCCTTTATAAAGTCGCTCTTATGGCTCGGATTCTCATAATAGCTCAGAGCATCCTCATAGGTCACGTCCATGTCCGCGGGAATGATGGAGTGCTCTTTGACGAAGGTCTCGACCTGGTCGGGGAGAACGCCCGCGTGGCTGGCAATTTGTCTCAGCCGTTGGGCTCTTTGCTTTTCAGCAGCCTTCTTGCGGACTTCTTCAAGCGGAGGGACGCGCGACGGCACGATGCGAATGGGGCTGAGAGCGCAGTAGCCACGCGGCCGCGTGGTCTCGATAATGGGGCTAACCTTGCCCATCGGAGTATCGAAAGCAGCCTTGCGGAACCCCGCGTCCCGCGGGGCGAGCTCGTCGCTGACGGGACCCGTCTCCGGGATGAGGCCGGTAATACGAAGGGGGAGGTTGTTCCCCTCGGCGACCTCTCTCATCTTTGAAGCGTCGGAGAAGTGAAGAACCCTCTCAGCTTCCTGCCGCGCGAGACGCGCGGCTCGTTGGGTTTTCAGGTGGCGCTCGATCTGCGACTTGACATTCTCGAACCGGGCAGCTTTCCCATCAGCCCCCTTGTAGGACGATTTGTTGTCCTCGTAGTAGCTTTTGAGCTCTTCCTCGGTAAGAGAAATCTTATCCTGAAACGGCCCTTTTTCTACCATGATGTATTGGACGGCGGCTTTCCTGGGCACTCGGAACTCATTCGTGTGGGCGCGGTAGTAAGGCTCCCCCTCGCCTGACACCTCAAAGGCCGGCAAGAGGGAATCCACTTCGATCATGTGGAACTTTATCTTTCTCTGCTCGTTCTCGTAATCGTATTGTTCTCTGAGTTCCTGCGGGGGGGCGACAATTGCTCCGCTGACAAACCGTTCAAGCTGGCTTATCCGCATATCATCTCGAACCATGGCAGCGAGGTCGTTTTCGCTCATGCCCCTGCTTTCGAGGTAGTCGCGATAGGAGTCCTCGTCGAATCGGTCGTTGCGTGAGAACTGTCTCCTGATCCCCTCCTTGACCTGGTCCGCAGGAACGGTAATGCCCCACCTACCAGCTTCGTGAAGTCTAATTATCCGCTGCCATGCGAGGTCCTCGACCTGCTCGGGGGTGATTCGCTGCCCTGTCCTCAGTTCGTACCTTATGGAGCGCTCCCTGGCGGCGAGCCACTGAAGTCGAAACTCCTTCCTGGAGATCTTCTTGTCGAAGACGATTCCTACGTACCCGGCTCCGCGACCGGGGCGCACGCTCGTTCCCCAAAAAACAAAGGTCACGACAATCACGACAACGACAACCCAATATATCCCTTTGACATTCTTGCGAATTCCTCGCATCAAACCCATTGTGTTTATACCTCACATTGAGCGTAAAAAAACCTCTGACCGGCGGCTCCAATTTGGCCTCCCCGGCCGAAAAAGGTCTCAGCGTAAAAAAAGGGGCCGGAGAGAAGACCGACGTGTCATCTGTACCACAACCCTGCTTCGGGAAGCGGGCGCGAGAAGGACCTCCCTTTCCGCGATTGAGTGTATATACCACACAATCGAATGCACTTCAACGTCTTTTCCGCCGGGGGGGGACGACTCAGTTATAGGGGGGGAAAACTCACCACAGAGAGCGCGAAGAACGCAGAGAAAATATTTGCCTATGTCCGATGGACGCAGAGGACAGCTCGACGGGCGCCTGACGACCCTCGCGGGACGTTCCGTTTTCCCGTATGGCCAGCGCCCGCCTGTGCCTCCTCTCAAGGCAAAATGATAGCGTGGCACTCGGATCTGACGAGGCGCCCACGTGGCACGGGCGTCCCGGCCGTGGTGGGAATCATCGGCAAGATGCCGATGCCACGTCAGCCCCGCCATGGCGGGGTGTCCCTCTCATCTCCACCTGTGCGACCCTGCGCCTTTGCGTTAATCTGCTGTTCCCTTCTTGCTTCCTCTGCCTCGGCCGGCTATCCGCCCGTGACTGAGCGGTTACCGCCGGGCCAGAATGCGCTTGACGGCGCTGGTGCTTCGGGATATGCTTTTTGTCCGGCGGCGCAAGCAAGTGCCGCGTGCGGATTGCAGATTTCGGATTGCGGATTGCGGAATCGCAGGTATGCCGGCGTGGTTCTGCCGGACCGAGTCCGCAATCCGAAATGGGAAGGGCTGAAGGGATGGAATCCTCTACTGCTAATCAATATGCCGAGCTTCTCCAGCGCTACACGGAGCTGAGCAGACGCGTCGAAGAGCTTGCGATTTTCAGGGAGATCGCTCTGGCTGTCAACTCCATCCTCGACCTGCACAATGTTCTGGAGACCGTGGTGTCGAAAGTCACGGCTCTCTTCGATGCGCCGATAGGGGTAATATATCTGCTGGACCCTTCGTCGGAGAAGCTGGTCCCAAAGGTCGCCCGATACGGCAACGAGTTGCGGCGGGAGGACGACGTGCCAAAGGAGTTAGTTGCCGTCGGGGAGGGGCCCGTGGGAAAGGCCCTGGGCGAGAGGCTCGGGACTATCGTGGAAAGCCCCGACGGGTATTGCTCCCTGGTGGAGCCGCTTATAGCCAAGCATGAGGGGATCGGGGTTATCGAGGTCTCGCGCAGGAATACTCAAGGGCGCTTCGAGCAGAAAGATAGCAATCTCTTGAGTGTCGTCAGCAGCCAGGTGGCAGTGGCGATTCATAATGCGCTTCTGTATTCCCTGTCAACTACCGATAGCCTCACCAAGCTTTACGTGCGAAGGTATTTCAACCTCAGGCTGAAGGAGGAATTCTTCGCGGCACGTCGCTACGAACAGCCGCTGTCCATCCTGATGATTGATATTGACCATTTCAAGAAGTTTAACGATAGCTACGGGCACCAGACCGGCGACCTTGTCCTGAAAGGAATCGCCGAAATCATAATCCAGAACTGCCGAAGGAGTGATGTCGCGTGCCGGTATGGGGGAGAGGAGCTGGCTGTGATACTTGTGGCAACCGGCTTGAAGGGCGCCCGCACCGTTGGAGAAAAAATGCGGCAGCGTGTCGGGCAGACAGTCTTCTCCTTCGGAAAGGGAGCAGGACAAGCCGGAAAACGCCCGGAGGAAAGCACGAAAGAGCAGCCAAAGAAGGAGCGAGCAAAACGGCGCCAGAAAACCAAAAAGCCGAAGGTCACAGTGAGCATCGGCGTGGCATCGTATCAGACCAGCATGCGCACTCCGGAGGAGCTGGTCGCGAGGGCGGACGCCGCCCTTTACAAAGCAAAAGCAAAAGGGCGAAACGCGGTCGTCGTCGCCGAACCGGCCCCGTAGGATTGCGGATTGCAGATTGCGGATTTCGGAATGGATGCCGGCGGCGCCGGTCTGGGACAGGCGGTCTCGCTCGCGGGCGTCTGCAATCTGAAATCTACAATCCGCAATCCGCAATGGTCAGTTTCAGGGGGGATAAACTCACTGCAGAGAGGGAACAGAACGCGGAGAGAATATTTGCCTATTTCCGACCGAGGGATGAGGACAGTCCCACCGGCCGCCCGTGACTCTCTCGGAACGTTCCGTTTTCCCGTATGGCCAGCTCCCGCCTCTGTGTCCTCCCAAGGCAAAATGATAGCGTGGCGCTCAGGTTCGACCAGGCGCCCTCGTGGCACGGGTGTCCCGCCCGTGATGGGAATCATGGGCAAGATGCCCATGCCACGTTCCTCTGCGTGCTCTAAGCACTCTGCGGTTTCACCCTCACCCACCCATAAGTGAAGTGTTGCGGGACGCAATCTGCAATCAGAGGTCCGCAATCCGCAATCAAGAATCGGGACGCGCAATGCCGGGTACTGCGAGCCTGTTTGCGGGACGCAATCGCCAATCCGCAATCCGCAATCCGAAATCACCAATCCCAATGGAGCTCGAGGGTGATAATTGCCTTCGGCCCGAGGGGAACAACTACACTGTTTCCGCCGGTGATTCTCACTGATTCGATGCGTGTCTCGTCGAGGCGGACGAGGTACGCTTTAGCAATCCGGCAGAAGAAGTGTAACCGGGCGCGGACTTTCCGAGAGGTCGGGTTGTAAAAGCGGGCGATTATCGCCTCTCCGGACTCCGACCTCTTTATCGCGGAGATGACAGCGCTCGGCGGTTCAACCGAGAGGAAGGAAAACTCCGGGGGAAGGCACCCTTCCGGCGCCCCATTTAGGATTTCGGATTTCGGAATGGGGATTTCGGAATGCGGAATGGCCGTTACGGCCCGGCGCTTTTTCGGCGCGCTATCCCCACTCTGCACTCCGCAATCTGCAATCGTGAGTCCGAGGGGAGTGCATAGCTGAGCCGCCAGGGGAGTGGTGAAGCTCTGGCCCGCCCGCCATAAAGCTGCATCCTGCCACGAGCCACGATGAGGCACTATGCTATATCTAAAGGTCCGCGTCCCCGGCATCTGCGCGCCCGGCGTCGGAATGGGCGGGCCGGCTCCGCCCTGCTTTCTGGTGAGGAGGTCGCCCCGCGACAGCCAACCCACGCTGCGGAACAAAGTCTGATAAAGAGTAACCCCGCCCGCTTCTTGCCTCGCCTCATATTCCGGCAGCCCATCGTTCAAAAGGGCGAAGCCTCGCCTTCTATCGTCTATGTCAACGAACGTCTCGACGTGCTGAGTGGGCACAGGTGGCTGGTGGTACTTCTCGGTGTAACGAGGGAAACGGAGCGGCCTTTTGACGACGTCGAACTTTGATTCCGCAAAGGCGTAGGAGGCGTGGATACCAGTGGGGAAACCCGCCCTGAGCCTGTGATCGCGGGCGACGTTCTCGACTTTCGTCTCAAAATCCACTCGGCGGATGCCCCGGTAAAGGGTCACGGTGGAACGAATGGGCAGCGACACCATCTGACGAGAGCGAGCGGTTCGGTCCCGCGTCAGCCCTCGGGGCACCCTCAGCTCCAGGGACACCTCGATGGACTGTTTGTACGGCACGGAGCGCACGACGACGATGCGAGCCGGTTTTTCCCGACTTGTGATTCGCACGGAGCCGGACGCGGGGAGCGGAGAATAGTCGTATTCGTCCCCGGTGTCTTCGACATCTTCAAAGAAGTTCAGCCTTTTGTAAGTGATGCCAGTTTCTTTCTCCCTCACATTCACCGTGCCATCCGGATTGGGCGTGACTTTGAAGAACTCGTTTTCGATGGCCTTGGCGGGGGGAACGGAGTCCTTGCGAGGCTCCCTTTCTTCCGCCTCCGCAAGCGTATAGAGCCGATAGCCGCAGGCGGGAACATCCTCGGCGAGAAAGGCTATGCTCAGTTCCCCGAAATCCCGCGTTCCGCGGGACCACTGAACGACCGCAGGGACTTTCGCCCCGGTAGGGTCGAGGAGTTGCAAGTTCGCCGGAAGCTCTTCCTTTCGGAAAGGCACGGACAGCTTGACCTCGCGGGAGTTCCGAAAACTGAGCGGATTGTAAACGATCAATCCCCTGCCAGCGGGGCAACTGACGTGGCGAGCGATGTCATCGAGGGCTCGCCGGCTCAGGGTCTCGCCCACCTGCTGGACGCGGCGGAACCTATCCATGTCGTCCTCGTGCACGGAATCAACGCTGCATCCTCCAATGTCATCGTGGGGATGGCAATTCAAAAGCTCCTTCCAGGCGTAAAGGAGCAGCGACGAGGGATAATCCGCTCCCAGGCTCCAGGCGAAGGTGGACAATGGCTCGCACACCTTTTCAAGGAGTGTTTGTGCGGTGGCGTTGGCTTGCTTGATGTACATGCGGGTCGAGAAGATTCCGGAAAGCAAGCCGACCTCCATCCCCTCGTGGAGCTCCCCTCGCACCGGCGGGGAAGCGAGCGAGCGGACATCTTCCCGCAAGGCGACGACGAAGTCCTCAAAGGTCCCCTGAACGAGAGTGGCTCTATCCTGATTGGCGTTCACGTAGTCAATCATATCGGGGACTTTCGGCTGAGCAGGGAGATGGTCGTGCCCATTGTTCAGTAACAGAATTCTGGTCGGGTTCTTCCACTTTTCCATGAGGTCAATGAGGTTGTGGACCTGCTGGAGAGCAAGGCGATAGTCCACATTGAGCGTGTCAGCGGGCTCTCCCTCCGGAACACCCCAACTTCTGAGATTGACGTACATTCCAGCTTGTAGCACCGCGTGAACCCAGGACTCTCCGTCCGGCCCGACCCATTTGAAAACCAGCCCTGCTTGTCTCACTTTCCGACCGGATCCGCGAGAGAAAATCAGCGAGTCAATCCCGAATCCCCTCAGAATCTGAGGAATCTGAGAAATATGACCGAAGGGGTCGGGAATGTACCCCGCCTTCATGACCCGGCCGAAGTCCGAGGCGATTCGATGACCGATGAGCAGATTCCTGATAATCGCCTCGCCGCTGACCAGAAACTCGTCCGGGAGAACGTACCAGGGGCCGACAGCGAGTCTTCCGTCGGTGACGAGCTTTCTGATAACCTTCTCATTCTCCGGTCTGATCTGAAGGTAATCTTCGAGGACAACTGTCTGCCCGTCGAAAGAAAAAGCATTGAACCGCGAGTCCTCGCGGAAGATTTCCAGCAGCTTGTCAAACGTCCTGACGAGCTTTATCCTGAATTCCTCGAAGGGGAGGTACCACGCCCTGTCCCAATGCGTGTGGGGAACGACGTAGGCGATGTATTTGCGCTGAGTCGCGCCTTTCGAGCTGCGTGTGTTCATCTACATTTCTCCGGTTGGACTCGAGAGTTCATTCTTTCTGCAAAACCTATTTCACTTTAGCTTTGTCGCCAAAAGCCCGATTGGGCTCCGCGGCGTTGCCGGTCAATGGAGCGTGTACCTGCGCACAGAGACTACCTCGCCGTTGCGGATGTAAACTCTGGGGACGCGAGGTCCAATGCCGCAGATTACGTCGTGTTCAATGGTTCCGGCCTTTTCAGCAACTTCCGCGACGGTAATCCTTTCCTGCCCGCTTCGTCCAATGAACACCGCCTCATCGCCGACGCTTATATCAGGGGTGTCGCCGACATCAACCATGGTCATGTCCATAGTCACTCTGCCCGCGACGGGGAATCGCCCGCCCCGGATAAGCACATGCCCTCCCTTCGCGAGCTGAAAGGGCACGCCATCCGCATAACCGGCGGAGACGGTGGCGATGGTCGTCTCCCGAGACGCGATGAACTCGCGGCCGTAACTGACACTCGTGCCTGGCAAAACCCTCTTGACGTGAACGACTCTTGCTTTGAAGGAAACCACCTCGTCCAGGCTCGTCTCCCGGCTGACCGCCGGAGAGCCGTAAAGCCCATAGATACTTATGCCCGGTCTGACTACGTTAAACCCCGCCTCCGAGGGACAGCACCGGCCAAGCAAGGCGGCGGTGTTTGCGACATGTACGAGAGGAATGTCGTATCCTCTCTCCCTGATTCTCTGGAGCACCTCGCTGAAAACCTTAAGCTGCTCGCGAGTGAATTGTCTATCGGTGTCTGCGACGGGGAAATGCGTGTACGCTCCGTCCAGGAGGAGGTTCCGGCAGGAGGCGAAGCCCTCGAGAAAGCGTTCTATCTGTCTGGGAAGGATGCCGACTCTTCCCATGCCGGTGTCCACGTTGAGATGTACCCTGGCTTTCTTGCCGCATTTTCCCGCCGGGGAATCGAGCTGGCGAGCAAGGCTCAAATCGAAGACGGTCTGGAGCAAGTCCTCCCTCACAACCGCTTCCAGCTCCGAGTCGTCGGGCTGGCCGAAGACCAGTATGGGACATTTCAAACCGCTCTTTCTCAGAGAGAGAGCCTCCGCGACGGTCGCGACTCCGAGGAGCTCCGCTCCGCTCTCGAGGGCGGTCCGGGAGACCATCTCCGCTCCGCAGCCATAAGCCTGGGCCTTGACCATGGCGAGGACTTTAACGTCGGCGCCGGCAGCGTCTTTCAGCTTGCGGACGTTCCCTGCGACCTTGTCCAGGTCAACCTCCATCCGGGCGCGGCTGATAATTTCTTTCATGAGCGGCTCGTGCGTTCGGCCAGAATTGATGGAATGAGACACGTTCCGATTTCGGACATCGGATTGCGGATTGAGTGGGGCAGGATCGCCCTGGCATACCTGCGATTCCGCATTCCGCAATCCAAGCCGAGCGGCACACTATCATTTTGCCTTGAGAAGACGCAAGAGAATTGATAGGTTTTCCCATTGCGGATTGCGGATTGCGGATCTCGGATTTCCGAGCTGCCGATTGTCCATTTCGGATTGCGGATTGCGGATTTCGGATTGGCGATTTCGGAGCTGTCGAATCCGAACCCGCAAATCCCGGCTCACTGACCGAGAAGTGATATGAAACTGACTGATTTTGATTACGACCTTCCAGCTTCGCTTATCGCGCAGGTTCCTTCGCGCGAAAGGGAGCGCTCCCGCCTGATGGTGCTGCACCGGAAAACGCGGCTCATCGAGCACAAGGAGTTTCCCGATATTGTCGGCTATCTTCGAAAAGGGGACGCGATAGTCCTCAATAACTCAAAGGTTATCCCCGCGAGGCTTCTCGGGGCGAGTGCTCGCCCGGGCGAAAAAGGGGCCCGAGGTGAAGTGCTTCTGCTGGAGGAAATGGCGAGAAACGTCTGGGAGTGCCTGGTCAAGCCGGGGAAGAAGTTCCGCCTGGGTTCCCAGGTGTTTTTCAGAGACCATGATGTGGTCGGCGAAGTTGTGGCAGACACGCCGTTCCACAGCAAGATCGTTCGTTTTCGGTGTGAGGGTGATCTGCGTGACCGCCTGAACGAGATCGGGTGCGTCCCCCTTCCCCCATACATTAAAAGGAAAAAGATTTTGCCGGTTGACCGGGAAAGGTATCAGACAGTTTACGCCTCGAAAGAGGGTTCCGTCGCGGCGCCGACAGCCGGTTTTCACCTCACTGAGCACCTGCTGCGTGAGATTCGTCAGAAAGGAGTTCGAGCGTATTTCGTGACGCTGCACGTGGGATTGGGAACCTTTCGCCCGGTGAGGGCACACCAGATCGAACGGCACAAAATGCACGCGGAACGCTTCGCCATTGACGAGGAAACCTCGCGGGCGCTCAACGGCGCCAGAGATGCGGGAGGAAGGATCGTGGCTGTCGGCACCACCTCTGCGAGGGTGCTGGAAACGGCGGCTGACGAAAACGGAACGATACGCCCTCTCGGCGGAAAGACAGCGCTGTTCATCTATCCCGGATATAAGTTCAAGGTATTGGAGAAGGGGGCGCTCCTGACGAATTTCCACCTGCCAAAATCAACTCTTCTGATGCTGGTTTGTGCTTTCGCGGGGAGGGATTTTGTTTTGCGAGCCTATCGAGAAGCGATTGAGAGGCAGTACAGGTTCTACAGCTACGGCGACGCCATGCTGATCCTTTAGGATTGCGGATTGCGGATTGCGGAATCGGCGCCAGGGTCGCCGGACTGGCATTGCGGATTGCAGAATGCCGGTTTGGAAGAGGCGGTTTCGCGGACAAGCCTCTGCAATCGGAAATCCGCAATCGCGATGCCGAATCTTAGTAGTGCTCTCCGCAAATACGGTGACGTATAGTGCTATGTGCAAGGAGGTTCTTCGACGGGATAACAGGATGAACGGGATGGTTCGAGGCATGAGAGGTATCTCGTAAATCACAACCCGACCACGGCGAAAAACGATGAGGCACGAGGAACAGACCGAGAAGATTATTGGGTGCGCTTAGCGCGCATACAACAGGATGGGGTATGGATTCCTGGAATCGGTAAACGAAAAATGCCTTGTCCTTGAACCGCGCGAGGCGGGACTGAGGGCTGGATCTCAACACCCAATCCGAGTCTCCTACGACGGGGGAAGTTGTTGGAGATTTCGTGGCCGACATTGTGGTCGAGGATACGGTCATCGTGGGACTGAAATCCGTGAGGCGCCTGCTCAGTGCTCACGAGATACCCCGCGAGACGCGGGGTCAACTATCTCGTCGCCACGGGTAAGCCAGTAGGCCTTGTGTTGAATTTCGGAGAACGGAAAGTTGAAGTAAAGCGAAAGGTTAAGGACCTTTCGCAGGGATAAACAGGATTCCAAGAATCCCGTTCATCCTGTTATCCTGTCAAAAAAGATGCGCCACCGAATTTATGAATTGCAGCACTTAGTTAGGGCGAGACGATTTTGCGCCGCTGAATCCGCAATCCGCAATCCGAAATCCGAAATGGGAAGCGGCCCGTGGAATTCAAGGTTTTGAAACAGGACAATGCGTCATCGGCGAGGCTTGGAGAGATTTCGACGCCGCACGGTCATGTGATGACGCCGTGCTTCATGCCGGTGGGGACAGCGGCGGCGGTTAAGACGATGTCCCCGCGAGAGCTGGGGGAAGTCGGCGCACAGATCATCCTCTCGAATACCTACCACCTGATGCTCCGGCCGGGGATGGAAATCATCGAGAAAGCGGGTGGACTACACAGGTTTATGTCGTGGCACGGGCCGCTCCTGACCGACAGCGGCGGATACCAGGTCTTCAGCCTTGCGGCGAGAAGAAAGGTCACCGACCAGGGGGTTCATTTCCGGTCACACATTGATGGCGCGGCGTGCTTTCTCGGTCCGGAGGAGGTCATCCGCACTCAGGAAACCCTCGGAGCGGACATCATCACCGCCCTCGACGAATGCACGCCTTATCCGTGTGAGCATGAGAAAGTGCAGAGGTCGCTGGAGAGAACGCTGCGGTGGGAGAGAAAATGCAGGGAACTGCATCACCAGTCCGCAATCCGCAGTCCGCAATCCGCAATCTTCGGAATCGTGCAGGGAGGCATCTATCGGGACCTGCGGAAGGACTGCGTCGAGGCTCTTCTCGAGGTAGGATTCGACGGTTACGCCATCGGCGGTCTTTCCGTCGGGGAGCCGATTAAGCAGATGTACGACATAGCGGAGCTCACCGCGTCGCTTCTTCCGAAAGAAAAGCCGCGATACGTAATGGGCGTGGGAAAACCGGTTGACATCATCGAGTGCGTGGCGCGTGGAATAGACATGTTCGATTGCGTTCTTCCCACACGAAACGCCCGCAATGGCAAAGCCTTCACGCCGGACGGCGCGATTAACGTCAGGTCGGCGAAGTACAAGGATGATTTCTCGCCGCTCCAAGCGGATTGCGACTGCTACGCCTGCCGCAACTTCACCCGCGCTTACATCCGCCACCTCCTCAACATTGACGAGATCCTCGCCCTGCGCCTGCTGACCACTCACAACCTCCGCTTCTACCTCCACCTCATGGAACGCCTCCGCCTCGCCATCGCGGAGGGGAAGCTGGATGAAGTGCGCAGGGGATTCGCCCAGAGATATACGGCTGCAAACCTACGCGGATAAACGGGGGAGGGAAGACAAAGCTATTGGCCCCTACTCAGCTTTGAACATTGTGGTTTGACGTTCGCGCGGAGGACGTTTTGCCTTGGCGGCCTTCGTTCAGGGATTGTACAGAAATGTTCTGGCAGCACTCAGGAAAACGAACCGGGCAGCGCACATCCTCACAGCCCGCATAGGCTCCTCATAAGACTTCGATTTCAAAACCGTTGAGGTCTTTCTCATTGAGCAGCAAGTCATAATTCTCCCGAATACGGTCACTGAGCAGGAGGTAATTGAAGCCGATGGCGCTCGTGAGCTTCAATACTCCCTTTGCTTCGTACTTCTCTGAGCCAATCCTGACATCGCTGAGATTTGTGAACAAAACCATCTTGAGCAATCCATCTTTTATGTCGTGCATGGCCGGTAAGGGGGCTGATCTCGTGTGCTTGGCCTCAACAAGACGAATTGTACGTTCGTCCGGGCGCACGCTTGCCTCATCAGCGGTGAAATAATATAGACCCCCCAAATAGTTTCTAATTGTAATGGTAGCTTTGGCGCCGTGTACAAGCTCCTTGGGCTGCACCGTCACGGCTTCGCGCTCTTGGGCCTTCTGAGCTAAACGGCGCGATAATTCCATGAACTCGTTTCTATCTTTTCGCAACGTATTGATTCTCGCCATCGCCGCGTCTTTGGAGTGCATTACAACCTTCAGACGTTTTGCAATATCTGAATAGGCGGCTAACGCCCTTTCGGCTACCTCCCCGATTTCGTCTATCCGCTCCATATTCCAGTGCAAGGCACTTGATTGATAAGAACATAGATCGTTTAGTCTGCTTCTCACGTGGCCAACATCGAACCTCTGGCGCGTTATTTTACGGGGGTACCGACTGCTTCGATCTGCCTCGGCATAATACGCAATGATAACGTAAACGTTTAATAAGCTCATGAGGGAGACTGTGTCCCACTGCATGTAATCTCTGTCTCCATCCCGGCCTTCATCTTTCCAGACTGGTATCACTGTGGCCTTGCGTGCGGAATGGGCGAGTGTGTTGTAGACGCGAGCGTATGGGTAGGAGCGAGTTCTCTTTGGAGAGACCCACCAGCTGACGGCGATGCTTTTATCTCCGGGCATCTTGAGAAGGAATGCAGAAGAGCTGGCAAGGGCCTCGGCCAAATCACTGGCGGGATATTCAGGCAGGCTAGTACAGAGCAGAGGAGTGTAAGAAATTCCCTTGATTGCAGCGGAAATCTCCATCATCGTGGCCCCCATTCACTCGTCTCTGTATATAACTTCCCACGTGTCATGCGGATTATCGAAGATGTCTTTGCCATCCGGTGAAAAGCCGGTCTTCTGTTGGATGATCTCTACAAGCTCCCTTTTTATCTCTATACCGATGCTGTTCCGCCCCAGGCGTCGGCTCACTTTCATAGTAGTGCCGCTGCCAGCGAAGGGGTCCAAGATGGTTTCCCCCCCATGAGAAAAGAGCGTTATGATCCTGTAGGGCAATTCCTCGGGGAAGGCGGCGATGCCCTTTTCTAAGGGCCTTCCAGGGAGCACATTGGTCATTTCCCACAATGACATGTACCACTTGTTCTCCTGAAATTCTTTCTTACTGATTTTCGATTTGGTTTTTACGGCCTTCGGGATTGACTTGTAGTTAAACTTGCCTTTCTGGAAAATGATGATACTTTCCAAAAGGTTGTCGGGATAGAAATACATCGGGAAGGGGTTCTGAAGAAGAACTCCGCTCCGTCGGCTTATACGCAGGTAACCTTCGGGCTTTTTCCAGATAATTCGGTCTCGGTATCGAAAACCGGCTTTCTGGAACAGTTTGATGGCGTCGGCTGTGATCGGGAATTTTTCGCCTTTGACGAGCATATCGTCAATGTTCAAAACGGCAATTCTCCCTTCTTGGAGCACTCGGTATGTTTCCTGCGCGACTCTACCTATCAGCTCAAGATATTCATCGTAACTTTGGAACAGCCCACTGTAGTCGAACGGGGCGTTGAAGTAGGGGGGAGACGTAACCATTAGGTGAACATTGGCGTCCTCTATTTCTTTCATTGTTTCGCTGCTGCCGATAATAAGTTTGTGCTGAGTCGCCATAGTCCTTTGCTCGACCTGGATTTATTCTTACCTGTCGTGCTGCGCCTTTATTCTCGCGTCCCGAAGTCCACGTTGGCATTTTACCACAACTGCGAGCGCAACAAAATGTCATGCTTGAATCAACGGGATAATTACCTTTTGCTTTGACCCGATGAAACTATGCTCTGCACGCTCACCACAAGCTGGCTAACCGAAAACACGCCGCCATTCTCATTCAGATTCTGGCCTATCACAACGAGGCCCGCGGGGGTTTGCCAATACAGGGGCCCGATAAAAGGGATCTGTATCTTATTCCATTGGCTGAGCCTTGGCCCTGGCTCGTGACCAGCCCAGCAGGCTCGCCTGTCGGGGCAGGCCTCGTGGAGCGGTTTGTCCACGAGTCGCTGGCCCGACACGTCCAAAACTCCGTTCGCTTTATATAGTTCCAAGAATTTGTCCAGCATAGCATGCTCTCCCGAATTTTTTGCTGAGTTCCTTACTCCTCACACACGAATGGCGAGGAACTCTCCAATGCGTTGGACGGCATCGAGAAGCCTTTCCTCCTTCTCGACCATTGCGAAGCGGAGGAAGCCCTCGCCGTACTCGCCGAACCCGGTGCCGGGGGCGCCGACGACGCCGGTCTCCTCGACCATCAGCTTGCAGAACTCGAGGGAGTTCAGCGCGCTGAATTTCAGGGGGATGTGCGCCCAGACGTAGAAGGTTGCTTTCGGGTGCGGGATGTCCCAACCGATGGAGCTGAGGCCGTTCACGAAAAGAGTCATCCTTTCTTCGTAAGTTTTGACGGTCTCGGCGATGCAATCCTGTGGGCCGGTCAACGCTGCTATGCCTGCGCATTGCACGCCCCGGAATATCCCGAAGTCCACGTATGATTTGGTCTTCTCGAGGATGTGGATGATCTCCGAGTTGCCGACGACGAATCCCAGCCTCCATCCCGCCATGTTGTAGGACTTGGAGGTGGTATGAAACTCGACGCCGATTTTCCGGGCGCCTTTTGCTTGAAGGAAGCTGGGCGCCTTGTAATCGCCGAAAACGATGTCAGAATAAGCGTTATCGTGGGTGACGATGATGTTCCTATCCCTCGCCCAGCGGGTCACCCGCTCGAAGAAATCGAGGTCAACCACCGCGCATGTGGGGTTGTGGGGATAGCTCAGGGAAAGGATTTTCGAGCGGCCGACGACATGGCTGTCGAGCTTTTCTAACTGCGGCTTGTAATCATTCTCCGGCTTCAAAGGGACATTGTAGAGAATGCCGCCGGCGAGAATGACGCCGTTAAAGTGAATCGGATAGGCCGGACTCGGCACGAGAACAATGTCATCGTTGTTGAGAAAGGAGAGGTAGAAATGAGCAACCCCTTCCTTCGAGCCGATAAGCGGAAGAACCTCGGTCTCGGGGTTCAGGGCCACATTGAACCGCTGCTCATACCAATCGGCGATTGCCTTGCGTAGGTTTCTCTCTATTTCTCCGTCTCGTCGGGAGTATCTGTTCATGTCCACGGTTCTGGCGGCCTCCGCCAGGGCCTCGACGACATGACTCGGCGTGGGCTGGTCGGGGCTTCCCATTCCGAGGTCAATGACGTCTCCTCCTCTTTCCACGACCTCTCTCTTCAACTCATCCATGATGGTGAAAAGGTAAGGCGGCAACCTCTTCATTCGATTTGCTTCAGCGTAAGTCATATCTCCCTCTCCTTAGTGCTCTGATTCATAAACACGGGGATATATTCGTTTTTGACGGGATAACAGGATGAACGGGATTCTCGGAATCCTGTTTATCCCTTCGCTTTACCTCAACTTCGCCCCGCCTTCGGCGGGGCATCGTGACTGACGAGCTGTATCTCACAAGCAAGAACAACCCGCCTCACGGACTTCAGCTCCAGAATGACCGTGCCTTCGAGCACAATGTCGGCTATGAAGTCTCCAACAACCTCTCGGTCAATTCCCTGTGCTTCATGGTTTTTGGCCCCGCGGCCCCGCGGGGTTGTGATTCACTGGATGGCTCACACGCCTCGAACGGTCTCCTCTATCCTGTTATCCTGTCGAGAAATTGCCTTTCACCGAGCACCGTACGTCGCCGTATTTGCGAACTCATGTACTTAGTCTCTTCTGACAGGATAAGCCCGCGTTTCGCGGGGTTCATCCTTTCGAAAATGAGCGGTTGTGACGAAGCTGTCCGCGAGATAAGAACTTCTCACAAACGGCCCGCACAAGGCGCCCGAGAACCCCATTTCACGCGCCGTCTCTTCAAGCTCCGCGAATTGCTCCGGCGGAATGAATTCCGCCACCGGAAGGCTCGTCGCCGTCGGTCGAAGATACTGGCCAATCGTAACGATGTCACAGCGGACCTTCCGGAGGTCCGACAAAACCTCAAGAACCTCGTCGAGAGTCTCTCCCAAGCCGAGCATCAGGCCGGACTTGGTCAAAAGGCTTTCCGGCGCCATGCGCTTCACAGCTTCGAGAACTCCGAGGGAGCGCTGGTAGTCGGCGCCCGGCCTGACGGGCTGATACAATCGAGGAACGGTCTCGACGTTGTGGCCGAAAATCGCCGGACCGGACGCGATGACCTCCGGGAGAACATCCTTTCTGCCCGCAAAATCGGGCGTCAGAACCTCGACGGTCGTATGTTTGTTAAGAGCCAGGATTTCCGTGACAGTTCTCGCGAAGTGGCTGGCGCCGCCATCGGCAAGGTCGTCGCGAGTGACGGAAGTTATCACCGCGTGACGGAGGCCAAGCTGCCCAACCGCTTCGGCGACTCGGCGAGGCTCCTCCTCATCCACGGGCTCGGTCGGCGGGCCGGCCACAGCACAAAAACGGCAATTTCGCGTGCAGCGCTTTCCCAGAATCATTATGGTCGCGACCTTTCTGGAAAAGCACTCCCATATATTCGGGCAGCGCCCGCTTTCACAGATTGTGGCGAGCTTCAGCTCTCGGAGAACGCGAGCTGTCTCGAGCCAGCCGCCGTCAGACGGAAGCGATTTCTTCAGCCACTCTGGGAAACGTTTACCGCTTTCCATTTCTACGTATAGATATACCCCTCTATGCGGCACTGGTCCGGTTTGCGCAGTAGCCGGGACACTGCAAACGCAATGACAACGCTATCGAGGGCGTCACCGCCGCCGTTACTAAGGATGCTGGACCGAAGTGGTTCTGCCTTTTTGTAAGTCATTCCGAGTTTCTCAAGTCTTTTCAGGATCCGGCGCCGCGCGGCGCCCTTCTTCACGGTGCTGTCCTTATAGGATGTGTAAAGGCCGAGCCGCTTCAAGGTTGAGGCGGGGCAGACCTCAAGAATCCAAGGTTTGCCAGGCCTGGCTTTTTGCATTGGCAGGACGCACGCCGAACCACGCCGTACCAGCGGCGCGAGAACCTGGGCTATGCCGTAATAGGTCTGCCTATAAAGCCTTAAGTTGTACGGCGACATAGGGCTTTGGGCTTCCCAATCAGTCATTCGCCTCAATTCGGCCCCTTGTGCGGCCCCGAGACACGCGCTCCTAAAAGCTTCGGGATTCGGGTAAGAGCGAGCAAAGCTGCGGACGAACGTTTCCCACTTCAGGTTTTTCACAAGCTCTCTTGGCAGCCCAAACGGGAAGTCCATGCCGATCACTGACGCCTTTTGCTTTTCTACGAAGTCCCGAAGCGCCTCCAAGCACCCCTGGCGGTCGGTGCCGCAGTCAAAGAGGCTCCGTGCTGACAAGCAGCTCCGGATTTCCAGTGTGCCGTCGCGGAGTTCGCCGCTCGCAATCCATATTTTCTTGCCAGCGTCTTTTGCTCCGCTGAAGTCCACTCCGTGGACGCGACGCACAGCATCGAAGCCGAATCTACGTAAGTTTGCGCCGGTTTTTCTCGCGACTTCCATGAGACTGCTCCAATGGTGGTGTACTGTGTCTGCGGGCGACGCATTTCTTCTCTTCGGCGAGTGCACTATGCACTTCTGGTCGCCGACCGTGTCAAGCCTATGCCTTTGCCCTCTGGAGATTTTCCTATTCGCCCTTTCCTTTCCTCGATCGAGCGGAGAAGATGTGGATGCTCTGTCCTTTCGCATCAAATGCCGCCTCCATGAGCGCCTCCGGGAGCGTCGGGTGGGGATGAATCGCGCCGGCAAGCTCGTCGAGCGTCGCCTCCGATTTCATCAGGGCGACGATCTCGCCGATGAGGTTGGTGGCGTCCGCGCCCACAATCTGGGCGCCGAGTATCTCTCCGGTGCGAGCATCGGCGACAACTTGTGCGAAACCTTCGGCGTCGCCCGCGATGACCGCCTTGCCTGAGGCTGCGAAGGGGAACTTGCCGACGACCACCTCGAGCCCCCGCTCTTTCGCCTCCTGACGGTTGAGCCCTACGGTTGCGACTTCGGGCGAGGTGTAAATGCAGCAGGGTATGGCGGAATAATCCATTCTCCGCTCGCCGCCTGCGGCATTTTCCGCGGCGACCATTCCCTGATGGTGAGCCACGTGCGCTAACAAAACCTTATCCACGACATCGCCCACGGCATAAATGCCGGCGAGGCTCGTCTGCATGTATTCGTCAACGACAATGGCGCCGCGCCCGGGCGAGGTCTCAACGCCGACCTCCTCGAGGCCGATGCCGTCGGAATTCAGCTTCCTGCCGATGGCGATAAGCGCCTTCTCCGCGGAAAGCTTCTCGCCGGAAGATAGCTGACAAACTACTTTGTCGTCGTCCTCCACGGAGGCCCGCGTGACCTTTGAGTTGAGGGAGATTCTCACGCCCTTTTTTTCCATCTGGCGCCGAAGAGTTCTCGCCGCCAGCGAATCCTGTCCCGGCAAAAGCTGCTCCGTCATCTCCAGGATAGTTACTTCAACGCCAAAAGCTGAAAAGAAAGTCGCGAACTCGCATCCGACATATCCGCCACCGACGACCAGAAGCGACTCGGGCAGTTTCTTTAGAACGAGAGCGTCGGTGCTGGAGAGAAATCTCTTCCCGTCGAAAGGCATGGAGGGGAGGCTCAGCGGCTCTGAGCCGGTGGCGATTATCGTTTTGGCGGACTTGACGATAACGGGGCCTTGCTTCGTGTCAACCCGGATTGTGTTGCGAGCCGCCAGCTTTCCGAAGCCCCGAATGACATCAACATTACGCTTTCTCAAAAGCAGCTCCACGCCTTCCCGGAGCCCTTTGACGACTTCAGCCTTTCTCTCCTTCACCTTGCGGAAGGAGAATCCGGGGAAACCGCCGATGGTGATTCCGAAGCGTTCACAATCCCTTGCTTTTTCGAGCAGGTCCGCGGCATGCAGGAGGGTTTTGGTGGGGATGCACCCTCGGTTAAGACACGTTCCTCCGACAAGCCCCTTATCCACGAGACAAGTTTTCAATCCGAGCTGAGCAGCCCTGATGGCGGCGACATACCCGCCGGGGCCGCCGCCGAGAATTCCGAGGTCGTACTTTGCCATAATCCCTTTCTCCGCGTGATTCTGCCTTTGCCACGCCACCTCGGCGGGGAAGGATACACTATTGCATCTAAGGATTCAATAGGGGCCTGCTGAACGGGTGTGGCTGCGTATGAGTGGGTGGATTTGCCCAGTGTAACGCCGCCCCGCCAGGGCGGGGCTGTCCCGAGGGCGTCCCGCCCCTCGATAGGGGGGCAAGCTGCCCCCCATACAGCCGGCAAGATGCCGGCGTTACAACCACAAGCCCCCCCAATCAAACCTACAGGACGGATCAATCCCCCCAATGCACAGGAGGTCCACCGGCGGCGTTTATCTGATCCCTGCAAGCCATCACTGCCAAACCTCCAACCCACAACAAACAGGCGCAAGACGACTGCTATACCACTCAAACGCAGCCGCACCGTGCTTAACTTTTCGGCAGTGCAAATTCCGGGGGCGCGGGAGAGCCGAGAGAGACCGGAGGGGCAAAGTCACAGTGTCGGCGAGCGAACCCCGCCGGGGCGGGGCAAAGCCTCCCTGGCGCGGCGGGTCGCGGCGTGGAGGGCCTCGGCGAGGGTGAGGGAAAGGGCTTCCATCTCGGATTCGCTGGCATTGGCGGGGCAGTAGGCGGGCTCGCCGAAGACGTAAGTCGTTCTGCCGAAGGGGAGTGTGACAAAGAAACCGTCCCAGGTTCTGAGGGTTCGGGACCGCGAGGACCAGTAGCTCACCGGAATGATGGGGACGCGGGTGAGACGGGCAAGGGCGACTATCCCGGGCTGAACGCGGTATCGCGGGCCTCTCGGGCCGTCCGGGGTGATGATGCAGTCCATCCCTTCCCGGATTCTCCTTACCAGTGCCCTGAAAGCCTCCGAGCCGCCTCGTGTGGACGACCCACGAATCACGAAGGGCCGAAACAACTTCAGCGCGCGGACAAAGTACTCGCCATCCATGCTGGAACTGATGAGAGTTACAATATCCTTCATACCGAAAAGGCGACGATAGACGTAAGGAATCATCATCAGGCGGTTGTGCCAGAAAGCGAAGATGGCGCAGCCCCGCCGAGGCGAGGCGAAAACGCGCCTTACCGCTGGAAGGTTCAGGACGCGGGTTCGCTGCGTGGCGCCGATCAGCTTAATGACCAGGTAGCCTGCCGCTGGCAGTAGCTTGAGAAGAAGTTTCCGCGTCGGACGCATGGTACCGGCGAGCCTCGTGAGTTGGGAGCTCGGATTGCACATTGGGGAGCGGGCGCCGGAGGATTGCCCTGCTATACCTGCCATTCCGCAATCCGAAATCCGCATTCCGCGTGATGTGGAGGGTCCGCTTACGAACTCGCAGCTCCCGGCATCTCGACCATTCCCCTATCTCCTTCGCGGCCCTTTTCCGAGAGGGGCACGCGGATAGGGGCAGTCAGGCTTCGCTGAACTGCATTTCGTAAAGCTTCTTGTAAAGCCCTCCCTGTTGGATAAGCTGGCGGTGATTTCCCTTCTGGACGACCCTCCCTTTGTCGAGGACAATGATGGTATCGGCGTTGATGATTGTGGAAAGGCGGTGGGCGATGACCAGGACGGTTCTTCCGGTCATGAGCCTGTTGATGGCGCCCTGGACGAGGCGTTCGGCTGCCGTATCGAGAGCGGAAGTGGCTTCGTCGAGAATCAAGATGGCGGGGTCTCTCAGGACTGCTCTGGCAATGGCGATTCGCTGTCTCTCGCCGCCGGATAGCTTGATGCCTCTCTCGCCGGCGATGGTGTCATACCCCTGGGAGAGGGAGGAGATAAAGCCGTGGGCGTTGGCGGCCTTGGCGGCTTCGGCGACGGCTGAAAAGGGAGTGTCGGGCCGACCGTAAGCTATGTTTGCGGTGATGGTATCGTTGAAAAGGATAACTTCCTGACTGACAATGGCCATCTGCTCTCTGAGAGAGGAAATCTTGGCGTCCCTGATGTCAATTCCATCAAGCGCTATCGAGCCGCTGGTGGGGTCGTAGAATCTGAGAAGGAGGTTGACGATGGTGGTCTTTCCGCCGCCGCTTGGTCCCACGATGGCGACAACCTGACCGCGGTTGATCTCGAAGGAGACGTCCCTGAGAACCATATCATCATCGTACCTGAAGCTGACGCCGTCATAGGAGATGCACTTCCTCATGCGGGGAAGCTCCAAGGCGTGAGGCGAGTCCACTATGGCGGGTTGGGTGTCGAGAATGTCGAAAACCCGTTCGGCGGCTGCCGTGCCCATTTGGAGGCGGCTGTTGACTTGACCAAGCCTCTTGACGGGGTCGTAAAGGAGGAGAACCCCCGTACAGAACGCGAGGATATTCTGCAACTTCATGTCGAAGGCGCCGGCGCCGATGATGAGAATCGCCGCCACGGAAACCCCACCCACGAACTCAATCAGGGGGGCAATTATGCTAAGCGCCCGAACAACCTTGACGCTGGTATCGAAGACATTCCTATTCTCCTTCTCGAACTTGCTCGTCTCGTACTTTTCCATACCGAAAGCCCGCACGACACGCACGCCGGAAATGCTCTCATGGATGATGGCGGTCAGGTTCGCGAGAAGAGATTGTATTCTCGCAGTCCTCCTCCGGATTTTCTTTCCCACGCTAAAGATCGGGATGAAGATGAGCGGGAAGGCGACAAACGTTATGATGGCAAGCTTCCAGCTCAGCGACACCACCACGACGAGCATAAAAAGGATGCTGACAGGTTGAAGGAAGATATCGGCTACTGTGCGGGAAATGGCTTGCTCCACGACGTACATGTCGTTTGTGATACGGGAAATCAGCTCGCCGGTGCGTGCGCCGGAGAAAAAACCGACCGAGAGGGTGTGGAAATGCCGGTAGAGCTGGTCGCGAAGGTTCAAAACCACGCCCTTGCCGACCCATTCCATGAGAAATCGCTGGAAGAAGGCGAACACTGCTTTCAAGAAGAAGATGAGCGAGATAGCTATCGCCAGATGAAAATAATGCCACTGTTGAATCTTTAGGACGGAGCGAGCGAAGCGCCGGATGACATCGAACTTTCCCGGCTTTGGCTGCGTTTCAGCCTGCTCTCCTGAGGCATTGGGCGCTTCGGCGCTCTCGACCGTGGAAACCTTCTTCTGGTCATACTTTTCTTCTACGGTATTAGCGACGGCGATAACCCCGAAAGGTTGGAGAGCGTTCACGATGGCGTAGCATCCCATGCACAACAGGCCCAGAATGATCTTGCTTTTGTAAGGTGCGGCATAATTGAGAAGTCGAAACATCGGCTTTTTCTTGTTCAAGAGCCTTCCCTTTCCGAATCGGAGCGTCGCCGTATGACGTCCAGAACGACCCGAGCGGCTCTCTGCGATGCCCCTGGCGAGCCGAGCTTCGCCCTGACCTCGGAGAGCTGCCGCCTGACCGCCCGGTTAAGTCCGGCGTCGGTCAAGAACTTGACGACCTGCTCGGCAATCTGCCCCGGGCTCGCCTCGCTCTGGATGAGCTCGGGCGCGATGGTCTTGCCGGCGACGATATTAATCAAACCTATATTAGAAATCGTAACCAAACGCTTGGCTATAAGATAAGTCAATGGCGAAATCTTGTAAACAACGACAAGAGGAACGCCCAAACAGCCCGTCTCCAGAGTTGCGGTGCCTGACGAGACAATCGCTGCGTCGGAAGCCGAGACAGCATCGTACACGCCCTCACGCATCACCCTTATCGGAGCGGAGACGCCATGCCGGTCGAGCAACCGTTGGCACTCCCACGCAAGCTTTTCTGACGCGGCGGGGAGGAGGAATCGAGCCCCGCCGACTTCCCGGCGAATGATCTCCGCCGCTCTGCCCATGACGGGCACGTGGCGAGAGACCTCCTGCATACGGCTTCCAGGGAGAATCGTGACCACCTTCGCCTCCGGAGGAATTCCAGCTTTTCTCCGAAACTCCTGACGAGACATAGTGGGGCGGAGCACTTCCGCGAGGGGGTGCCCGACGAAAACGACGTCAATCCCCGCTCGCCGGTAAATGGGAACCTCGAAATCGAAGACGACGATCATCTTGTCAATGCACTTCCGCATCTTGGTGAGGCGGTTCCTCCCCCAGGCCCAAACCTGAGGGCTGACGAAATAGACGACCCTGACCCCGAGGGATTTCAAAACGGGAGCGAGCCGGAGGTTGAAGCCGGGGTAGTCAACGAGTAGAGCTGCGTCGGGCTGCCGGCGACGGGCGACTTCGACGAGGCGATGGAAAAGGCGCCTGAAGACGAAGTAGTTTCTCACCACTTCCGCCAGGCCCACCACCGCCAGTCCTGTTATGTCGGCGAGAATCTCCGCTCCGCTGCGAAGCATCCGTTCCCCACCGACACCGAAGACCTGCACGGAAGGGGACAGTTTCTTGAGGGAGGCGATGATTCTGGAGGCGTGCAGGTCACCGGAGGTCTCGCCCGCGACAACCATAAGCTTTTCGGGGATCATGCTGGGGCGTTCCTTGCCTGGATGTGGCGGACTATCTCCATGGCGATTTCGAGAGCGCGTCTGCCTTGCTCGGCGGAAACGGGCGGCCGGGAGGAGGTTTTGATGCAGCGGACAAACGATTCCAATTCCAGTTTCAGCGGTTCCGCTTTCTGTGTCGGGACAGGGGAGCGAACGATCTTGCCCTCCTGTTTGCGATAGATCAATCCCTCCTGTTTCTCGTAGTCGAGGGATATGTAGGCGTCGCGTTGAAAGATTCTGATCTTCCGCATGTTGTCGAAACTGACTCGGCTCGCAGTGAGATTGGCGATGCACCCTTTTTCAAACTCGATTCTGGCGCTGGCGATGTCCTCGCTATCGCTCAGGACGTTGACGCCCACAGCGGAGATGCTTTTGATGCGGTCGTTGACGAGGGCCAGAATTATGTCTATGTCGTGAATCATAAGGTCGAGCACAACGCCGACATCGCACCCCCTGGGGTTATAGCGGCAAAGGCGATGGCATTCGATGAAGCCGGGGTCGTGCAGCAGCTTTGTCAACGCCTTGATTGCGGGATTGAACCGTTCGACGTGCCCTATCTGCAATACTCTCTCGTTCCGCTCGGCGAGGCGAATGAGATCGTCCGCTTCTTCCACGGTTGAGGCCATGGGCTTCTCGACAAACACATGCTTCCCCGAGGAGAGAAAATAGTTTGCTATCTCGTGATGGGAGGTCGTAGGACTGGCGATGCTGACCGCGTCAACTTCCGAAGCGATGTCGCAGTAATCACCGTAGGTGGAAACGCCCCACTGGTCGGAAACCGACTTCAACTTCTCCGAATCGGTGTCCGCCACGGCGGTAATAGCCACACCGGGCAACTCCCTGTAAATCCTGACGTGTTGCCTTCCATGGTGCCCGACCCCAACGACGCCAACTCTCAGTTCTTCCACGTCGTCAGACCTCTCACCGCTGGAGAATATTTTTCAGTTGCTTTCTCAGGGGCTGGCTGCGGAAAGTGCAATCCCTGTCGCCGATTCTTATGTAAAACATATCGTATCCAATCTGGACTTTCAGGCTCTGATTCTTCGAGAAGAATAACTCCAGGTCCCCAAGCTTCTCGGAGGGATGAAACGCGATTACCTCACCCGCAAGGATGTTCTCACCGAGAAGATCGAGTTCGCTGGGCGCCTTCTTGATAGGTTCACCCTTCCGCATCTTGTTGCGGACTATTTTGCGTATCTCCTTGAGCTCATCCCCGCTGGGCACGCTGTTGGGGCGAATTATTTTGACCACGCTTCGCACCTTGTATCTGCTCTTGATGACCGCGCTGACTTTGGCAAGCTGAATCTTCCCCCTAATGGGAACGCGGTTTCTGCGAAGAAAGTCGTAAACGGTAGCTCTTGCGGCCGTCCTGGACTGCACAGGGGCAGACTTCGCCACGGGAGCAGCCGCTTCGGCGAGACTCAGCGTGACCGCGGCAAGAACGGCGCCCAACACCGCACGCATGAAGCTCGGCGACTTATCATTTCGTCTGCGCCAATGTCCCATGGCAGTACCCTCTGCACGTATATGTACTTCATCCGGTACAGCACCCATCCCCGCTTAGTCTCACACTCCATTCCCGGGCGCCCCGCTGTGCGCCCGGAAAGGTGAACGATGGGCCGCGCCATCACCATTAAGCTCGCCTTCTCACGTGAAGCGGACCGAAAGGCAGACCAAGCCGGGCAATATATTTCGCCTCAAGACATCAACACCTCCATTCCACTTATCAACAACCGTGGCAACTGCTTGCGTGTTTGCCAGGCGCCAATGGCATTTACGCCGGGCTTCGCGGCAAGAACATTCTCGGCCGAAGGCGCACTATGACTCTATTGTGTCGGCGAGCCGCTTACCAGGAACGCCGACCTCCTTCACCACGCTCACGACGAGGACGAGCCTCGTTAACGTTCACGCTTCGTCCCTTTATCTCCTTGCCGTTCAAGCCGGCGATGGCGGAGTCGGCTTCTTCTTTAGCGGGCATCTCTACGAAGCCGAATCCTCTCGATTCGCTCGTAAACTTGTCCTTAATAATTGCCGCGGATGAGACCTGCCCGAAGGCTTCAAAAGCCTCTCGCAGATCGTCCTCGGTGACCTCTCGCGACAAATTGCCTATATAGATATTCATTCTCACCTCCATTTTTCTTCGAACATGCATGCTGAAATTTCACCTAAGTTCTTGCCACCGAACCTCAGTCTCTTCTATCCTCCTCCTTTCAGGACCCGACGGTATCATAATCGGGCACGGCCGGACAAGACCGGCATAGCAATATGCCCAGTGTCTGTTTTTCTTGCTCGTCGTTCGCGCCTTCGATCCGGCCGCGCAACCGCATCGCTACTTCTCGATCTCCAGCAGTTCGACCTCGAAGATGAGCGTGGCGTTCGGACCGATTCGCGCGCCGGCGCCACGTTCACCGTAGGCGAGGTCGGAAGGAATGAACAGCCGATACTTGCTTCCGACGCTCATGAGCTGCAGCGCCTCGGTCCAGCCCCGGATCACTCCCGTCACTGGAAAGGCGGCGGGCTGCTCCCGTTTGTAGGAACTGTCGAACTCCGTCCCGTCGAGCAAAGTGCCCCGATAGTGGACCTTGACTCGGTCGGTCTTCGCGGGCTTCGGGCCATCGCCCTTGCGAAGGACGGTGTACTGCAACCCGCTCGCGGTGGTCTCGACGCCCTTCTTCTTTTTGTTCTCGGTGAGGAACGCCTCTCCCTCCTTCCGGTTCTTGCCGGCGAGCTCCCTCTTTTTCAGGGCGAGCTTCTCCTGCCTTTTCCTGAAAAACTCCTGTCTGAGCTTGTTGGCCTCCTCGAGCGTGAGGAGCGGTTTGGTTCCCTTGAAACTTGCCTCCGCACCCCGAATGAAGGCAGCAAAATCAACCTCTATTTCCAGACCTTTCAAGGATGTCCCGATGTCCATGCCCAATGCGTAACTCAGAGTCTCGGAGGGGGTCTTCAGTTGCTCCTTCGTCGCCTCTTTCTTCTCGGCAGCGAACGTCAGCGACGGCAGGGACAGCCCCACCACCACCACCAGCATAGCCGAAATCCGTTTCATCGTCATCTCCTTTCTTCTACCTTTATCCCTTTCTTCCCATACGGCATGGGGGGTTAAGGCGTGAACCGCACCCGCGAAAAAGCTTGTTCGCACGAAATCAGCGGAGCTATCGTTAAGGTCTCTATCATAGACAACCTTCCCCGACGCTTCCCGCCAACGAAGTCAGCCCAGAGGTATGTCTGGGAAATGCTTTTCCCCGGGGATCATTCCGCAGTCTGACCTGAAAACTCGTAGAGATCGCGCTTCCTTTATGCGAAAACGGGTCCAAATGCCACGCCGTTCATCGGGTCCGGACGTCTTAAGTGAAGCGTCCGTCCCCCCCGCAGGCATTGCCCGCGGATGTTTCCCGGAGAAGGCGGCAACTATTGGTTGCGTTTCTTGAGTTGTCACCACCCTTTTCCACCAGGCGCACATCGTAACAAAATATCACAAATTTAGGGAGCACAATATTAGCGGCCTTGTAATCCCTGAGTCTCGGGTGGATAGCCGGCCGAGGCGGAGGAGGCAAGAAGGAAACAGCAGATTAACGCAAAGGCGCAAAGGCGCAGAGAATAAGGTGAGAAGGACACCCCGCGTCTCGCCCTCGGCGGGGGCAGGATGCTCATGCCACGACAGGCGAGGACGGGGTCCCTCCCATATTCCTCTCTGCGCCTCTACGCCTTTGCGTTACCTACCCCTTGCCCTTGGGGGATTCTTCGTGCTACGCTCGGCGAGAGAGGAAGGTAGAAGGAGGATGCCGATGAAGCGTGTTAGGGTTAAGGAAGCCTCGGTGACTTTCCACGAGCTGAAGTACAGAACCCCGCTGAAGTTCGGGTCGGGGGTCGTGGATGCGGTTACGGACGTAGTCGCTTCGGTTGACGTGGAGACGCCGCAGGGTCATCGAGCTGTGGGCAAGGGCGAGATTCTCCTCGGCGACCTGTGGGCATTTCCAAGCGAGCTTCTCGACCACGAGACCCGCGATGCCGCTATGCGCAAGCTGACCGCGCGAGCAGCGCGCTGGCTTGAGCAAGACTCACCTACGGATCACCCGCTCGGCATCGGCGTCGCGATGAAAGAGGCGGTCGGCGAAATGGCCGGCGACGTCACTCGAGACCTGAATCTCTCGCAGCCGCTTCCACTGTTGGCGGCGATGGTTTCCCTCTCGCCGCTGGATGCCGCCGTGCACGATGCCTTCGGCAAGGCTTACGACATTGACACGTACGGCGGCTACGGCCCTGAGATGTGCGACGACCTCTCTCGCTGGCTCGGAGAGAAATTCCGCGGACGCTACCTGAGCGATTTCATTTCTAAGCAATACCGCTCTCCGGTTCCCATCTGGCATCTGGTTGGCGGCCTCGACAAGCTCCGCCGGAAAGAGAAGGCGAGCAGCCAGCGGCATGGGCATCCTGCCCATGATTCTCCAGAGCGTTCACGGGCGAGACGCCCGTGCCACGAGCCTGACGACGGCCTCCCCGTTTCCCTCGACGAGTGGATAGAGCGAGACGGAATCTTTTGCTTCAAAATCAAGCTTCGCGGAAACGACCTCGAGTGGGACCTTTCCCGAACCGAGGAGGTTTTTGCGGTGGCGAAAGAATGCTCGGCGAAGAGAGGCGTGAAGGAATTCTTTCTTTCCGTGGACACAAACGAGCAGTGCGACTCGTCGGAATACTGCGTATCTTTTCTCGAACAACTCCGGGCAGCGTCTCCGGAGGCGTTCGACGCCCTCCTCTATCTCGAGCAGCCGACGGAGCGGGACCTCCGTAAGCATAGCTTCGACATGCGGCCGGTCGCCGCTCTCAAACCTGTCGTCGCCGACGAGGGAATACGGGAACTGGAGGACGTGGACGCTGCCTTCGAGCTCGGCTGGAGCGGTACGGCCTTGAAAACCTGCAAGGGGCAGACCTTTGCCCTCCTCACTGCCGCAAAAACCGCTGCCGCAGGGAAAATCTACACCGTGCAGGATTTGACCAATCCGGGGCTCGCCCTTGTCCAGTCCGTTGGGCTTACGGCAAGGCTCTCACCGCTGAAAGGCGTCGAAGCGAACGCCCGCCAATTCATCCCGTTCGCGAACGACTCTATCGCCAACCGCTTCCCGGGCCTGGTCAATATCCGCGACGGCCTCGCGCACTGGCCCGAAGAGACAGCCGCTGGGCTTGGCTATTGAGCTCGCAGCAATGTGAGGTGAGTCGCTGTGCAGTGCCGGGGCCTCGCGTTGGTTCAGTACCCGCCGTATTTCCTGACGAGGTCAATGGTGCGTTTGTACTGGGCGAGGCTGACGTTTTTGGGGATGGAGTGGTCGGAATGGTAGATGTATCCGCCGCCGACCTTGGCGACCTCGAGTTTTCGGCGGATTTCTTCCTCGATAACGTTCGGGTTGGGATCGGCCATAGCTCTGACGTCTATCCCGCCCATGAACGCGATTTTGTCACCGAACTTCGGCTTCAGCTCGACGAGGTCCATCCCGGCTTTCACTTCCAGCGGCTGGAGGCAATCGAAGCCGGCCTCAATCAGATCCGGGATCAGCCCCTTGACGCAGCCGCAACTGTGGAGGATGACCGGCATTCCATGGGGGTGGAAGAAATCGGTGAGCATCTTGTGGCTCTCGAAGGAGACTTCTCTGTAAGTCCTCGGAGAGAAAAGCGAGGAGTTGCGGTAGCCCATGTCGTCGTACAAAAAAGCTCCATCGAAGGCGAAACCCTTTGACATCATCATCTCGGCCATTTCGATGGCGAGCCGGGCGTGCGTGGCGAACATCTCCCGCACCCATTCCTGTTCGGAAATGAGGAGAACGAGTAGCTGCTCGCTCTTGACGTAGCTCTGAAAGCGATCGTAACCGATGGCGCCACAATAGGCGATGAACTTGCCCTCGGCGTGCGCCCGCTGGAAGTTTGCCAGGGAGGTCACCCAATCCACGCGGGTGCAATCGGGGACGAGCCGCTCCTTGATTCGCTCCCAGTCGCCCCGGGACTTGACCGGCCATTCGATGACTTCCGGCGTGGTGGAATAATCGCGGAAATTCCTTCGGATGCCGCCCTGCGGGGTTGTCTCGACAATGAACTCATCCGTTTTCTCAAGGACTCTGATGGGGAATCTGGGAGAGAGGTCTGCCTTGAAAAGCGCCATCTCGTAGCCGAAGAACTCCTCGACGGGGATGTCCGCGGGCAAACCTTCCCTTTGCCAGCGATTGACGGTTGATGGCCAGGGATCGTCATGAATGGGGACTCGATCGGGTTCTTTGTGTTGAAGCGCGGTCAGGATTCTTTCGCGAGAATTCATCTCCTCTCACCCCCCGAAGTCATGACACACGACCGGATTGATGTGACTCGTGCATCTCAAATATAGGTTCTCGTCGTTGGCCGACTCGACGTGATTTATCGCCCCTTTGCACTTCTTTCGGACAGCTTCGGGAAAGCAACCGCAACTTCACCCCTTCTTATCACCCTTTTCCTGCTCCCTCCACAGCCCAGAGAACAGTTGGGATTCCCCGTTACGTAGGGCACGGCAACCAGTTCTCCACACATAGCTCCAATTCCGCTCACGGTCCCCGGTATCCTCTTTCCCGTCCTGCTGGAATACTCCCTTACCTTCCTCATCATCTCATCCGGCGTTCCGAAATAGACTACTATGTCGGGTTCCTCCAAAGTTAGGGATAACTGCACGACCTTTATGTCGCGTAAAGTATGAGCACTTTTCAAATATGTTTGAGCAGCTTTTTCGTTTTCTGCATCTCCCCAGCCGACCAGGATTCTCGCAAGCTCATGAGAATACCCGGAGAATCCCAAGTTGTATCTGGCCAAAGGACAAGAGATATTGGCTTCTGTGACATAAACGTCTTTCCCTTCTCTTGCGATTTTTGCCCAGGAGCAAAACTTGTCTTCCCCTCTTTCAATCTCACTCGCACGGTCCAAAAACCTTATGCCCAATCTTTCCATGCCAATCACCTTTTCGTTATACGCCTACACGGCTCAAAACACGCTCCCCACGAACTCTGAAGCGAAGGCCGCATTTTAACTGTTCACGAATACCGTTTGCTTTCTGCTTGGCTCGTTACGGAGATGAATCGTGCCAGGTTGCCCGTCAAATCAGCATCAAGCTTGGGTTACGACATTCGCGGTCTCGCTGTGCCAAAACTGGAATCGTATTGTATCGTTACAGAAAGATGTCCTCCTGCTCGTCGTCGGTTTCCGCCCGCGCCAACTCAACGGTCTTACCGTCGGTCGCGGCGATGACCTCGACGCCGGTCTCTTCGCTGAGCTTTTTGGCGACCTCCCACGGTTTGGCTCTGATGACGGTCACGCCGAAGTGAGTTATCACGGCGAGGCGCGGTTTGATGCTCGAGATAAGAGTTCTCGCGTCCTCATAACAAAGGTGCATGACCGCCCCGCTGGGGTGCGGCGTCATTCTCACCATGTTCAGAACAAGGACCGCCGAGCCGGCGTACCACTCGCAGAGCTCCGGGAAAAAGGTCGTGTCCACAACGAAGGAAATGGGGCCTTCCTGGGAAGAGAAGGTTAAGCCGTAAGTTTCTGTGGCATGGCGATGCCTTCCGTGGGTGCGGAAGCGAAGTTCGCCGATGGAGTATTCGCTATCCGGCTTGAGGATCTCGATTCTCTCGACGAACTGCCTGACGTACTTCAGGACAACCGGGTCGTCGCCCTCCAGGGCCTCCTGCGTTGCGAACAAAGCCCCTCGCCTCGTGAATCCGCCGTCGGTCATCAGCTCGACCATGACGTTAACGTCCGTGGAATGGTCAATATGGCTGTGGCTGAGGATTACCGCGTCAATATCCTTTCCGGCGATTTTCGGGCGACTCGCTGCGCAGCGGACGAGGGTGCCCGGGCCCGGGTCGAGGATTATTCCCGGACCATTGATGGATATGAAAGTTCCCGCAGAGGAGCGAAGTTGCTTGAGAACTACGAATCTCGCCCCGGCGGTGCCGAGGAACTTGATGCGGTCGGCTGTTTTCATTAGTGAATGCTCTATCGTCGTCTTGAACCGTCAGAAAACGGTTGCCGACGAGCCAATGGCGTTACGCCCTCGCGAGGGGCCGGGCAACTGAATCGAAACCGCCGAGCACATCTGCCGCCCGGAGCGACCGCGAGTTGGAGCGCCACGCCTCCCTCGCAAAGAGTAGCACAGGGCGACGAAAGAAATGAAAAGAATTGTGAACGGTGGTGTCGCTTACTCCGCCTCCGCGCCTCTGCGCTGGCTTCCTCTTCCATTCTTCGCTTCCGCAGCTCGGCGCCCGTCCAGGTGTTTGATTAGGCCGGGCGGGGGTTTGTGATCTACAGGATGCTTCACGTCTCTGGAACAATCCCGTCTATCCTTTTTATCCCGTCGAAATAGCTCCTTTCACGACACCATTATGCGTCACCGCATTGGGGTGGTACTCGCCTGAGACTGGGGCATGGCGAAATCCCCGCTTTTAATGTTTCAACACGCTGGGGGAATTTGTTATATTCTTTATGAAACACCCTGCGACCCTGCGGCTCTGCGTTAGAAAACATAAGAGCGCAAAACGCAAAGGCGCGGAGGAAGATTTTAAGGACGACGATATTGGAGGTAAAATCGCTATGGCAGAAAAGGAGGAGATGTTTCAAATGCGATGGCATTCGCGTGGAGGGCAGGGCGCCAAGACGGCGGCTGACTTCTTCACGCAGGTGGCCATCTCGGAAGGGAAGTACAGTCAGGCTTTCCCGGAGTACGGGCCGGAAAGGTCCGGCGCCCCGATGAGGAGCTACACCCGCATCAGCACTGAGCCGATTAAACTTCACTCCGCGGTGTACACGCCGGACGCGATTATCGTTCTCGACCCAACGCTGGTCGGAACGGTGGACGTGTGGGAAGGTTTGTCGGAGGGCGGCACGGTCGTCATCAACACGAACCTTTCTCCTCAGGAGGCGAGAAGGGAGTTCGACATCGAGGGAGGGAAGCTTTTCACGATTGACGCCACGAAGATAGCCCTCGATGAGCTCGGGCGAAACATCCCCAACATGCCCATGGTGGGCGCGCTTGTCAAAGCCACCGGGCTGGTAGAGCTGGACCACGTTGTCGAAGGGCTGCGGAAGACGTTCTCCGCGAAGTTTGGCAAAGAGGTCGTGGAAAAGAATGTGAGGGCGATAAACCGAGCATATAAGGAGGTGAAAGGGGAAAATGCCTGAAAAAGGTTGGAGAGAGCTTCCTCTCGCAGCGAAGATACTGGACGCCGGCAACTCGATCGAGTATGAGACCGGCTCATGGCGGACCTACAGGCCGGTAGTTGACAAGGAGAGATGCACCGATTGCATGACGTGCTGGCTGTTGTGTCCGGACGCCTCCATCCGCGTCGAGGAGGAGAAGATGGTGGGTTTCGATTATGCCCACTGCAAGGGATGCGCCATCTGCGCGGAGGTCTGTCCGCGTGACGCCATCGAGATGGTGCTGGAGACCGAGAAAGACAAGGTCGAGGCGGATGAGCGCGGAATTAAAGTTGCACAGGAAGAGAATCCGAAGACAAGATGAACATGAAATGCTCTGCGTCTCTGCCACGCCCAGGCGTGGTTGAAAAATATAAGAGTATGAAACGCAGAGACGCAAAGGCGCAAAGAGGGAAAAGGGAATATGAGCACAATTTTGCCACTCACGGGAAATGAATCGGGCGCCGAGGCGATGCGCCAGATCGCTCCGGACGTCGTGCCGGCGTATCCGATAACGCCGCAGACGGAACTTATGCACAGGTTCGCCGGTTACGTCGCCGACGGCAAAGTGCCCACGGAGCTTGTCTTGGTGGAATCGGAGCACAGCGCCATGAGCGCGTGCGTGGGAGCTTCGGCGGCGGGAGCTCGCGTGATGACCGCTACCTCCTCGCAGGGGATGGCGTTGATGTGGGAGATTCTGTACATCGCCGCCGCACTGCGGTTGCCGATTGCGATGGCGCTTGTCAACAGGTCTCTCAGCGCGCCGATCAACATCCACTGCGACCATTCGGACTCCATGGGAGCGAGGGATACAGGCTGGATTCAACTCTACTGCGAGAACTGTCAGGAAGTCTATGACAACGTCATCCAGTCCATGAAGATCGCCGAGGACAAGGGTGTGCTTCTGCCAACCATGGTCTGCTACGACGGCTTCATCCTGAGCCACACGGTCGAGAGGGTGGAGCTTCTCGAGGACCACGAGGTCAAAGGATTCGTCGGAGAGTATGTCCCGGACCATCCTCTCCTCGACGTGGATAACCCCGTCACCTACGGCCCCCTCGACCTCCAGGACTATTACTTCGAGCACAAGCGCCAGGAGGCCGAAGGAATGAGAAACGCCAAGCCGGCCATCCTCAAAGTCGCCGAGGAGTACGAGGTTCTCTCCGGGCGCAAGTATCGGCTTTTCGAGGAGTATTTCACCAAAGACGCCGAGTACGTCATGGTTTGCCTCGGCTCCGCTGCGGGCACGGCAAAAGCCGCCGTGGACGAACTGCGAGCCGCCGGCGAAAACGTCGGACTCCTGAAGCTGCGAGTTTTCCGGCCCTTCCCGGCAGAGGAGCTGGTCGCGGCGCTCGCCAACGCGAAGGGAATCGCCGTCATGGACAGAGCTGACGGCATGAACTCTATCGGAGGACCCGTTTTCTCTGAAATCCGCGCGGCGCTTTACGGCCGCTCTTCGGCGAAGATCAGCAACTATATCTACGGTCTTGGCGGGCGCGACATTGACGCGGAGATGATGAAATCGGTCTTCCAGGACATGAAGGACGGGAAATGCGCCGAGCAGGCGTTCTACCTCGGCGTTCGAGAATAGTCACGGAGAGTGGCACGGGCGTTCCGCCCGTGGACAATCATGGGCAAGATGCCCATCCCACGGAGTTAGTTCGGACCGATGAAGCTCAAACCGCAGAGAGCGCAAAGGACACAGAGAAGAGAGAGAAGTCTCATGGGCTGTTACTCCTTTCGACTCGCGGTCTCAGCGCCCTCTGCGGTGAACATTAGAGGAGGATGACACAAAAATGGCTATTAAGCTGAAAGAGCTCACACACAAGAAAGGCCTTATCGCGCCGGGGCACCGCTGCTGTGCAGGTTGCGGAAGCATCATCGGCGTCAAGGAAGTTCTGATGGCGGTTGACTATCCGGTGGTCGTCACCTTCGCCACCGGATGCCTTGAAGTTGCCACGACAATCTTCCCCTATACGGCGTGGCGAATCCCCTACCTTCACTGCGCCTTCGAGAACTCCGCCTCCGTCATGAGCGGTGTGGAGGCTGCCTACCAGTCACTCAAAAAGCAGGGAAAGATTGATAAGGAGATAAAGTTCATCGCCTTCGGCGGCGACGGAGGAACCTACGACATAGGCTTGCAGGCTCTTTCCGGGGCGATGGAAAGAGGGCACGACATGCTCTACGTCTGCTACGACAACGAAGCCTACATGAACACCGGCATCCAGAGGTCCAGCTCCACCCCGAGAGCCGCCGCCACCTCCACTTCTCCCGCCGGAACCGTCGTCCCCGGAAAAAAGCAGTTCCGCAAAGACCTCACAAAAATCATGGCGGCTCACGGCATCCCCTATGTCGCGCAGGCGACACCCGACCGCTGGAACGACCTGATGACCAAGGTCAAGAAGGCTATGGAAATCAAGGGGCCGAAATTCATCAACATCCTCTCCTCGTGCTTCCGTGGATGGAGATGCGCCCCGGAGAAATCCATCGAGGTCACCAAGCTCGCCGTTCAGACACGGTTTTGGCCTCTCTATGAGGTCGAGGACGGCAAGTGGAAGCTCAACTACAAGCCGAGGAAGTACGTTCCCATCGAGGAGTGGCTGAAAACTCAGAGGCGCTTCCAGCACGTCCTCAAACCGGAAAACAAACCGCTCCTCGAGGAAATCCAGACGAACATTGACAAGCGCTGGGAAGAGCTTCTCCATCTCTGCGGGGAAACGGAGGGCCCCGCCCCCGTCGCTTGATACGTTCCGTTCGTATAGGCGACACGACTGTAATCTCTCAGTCCCACGGGGTCGTGGTCTGGCCGGGCAAGGGATGAGACTGTGAAGAGGAACCGCGGAGCACGCCGAGGGCGCAGAGAGGGAGGTTTGATGTTATCCCAGGGCGGGGTGGTCTTTCTCTGCGAACTCCGCGCTGTCAGCGGTGAACGTTTTACCTGTGTGCGATGACCTCGACCTCGATTTTGACGTCGAGGGGGAGTTTTGCCGCTTGGATGCAGGTGCGGGCGGGGAAGTCGGGGCCGAAGTGGCGGGCATAGACCTCGTTGACGGCGCCGAAGTCGGCGATGTCCGCGAGGTAAACGGTGGTCTTGACGACTTTCAGGAGGGAGCTTCCGGCCGCTTCAAGAAGAAACTTGATGTTCTGAAAGACAAGCTCTGCCTGTTCGGCGATGTCTCCGCGATTGAGCTCGCCAGTTTCCGGGTCAATCGGAATTTGCCCGGAGAGGAACACGAGGTCGCTGACGATGACCGCGGGCGAATACGGTCCCTTTGCCGGGGGACCTCCTTCCGGGCGAACAACACGTTTTTCCACTTGACCTTTCTCCTCATTTATTTTGCACAGGCTTGCGCCAGAGTTTCTCCGAGTGCCGCCAGCTTCTCTTCGTCTTCCCCCTGAGGGCGGCCTTTGACCAGGGCGGGTCCTGCGATAATGTTGAACTTGAACTTCTGACACATCTCTCTCACGCTCTTGACGGCTTTTCCGCCACCGCCGTGGGTGAGAAAGATGGCGCAGGGCTTATCCGTCACCTCTCCCTGCGTGGGGTAGAACGTTCTGTCGAAGAAATCCTTCAAGCCACCGGCCATGTAGCTGAAATAGTCGGGTGAGCCGATGGCGATGCCATCGCAGTTCAACAGGTCGTCGGAGGTGGCTTTCAACGCCTGCTTGGTTTCAACTTCGGTGCCCTCGACGGACTGCGCACCTCTGGCAACCGCCTCTGCGGCGGCTTTTGTGTTTCCGCTCTGGGAATGGTAGATGACGAGAACTCTGCTCATTCGTCGGCCTCCGATTTCATTAGTGCTCCAATTCATAAGTTCGGCGACGCATTTGCTCCGACAGGATAACAGGATGGACGTGATTCTTGCAATCTTGTTTATCCTTGCGAAGGGTTCTTGGCCTTTCGCTCTACCTCAACTTCCCGCTGACATACTGGCTTGCGGGTGGCGACGACATTGTTAACGAGTTGCATCTACTGAGCCGCCAGAACAACCGCGTTGACACACTTCCGCTCGACGACGACCGTGTGACTTTCGACCCCGCCATGACTGGGCAGGAAGGTCTCGAACTACGTGTCCGGTGATTTCTTGCGGTTCGTGCTCTTTCACGCAGTGGCCCGCCAGCCTATGATTTACTGGATGGCTCACGTCTCTCGAACAATCCCGTTCACGCCGATGGCGTGATTATCTCGTCAAAATAGCTTCTTTCACGACACCATTATACGTCACCGCATTTGCGAACTCATGTACTTATGTGTTCATTGTCGTTCCGCGCACGCTGAGAGCATTTACCGCAGAGATCGCAGAGTTAAGAGATACGTTCGCTGCTCACAAAAAAGGCCTTGTTGTGTGCGGTCTCTGCGGTCATTGCGGTCATTTCCCATCAGATGGCTGCCCCTCGCCGTTCTCTACCTCCTGCGTTTGGCTTTCGCCTTCTTCCGATTGTTTCTCATCCTCCTGTTTCTCTTTAGCCTCGCGGGCTTCCCGCTCGGAATCGAGAATCTCTTTGACCTGTGCCTGGACTTGAGCGACCTGAGAGAGAGTCAGATGCGGGTCCATGACGATCAAGGTCTCGCCGGTCTTCGCGTGCTCGTAGATAATAAGGGTTTTGCCGGAGGAGTCTTCCTCAACGGTGTGTTTCGCCGAGAGAATCCGGCGTCTTTCGAGCATGAGAGCGAGGATGTAACAGAAGTTAATGTACCTCGCCTCGCGGAAGTTGAGGTATTTTCGGAGGAGCCGTTCGGCGAGGCTTCGTTGTATAGCCTCCTCCTTCGGCTGCGGCGGAGCGATTTTGACGGTGCTCTGCCACCAGGAAATGGGCTGCTCTTCCGCCTCAGTTTGCGATTGCTGCTCGGTCGCCCAACAGCCCTCGCAGAAGTCCCGCCGGTAAGGTTCGTCCTCCCGATACGTGAGCACGCAGCGATACTTGTCGCCGTCGAGGAATTCTCTCTGGCACTTACAGCAGAATCGCGACCTCGCCTGAATTTCCCACTGCATCTGTGTCGCCTTTTTCGGGTGTGCTCGGGGTGTGTCGTGGTGAGTGACTCTTTTGCATCAAAAGCCTAACCGCGGAGACCGCAGAGAAGAATGCCATAATCCCGCTGGCGCGTCCAATTATCTGTGCGTTCTCTGCATTCTCTGTGGTTCAATCACTGGACTTATTCTACTCGACGTATCTTTTCCACAACTTCTCGAGGTCGTCCATTGTTATCCCGAGGACGTTCTTCAGGACGGCGGCGAGGGGGACAGGCTGTCTGTAGGCAATCGCCATTTCGCGAACCTTTTTCGGGCCAAAGTTGCGGAGGAGCAGGTCCGTCAGCGCCGCAGATTCGAGGTAGAACATGCCGACTTTTTCCGTCTCGGCGGGGTAACCTCGCAGCGAAACCAGCTCCTTGAGGGAAATGTAGTTGCCGGTGCGCCTGAGTGAGCGAACGTTCCTTCTGAGTTCCTTCCTCTCGCCTTCCTCGTGGAGGATGGCGAGGCCTTCTATGAACCACATGGGGGTGTACCGGAAATCGCCGACGATGCCGAAGTGCACGATGTGCGTCAGTTCGTGCGGGACGGTTTGCTTCACCATATACGAAGTGTCTTTCTCCTGGTAGAGGTAAACCTCCATCGCGTGCGGAATCCCGAAGGCGTTGTACCATCCGCGGAGACTTTCCTTATTCGCCTCCAGGAACTTTCGCCAGTCCTTGAGGCTACTGAAGAGGTAAATCTTGCATTTCTTTTTCCAGTTGGGTTTTGCGTAGCCGAAGCTGGCGAAAACCTGCGGGAGGACTTTCTCTGCCTGAGGGACAATCCTGTTGAAGAAGATTTCTTTCTCGTAATAGACATCGAAGTGGACGGTCTGCCTTCTTCTCCATGACGGGGGAAGTTCGAGTCCCGTGGAGGTGCGAACGGCGATTATCTTCTCGCCGAGCTGTTGCAGAAGCTGATTGGCTCTCTGAGCGAAGAAGGTGCCCGAGTAGTCTTTCGGGATGCCTCGGAGAATCGTGACCGCTTGCGGTTTGCCTCGGGCGGTGAGGAGGCGGGTTGCTTTTGTGTATTCGGCGGCGGCTCTCTCGAGGGGAATCAGCCCGTAAGTCGTCAACTCGAGGGCCTTGTTCTTTTCCTCGCCCGCGAAGTTGGAGGTGACGAAGGTCAGATAGCTGCGAGCGGTCTGAACCTGCCCTCCGGCGATCGCCTTTGCGGCGGCGGTGAGGGACTCGTTTGCGATCTCGATAATCGCGGTGTTGGCTTCGGGGCTGTGCTGACTTCTCAGCGATATGGCGGAGCGGAGGTACTGAAGCGCCTTCTGGTAGTTCTTCGCCCGTTTCTCGATGATGCCGAAGTGAAAGTGGCTGTCGGCATGGCGGGGGTCGAGACTGATGATGCGAAGGAAACACGCCCTTGCGTTGTCAGAATCTCCTTTTTTCGCGAGCTGCTTGCCATGCTGATAGTAGGCGTCCAGATACAACCGGAGCTGCCCAGGGGATAACTTCCCCGCCGCCCGCCATCTCTGGTCGAGCGAGCGAATCGCCTCGACGTATTTCCCCTCGCGGAGGAGGCGCTCAGGCGTGAGGTCTTGGGAGAGACATGGTGGAGCGGTCACCGTCGCCACAATCAAAAGCGACAGCAGAATCGCTGTCGCCAGAAGGGACCGTCTCAACGGATGCGTCATTGGAATCGAGTTCCCTTTTGCTCTTGAAAATCAAATCGCCGAGATCCCCCGATCGCATAGGGGATAAAGATTAACGCTGCGTGCGCCATGCGTGCTGCGCGGTGTCTGCGGTAATTGCCCCTGCGCCACGAGCGGTCAACAATTGCGCAAGGAGACATGAGCCGATTCCTGGTCATGCGCCTCTTGTTATGCAAAAGCCGGCGTTAATCCCGGTCTTCTACTTCGGCGGCTTGTTTTCGTCGGCTGGCGGCTCTTCGCCCTTCTCTTGCGCAGCGTTTTGTTTATGTTCCGCTGGTTCCTCTTTCTTTTCCTGAGAAGGCTCTTGCTTTTTTACATCTGCGGGTTTCTCCGCTTTTTCCTCCCCAGGAGGTTCCTCTTTCCCTTCCGGCTCAGGCTTTACCTCGGCTTTCTCCTCCGGCTTCTCTTTCGGCTTTTCGGCTTCCGCCTTTGCCTCGTCGAGATAATTGAGCTGAAGGTTGGCGAGCAGGGCGTTGAGTGTTTTCTCCTCGCGCTCTGTGAGGTTGCCTTTGGTCTTCTCCCTGAGCATGCGGAGGATGTCAATGGTTCCCTGGGCGGCTTGCATATCTTTCTCGATCTTGCCTGTGAGAGGGTTGACAATTTTGCCCAGATGTTGCATGGCGCCGGCTGACAAGCCGGAGATCAGCGCGAGAAATCTCGCCTCGTTGTACTTTGCCTCGTCTTCTTCCTTTGTCATTTCTTCCCCCGCATATTTGAGTTGGCGGGTCGCGGAAACGTGCCCCTACGTTGGTTAATTCGTGTACGGTTTGTCAAAAGCCTCCTCGAAATCGTATCCCTCGCGGAAATCATCAATGGAATCCTGCGAAGTCTTGGCGAGGATTTTGTGGTCAATCAGATTGAACACGATGATGCCGAAATCCTCGCACGTTTGTATGCCCCAGAGATTGAGCACGGTCTTCGACATCGGGCCGAACTGGTCAAGGGCGTATTTGCGGATGCCCACCAGAAGCTGCTGCCCGCTCACGTGCCCACTGCGATTCATCCAGATGCGGGTGTACTCCAGGGCTTCCCTGACGAACTCGTACGCTTCCCTGGCGTACCTTCTGTCCCGCTGGAGGATTGCTTTCACACCTTCGTCAAAATCCGCAAACATCCTCGTGCTCCGCGAATCTATGAGTTCCCTGTCGCTTCTCGCGTATTCCCTGCCGGTCAGCGACGTGACGCGCCAGAAACACGACCATTCTCCCGAACGCTCACCCATATAAGATTACCTCATGAGCACTGCGCAGTCAATAGAATAGATGGGTGCGGGGTATGGCCAGAGTCTCGGGGGGATAGCCGGCCGAGGAGGAGGAGGCAAGAAGGGAAGAGCAGATTAACGCAAAGTCGCAGAGAATAAGGTGAGAAGGATACTGTCGTCGCCTGCCGTGGAAACAGCGGGCATCCTGCCAGCGGTACACGGGAGACTGCGCCTGCTCGGCGCACTCTGCGGTTACTCTTTGTCTCGATGCGTCTCCGCGTCTCTGCACCTCTGCGTTATACTCCTTTTTCCCTCTTCTCCGCGTGCTCGTCAGTTGATTATTCTCGGCCTTGCTCCTCTCCGCCGATGAAGACCCTTTTGACCGCGATGTCCTCGTCGAAGAGAATTACGTCGGCGAGCTTTCCCCTCTCAAGGCTGCCGAGGCGGTCGGCGAGGTTGATGATTGTCGCGGGCGTCAGGGAAGCCATTCGGACGATGTCGTGAAGAGGCGCCTCGACAAGTTGCCGATAGACGCGAACCATCTCGCTGAGACGGAAGGTGGAGCTGGCGAGCCACTCGCCCGTGGCGACGCGGGACTCGCGATCTTTGACGATAGCCCTCTGCCCGTCGCGGGGGCCGAAGGTGTATTCGCCGTCGGGCATTCCGGCGCCTCGCATGGCATCGCTGACGATGGCGACCCTCTCCGGTCGCTTAATCTTGTATGGCACGGTGAGCATGTCCGGCGAGAGGTGAATGCCGTCGCTGATGACTTCGGTGGTGAGCCGCTCGTCGAGAAGGATGGCTTCGACGATCCCGCCCTGCCTTTTGACGAAGGGCTTGCTGAAGGTCACGAAACTGCTCATGGCGCAGTAGAGGTGGGTTGTGTGCGTGACGCCCCACTCGATAGCCTGCATCATAAGGGAGTAGGACGCATTGGAGTGCCCGGCGCTGATGACGATTCCGGCGACGGTGAGGGCACGGATCATTTCTTCGGCTCCGGGCAGGTCGGGAGAGCACGTCATACTGACGATGTGCTGCGAACGCTCGACGAATTTATTGTACTCTTCAGGGTCGGGATTGCGCACCTGCGCCTCCAGGTGACAGCCTCTCTTTTCCTGAAGGAGATATGGCCCCTCCAGATGCGCGCCGAGGACGCGGGAGCCATCGGGGGACGAGCTTTCGGCTTCGGCGATGACTTCCAGAGCCTTGAGGATTTGCTCCGTCGGCATGGAGGCGGTGGTGGCAACGACGGAAGTGACGCCTCCCTCGGCGTGGTAGCGGGTGACGTTTCGGAGGTCTTCCATCGTGCCGTCAGAGAAATCTGATCCCGCGCCTCCGTGCACGTGGATGTCCACGAAACCGGGAGAAATGTAGTCCCCTTCGGCATCAATGACCTCAGCATCCGACGGAGCGGAGACCTGCGACCTCTCGCCGACCGCCTTGATACGCCTGCCTTTCACCAGGACGCATCTGTCATCGAGAATCCTTTGCGGCAGAATGACTCTGCCGCCGACGAATAGTTTATAGCCACTCATTGCAAAAGCTCCTGTTGACTCGGTTCCAAGTGCGGCTGCCAATGGTAGGACATTTGCGGCGGTTTCGCAAGGAAGCGAAGCCTCTGTGAGGAATCCGTCAGTTACGGGTGGGACAGGAAGTCTTTGCGGCAAGAGCCATGCGAAAGCATCAACATCCCGCGGGACGCGGGACCCCAGGTGGGGCTCTGCCCCTCAGGGCGAAAAGAACAGCCATGCCACACGGCCGGCAGGATGCAGGCGATACGTAAGCCTCTCTGCGTGCTCTGCGCACTCTGCGGTTTCACCCATAGCGACCCGTAAGCGAGGGGTTACCCCGCCACCTAATGCCTCAGTTACCGGCGGCTGAGGTTCGGATCTCATAGGACGCAGAGTAGCCCTTGTGCC
>CAZXGF010000037.1:0-52098 GCA_964640185.1 uncultured Verrucomicrobiota bacterium | reverse complement strand
ACGTCTGCGCGATTTCTGGAACCCTAAAAACCACTTTTCGGCTGAATCTCTAGGAGACCACAGATGGCGATTGCTGCCAAAACCCTCCTCATTGAGCGTTTCGTGTTAGCATTTGGAATGTTCGTCATTTTGAACCCGGTTTGCTTAGTATTCGGCCTGCAAATACAAAAAGCCCACTTGTGCGTGGGCTGTTCCCGATGAGCAGCGCGACTCCTCGTTTCTATTTCCCCTTTGGTCTCGGGCTTCATGTCTGGACTCCAAGCGACATTCCCGACATCCTTACAATTTAGAAATAATCACACCCCCTGCGGCTTTGTCAAGAAAAAATGCCGCTTTTTGTAAGGCCTCAGTTACCGGCGGCTGAGGTTCGGGTCTCATAGGACGCAGAGTAGCCCTTGTGCCGGTGGCATCCTGCCCCCGCCGAGGGCGAGACGCCATCGCGACTGCCGGCGAGACGCCAGCGTTACATAGACGGGAACACTGAGCTGCACCTGGCAATCAAGCGCAAGAGGCCCATGGAACGGCAGGCGACGAGGGAGTCCTTCTCATTCTCCCCTCTGCGCCCCTGCGCGTTTGTGTTACCCTTGTGTTCCCTTTCTCGCTCCCCCGCCTTGGCAGGACATCCGCCGGAGACTGAGGGATTACTTTATTCCCAAGAGGTGCGGGCGAGGCCACTGGCTGCCAGAAGAGCAAAAGGCTTATTATCCCACCGGACAACAATACCAGGCGGCCAAAAGCCGTTTTACCCGCCAGGGCTCATTATGAAAGGAGCGAGGGGCGAGGAAAGCGCTTTTTGCTCGTTGAATAATCCGGGCAATACTGGTATGAAGTAGCTCAATAATCACGAGGAAGGAGACTGAAGATATGACAAAGATATGGCATGCGGGAGCTCTGAGGTGGTGCGCAGCGGGAATCATTTTCCTTTTCGCTGCGACAGCAGGCTCACTTTCGAAGGCCGGCGAGGAGGATTTCGCAAAAAGGAAAGTCGCCTCGGCTACAAAATTGGGAGCTGAGCTAAAACTAAAAGAGGTTCCGTTCAAGCTCGTGTACGAGACGTATCGCGGGAATAACTGGGAGTTGTTCTTGATAAATGCGGATGGTTCCAACCCGGTCAATCTCACCGGCACCGTTGGCGTGGACGAGATGTATCCCCAGGTGTCTCCGGACGGGAGCAAAATCTCTTTCGTCACCGATGAAATGGTGGGAGGCAAGAAGGTTCGAAATGTCTATTACATGAAGATTGATGGAAGCGGGCGGACGAAAGTGGCTGCGAATACCCGTCAGTCGTGCTGGGGTCCCGATGGGAAGCATATCGCGTATCTGAAAGCGGAGTTCGACCGTTACACGACGAAGGATTATGCGACCCGGGAACTTTTCATTTATGACCTCGCCACCCGGAAGCACAAACAGCACCCAAACAGTAACCTCCATCACCTCTACAACATTTGCTGGACGCCCGATGGAAACTGGTTCCTTGCCACGGTACACGGAGGGATGGGTTATCGCCACGCGCAGTTGGCCTTTCAAGCCAAAGGGACGAAAGTTTTTGATTTGACTCGGTGGGGCGTCACGGGGTGCAGGCTCGACATAACGCTTGATGGGAAGAGGATCACCTGGGGGAGGGCTGATGAGGCGCTATCTGTCGGCAATATTGAGTTGACGTTGCCGACACCGAGGGTCACGAATGTTCGTGACGTTGTCACCTGCCCGAAAGGATTCGAGACTTATCATGCCGACTGGTCTCCGGATGGCAAGTACATCGCTTTCTCCTTTGGCCCCGCCGCGGAGGAAATCGTAGGTGGCAGAGCGAGGGGCTGGAATATCTGTGTGGCTGATCTGACGGGGAAATGGACGCTCATTACCACCGATGGCAAAGACAATAAAGAGCCCGATTGGGCGCCGCTCAGGAGAGGAAGGTGAAGAGAAAACGATTTCCCCGCCGGATGGCAGAAAGCTCGCGGTGGGTGCTGGTTGTCGCGGCTTTCCTCGGGCTGTCGTGCGGGAAGGTCGAGGAGGACGGGTTTGGCTACAAGGCGCCTCGCGCCATAAAGACGAAGTCGGGCATTGAAATGGTCTTGATTCCGGGAGGGTGGTTCGAGATGGGAAGCGAGAAGGGCGCATCGGACGAGTCACCCGTGCACGGGGTATGGGTCAATTCGTTTCTGATGGACAGATATGAGGTCACTCAGGGGTTGTATGACAGGTTTCCTTTGCCCGACCCTTCTCACTTCAAAAATCCGGAGCATCCCACAGAGCAGATGAACTGGACCGATGCGACTATGTACTGCAACGAGCGTTCCCGGACGGAGGGCCTCGAGCCCTGCTACAATGAGGAAACGTGGGAGTGCGACTTCCGGGCGAACGGATACAGGGTTCCAACGGAGGCGGAATGGGAGTATGCCTGTCGGGCGGGGACGAAGACAAAATACTCTTTTGGTAATGACGCGCGGAAGCTCAAGGACTACGCTTGGTTCACCGAGAACTCCTTCAAGAAAACACATCTTGTGGGGAAGAAGAAAGCTAATCCGTGGGGGCTTTACGACATGTACGGAAATGTCGCCGAATGGTGCAATGATTTCTATTCCGCAAGTTACTACGGTGGAAGCCCGCAGAAAAACCCGAAGGGACCTGCCAAAGGAAAGGAAAGGGTCTTGCGGGGCGGCGCCTGGAACGCCAGGGCGGACAGTTGCCGCTCTTCCTACCGGGTGGGCGATCCCTCTATTAACGATACATGCCTTGCGAGCGATGCGATAGGATTTCGCTGTGTAAGAAATGCGCCTCAAAATATCTCTACGGAATAGGTCGGCAAAGTTTTGTCTATTTGATGCGGACGGCTTTCATCTTCGCAGTGCGGTCCAACGCTTGAGGGGGTGCGGCTACGTTTAAGTGGTAGAGAACTCGCCCTTGGTTTGTTTGTTGCGCGTCGCAGAACTCGGAGTGAAGAACCGCAAGTCAAAAACAAGATGGACAGGACGCTTGGCTTCTTAGCGGGAGAAATGGGACGGGGGAGACCTCTCGCAAAGACGCGAAGACGCAAAGGATATAAGAAAGAATCGAGGGCGAGACGCCCTCGAGACCGCCCCGCCATGGCGGGGCGGCGTTACACTTGGCAAGATCACCCACTCAAATGTAGCCACACCCGCTTGAGGGACCGTGAGCCGCGGCAACATGACTCAGTATTGTCTCCATGACATCACTTTGCACGTGCGTTTGGGAGATAAGGCGTGGGTTTGGAGGCTTCGTCTTGTGGCGGCAAGGAAGGGAGTCTCCTGTGGAGTTAGTATTTTTCGAGAAAGGAGCGCGATATGAACGCTTACGCAAGGTTCTTTTTCTTGTTTATGCTTAGCATTGCTGCGGCCTGCTGGGGTGAAAAGAAGCCCTCGCTCAGGGCAAGATGGCAAATGCCCCCGGACTGCACCACGTTCGCGCAACCAAGGGTCGAGGATTTGAAGGAGGAGTTAAGGAGGACAGGGTATCGGCTGGTCATCGCCATCCATCCGAAGAACCCGGACGAGTCAAAGGGGGAATCGGTTGCGCGAGACCTGTACATCATCAACGCCGATGGTACTGGGCTTAAGCAGCTTACCAACACATCGGACAAGGACGAGAACAAGCCTCGCACGTCTCCGAATGGGAAATGGTTCACATACAACTATGGGGATTATCTTGTGAATGTGAGGACTCTGGAGGCCAGGCGCAGCGGCGGTGGTTACGTCTGGACACCGGACAGCAAGCGAACTGTGCATTGCGGCAGGGGAGGGATAATTTACACTGACATGGAGACCGGGAGAGACAGCAGGCCGGTCCCCGTCAAGCGAAGGGTGTCCATCGCGGACATGTCGTTCGATGGCAAATGGTTGATTTTTGAGATTCGGAACTACCTCGGCGCCAGGTACAGCATAGATTTCATGTCGTCCGACGGCAGTGAGATACGAAAGATGCCCAACCATCCCGCAGGGGGAGGCGAGTGCCACCCGGGTTTCTCCCCCGACGGCAAATGGATGTGCTGGAATTCCGGTGGGAGTCTCAGCATCCGCAAGTTCGACGCGACTCTGCCCGGCGGGACGGATGGCAAGATAACTACTCTCCCCAAAAAACTGCTGGGCCAGGACCCGTGCGGACGCTGGTCGCACTGCGGGCGATACATCACCTACGTCAAGATCAGCCATGCGGGGAGTTGGAAGGTGCACAGCCCGCTCTGCGTTGTCCGGGTTGTTGATAACGAGACGATAACAATCAGCCCTCCAGGATGGGTTGGCCACCACTGGGACTATGATTGGCTTCCACCGGATGATGAGCGATAAAGTTAAAGAATAAAGCGAAGGACTGGAATATTTGTGGAGTGGGTCTCGCAGAAGAATGGGTGAGCGTCGAGACTGCCGGTGAGGATGAACGAGCAATGGGACAGGGGCTTGGCAAAATGAGGGCCAGAAATTCTCGCTGGTTGCTGCTTGTCGCGGTCACCCTGGGGGCATCCTGCGGAAATGTCGAGGAGTCCGGGTCCGTTCCCCGAGCGCCACAGGTGATAAAGACGAAATCCGGTGCAGAGATGGTGTTGATTCCGGGGGGCTGGTTCGAGATGGGAAGCGCCGATGGCTCATCCGACGAGTCTCTCGTACACAGGGTGTGGATTGACGCTTTTCTAATGGACAGATACGAGGTGACCCAGCAACAATACGTCAAGTTCGCCGAGGCCAATCCTTCTTCGCTCAGGGGGAACTCGAGACCTGTCGATACGGTAAACTGGTCTGATGCGGCCTTGTACTGCAATCTTCGCTCGCGCGCGGAGGGGCTTGAGCCGTGCTATGACGAAGAAAGTGGAAGCTGGCAGTGCAATTTCAAGGCAAACGGATACCGGTTGCCGACGGAGGCGGAATGGGAATATGCGTGTCGTGCCGGAACGGACACAGCGTATTGCTTCGGTAGGGACGCGCGCAAGCTGTCAGAGTACGGATGGTTCAAGGGAAATTCATCTAAGCGGACGCATCCGGTGGGGCAGAGGAGACCGAATAAGTGGGGACTCTACGACATGCACGGGAATGTAGCTGAATGGTGCAATGATGTTTACAGTAAGAACTATTATATGAAAAGCCCCTCAAGAAATCCGAGGGGGCCCGAGAAGGGCGAGGTGAAGGTTTTGCGCGGCGGGGGATGGAATTACAGTGCAGAGAGTTGTCGGTCGTCGTCGCGTACGGGCGAAAATTTCCGTGTCATAGATGCCTGTATTACCGAGAGTATAGGATTTCGGTGTGTGAGAAACGCACCGCCCCTGCCCCTTAGTCACCGAGGGAGTCTTGTGTTGATGCCAGCGACTCGCTGGAAGAACGATATGCCACAGTCGCTAAAAAACTATTTGGAACGCAACCTTTTAGAAAGTGGATGATGGACTTAGAAGGGAAGGTAGATTGTGATGCCCGAGCAGAGCATAAACTTTAGATTGTCTGTATGGAAAACAGTGGTAATTCTTTTGGTGGTAACAAGTCCAGGGTTGTTGATGGCGCGGGCGACAGAAAGGATGACAAGTACACAGGTCTGGGATACAGTGTCACCTTTTGTAAACAAAGTTGATGTCCGGGATAGAACTAACTGGAGACTGGTTCCTCCTAACCTTCTGATGCTCGAAAGCGACCCCGCCGCTGCCATGTCGGACCCGAGTTACTATGGCAGAGAATACTCTCTCCAAGGAGACTTAGTAGTAGAGAATGAATACGTAACTACCATGTTTTGCTCGAAAACAGGGAAAGTCGTTAGCTACTCGAAAGCAGATTCCAAAGAGTACCGAATGCAATTCGTCCCCCTTCAATTAAAGGGAAAAGCAGCAAACATTACTCACTGTAGAATATTGCGAAATACGGGCGATGAGGCGGCGTTGGGAGTTTCTTTTTCCGGTAAGGAAGGGGGGCAAGATTTATCTGCAACTTTCTCTTTCAGCAGAAAGGAGATTATTGAGATTAGACCTGATGAGAATATGAAAGGGATAAGCCTGGTTAGTCCAATCGAGTATGGTGTAGTCCCCAGTTTTATCGGCGATGACCTGATATACGATCCCAAAGAATACCCTTCGACGAATAGACTCTATATCCCTTCGGAGAATCTGTTCTTGGGATTACTGAAGGGGGGAAACAGCATGTTGGTCATGACCTGGCCGGAAGGAAAACAAGAAATGAGGCTTATCCTGGCTAATGAAGAACAGGGGGGACGCCTCATCGCATCTGTTGACTTTGAAAATGACGGGAAAAGTATTTATCTTGGCGTATTGGATGCGCCGGGCATCTGGCATAAAGAAGAGTTGAAATCTTCTTATCTGGAAAAGGATGTAGCTATCAATTGGAAAAGGCCGTTTCCTGCAAGATGGGTAACCCAATTATGTGAAGACGGGGTGAAAACTACTTTCAGGTTTCGAGAATCTAAACAGAAAAGGATCTGGCGGGCTATAATAGGGGCCTATGTGTATCCCGTCTGGTTTAACGACGAAAATGCTTTCTATCATCTCGGCAAAAAAATACCGCCCGAGGGAGACTCTGTGATTTATTTTCTCGAGAGGAAAGGAACTCCTGCCTCGGTATCTACTCCTGTTGATATTATGAAGGAGACGTTAGGTGGCCAAACTTGTTATGCTATACTCGACGTCGCGGCTCGCAAGCTGCGGACACATCATAGAAGGGGAAGCGTGGGCATTCGTCGTGCTGCTACCTGCGGCTGTACAGCGGCAATGCAGCCGCTTTTTAAGGCAGGCAAAGAAGTAGAAAGGAAGGAGTATATAGAGGGAGCTGTGGATGATGTGTTATACTTTGTCACCCAGCATGTGAAAAGAATCAACGAATATCAGGATTTTGCGCATAACATGATAAACTTTCTAAATCTAACAAGAAAAGCGAAGCCTGACCTGGAACCATTTCTTAATGATATGGAAACAATAACGCAGCAGATACTGCAAGAGTACAGTAGGCAGAAAAAGAATATAAAAACATTAGAATTTGCTCACGGGTTAGCTCAGAAGACGAAAGCTCTTACGGAAAAGAAAGACCCCAAAAGTCTTTCGACTTATTTGGGCCTCGGGGGGAAATGGAGAGACATGGGAGGGGCTCAAGACTACCTTGTTGGCAAGTGTCATAGTATCAGCAGGAAATTGTTTCAAGAGGCGGGCTATCGTTGTGTAAATCAAGCCCAAGCAGTTAAAATAGCGGAAGAGATTAGAAGGCGCTGCAGGAGATGCCTAAGAAATGCTGACGGATATGAAATATGGCCGAATTACTGAGCGTGGGATGTTAGGTTCGGGAATGGAGATGAGAAAGGGCTGTGGCCGTATTTGCGTGGCAATGGTCGGATGAATCCTTTGGTCGAGAAGCCCGGCTAAAGCCGGCTCGCGCGAGAGACAGAGAGAGAGAGAGAGAGAGACGGCGTATCTGATGACCACCAGCTGAAGCAGGTGGCTAAGGGCGGTGCCGGCTAAAGGCCGGCAGGGCGCAATGACGACAGCGACCTAATTGAAGGAAGCCAACCGGATATGCCAGGATTTCGAAACCGCACCCCGGAAAGTGGAAGATTATGAAGAACTGTATGAACTATATTAAGGCCGGGTTGCTCGTATTGGGAACGTCAGTTCTTCTTCAAGGATGTGGCCGCCAGGCTCCAAGCGATACCGCAACGGAAATAAAGACTGCATCTGGGATAGAGATGGTTTTGGCCCCGGCGGGTGGGTTTGCAATGGGGGACAAGAGAGGTGACATAGATGAAGTACCTCATAATGTTTACATAAGTTCTTTCTACATTGATAAATATCCGGTGACTCAAGAGGAATATGAAAGAGTTATGGGGAAAAATCCTTCCCGGTGGAAAGGAGGGAAGAATCCTGTGGAGCAGATACGTTGGTCTGATGCGGTGAGATACTGCAATGCGCGTTCTCGCGCAGAAGGTTTTGGACCTTGCTACGATTTGGAAACATGGGAATGTGATTTCAACTCAAATGGCTATAGACTACCGACAGAAGCAGAGTGGGAATATGCCTGTCGGGCGGGAACGAAAACAAGATATTATTTTGGCAATAGCCGATCAAAGTTAAGGGATTACGGCTGGTCTAAGGAGAACTCTGGGGGAAAACCTCGACCCGTGGGTCAGAGGCCACCCAATCCGTGGGGCTTATACGATATGTGCGGCAATGTGTGGGAATGGTGTAACGACTTTTACAAGGTGGACTATTACAAGGAAAGCCCTAAAGAAAACCCCAATGGCCCAAAGACTGGCGACACCAAGGTCGTGCGTGGTGGTTGTTGGAACTCAACCTCGGATAAGTGTCGCTCATCTTTTCGCTACAACGAAAATCCTGGTTACACTGATGCCTGTTTTGGATACGATATCTACGGCTTCCGCTGTGTAAGAGCAGCACGCCCAATGAGAGGCGAGAGGCGAGAAGTGAGCAGCAAGAAGCTGGAAAGGCGAGGGACAGAGCAGAATAGTTCTACTGAACGAGGTGAAGTGAGAAAAAATCCCTCTCAGGAAAGACGCAAGACAGGGTTTCTTTACGATGACATTTACCTCCAGCACAAGACCGGAGCAGGCCACCCTGAAAGGCGGCAGCGGCTGACAGCCATAGTTCAGGGGCTGGAAAAATCGGGTTTGCTTTCTCAACTGGTGAGGCTTGGGGCGTCGCCCGCGTCGCAAGAGTGGCTTACGACGGTTCACACTCCGCAATATGTGGAACGGGTTAAAAGGAGCTGCGAAGAGGGCGGCGGATATATGGATTCGATGGATACTCCGATTTCCCGGGAGTCCTACAATGTTGCAGTGGCGGCCGTTGGAGGAGTGCTGTCGGCGATAGATGCGGTGATGGAGGAAAAGATCAGGAACGCATTTTGCGCCATCCGCCCTCCCGGGCACCATGCGCTGAAGGATAAGGCGATGGGCTTCTGCCTGTTCAACAATATCGCCATCGCTGCGAAGTATATTCAGAAGAAGCACAGGCTGGGAAAGGTGCTCATCGTGGATTGGGACGTTCACCACGGGAACGGAACCCAAGAGACGTTCTACGATGACGCGACCGTGCTCTACTTCGGCATTCACCGATACCCCTTCTATCCCGGCACCGGAAGCGCAGCAGAAAAGGGCGAGGGAAAGGGTCTCGGTTACAACATCAACGTCCCCCTGCCCGCGGGCTCAGGGGACAAAGAGTTCCAGAAAGCCTTCAGGGAGAAACTTGTGCCCGCGGCTCTCAAGTTCAGTCCCGACTTCATACTCATTTCCGCAGGCTTCGACGCCCACGAGGACGACCCGCTCGGCGGCATGAAGGTGACGGCGAAGGGTTACGAGGAACTCACTCGCATCGTCAAAGAACTCGCGGATAAGTGCTGCAATGGCCGGGTCGTGTCCCTCCTGGAGGGAGGTTACAGCCTCGAAGGGCTGGCGGACTCTGTAGAGGCGCATATCAGGGCCCTGATGAAATAGCGCCACCCGAACGCGCGACGAGAAGAAGGAAAACTATGCTTTTTCACACATGGATATTTCTCGTGTTTTTCGTCGTCGTGTATCCGGTGTATCTTCTCGTCAGGAAAACCGGGTTCAAGGACATCTGGCTTCTGACCGCCTCCTACGTGTTCTACGGGTGGTGGAACCCGCTCTATCTCCTGTTGATTGTCTATTCGACCGCTCTCGACTACGTGGCGGTGATGATGATGGACAGGAGCCGCAGCCGGAAGAAACTGTGGCTCTTCATGAGCATCGTCAACAACCTGGGGCTGCTGGGCCTGTTCAAGTACGCGGGCTTTATCACGACGAACCTCAACTATCTGATTTCTCAACTCGGATTTCAGTATGCGATTCCCGCCCCGAGCGTTCTCCTACCGGTGGGCATTTCCTTCTACACTTTCCAGTCCATGAGCTACACAATTGATTTCTACCGGGGTAAGATAAAAAAAGAGCGGAGCTTCATCAGGTTCGCGACGTTCGTCTCTCTCTTCCCGCAGCTCGTTGCTGGACCTATCGAGCGAGCCAAGAACCTCCTCCCTCAGCTTCGAGAGCCGTCGCGCATCACCCGCCAGGATGTTACCGACGGGTTTTCGCTGTTCATCGTCGGCCTGTTCAAGAAGCTCGCTCTGGCCGATTTCCTCGGCCGATATGTGACCGAGATTTACACCGTTCCGGGTGACCACCAGGGGCCCGCTCTGATGCTTGCGACCTTCGCTTTCGCATGGCAGATTTACTTCGATTTCAGCGGCTACACGGATATGGCGAGGGGAGTCGCCCGGCTGATGGGATTCCGCCTGATGCTCAACTTCAATAATCCTTATCTGGCGACGGGGTTGGGCGATTTCTGGAATAGGTGGCACATCAGCCTCTCGACGTGGTTCAGGGACTACGTGTACATCCCTCTCGGCGGAAACCGCCACGGCGCCTTCAAGATGTATCGCAACATATTTCTGACGATGGTTATCTCCGGGTTCTGGCACGGGGCGGCGTGGACGATGATCATCTGGGGCGCGCTGCACGCCATCGGCAGGATGCTCACCCGGCAGCTCGAAAGAGCCGCATTCTATCGGGACCGCGTGCCGAAGTTCTTCAAGCAAATGATGGTTTTCGTGTTTGTGTACTTCACGTGGATTTTCTTCCGGGCGCAGTCGCTGGGAGACGCGTGGCTGATAATCAAAAGGATTTTTAGCTCAGGGCTCGTTGACCCGGGTTTTCCGCTTTTGGCGCTGGGGCTGGTGACGGTCATCTGGATATACCAGTTTGTCTATGATTCGAGGCTCAAGCAGTTCCTCACCCTGCGGCCCGTTCGAATAGGCCTGGTTGTAGCGATGGTTCTCTACATGCTTATTTTTCCCGGGGGAGGCGAGCATCCGTTCATCTACTTCCAGTTCTGAGCGGCTGGTAGATGCAGGAATAAAGAATATGTCGCCAATGAAAAGAAAAAGGAGTGCGAGCGCGGGGCCGACTGTTCGCCATTCTGATAAGCGCGAGGTGCCCTTCGGGTCCAACGAGGTGCGGCTCTCGGGAACGCAATGGATCGCCGCCGGGGTCATCACCGCGGCGCTGCTTCTTCTCATCCCGCCTCTCTGGCAGCGGGTCGAGAAACTCAATGTCGAGCCGGACTATCGCATTCCCTACAGCTTGGGTGACGATTACTGGACGTATAGCCGCTACTGCCGCCTTGTTTGCTCCCAGGACAAAACGCTTGTCCTCGGGGATTCGGTCATGTGGGGCCACTATGTCACGAAGGAACAAACGCTGTCCCATTATCTCAGTGAGGTCGCGGGCGACGACCGTTTCGCCAACGTGAGCATAGACGGCATACATCCCGCTGCAATGGCGGGGCTGGTGGACTACTACGGCAGGGCGATCTCAGAAAAAAAAGTCATTCTGCACTGTAACCTCCTGTGGATGAGCTCGAAGAAACACGATTTGCAGACAAAGAAGGAGTTCTCATTCAATCATCCGAGGCTGGCGCCTCAGTTCTGGCCAAAGATTCCCTGCTACACGGAATCGTATTCGGGCAGGATCGGGATTGTGATAGGGCGCTATCTGCCCTTCTATGGTTGGGTGAACCACTTGCGAGCCGCCTATTTCGACGACACGGACATTCAAACGTGGACATTAGAACATCCCTACGAGAATCCCCTTCGCGCCATCACCTTGCAGCTTCCCTCTCCGGACGAGTCACCTTCGCCTAAGCCCGTTGCTCAACCCTGGATGAGTAAGCGTATGACGAAATTCAATCCCTCCTGGGTCGAGCTCAAAACCTCGTTCCAGTGGAGATGCTTCAAGCGGACTATTAAGATTCTGGAGCGCAGAGGGAACAGGGTGTTCGTGCTCGTCGGTCCGTTCAACGAGCACATGCTGAATGAAGAAAGCCTCGAGACATACAAGAAGATAAAAAGCGAGGTTGAAGGTTGGCTCAGCGAAAAGAGAATCCCGCATTACATTCCTTTGCCATTGCCGAGCGAGTATTTTGCGGACGCAAGTCATCCGCTCAGTCGCGGCTATGCGATGCTCGCCAAGCAGCTTTTCGAAAACGAGTCCTTTCTCAAGTTCGAATTGCCGGAAGAACCCAGGAATCTTCGATAAGGCTTCATTCTTGTGTTCGGAGACAGCAAGTCCCCGCGACTTTCCGAGGGAAGCCTCGGGTAAGCGGCTCGTGATAGACACGGGGGGCAGTTGAAAACAAGCTTATCCGGTCTGCGCGCGAGAGGCCGAGTCAGCGTGCTGAAGGTAACACCTCAGTCTCAGGTGGGTACCGAGTTCTGGGAGGGAAGGAGGGAGGAGGAGGACAACGCAAAGGCGCGGAGTCGCCGAGAGGAGGATGAGAAAGACTCCGTCGTCACCTGCCGTGGCATGGGCATCTTGCCCATGATTCCCACGGGTCCCGCCCTCAGCGGGATGCCACGTGGGGGCGGCTTTTTTTGCCGTGAAGGGTACAGCCGGAGCCAGTCGAGGGCAAGGGAGCCCCCCCCGCGAAACGCGGGGCAAGATGCCGGCGCTACAAAGGCGCCTCTGCGTGCTCTGCGGACTGTGCGGTTCCAACCTCAGCCGCTCGTACGTGAGCCATTACGGCTCAAGGCCATTTTCTGTTGCAATTTCGTGAGAAGGGTGATATACATCCGACTACTTTGCGAAGAGGGAAACCTCCGGCAGTCACGGACTGGAATGCGCTCGACAGCGGGCGAGAGGTAGCCGGTGAGTTGTCCCGCCCGAAATTCAGGTGCAACCCCGGGACCCGGGGGCATTTCACCTTTGACGTTTCAGCAAGCACCCTCCCGTTGCCCCGCCGTCAGACAGGTCTCAGCGCGGGTGCAAGCGCGGGGTTCGTCTGCCACCGAAGAGCAACCGGGTAAAGAGGTGGCGGCGAGCGCCGCTAAATCTGGGGAGCTGCCGAGCGAATGTGTGAAATGCGTGTGAGAGATGTGGAGGAGACTGCATGGACATTGTAGCTAAGTTGAAGGAACGAGCGCGGCGAGCCCCGAAGACGATTGTCTTGCCGGAAGGTGAAGACCATCGAATCGTCGAAGCGGCCTTGCAGGCAGCGAAAGAAGGGATTGCGAATCCTATCGTTTTGGGAGAGGTGCGAGAGCTTCCGGGGATAAACGTCGAGTGGATCGATCCTGAGAGGTCCGATAAGCTGGCTAAATATGGCCAATCCCTGTTCGAGTTGCGAAAGCATAAAGGAATGGAGCTGGAGACCGCCAAACAGACGATCAGGGATTGCCTGTATTTTGGCACTATGATGGTCAAGCTGGGAGATGCCGACGGACTTGTGGCGGGGGCGAATCATGCCACCAGCGAAACCCTGCGGCCAGCGCTACAAATCGTAAAGGGGGCGCCGGGGATAAAGACCGTTTCGAGCTTCTTTCTGATGGTTGTGCCGTACTGCCAGTGCAGCAGCGAGGGGGTGTTTCTGTTTGCGGATTCCGGGATGAACCCCGATCCGACCAGCGAACAACTCGCGGACATTGCAATCGTCTCAGCGGAAACCGCGAAGCTGGTCATCGAGGACCCTGAACCGAGGATAGCGATGTTGTCCTTTTCAAGCAAGGGAAGCGCCAAGCACGCTCGTGTGGACAAGGTCGTGGAGGCGACGCGAATCGCTAAAGAGAAGCGGCCGGACCTGCTCATTGACGGTGAGCTACAAGTGGACGCCGCGTTGGCGCCGGAAGTAGCCGCCAGGAAATGTCCCGGCAGCCCGGTCGAGGGCAGGGCGAACGTTCTGATATTCCCCGACCTCGACGCGGGGAACATCGCTTACAAGTTAGTGCAGAGGATGGCAAACGCCCAAGCCATCGGGCCGATTCTTCAGGGCCTGGACAAGCCAATCAACGACCTTTCCCGCGGATGTACTGTGGAGGACATCGTGTGCGCCATCGCCATCACGGTAGTGCAGGCCCAGGGCGCGGCATAACCTTACTGTCGAAGGACAATAGAGAACGTTATGAAAATCCTATCCTTGAACTCCGGAAGCTCCTCGGTGAAATACATGGTCTTCAACTGGGAGACGAAGAAAGTCCTCGCCAAGGGAATTGTGGAAAGAGTGAAACTGGGGGGGGCGTTCTGCGTCCACGAAGTGCCGGGAAAACCGAAGATGAAGGTTGAAAGGGAGTGCCCCGACCACGAGGATGCCATCGCTCTGATAGAAGAGATGCTCGTCCATCCCGAGCACGGCGTACTGGAGAGCTTGTCGGAGATTTCGGCTGTGGGACATCGCGTAGTTCACGGTGGGGAGAAATTCGCCCGCTCGGTCGTTGTGAACGAGGAAGTTTTGCAGACGTTCAAGGACCTTTCGGACCTGGCGCCGCTGCACAATCCCCCGAACGTTCAGGGAATAGAGGCTGCGAAAAAGCTCATGCCGGAGGTTCCGCACATCGCGGTATTGGACACCGCCTGGCACCAGACGATGCAGCCGACGCAATTTATTTACGCCGTTCCTTACGAGTGGTACACGAAGTACGGGATTCGGCGATACGGGTTTCACGGCACATCGCTGCTTTACGTGGCGAAAAGGGCGGCGGCGCTTCTGGGGAAGGCCCCCTCCGAATGCAATCTGATATCGCTCCACGTGGGAAATGGGGTCAGCGCCAACGCCGTAAAGAACGGAAAATCCTTCGACACGAGCATGGGCCTAACGCCGCTGGAGGGGCTCATCATGGGCACACGCGCCGGCGACCACGACGCGGGACTTGACCTATATATGATGAGCAAGGAGGGATATTCCCCCGATGAAATGAGGGTGATCTTGAATACCGAGAGCGGGCTGAAGGGGATCACGGGGAAGTATGTTGACCGGAGGGATATTATCGCCGGCGCCGAGGGAGGGGACGAAAGGTGCAAACTTGCCCTGGAGAAGGAGTGCTATCGCCTGAGGAAATACATAGGGGCTTATGCGGCAGCTCTGGGGGCGCTGGACGCAATAGTGTGGACGGCAGGCGTGGGGGAAATGAGCCCTGTCGTGCGAGGAAAAGCCATGGACGGGCTGGAGCATCTCGGAATCCGCTACGACAAAGCGAAAAACGAGGTTGCAAGAACCCGGAACGCAGAAATGGACATCTCCGCAGAGGACTCGCGGGTGAAAATCTTTGTGATTCCGACGGACGAGGAGGCGGTTTTCATCGAGGATGTGGTGAGGTTTCTGAAAGGAGAAGCCGCACCGGAGGGCGACTACAATTATTCCTTCGAGGATCCGGCTTACAGGAACGAGATCAGGGATCAGGCTTTTGAGGAGGAATGTAAGAACAACCCGCAGATGCGTCAAGCCCTTGCCAAAATTCCCCGCCAGCAACGTTCCACTTGAGAGCCCCCGCTTGGCGAAGGCTCTCGCCAAGAGAAACCGGCCAGCTCACTCTCCCGTCAAGCACAGAATCCGGTCAATCGTAAGGCCTCAGTTACGGGCAGGATAGGGGGACTTCGTTGCAAGAGCAATGTAAAAACAGCGACACGGGTAACCCCTCAGTCTCGGGCGGATACTGAGTTGCGGGAGGCAAAAAGGGAAGGGAAGTACAACGCAAAGGCGCAGAGAGGAGGACGAGAAGGACTGCGTGGTCGCCTGCCGTGGCACGGGCGTCCCGCCCGTGAAGAGTCATGGGCAAGATGCCCATGCCGCGGAGGGCCCGGGCAAGGACAGGGGTCAAAAAGGAGGGGGGCCGTCGTCATTCCTCGATTAAGTCGAGAATGCGGTCAACCTCCACGTATTGGTTCACGAGTCGGGAGGGTTCCACGGCTTTGGCGGTATCTTCGGGTCGAATTTTGAAGACGGAGCTGTAGATTTTGGATGCCGTGCTGTAGGTGTCCTCGGGCACTGCGATCAAAGGCATGTCCACTTGCTGTGCAAGACGTATTACGCTCTTGTCGGGCTGGTTGCCGCAGGTGAGCAGGATTCCGGAGATGTAACGGGGGCTGGCTGCTTCCAGCATGTTGCGGGCGAGTGCTGCAAGAATGTTGTCCTCCCTGCCTCCGTGGGTGATGAGCATGGCCCCAGGACTGAAGTGCTCCAAGGCGCCGGAGGGCATGGCGACAACTACGAACTTGGTCACAGCGGCCATGAGGCCCTTCTCCCCTGCGATAAGCGTGCCGTTGACGTGGTCGAGCACCTCCGCGACGGTGGGGTTGCCCAGCACATCGTTGTAGGGTATGACGCCAAGAACCCGCAGGCCTTTCCGCTCGAGGCCCTTTCGAACAAGGGTGTTTATCTTATCGAACTTCTCCTGTTGGACCTTGTTTATGATGACTCCGATGACTTCCACTCCGCGGCCGTCAAACATGGCTTTGTTTAGCATGATCTCGTCAATGGGTCTCCCGATTCCACCGATACTGACCACAATAACTTTGCAGCCGAGGAGCGCAGCCGTGTCAGCATTGGACATATCGAACACAGAGCCGACACCGGCATGCCCTGTTCCTTCCAGGAGCGTTATCTCTTTCCCGCGGGCTACGTTCTCAAATCCTCTTGTGATTCGTTGAACAAGTTCCTCGCGATTTCCCTTCTGAATGTATTCGGAAGTGAACCCGGCGGGGACCGAGACGGGGTTCATATCGGTGAGCTGGCAATCCAGATGAAAGAGACGTTTCATGAGCACGGCGTCTTCATCTATCCGTTCGCCGTCCACCACGACGTACTGTTGCCCCACGGGCTTCATATAGCCTATGGATTTGAACCGGGATGAGAAAGCACTCAGAAGGCCGAGGCAGACCACGGTCTTTCCGTCGTTTTGCCGTGTCGCTGCAATATAGACTCTCATTTTTCTCCTCTCTCTGTGCTGCCGGGGTGTGGCTTCGCGGGACCGGCCTGCTCGTTCTTCTGTGGCTGACTCGCTCTCGCAAGCTCGGAAACGGGCAATAAGACGCTCACGCCCCCCCACGCCGTGGTCATTGATCCTTCCTGGGCTGCCCGCAATAGGGGCAGGCGACCCAGTTTTCCTCGAGCAGTTGCCCGCATCTTGCACATTTCGCCTTCAGTTTTGCCTGGCAATACGGGCAAATGATGAAGTCGTCCTCAACTCCTTTTCCGCAGTTGGGGCATTTGCTTCCACGGGTGAAGAATTTCTTGACAGCGTCTGCGAGGTCCATCGGAAAGTCGAACCACGCCTTGCACCGGCTGCAATAATCCTGTCCGCCGATGTTCGTGCGGCAATCCTCACACAAGGCCATACCGCAAATAGAACAGCTACCAACAGCGTTCCTATCCGGATGAAAAAAACAGCTTGTCACCGGGTCCACCTCCTGCTCATTCTTACAATTGAGCTCGCTGCCAAACGCGGACTCCTTGCCAGCAGCAGTTACCGGCCGGTTGCGCGCGCCGCGGCTCGAACTGCTCGCGCGTGCGTGCCCCGCCGTTTCACAAGTAATTATAGCAGGGAGACGAAGCGAGGGGAAGGGCAAGAGGGGAATAACGGTGCGGCTGCAATTTCTCAGTTACGGGCAGCTAAGTATATGGATTCGCAAATACCGTGACGTATAATGGTGTCGTGAAAGGAGCTTTGTGGACAGGATAACAGGATAGAGCTGAAGTCGGTGAGGCGGGTTCTTCTTGCTCATGAAATACGGCTACTCAATCACGCCCCGCCTTCGGCGGGGCAAATGGAAAGTTGAGGTAAAGCGAAAGGTCAAGAACCTTTCGCAGGGATAAAACAGGATTCCGAGAATCCCGTTCATCCTGTTATCCCGTCAAAAAACGAATACGTCCCCGAGCTTATAAGTCAGAGCACTAAGTCCGAGACCGAGTGAGAGCGGCTGGCTGGCTTTCTAAGAGAGCCACCACTCGGTTTCGCCCCGTGGACCTGGCTTTGTGCAGAGCCTCGCTTGCGGCAGAGACAAACGGCGCCACGCTGTCGCACTCCTTTTCCAATATGGAAATCCCGACGCTCACGGTCAACCTGCCGTTGGGTTGAGAGGACTCTCTCTCGAACCGGCACTTTTCCACGGCGAGTCTGATTCTCTCCACGGCGAAGGTTGCCTTCTCTGCACCGGTCTCGGGAAAGATAATGGCGAACTGAGCATCCCCGTAACGGAATGGCAAATCGGTTCGCCGAATGGATTCGCGAATGATCGTGGCGACAGTGTGCAACGCGCTGTCCGCGGCGGGGGCGCCGGCGTTGTTCTTGTAGTTGCTGAAGAAATCCAGTTCGATCATCGCCAGGGCGAGGCTTCTTCCGTACCTCTTGGCGCGTGCCATCTCCTGTCGCGCACGATCGTCAAAATGCCTTCGGTTGTACAGACCCGTAAGGGAATCCGTTCTGGAAATCCTACGCAGTTGCTCGTTGGCCTCCTTGACTTTGAGGTTGAGAACTTGCACTTGCCTGCCGTAGTTCTCCAGCCCATTCCTCTGCTTCTTCGCGATTTCCACGAGGTGGTTGACGACGGTGGGAATACGGTCAATCTCGTCCGTCGGCCTGAGGTGAGCCGGTTTTCTCAAAGGATCGCTCTCGTTGCTGAGACGGTCTATCGCTTCGATGGCGTGTCCGACCTTTTGCCAGTGTTGCTTCATGAGCTTTCCGCCCAGGAGGGCAATGGACAGGGCGATGAGCCCCAGGCAACTCATCCACACCACGCCCATGCCTTCACGAAGGACCACGGCCGCGTAGATAATATAAACCATGACCAGAAGCGGGATGACCGTGGTCAGGCCGAAGATGACAGCCATTTTCACACGGGTTCTCGCGCGGAAATCGGACGATTTATCCATCTTTGTGGCTTTGCGCCTTTGCGAGATGTCTGCTCCGTCCCCTTTGTCTCGCCAAGACGCCAAGACCCTAAGCATCTTCGCCGAACCGGAAGCGCCCGGCACTGCATCCTGCTTACCGGCGGCTCGTCGTGCGGGAGCTTTCTGTGGCCGGGTCTCGCGGGAAACCGTTTCCAGTCTATTGTCTGTGGCAACTCTGCGGAATATGCGTGTCGTTTGCATGTAAGTCAACTCTCAATCATCATATAAGGTCTGTCCGCGGCGCCCAATAAACCTTCAAGAACGGTATGGGGGCGAACACAGTGCGCCTTCTGATAGCTTATGCAATGAGCGTGCCATCGAAAGGCGGAGCCGCGGACGCGAGGCCTCCCCGTCGGCCGGCCCTTTGCTAACAGGCGGTTATGTATCGAAGCGCTCTGTTTTTCAGTTTCGCGGCGGGCACTTTCGAAAGAGGGGCCGGCGCCTGCCTCCAGAATTCGCAGGGCATCTCCGGATTTGAGAGTTGCGGGATTGTCCTCATACTCCAGCCGGTGAACGAATCTGGCCCCGATTCTTACATCTGCCCCTGCCAAGAGAACGAGATACCGCGCTGTTGGAACTCGTCTGGAGGAATCTTTGGAGTCGTGAGGCGCTTATGTCGCCCCGCTACCGGCGGGGCTGATCATTCTCGAACGGGGACTTTTTCTCAAGGCGGCGCCCGGAGCTTTATTAAGTCTGCCCTTACAGGGCGACGGGAAAGGCACCTTCAGCCCTGAAAGGGCGCAATATTGCAGCCCAGGGCAACGCCCTGGGAACAGCACGCGATAAAGTCTAAAAGCCCTGAAGGGGCGCGATAAGTCGCTCCGCGATGTACAGTTCGTCCCAGAGACAGAAGAGCCAACCTGCGTCCCACTCAGACGCGGCCGCACTCGTTCCGGGTGTGGCCGTATTTCCGTGGCAAGTTATGGATGAATCCCTTGTTCGAGAAGCCCCGCCTCGGCGGGGCTAAAGCCGGCTCTCACGACGGAGACGGCCTATCCGATGACCACCAGCTCAAGCAGGTGGCTAAGGGGGGCGCCCCGCCGAGGGCGGGGCATGTCCGGCGCAAGCACGACAGCGAGGAGATTAAAGGAACCCTGGCGGATATGCTACGATTACGCGGCCACACCACTCGTTCCTTGCGTGTGGCCGAAAGATGTGCGATATTGGTGTTGCGGTGGAAGAATCGTCGCTGCGGACAACGGGGTCGTTGCAGCGTCACCCAAGACGCAGCAGTTCCGAACTGGAGGAGGTCTGGCATGCTCGCTCTATGGGTTGTATCTCACGCAGTTCTCATCGCGTGTGGCGTTCTCTCTCGGCTCGAAGACCCCTATTGGGGAGGCCCTTTCGGCGGAAGTCCTTTCGCCGCGGTATGTTGTAGTTTTCTCTCTACGATCACGGTGTTCGCTCTTCTTTTTCTGACGGCATCGCTGGTGGGGACACTCTGCCGCTGGCTGCGTGCTGGGACGGGGAGGGCGGTTGGCCTGTCGGCAGTGGTCCTTGCATACGCCATAGGCCTCGGAACGCTGACGGCATCCGTCGTGTTCGCCTATCCGGTGGGCTTCTCGGCTCCATCCCGTCTTGCCTTCGCTGCCTTTGCTGTGATGACGTGCGGCCTGTTATGTGCGGGGAGAGAGATTGCGGCATGAATTCACCCGGCGGGAGGGAAGGTCTGGGGCTACTGCGCCCAGCGAGATTCCACCTACCGCCTTTACATCTTCAGCGTGGAAAACCGGAGGATGACCGCTTGCTCTCGGAGCAACTCCGCTGACCGGAATCAACGGATCGGGGTGCGCTCCGCGCGGGAAAGAATCTCTGCCTCGTTCTGCGACAGACGCACGCCGACGAGCAACTCCTTGCGGTACGTCCTTCGGCGGCTGGGCTTGAAGAGAGAGCGGGCTCGAATGAGGTAGATGCTCTCCGCAGGTCCCGGTCTGGTGACTTCCGTCGTGAAAGTTCCCTCGTCGAAAGCGATGTCTCTTTCTCCCTGGAAGCTCGAATCGTCTCCCAGCGCGGCGATGGCGGACTCGATTCCCGCGTCGGCAATCCGAACGGCGCGCTGCCAATTCGCGGAATTTCGCAGGATGGCGTGCCTCAAGACTATGTTCTCGACGGCAAGGAACGCGAAAAGCGATACCACGGATACCACTCCAAGAGCTATAAGAAGAATGGAGCCGCGTTGATTGGACTTGCCCATGTTATTCTCCGACGATGCCATAGAGGTTGTAGAAGACAGGTTTGCTCTTATGGATAATTCCCTTCTCAAAGGTCATCCGCAGCTCGACGACCGTTTTTTTCGAGGCCTCCTTTGGACCGTAAAGGAACTCGACCTTCTCAAGGTCTCCTGCGACAACTTTAGACGTTGTTCTCAATCCTTCGGGACTCCGGGATGAGGCTGTTCTGATGAGACGGGAGGGATGTTCTCTGTCTATCGAATAAACGATGTGCTCCTCCTTGGATTGCGAGGGAAGGCCGTCGGGCGCGGTGGGCATTGACCTGAGGATCAATGTGTCCGCCGTAAGTTCAAAATCCTCGTGCTTCGGAACGATCCCGTTTGCCTTTGCGAGGTCCGCCCGAAAAACCCTGTTCAACGAATCCATCTCGATGACGTGCTCCGTGCTGCGCTTCACGCGCGCATTGGCCCTTATGCAATCGAAAATTAAAGAGGTCGCGAGGGATGAAACGAAACCGAAAATGGCGATATAGGCCAGCACTTCGATAAGGGAGAAAGCTCTGCGACCGCTTACGATATTCCTGAACAACTTGCTTTTCATCATCTCGCCACGAGGGAGCGGAGCTTGACGCTCTTCATCCCTCTCCTTTCCTTCCAATTGACGACAACTTCGACCCGCCTGACGCTCGGGCGAAACTCCTCAATTCTGCCCCATCCCTCAAAATCACGCAGCCTTTCCCCCATGGGAGACGCGATTGGGATTTCTTCTCCTGCGGTCGTGGGTATGCCCTCGCGGACGGAGTGCTCGAGCTTCGCGAGCTGATTTTCGGCAATGATTCTCGCAGTAACGGTATTATCAAACTCCCTCACCTTCCTCGCACTGGTTAGTAAGGCAGAAAAGACGATGGTCGAAGCAACGGATAGGACAAAAAGCGCCGCAATCATTTCAAATAGGAGAAATGCCTTGTTTCCTCTCATTTCTTTTTCTCCGGGACCTTGTGCATGAGGACGCGGTAAAGCTCCTCCAACGTCGTTTTGCCTTCGCGAACTTTCTGTAGGCCGTCTTTTTCGAGCGTTTCCATTCCCTGCCTCTCGGCTTCTCTGGCGAGATCGCTTGTGCGCGTCCTTTTCAAGACCATGTCGCCAATCTTCTCCGTCACTGAGAGGAACTCTCCGATGGCGGTGCGGCCGAGGTAGCCGGCGCCTTTGCACCGCTCACATCCCCGCCCGCGACGGAATCCCTTACTCTCGCCCGGCTTGATGCAGAACTCCTTCAGCAAATGCTCCGGCGGGACGTACTCCTCGGCGCATTCGGTGCAGACGAGCCGCACCAGTCTCTGCGAGAGAACGCCCGTCACCGAGGAGGCGACTAAGAACGGTTCGATGCCCATCTCCAGAAGACGCGTGAACACCCCCGCGGCCGAGCCGGAGTGAATTGTGCTTACGACGAGATGTCCGGTGAGGCCCGCTTCGACGGCGATCTGGGCCGTTTCGCTGTCCCGGACCTCGCCTATCATTATGACCTCGGGGTCCTGCCGCAAGACAGACCGCAGCGCGGCAGCGAAACTCAGTCCCAATGCCGGCTCGATCTGGGTCTGGCTGACGTCCTTCAGGTCAAACTCCACCGGGTCCTCGATGGTCACGATATTAGACATCTCGCCCTTGTTACGCCGGAGCCATTTGAGAGCCGCGTAAATGGTGGTTGTCTTGCCGCTGCTGCTCGGCCCCGTCAGAAGGATCGTGCCCTGTGGATTGTCGAGGAGGCGAATCAGCCCGCTGGTGAGCTTCTTTGAAAAGCCCAGATTCTCCAAAGTCAGAAGCACTCTGTTGGAATCGAATATCCTGATGGAGACCTTCTCGCCGTGGATAGTAGGGAAGGTCGTAACTCTCAACTCTGTGTTGTCAGCGGTCAGTCCCACGTCCCTGACGATTCGCCCATCCTGCGGCACATTCCGCTTGTAAACGATGAGGTTGGAGAGGACCTTAATCCTCGCCACGACGCATTCCTTCAGGTTTGCATCCAGCGATTCCACGTCCCTGAGGATGCCGTCGTGCCGGAAACGGACGAGAAGGCCGGAGTGAGTGGGGATGAAATGGATGTCAGTGGCGCCGCTTGCTACGGCGTCACCGATTATCCTCTCAACGATAGTCTTAGTCTCCTCGTCTGCCTTCGCTTTCATAACAACGTCTATCCTCCAACTAACCGCAAAGGCCTTTCAAAGGAATCACCCTTCTCACGGACAGCTTGAACCGAGCTATTGCATTAACGATTGGACAAATAGCAGCGAGCGTATGAGCTGCAAAATCGGGCTGAAAACGGTCATCACAACGAAGAAGACAAACAGAGCTATCAAAGCCGTCGCGAAAACCTCCAACCAGAATGCCATCCTTCCGCTCCCCCTCTCCAGCTCGGCTTCATAAACCTCCGAAACCTCCATGAGGGCTTCGTCCAGTTGCCCTTTTTCATCGCCGGAGGAAAGAATCCAGACTGCCACCTCAGGGAATATTCCGGACTTTTTCAGCGACTCGGACAGCCTCGTGCCCGCCTCGACATCCTCACGGAGACGCTTCATAGCCGGCTTCATGGATTGGCTGCCGACCGCTTCAGAGGTCAGGTAGATTGCGTCGCCGAAGGGAACGCGGGATTTCAAAAGCGTGCCCAAAGTCTGCGAGAACCTCAGCATGTAGCCGCTCAGGAGGCAGTTACCGTAGAAGGGGATGGAGAGCTTTATCCGGTCGAGAAACGCCCGCCCGTTCGCGGAGGCCCGGAGAAGCACTGCCCCGATGATTATAGCGCCAATTACACAGGCGACACCCACCGCGATCTCGATGTTGTTGTAAGCGAGGACTCTGGCAGCACCGAGAAAGATTCCGCCTCCTTCACCGAGCCAGCCGGTTGAGTCAACACTGCGGCTCTCGGCGGGGCTTTTGGCAGCGACGAGTGCAAGGGAGCGAAGCAAGTTCGGAAACACGAACAGAGTCAACAGGGAAAGAATCACAAGCCCTGCTATGAGGACGGTCAGGGGATAGGCGAGGGCGTCCTTGACCTTTCTTCTGGTCCTGGCCATTATCCCGGAGTACTTCGCCAGTTGCGAGAGTACTTCCGGCAGGTTGTTCGATTCTTCTCCGGCGGCAATAATCCGGGAGTAAAGCTCCGGGAAAATGTCCGTGCGGTCCCTGACGGCCTGAGAAAGAGGCATCCCCGCCTCGACATCGGACCTCACCTTCTCGATAGCCTCCCTGAAGCGGCGGCCGCGCACATCCTTCGAGAGGCTTCTCAGGCTCCTCGAGAGAGGCAGCCCGCTTTTTGTGAGGCTGGCGAGCTGCTGATTGAATATCAGGAAATCAGCGTCGCTTGCTTTCGCTTTTCCCACGTTTCATCCTCCGGGTGACGGTTTCAGTCCAAAAGAGAACTCTGTATTCGTGGCATGGGCATCCTGCCCACGACGGTTCACTGAACGCCGGTGTATGGGCGCGCCGGATTTGGCCTGTCATCCTTCGCGGCTTCTCGTTTGCTGCCTGAAATGCCTGTGTCTTTTTGCTTCTTTTTTCAAAAGAAGGACTCCCCGGTCCCGGCTGCGCCGCCCTGGGTGCGCGGAGCGGGATGCGGCCCCGCCCCGGCGCAACGCTGTTTTAGAAAAAGAGCCAAAATGGGCGGAGCCGCGGGGAGCCACGCCGGGGCCCAACGCTCTTTTAGAAAAAGAGCCAAAATCGGTCTATCCTTTGAGCAGTTCCCGCATCATGGCGGCCCCAATAGTCCTACATCAAGTCCCCAGCGTAGAAGCGCGAACAACGAGGCGCCCAAAATGGCGATCGGAATCGCGATGGCGATGGTGACCACGGGCGGCGCAATGTTGAACAAATGCGACAGTTTTGAGTCCGCCTTCACATTGTAGAAGTCCGCGGCGTCCGCCAACGCTCCGGGAATATCCGCTTTGCTCTCGCCGGCAGTGACCATCCAGCACAATTCTCCCCGAAAATATGGTGTTGTGGCGAAAGCGCTGCCCATGCTTTCACCGCTATCCAGCTTTTTTAAAAGTTGGTCAACAGCCCTGCGGAAGGAACGGCCTGAGGAGGTTCTCCGCGTAAGCCGATGGCACTCCACCAGCGGAAGCCTTGCCTCGAGAACGAGTCGAAGGAGGTTGCAGAAGCGGTATAGCACAACGCTCTTGCAAGCCGGATAGTAGAATATCGCAAAGAAAAAAGAAAGCAGCGGGATTATCAGACATGCGAAAACAATGAGAGCGGTATCGAAAAGATGGAGCAGGCGTGGCGGTTGGGGAAGCAACCCGTGGTAGGAAAAACCATCAACCATCTCGTGAAGATAGGGAAAGATGAAATTCTGGAATAACCGGATTGCGGCGAAGCAAATCACGGTTGTCATCAAAGGAAGGAAAACGCCGAGGAATATCCTCTGCCTGCTGACGTCTCGCGTGTTGACGAATGCGGAGGCAAGCTCGAGCGCCCAGGGGAGGTCCTCGCTCTTTTCCCCTGCTTCAATGATGCTCAGGTATCCTTCGGGAAAATAGCGCGGGAAGCCTGAAAGGGAGGCGGAGAGAGACCGGCCGCTCTTCAGCCTGTCTGAGACGAGCGAGACAATCTCTTTCAACCGGCTGCTGGGCATGTCCCGGAGGAGGGCTTCCACCGCTTCAACTTCCGGCACGCCCTGTGCGATGAGATGCCGGAGCTGGTCGGTGAAAACCGCGGCCTTCGGCACTTTTCGTCTTCTGAGTGGCCACCAGGAGGTCATAATCTATCCGCCCTCCGATTCATCTCACCGCCAAAAATGGAGTAGAAACATGAATACCGTCGAAACAACGGCGCCCACGGTCAAAAGCCCAAAAAGCACGACCAGAAACGCGAGCACCCCTTCCATCCATCGGGCTGACTTCTGGGCACTATTCTCCGCCCCTTCACGATAGAAGTCCGCCATTTCGAGAAGAGCGTTGCCCGGTTGGCCTCTCGACTCCCCCGCGGCCACGGCCCGGACCAGAGTGCGAGGAAATAATCGCGACTTTTCCATGGATTCCCATAATGCTGAGCCAGGTTCCGAATCCCGAGCGAGTCTTGAGATGTTTTCCCTGAACGTCTTGCTCGATACCGCTCGCTGGGCGGCAGCGAGGCCCTCGCTCAGGGAGAGCCCGTATTTGAAATAGGTCCCAAGGGTTTCGCAGAAAATGGTCAGATTGCTGCCTGGTTCATAGAGGGGAAGTCTGGGCTTCCGTCTGCCGAATAGAAAGCTTCCTTGCCGCTGTGAGCGCACGAGGGAAGGACCGAGAAGCACCAATGTAAAGCCGCCACATAGGAAAAGGAGAATTCCCACACCGTGCTCGCCGACAAATTTGACCCACCAGGATAGCAGCAATTCAGGGGTCGTAAGGGTGGTATCGAATCCCTCCAGCACCTCCAGAAGGCCCCGCGCAGGGAGGAGAGCTAAAGGCGTTATCAGGAAGGCGCCCACCAAAATGCCCAAAAGGCCCGCCACAGTGGCGACGATCGGATAGAGGGATGCTCCCCTGATAAGTGCGCTTGCCGCGGCCGATTTTTCGGTGTCTCTCCACAGGCTCCTGAGGGCGGATGCCAGATTTCCCCTTTTCTCTGCTTCAGCAATCGCCGCTGCGTGGAACGGCGGGAAAACCGAAGTTTCGCGGGATAAAGCGAGAGAGAATGGAGTTCCACGTTCAAGCGCTCGCTTGACTCTCCGGATGGCTTTCCCGAGGCGAGAATTGCCCAAATCTTGCGAAGCCACTTCGATAGCCAGGGGCAGCGGCATGCCCCAGCTTATCAGCTTTCCCAACCACCGCAAGAATGCGAAGATTCGCGTGTCCGCCATCCGTGCCCCTTCCCCTATGCTGCGTCTTGCAGAAACCGTCTCAAGATAAGGCTTCTTGCCTCGCACCGCTAAGGGCCTCTCAGATAAAGTACATCGAAAACTGCCATTATGCAAGGCTAAAAAGCGGAAAATGGTAACGCCTCAGCCTTGGGCGGATACCCCGCCAAGGCGGGGAAGGGAAGAAGGAAAAAGGAGAACAACGCAAAGGCGCAGGGGCGCAGAGAGGAAGATGAGAAGGATGCGGTCCTCGGGTGCCGTGGCATGGGCGTCTGGCCCATGATTCCCACGGGTCCCCCGCCAGAGGCGGGGCGGGATGCCACGTGTGGCACGGCTGTTCTTTTGGCCCTGAGGGGCAGAGCCCCACCTGGGGTCCCGCGTCCCGCGGGATGTTGATGCTTTCGCATGGCTCTTGGCCCAAAGACTTCCTGTCCCACCCCGTAACTGAGGCATTAGCACCCGTTTAAAAATCTGCTTGACAAAGTCGCGGGGTTAGTGTAATTTCCGCCTGTTTTCCGGGGCGGTTTCTTCCGTGTGAGAACAGGCAGGAGCAATGGAATTTTCTGTTTCTTAACGGGCGAGTTCCAGGAGCCGCAAGGTTCCTGCCTTTTTGTTTCATCTTTCCGTCTTCGGTTCGCGGAAGCAAGTTTCGAAAGGAGAAGTAGTTATGTCCCGAGGGAAAGTGAAGTGGTTCAATGACAGGAAAGGCTATGGTTTCATTGAAAATGAGGAGGGGGTGGACGTTTTCGTACATCACACCGCCATCCAGAGCGATGGGTTTAGAACATTGACTAAGGGGGACGACGTGGAGTTCGAGGTCGTTGACAGCGGGCGAGGTCCCCAGGCTCGTAACGTCGTGAAAGCCTGACACCTTCCGGTAAAGTAATTGCCGGTTTAGGCGCCCCGGAAACACTTGCGACCGGGGCGTTTTTTTTGACATAATGATTGGGGCAAGGAGAGCGGCTGCAATTCTCGCATGGAGCGAGCGGTTTCCCGCGAATTGTGGCTTGCTCGTGATAAGTGCTCTCGAAACAGTCAGTCGCAGAAAGGAAGGAGTAACGAATGGAAGTTCGCGTGCTCGATACGAGCGATGAAATGGGTCAGGCGGCAGCAGAGCTTTTTGCTCAGAGGATCGAAGGCAAACCGGACGTTGTTCTGGGGTTGGCCACCGGCAGCACACCGCTGAAGATGTACGACGCTCTTGTGCGCCTGTACGAGCAGGGGAAGCTCGATTTCTCTCACGTGGTGAGCTTCAATCTCGACGAATACGTCGGATTGCCCACGAACCACGACCAAGGCTACCGCTATTTCATGGACAAGAATCTGTTCGACAAAGTCAATATTGCGAAAGAGAATACTCACCTGCCGGACGGAATGGCCTCCGATTTGGCCGCCATGTGCGCCGCATACGAGGAAGCTATCAAGGACGCTGGCGGAATTGATATCCAGCTCCTCGGAATCGGAGGTAACGGGCATGTTGCTTTCAACGAGCCGGGTTCCGGAAAGGAGTCGAGAACCCGCGTCGTTGACCTCACCAGTGAGACTATTCGCGACAACAGCCGCTTCTTCAAGGATGAGAGCGAGGTGCCGAGACAGGCGGTGACTATGGGCATCGGCTCCATGATGGAAGCTCGCGAGATCGTCCTGATCGCCGACGGGGCGGACAAGGCGGAGGCTATCGCGAAAGCGCTCGAGGGTGAGATTACTGCGGCTGTTCCGGCGTCTTTCCTCCGGGAGCACCCGAATTGCACTTTTCTGCTGGAGCGTGAGGCCGCAAGCCGGTTATCGCCGGGGGCTCTGGAATCGGGGTATGGTGCTGGCTGGGGGACAATTGGTGTCAGCAATCCACGTCACCCTTCGAGGGGCGGCCTGAATTTTGTATTGCGCTTTTCGGGGAGGAAACCGAAATGACGAAAAGCGAACTGCTCCGTGCCCTGCGGGAAGCCGCCAGGAGTTCGGACCTCATCGTTCTCCCCGCTCGCCCAATCGGAGATTGGGTGGCTGCCCCGCTCCGCGCCGTCAACAACGAGCTGCGGACCGCTCTCGAGGAGAACGGCAACATCTGTTCCGATTGGGGGAAGGTTCGCGTCGCTGCGGGGTTCGAGCCGTCGCGCGTCCGCAATTGCGTTTTTGAGGGAACGGTCGTTCTCGGAGAGTTTGATGGTATGGCGGAGGTTTCGCCCGGCGTCAGGCTCCCGACCGGCCTTTACAACGGCAGGATCGCCAACTGCGTCATCGCGGACAACGCGCTCGTGGCCGATACGGCGCTCTTGGCGAATTATCTCGTGGGCAGGAACGCTGTACTGTTCGCCAACGGTATTGTTGCGGCAGTTCCCCCCTGCTCCTTTGGAACGGGCGAGGCTCTCGCTCTCGCGGTTGAAACAGGGGAAAGGGAAGTTGAGATTTACGCAGAGATCACGGTTGATGTGGCTGCCCGGATCGCCACGTCTCGGCGGGACACGTCCCTCCTGGAGCGCTACCACAATCTCCTGAGCATCTATCTCAGTAAGATCGCTGGCGAACGAGGGTTCATCGGAGAAGGCGCCGTCGTACGGAGCTGTCCGAAAATCCGGGACACTTTCATCGGACCATACGCTGTGGTTGACGGGGTGACGCTCGTTGAGAATTGCGCTCTCTTGAGCAACGCGGAGGAGCCGACGCGAGTCGAAGAAGGCGCGTTGGTGAAGAACTCGGTTGTGCAGTGGGGCTGCCACGTCAGCTCCCTGGCTGTTGTTGAGGATTCAGTCCTGTGCGAACACTCCGCCGCCGAGCGCCACGGGAAGGTCGTTACATCCATCATCGGCCCCAATACCTCCATCGCCCAGGGAGAGGTCGTAGCGTCCCTTGTGGGTCCGTTTGTGGGGTTCCATCACCAAGCTTTGCTGATCGCGGCATATTGGCCGGAGGGGAAGGGGAACATACCTTACGGAGCGAACATCGGAAGCAACCATACCTCTCGCCTCCCCGACCAGGAGATTCGCCCCGGGGAAGGCACCTTTTTCGGGCTGGGCACGAACATCAAGTTCCCGTCCGATTTTTCGCGAGCCCCCTATTCCGTCATCGCCACCGGCGCCACCACCCTTCCTCAGAAGGTGACGTTCCCGTTCTCGTTGATCAACACCCCGGCGGCTCATGTCGCGAACATGCCGCCCGCGTTTAACGAGATCATTCCGGCGTGGGTTCTTGCGGACAACCTCTTCATGGTCAAAAGGAATGAGAACAAGTACACCAAGCGGAATAAGGCTCGGCGTCTCGAGTTCGATCCCGAGACTTTCCGGCCGGACATTGTGGACATGATGATTCGGTCGCGGGCGGCCCTGAAAAAAGCTCGCGGAAAGGAAGTCTACACGGGGAAGGATATTGCTGGCCTTGGAAAGAACTATCTGCTCGAAGCCAGAAGGAAATCGGCCGTCGAGACGTATACTTTCTACATCCGCTACTACGCCCTTTCAGGGATGCTGAGGGAGCTGCGGCGGGTCTCCGGACGAGGTAGGAAGGTCAGCTCCCGTATTCTTAAGACCAAGTCCTCCAACAAAAGGTGGGAGCACGAAAGGAGTATCCTCCGCAAGGAGCTTCCGGGTGATGGCCTTCGCGAGAACCTCCGCCTCCTCTCCGACATGGAGAAGAAGATCGCCGCCGACATCTTCGAAACAAAGAGAAAAGATGGCGTCCGGGGCATGCGGATCATTGACGATTACGCGGATGTGCATTCGCCGGCCGAGGAGGACCCCTTCGTCAGGGAAGTCCTGAAGTACGCCGAGAAGCGGAGAAAGACGATAAAAAAGTTACTGCGGATGATCCCGTCATCTGGCCATTCGGCCCATAAGGATGCGTAGCGCCTTCGGTTGACCTCTCTTTTGATTTCCCGTAGCTGCGCATCAGCGATTCTTACAAGCAAAGGGCTCACTCCCTGGCTGCTGCCGCATCACCGATCAGCCACGCGCTGCTCGTTTCCTCCAATGAAAACCCTTTTCACCAGGATGTCGTCATCGAAGACAATGACATCGGCGAACTTTCCCTTCTCCAGGCTGCCGATGCGGTCGGCTTGCCTAATGATTGTAGCCGGGGTCAGGGAAGCCATTCGGACAATATCGTAGAGCGGGACTCCCACGTGCTCGTGATAGAATCGAACCATCTGGTTCAGCCTGAAGGTGGAGCTGGCCAGCCGGCCAGAGATGCGGGACTCACCGTTTTTCACAACAGCCTTCGGCCCGTCGCGAGGACCGAAAGTGTATTCGCCATCCGGCATCCCGGCGCCTCGCATGGCATCGCTGACGATGGCGACCTTCCCCGGTCCCTTGTTCTTGTGAATCAGACGGAGCATATCCGCGGAAAGGTGAACGCCGTCGCTGATGACCTCTGTGGTAAGCCGCTCATCAAGGAGAGCGGCTTCAACCATCCCACCCTCTCTTTTGGCCAGTTGTTTACTGAAGGTGACAAAAGTGCTCATGGCGCAGTAGATGTGGGTTATGTGCGTCACGCCCCATTCGATAGCCCGCATGATCAGAGAGTAAGACGCATTGGAGTGTCCGGCACTGGCAATAATTCCCGCGGCGGAAAGCGCCGAGATCATTTCCTCGGCACCCGGCAACTCCGGAGCGCACGTCACCCTGAGGATATGATCTGCCCGGTCAATGAATTTGCCGTACTCGTCCGGGTCCGGATTCCGCACCTGCGACTCAATATGACACCCCCTTTTCTCGTAAAGAAGATAGGGGCCCTCGAGATGCGCGCCGAGGACGCGACTTCCATCGGGGGGCAACCTTTTGGCCTCAGCGATCACGCCGAGAGCTGTGAGAATTTGCTCGGTCGGCATGCTTGCGGTCGCCGGAACAACCGAAGTCACTCCCCCTGCCATGTGGAAGCGACAGGCATTTCGAAGGTCGTGCATGGTCCCGTCGGAGAAATCCGATCCTGCCCCCCCATGGACGTGAATGTCCACGAAGCCGGGGGAAATGTAACCGCCTCCCGCATCAATGATCTGTGCTTCCCGGGGCGGGTCAACTTGCGACCTCTCGCCAACCTTCTGGATGCGCTCGCCCTTCACCACAACGCATCCGTGATCGAGAATCGTCCCCGGCAGAATGACCCTGCCGCCGGTGAACGCCTTATAGATGGACATGACACAAACTCCTGTGTTAGATCTGTTTTGAATAAGACCATAAATGTCAGCGAAAGTCTACGGAAAAATTGTCAAAAATTTTCCTTGACATTTTGTCTCGGCGTTGGGCATAGTGTTCACCTGAGGATTGTTGTAAGCACGGGGGGAGATTTGTGCTGCCATAACGGCGGTAAGAATCTCAGCGCCTCGCTTGGTTTTGCGCTAATATCGTGCCTGCTACCAGGCGGGAACCTCAGGACACAACAAATCGTCCGCGCGCTCAGGTGGCCCGGGCGAGAGTGGTGACGAGAAGAATGGACCTGCGTAAGGGAGCAATCTCAGATCTACCTGCCTGGACCATAGAGCAATGACCGATGCCTTACCACCGATCGCACGACTTGTTAGAAGTCAAATAACACTGAAGTGGCTGAAGAGGATTTGGGGAGGCCTCAGGGGTGACGTATTTCTTGTAACCTCCTCCAGCACCCTGAGCGAGGAGAATCGTGCTCGCCTTCTTGAAGTGCTTTCCGACCATCCCGATTTCACCGATTTCGGGCTGGGGGCAGCTTGGCGAGAGCGCGGCCCAGAGTTTTGGGGTGTGAGTTACGTAAGGCAGGTGCTATGGCTGCTTTACCCTAATGCTCGCGAGAAGGTCAAGATAGTTGGAAGCGACGAGTTTGATATCTCCAAGCTAGATACCTCTAATGTTGTGTTGTTTGGCGGACCGCGAAGCAACCCTGTGACGAGATATCTGATCGAGCAAGGCGAGTTGGAGGCCGAGTTCGACAGCGAAACGCACGTACTCACGGTTAACAGAAAGCCCTACGATACGGGTTTGGATCCGTCGGAAAAGAAGCCTGAACAGTATACTTACGATCACGGCCTGCTATGGAGAAAGAGGCGCGCTAACGGCAGGTACACATTCGTCCTCGCTGGATGTCGATCATACGGAACCCAGGCAGCAGCGGCCATCTCCACAATAGCAGGCGCAGTTAGGGAACTTCGCAAGGAGAATTTTGACTCCCTTATGGCCGTGTGCAAAATTCAGGTGCCAAAGGACAGCAAGCGTACTCTGGCGAGTGCAGTCATTGAGGACACGACGCTGGTGGAGATCGTTTCTCCCCCGTGGCAAAGCCACAGAGAGTACCCCAATGACGCAGCCGTGATGGCATCATGGTCTGATTCCGTGCCTGCACGCATAGCGGACGCATGTGCTATCGCCAGCTTGGTGCTGGGGCTTCTGTTGCTTTTGGCCTACGCAGGTGCCTCGTCATATCTGGCGATACTGGGATGGGGCATGCTTGCGGGTTCCGTTGCGCACCTCTCAACACCATAGCCCCACGGAGAGTTGACGTGTTATTGAAGATTTTGCGAACTATTGCACTGCTTGCAAAATGCGTTCTGCTTTTAGTCTCGCTTGTGATCATGATATGGGCGATAGTTGACTACAGGAAATATCCTAAGAACGACGCCGGGGCCTTTACGATTGTCGCTTTCGCTTTAACTTTTCTGGCCCTGCTCTGTCCCATGATCAACGCGCAATACAAAAGGCTGAGGGAAGCGAGGTAGAATCGGGCCTAAGGGGCCTCCTTCGGCGCTCACTGTTAGAGCTTTGGCCGACCCCGAGGGCAGCTGGCCGCATGGAGAGCGGAGGCCAAAAGAAACAGAGCGGCACCTACTGCATAGCGAGTGCCCACATCACGATCACCTTTTGAGAAACAGAACGCTGACGCCACACCGAGCGCGAGGGCAAGCACCAGTCCTATCGTTATCAACCGAATGTGTGGATTGCCAAGAGCCTTCATCAGTCGATGGTTCCCATATCCGCAGGGGACGCGGGGTTGATCCGAACTTTCAGAACGAAACCACACTGGGTATTTTAACCCACAATGGAGTTTTTTTCCACGCTTCTTAACAATAACCGGAGTACCTCTAAATTGAGTTCCCGCTAAGGGACGTTTAACTAGGATGAAGAGCATAATCCGTACCTGGAGGGCGGCGGCAGGGGGTTAGACCGTTTGTCAAAGGATCTGATTGTGTTACTCCCGCAGTTGCTCTATGTGAGCCGAAAGAAGCAGCCACCCCGTCCGCGCTATCTGATATAGTATACCACCCCGTAACGGAGGAATACAATGAAGGAAGTGTTGGACAGGATCTTTGTCCTGTCAACACAAGTTGCACAGCACGTCTTTTAACTCCTTGCAATGACAGGAGTTAATTCTTTGGGTTCTGAGCGCGGTCCACCTGACATGCGATATCCGAAGGCCGATGATTGTGGCTGTCCGCTCTGCCAATATTTTCGGGACTCGCAGCTATAATCCTTTCACAGCGGCGAATTTGTTGGCCTTAGGTGGTGTTATGAAGGTGGTTTGTTTCGGGTCTACGTCGGCCTCTACGGTTTTGACCGTTCTCTCGCTCTGCAGGCCCAATGGTGAACTCGTGGAAGATTCGACGTCCTCAAGTTTTTCTTGCAGCACCCGACCAATCTGTACCCCCTGCGGAGGACTGGTTCGTCAGGGAGGTGATGGGCCTCGCAGAGGGCCGCCGCAAAGAGATCCGGAAGCTACTTCGGCTGATTCCGTCTTCCCGCTAATCCCGGCGTCGGAATCCGTGTGCAGTGCCGTGCCCGGGGCATTGCGCATCAATCGGTTTCACCTTCCACCTCGCGAAGTTCCACATCGTCAACCCTCACGAAGAAGGCGCCGCGTCCGTGCCTGTTGCCGCACCTGACACAGAGGCTGACGGATGGAGAGGTCGCGCGGAAAACTCGCCGGAAGCTAAACCATTTTTCGGTTATCGTTTTCTCTTTTTTCAGGTTGGGCGACCAGACGAGAGAAATGGTCTCGATGGGTTCAAGCGTCTGGCCCGTTGGGTCGTGCCCTACTGTAACGAAAGAGTCGGGATTACTCGCGGCTTCCGTCTCGCAAAGTAGCCAGCCGGAAAACAGATATTCTCTGTTTGGCTGCACGGCAGCTTTAGTAACAACGCCAATGTCGAAATCCAATCTCGTGCAGCCCATCCTCAAAGAGAAACCGCGTCCTCGACCGGCGGTTCTCGACCAGCAATTTTTTTCTGCTTCTCCGACCGGTTTCCATCCTTTCGGAATGCCGTTCTTCGGTTCCCATTCAAAATCTCCCTGGGGAGAGAGATTCGTTCCCACCGGCTTGGACGGTTTTTCCTGCGGACGGAGTCGGAGTCTTCCGTCGGGAAAACGAAAAAGTAAATCGCCCTTCGGCTGCCCCCATATATCCACCAGCCCTCCGTTGTAAAAGATGGGGTGGAGCGCCTCGTTCGGGATGAAGTAGCCGTCCACCAACACGCCGCCGTTCACTGGCTTGCCTCTGGCTGCCCAGTGCCTCCCGCCGATGTTGTCGTTGAGAGTGAAGAACAACGCTCCGAAGAGCCATTTGGTGTTCCACCCCTCCCTCGGCGCCATCAGCTCGCGGTATCCGTTGCGGAGGAAAGCAGATAGCGATTCTATCTCCCTGCGTGTGGGGACGAGCCCCGGTTGCGGCCGCGGCACACCGGGGACGTTTCTCTTCGGCCCCCATCCTTCGCCGAGGAAGATTTGCTTGTGCCCGTCGCCTCTGCGCACCATTACCTTCCGCAAAGCCACCACGTCCTGCATATCCACGCCTTTGCTCGGGTCGTTGTTGTAGGGATGGTGCCCCACGATGTCGCAGTACTTCGAGAAGCCGAGGTCGTACAGGAGGTCGAAGTGCCCCGAGGCGGCGGCTCGCTCGGAAAGATTTCCGGCGATGACCATGTTCGCGGGATTGACTCTCTTCGCCGCGAGATAGAACACTTTGAGTTTCCGCATGTAGTAGTCGGGCCAGTCTTTTCTCGGCAGCATGTTCGGCTCGTTCTCGAAGATGAAATGGAATATGCCCTTCTTGTTGGCCCTTCGGACAAAGGCTTCCGAGAACCGGTCCGCCAACTTTCGCCACCTCTCGCTGCCGAACTCGTCCTCTATCCAGCCCGGCCCTTCGAGGAAGAAAAAGCTGATGGGCAAAAGCCCAAGCGACAGGAATGGGTCCGTGGATGCGTCCACAGGTCCCCAGTCGTACTTTGAGGGGCCCTCGCCGGGGTCCCCTTCTTCCGTAAACCTCCACGTCCCGCCGCAAGTCCCCACCAGAACGCAGGTCGCCGCCGAAGATGAAATACGCTTCGCCAGCACCTCCGGCGGCGGCCCATAGTCGTCATGTTTGTACGCCGGAACATTAACCGATTCGCCAAAGACGGTCACGAAACCGAACACGGGTGTTCTTGGCGCCTCAGGACGCGGTTCCGCCAACGCTGCGAGCTGAGCCGAGCACAGCCACGCTGTCATACACAAGCAGGTAGCGAAGCGAATCAGTTTTGCTGTCGCGGAGTTCATGGTTTGCCTCCGTAGCGTGGTTTTCTCTCGTCCCGTCATAACGCTGGAAATGTAGCATGTGGAATCCCCAGATTCAATCGGCAGTTTTTCGGGAGGCAACCGTTCACAGCAGAGTCAGAAGAAAAAGTAAGGCGTACAGAGTGGCACGGCAACCAGGAAAAGAGTTCGGTTTTCGTGTAACGCCTCGGTTGCCGGTGTGACAGAGGGACTTCGCTGCAAGAGCAACGCGAAAGCATCAACACCGGCATTTTTCGGGTCCGCGCCGGGCTGTGCTCTTCAGGGCAAAAAAGCGGTCCCCGACGTGGCATCCCGCCCCGCCTCTGGCGGGGGACCCGTGGGGGGAATCATGGGCAAGATGCCCATGCCACGGCAGGTGACGACGCGGTCCCTCTCATCTTCTTCTCTGCGACCCTGCGCCTTTGCGTTACCTTCCTTTTCCCTCCTTCCCTCGCCCGCCCTGGCGGGGCCAGGATGCCCCCGAGACAGCCGGCAAGATGCCGGCGTTACGGGCCCTGTCTGCGAACTGTACGGTTCCAGCTTCAGCCGCCCATAAGTGAGGCATTACGCACGGTGTTCGATTATTGTTCGGAAGCCGCCGGATTTCTGCTATCTTTCGATTATGTCCGGGCGGCTATCCCCTGCTCCCTGAACGCAGAGAAGTTCCTGCCCACCTTGTCCTCCGCGGGAAATGTTGCTCCCGGCCGAAGCGACGGCTGGCACTGCGGTCGTTCACACTCGTTGAAAGGGGGCGTCGCCGAAGGCGTGCTGAAAAAAACCGGGGTCATGGTTTCCTGACCTAAGGAAAAAAACACCATGAAGTTTGTCGAAGAATTCAGGAAGAAGGATGTAGCTGCCGGGCTTGTCCGGCGGATCGAGGAGGCGCTCGGTGACCGTCACGTCTCGCTGATGGAGGTTTGCGGGACGCACACCATGTCCATTCAGCGGTACGGGCTGAAGTCCATTCTCCCGAAGAACCTCCGGCTCTTGTCTGGGCCTGGCTGTCCGGTGTGCGTGACGCCGAACGAGAAGGTTGACCTCGCCATCGCTTATGCTATGACTGAAGACGTTATCCTCGCCACTTTCGGCGACATGGCGAAGGTGCCCGGTTCCAGCACCAGCTTGCTCAAGGCGAAAGCCGCCGGGGGCAGGATGCAAATCGTCTATTCGACCATGGACGCCGTCAAGCTAGCCGAGAAAAATCCCGACAATAAAGTCGTCTTTTTCGGAATCGGCTTCGAGACCACGGCGCCGACCGTCGCTGCGTCAATCCTCGAAGCTGAGCGAATGGGCGTGTCCAACTACTTTGTGGTCTCCGCGGCAAAAGTCATTCCGCCGGCGATGGAGGCGCTTCTGCAAGGGGAGGTTCGGATAGACGGCTTCATCGGCCCCGGGCACGTCAGCGTCATCATCGGCTCGCGCGCTTACCGAGAGATTGCGGAAGTGCATGGCGTCCCGTGCGTCATCACCGGATTCGAGCCGCTGGACATTCTCCAGGCGATAGAGATGCTCGTCCGGCAGGTACGTGAGGGGAGAGCGGAGGTCGAGAACCAGTACACTCGCGTCGTGCACGAGGAGGGGAACGTCGCAGCCCGCGGCATTATGGAGAGAGTTTTCGAGACGCGAGATGCGAAGTGGCGGGGCATCGGGGTCATCCCCGGCAGCGGGCTTGGCATTCGCTCCTCCTATGCGAGGTACGACGCGGAAGTGCAACTGCCGGTCAAGCCGGAGAAGACTGTTGAGGACAAACGGTGCATCTGCGGGCTCGTCCTGAAGGGCGTCAGGGAGCCGACGGACTGCTCGCTTTTCGGAAAGGAATGCACTCCGGAAAATCCAGTAGGGGCGTGCATGGTCTCCGGCGAAGGCGCGTGCGCCGCCTATTACAAGTATCGTTGAAAGGCTCGGTGAAGAATGGCTATTGCCGATGAGAAGATTCTTTTGGGTCACGGCAGCGGCGGGAAGCTCATGCACCAACTGATTCGGGAGGTCATGGTTCGGGAGTTCGCCGCCGATCCTTCTGCGAGGCTTCTCGATTCCGCCATCCTGAAACTGGAGACTCGGAACCTCGCTTTCACGACCGACACCTATACTGTCAAGCCCTTGTTCTTTCCCGGCGGGGACATCGGCAAACTCGCCGTATGCGGCACGGTCAACGACTTGAGTGTCGTCGGCGCGACCCCTCTTTTTCTGTCCTGCGGGTTGGTCATCGAAGAAGGCTTTGAGATGTCCTTGTTGAGAAAGGTCGTTCGCTCGATGAAAAGAGCTGCCGAGAGAGCGGGCGTCAAAATCGTCACTGGAGACACGAAAGTCGTCGAGAGAGGGAGCTGCGACGGGCTGTTTGTCAACACGGCAGGAGTCGGATATGCGGAAACGTTTCTCGACGGGGAAATCGAAGTTGGGGACGAAGTTATCGTCAGCGGCACCCTCGGCGATCACGGCATGGCAATTATGGCGGCGAGAGCGGATTTCGGCATAGAGACGAAGCTTCACAGCGATTGCGCCCCGGTCAATGGGCTGGTGGAGAGCTTGAAGCCCTTTTTTCCCCGCATCCGCCTCATGCGAGACCCTACGAGAGGCGGGCTTGCCACGGTGCTCAACGAGTTTGTCGAGGGCACAAACCTGGGCATTCTCGTTGACGAGGAGTCCATTCCGCTCAAGAGGGGCGTGGCTGCGTTGAGCGAGCTACTGGGGCTCGATCCGCTTTACAGCCCCAACGAGGGGCGGGTGGTTCTGGTTTGCTCGGAGGGCTTCGGCGAGGCTTTGGTCAGGCGGATGCGGTTCCATCGTCTTGGCAAAAGAAGCGTGGTCATTGGAAAGGTCGTCGCGGACTATCCGGGCAAAGTCTGCATGACGACTAAAGCAGGCGGGACGCGCATCCTCGACATGCTCGTCAGCGACCAGCTCCCCCGAATCTGCTGAGCGGCGCCTGTCTCCGCCGGAGGTATCCGGGGGATGGGCAAGCGCAATGGGAAGGCGGCTATGGTTCGTGCGCCTCCTGAGCCAGGGCGAGCTCCGTGAGGAGCTGGAGTGTCTTTTTCGCTTCTTCCTCGTTGATGCTTTCAATGGCGAAGCCAGCATGGATAAGGACGTAGTCGCCCACCTCGACCTCCGGCAGAAGCTGGAAGCTCACTTTTCGTTTGACGCCTTCCACCTCGACTTTCCCAAAGGGGCCGTTGGCTTCGATGACTTTCATTGGTATGGCAAGGCACATAATTGTCGCTCCGATTATCCTCTCGAATCTCGCTGCTGCATTTTGCTCTTCAGCCAGGCGACCCATTCCTCGACGCCCTCGCCGGTTGTGCATGATATTCCAATCACATCCAGCGCAGGGTTGACGCCGAGGGCGTCTTCCTTCATCGCCTCGATGTCGAGGTTGCAGTGTGGAAGGAGATCAGTTTTGTTGAGGAGCATGAGGGATGCGTTGCGGAAGATGAGCGGATACTTCGCCGGCTTGTCCTGTCCTTCGGGGACGCTGATGACTACGATCTTGGCGTCCTCACCGAGGGCGTAGCCCGCGGGACAGATGAGGTTCCCCACGTTCTCGATGAACAACAGGTCGAGGTCTTGATAGGGAAAGCCCGAAAGGGCCGAGGCAATCATGTTGGCCTCAAGGTGGCAACCGCCGCGAGTGTTAATTTGTAGAGTCTTCACGCCGAGCCGCGCGATCCTCTCCGCGTCGCGGCTGGTGGCGACGTCTCCCTCGATGACACCGATGCGGTACTGTTTAGTCAATTTCTCGATGGCCGCCTCCAAGAGGGATGTCTTTCCCGCCCCGGGCGAGCCGATGATGTTCAAGACGAGAACGTTGCTGTTGCGGAACTTCTTGCGATTCTGCTCGGCTATCGTGTCGTTGGCTTTCAGTACGTCCGTGAGAACCTTGATTTCGACCATTGATTATCCTTCCGTTGATTTCTTCATCATTATTCGCACTCGATGGATTCCAGAAAAAACTCTCTTCCGCTGACGATCTCGATTTTCGGGGACTCGCATTCCGGGCAGCGAAAGAAGTATTCCTGGATAGGGAACTCTTCCCCGCAATCGAGGCATCGGCCTCTGAGGGGCTTTTTCTGAAAATCAAGTCGCGCATTCTCCGCCAACGTCCCCCTGGAGACGACCTCAAAAGCGAACGTCAGGCAATCGGGGACGACATTGCTCATCTCGCCTATCACGATACGCAGGGAGGTGACGCGGGACACTTCCTGCCTCTCTGTCGCCTGCTTCACAATGTCTATCAAGTTTGATGCTATCGAAAGCTCGTGCAATTGCGGATTCCTCGTTTCGAGCTGTCAGAACTTGCCGATAAGCATGAGCAATCCTATCACGACGAATACCACGCCCGCTACTTTCCGAACGTATTGGCGCGGAAAACTGGTTCCTATGATATGCCCCAAGAAGAAGGCGAGGCCCGTCACCGAGGCAAGCGCCGCGACCGCACCGAGGAAAATCGCCCAGTGTGAAGAATGCTCGCCGGCTGCCAGGGAGAGAACCGCCAATTGCGTCTTATCTCCCAGCTCAGCGACAAAGATCAAGCCAAATGTTGTTATCAGAGTCTTCCAAAACATTTCAATTCCTTTCCCGAGCAAGGCCTAAGTGCTCTGGTTCATAAACTCGGTCACGTATTTTTTTTGACGGGATAACAGGATGGACGGGATTCTTGGAATCCTGTTTATCCCTGCGAAAGGTCCTTGAGCTTTCGCTTTACCTCCACTTTCCGTTCTCCGAAATTCAAGACAAGGCCTACCCAGCGTTTCGCGGGGTGGCCACGAGATAATTGACAAGCTATATCTCACGAGCACTGACCAGGGGCTCACGGACTTCAGTTCCACAATGACGGTATCTCCTTCGACCCCGCCGGGGCGGGGGAGTGCGAACTCTGCGACAACTCGTCAGCGAATTGCTTGTTCTTCCTGGTTTTTGGGAGTGCCCCACGCGGGTTCCGATTTACTGGATACCTCACATTCCTCGAACGATCCCCGCCGGAGGCGGGGTTATCCTGTGGAAGGATTCCCTTCACCCCGCACTATAGGTTACGGTACTTGCGAACGGGTGTACTAAGACGCCAAGCATCCAGTTTCGTGCAGAATCTTCTTTCTGCTTCTGGCGAATCGCTTTTTGCAGCAGCGTTTGTATGGTAGTCCGGCAACGCGGAGAAGACAATAGATTTCGGCGCCTTTCGGAGCGGCTTGCCGAGGGCGAGACGGTCTCGGGACTCCCCTGCGAAGGCGGGGCGGCGTTACTCCTCAGAAGTTCTCGCGGAGAAACACACCGACGCTCCTCGCGAAGGTCGGGGCAACTCTCTCGTACAGGGGAAAGGCCGCGCGCGGCTGGGTATGAGTGGGTGGATTTGCCAAGTGTAACGCCACCGTCCCGGCGGCTGTCCCGAGGGCGTCCCGCCCTCGATAGGGGGGCAAGATGCCCCCCATACAGCCGGCAAGATGCCGGCGTTACAACCACAAGCCCCCCAATGCACAGGAGGTCCACCCGCGGCGTTTATCTGATCCCTGCAATCCATCACTCCCAAACCTCCAACCCGCAACAAACAGGCGCAAGGTGACTGCTCTACCATTCAAACGTAGCCACACCCAATAGCCCTGCTGTTCCGAGCAAGGACGAGTGGGTTGTGCAGGCGATATTGTCGTGATATGCTTACGCGGAGCTGCCGGAGGAGGTCAGTAACTTCGCTGGATAGGGAAAAGAGTTGCGAGGGTGGCGGAGAAGTGCGAGGAAATAAATGGCGTTTAATCGAAAGCTCCAGGACGGGAGGGACATGAAATGGGTGAAAGGATGAGCCGACGCAGTTTTGTGAAGACTTGCGGTGCGGTGGGGTTCGCCTGCCTGGTAGGCTTGGGCATAAGGAGAGCGCTTCAACAAAAGGGGAGGGAACGAACAATGAGAAGCTCCCGCATTGCCCTAAACTTGCTGAAACTTGTTTTGGCAGGTGCTTTGATTGGTTCCTGGATAAGTTGCCGAAAACAAGAAACGGAACGCGGAAGAATAGAAAGATTAGTTAAACAGCTTAGCAGTGTGGACAGGGAACAACGTAGAGCTGCTGCCTCAGCCCTTGGGAGAATAGGCCCTCCAGCAAGGGATGCTGTCCCCGCCCTTACCAACGCGTTAGGAGATGAAGACTCCCGTGTCCGCATGAACGCTGCTGGAGCTCTCGGTGGAATAGGTCCTGCAGCAAAACATGCTGTGCCGGCCCTCACAAAGGCATTAGGAGATGACAATTGGCAGGTCCGTCAGTTTGCTGCCGAAGCTCTTGGCAGAATAGGCCCTGCGGCAAAAGGCGCCGTCCCCGCCCTTACAAAGGCATTAGGGGGTGAAGATTGGCAAGTCCGCAGGCACGCTGCCGAAGCCCTTGGGAAAATAGGCCCTGCAGCAAAGGATGCCGTCCCTGCCCTTATAAAAGCATTAGGGGATGAGGATTCTTCGGTCCGCGTGCGTGCTGCCGGAGCTCTTGGCAAAATAGGTCCTATATCGGCAGGCGTCGTCCCGGCCCTTATCAAGGCGTTGGGAGATGAAAACTGGGAGGTCCGCCAATCTGCTGCCACAACTCTTGGGGAAATAGGCCCGCGAGCCAAAGATGCGGTGCCCGCCCTTATCAAGGCCTTAGAGGATGAGGAGTGGCGTGTTCGTGTCTGGGCTGCCTCAGCCGTTGGGAGAATAGACCCCGCTGCAGCTAAAAATGCTATTCCCGTTCTTACAAAGGGATTAGGACACAAAGACCGGGAGGTCCGCTCGTTAGCTGCCTCCGCTCTTGGTAAAATGGGCCATGCAGCAAAAGATGCTGTCCCCGCGCTTATAAAGGCGTTAGCAGATAAAGACGAGACCGTCCGCACGAAGGCCGCCAGAGCCCTTGGTGAAATAGGTGCTGCAACAGAAGACGTCGTCCCCGCCCTTATAAAGGCATTAGAGGGTCAAGAACGGGATGTCCGCAGGTCTGCTGCCTCAGCTCTTGGTAATATAGGCCCTCCAGCAAAACACGCTGTTTTCGCCCTTATGAAGGCCTTGGGAGATGAAGATCCGGGTGTCCGCATGAACGCTGCGGGAGCTCTCGGCGATATAGGTCCTGCGGCAAAAGATGCCGTCCCCGCCCTGGTAAACGCGTTACGAGACGAAGACCTGATGGCGACGCCCGCTGGCTTCCACGGCTCCTGGCATCGGTACGTCCGCGGGAATGCTGCCTCAGCTCTTGGTAAAATAGGGCCTGCGGCAAAAAACGCTGTCCCCGCCCTTATGAAGGCATTAGAGGATGAAAATGCAGATCTCCGCGTGTCTGCTGCCACAGCTCTTTCGAGAATAGACCCTGCTGCAGCCAAAAGCGCTATTCCCGTTCTTATAAAGGCATTAGGGGATGAGGATTGGGATCTCCGCAGGGATGCTGCCGCAGCCCTTGGGAAAATAGGCCCTGGAGCAAAAAGGGCTGTCCCCGCCCTTATAAAGGCATTAGGGGATGAAAATGAGTGGGCCCACAGCTCTGATGCCGAAGCTCTTGGTGAAATAGGCCCCGCAGCAAAGGATGCCGTCCCCGCCCTGGTAAACGCGTTAGGAGACGAAGATCGGTACGTCCGCAGGTGTGCTGCCAGAGCCCTTGGTAAAATAGGTCCTGCAGCAAAAGAGGCTGTCCCCGCCCTTACCAAGGCATTAGGAGACGAGGGTCTCTTCGTCCGGCAGCAGGCTGCCAGAGCTCTTGGTAAAATAGGCCCTGCAGCAAAAGAAGCACTTCCTGAGTTAAAAAAATTGGCTGAGGAAGAGAGATATCTCCGCGTTCGACAAGAAGCTAAACGAGCCATCGAAAAAATCCAGGACGCCGTAGAAGAAGAAAAACGACCGAAGCCCCCAGCAGAAAAACCCGAGGGACAACAAGGGGCAGGATTACCCTTGCACGGAACTGGCGCCAAGGCTCGTTCTAAGTACATGGATTCGCAAATACGGTGACGTATAATGGTCTCGTGAAAGGAGCTATTTTGACGGGATAATCACGCCATCGGCGTGAACGGGATTGTTCCAGAGAGGTGAAACATCCGGTAAATTACAAGCCCCCGGGCGCCCGGGTCGAACACCTTGGCGCCCTTGGCGTCTTGGCGAGAGAAAATGGAAAAAGGGAAGGTCTCTCGCGAAGACGCAAAGTCGCAAGGATGGAATTGGCGTACAAGTTGTTCGAGACCTTCCCGCGCGGTCATGGCTGCGTCGAAAGAGATACGGTCATCGTCGAGCCCCGCGTTTCGCGGGGTCGCAAAGCCGCGAAGACGCAAAGATGACTGAGAATCACGTAGGGAAAATCCTTGGCGTCTTTGCGTCTTGGCGAGAGAAGATGGGCCAGAAATAGCAGCTTGATACCGTCAGAGTTCTACGCAAAGCGCAAAGAAGTCACGAACAATGAGTCTAATCGGAAACTTGAACGGAGGAGGTATTGGAAATGAGTGAGAAGATGAGCCGACGCAGTTTTGTGAGGACGTGCGGAATGGGTGCTGTGGCAGCGATGGCGGGAGGAATGACCGCGACGGACACCAAGCGGGCGGCAGCCGAGACAGCCTCCGGAAGTGAGCTGAAAAAGGGGGTTATATTCGGCATGTTGCCGGGCAATCTGTCCATAGAGGATAGATTCAAGCTCGCGGCAGATGTCGGGTTTGACGGGACGGAGATAGGCACTGTCCGCGACGCGAAGACGCTCAAGCGGATGATGGCTGCCTCGGAGAAGACGGGAGTGCGAATTCATTCGGTAATGAATTCCGACCACTGGCAGTATCCTCTTTCGAGCGCGAACCCGGAGGTTGTGGCGAAGGGGATGAAGTGCATGGAGATTTCGCTGCATAACGCGCACGATTGTGGTGCAGATACGGTGCTGTTGGTTTGTGCGGTGGTTAATCCCAAAGTCACGTACGGGGAGGCTTATGAGCGGTCGCAGAAGCAGATTCGGAAGCTGCTTCCGCTGGCTGAGAAACTGAAGGTGATCATCGGCATAGAGAACGTCTGGAACAAGTTTCTGCTCAGCCCGTTAGAGTTCGCGCGGTACGTGGACGAGTTCAAAACCCCGTTTCTGCGAGCCTATTTTGATGTGGGGAACGTGGTTCTTTTCGGTTACCCGCAGGATTGGATTCGGACGCTCGGCTCGCGGATCATTAAGCTGCACGTGAAAGGATTCGACGCCAGGAAGAACAGGTTCACCAATCTCCGCGACGGGACGATTGACTGGCCGGAGGTACGGCGTGCTGTGAAAGAGATCGGTTACAGGGGGTTCATGAGCGCGGAGCTTGGCGGCGGTGACCGGGATTATCTCAAGGATGTCAGCGAGCGGATGGATAAGATTATCGCCGGGGAGTGAGGCGCACAAGTTGCGTCTTTTCCCTGTGGGCTGACCCCATGCAGCGGCGCGCGACGTCAAGCGCCTCCCAAGCCGTGTAAAGCAGCTCATTGTGTATCGGACAAACTGCGGCCCGGTTTTGAGAAAGGAATTGAGCTATGAAAAAGGTTTTTCTACTGGGTATTGCCTCACTGATCTGGCTTTGGGGATTGGAAGCCGGCGGGGCGGAGGTGAAGGTCCCGATATGGGGCGTGTTCGAGAGGGCTTTCCGCTCTTCGACGCATCACGCCAATCCGTACATTGAGGTGGAGCTCTCGTGCGTCTTCCGAGGGCCGGGCGGCAGAAAGTTCGTGGCGGAAGGATTCTGGGACGGGGGAGGAACGTGGCGAGTCCGCTTCGCCCCGGGCGCCGCGGGCAGGTGGAGTTACGAGACGTCATCGAACGACAGTAGCCTTGACGGGAAAAAGGGAACTTTCCGGTGCGTGCCTTCAAAGAATCATGGTTTTGTGGGGATTGATCGCCGGCGCCCATGCCACTTCGCTTATTCAGACGGGACGCCGTTCTATTTTTTGGGCGATTCGGATAACTGCTGGGACACGCCGGTCGGCGACGAGGAGCCGTATTGGGGAGGGTGGTTCTGGAAGGACAAGTCCTATCAACGCTACATAGACGCCCGCGCGAAGCAGGGGTTTACGGTCCAGGCGTTCGCCGGCGGGACATTGCTCGCCAAGCCGATTTTCAGAAGCAAGCAGCAGCGGAATGAGGGCGGGCCGCCGTTCTTGAATTACGACCTTGACCGGCTCAATCCGGCTTATTTCCAGTGGGCGGACAAGAGGACGCAGTATGCTTGCTCAAGGGGCTTTCTTTTCGTCGTCATGCTGGGCTGGCCGGATCAGGGTGTGCACAGGATGGACTGGAAGAAGCTGGAGCGAGGGTGGCGATACGTTATCGCGAGATATGCCGCCTACAACGTGATGTGGCTTCTCTTCGGAGAGTACGACGAGGCTGGAGGGATAGCGCGAAAGCTGGTGAATCACTTTGCTGCAATCACCCGCCGGCATGACCCGTACCGGCATCTGCTCAGCACACACACTACGACATCAGATGCTCCCCTCGCGGGAGAGAAATGGCTTGACGTCATCGTCCACCAGTCCCGGGATTGGAACATGGTCGAACGAGACCGCCACCTCGGGAAGCCGGTGGTGAACTGGGAGTGGTATTATGAGAAGACAATGGAAGGAAAGCTCAGGTGGAGCCACATCATCTCCGATGCGAATGAAATCCGGCGGGGGGCGTGGCGAGTGCTGTGTCGGGGAGGGTACATCGTTTACAATCTCATCGGCAAGAACCGGCAGGATTACATGGCAAACCTCAACCGTGACGGCGCGAGGTACTGCCTGATAGCCACGCGGTTCTTCCGGGAGCGAACGCGATTTCAGGAGCTGGAGCCGGCGAATGCGACGGATGAGGGCGGGAAACCGCTCCCTGCGCTGGCGACGAGGGACAGGAAAGAATGGGTCGTCTATCTGGAGCGGTCGAAGGAGGCGGTGTTGGCGGGGAAGAGGCTGCCGCAGGCGATGACGGCGGAGTGGCTCGACCCGCGAACCGGTAAGAGGCGCCCCGCGAAAGCCGCCGGGGCGTCCCGCTGGCGCAAGCCCGATGGCGGCGACTGGGCGCTTCACCTCAAGGCGGACTGAGAGTTTCCGTTCACGCCCTCGCTTTTGGCACAGCAGGGATCAGTCCTTTCCCTGCCGGCGAGTACAGCCGTGCCCAGCCATATCAAGCGTGGGTGCGGCTGCGTTTGAGTGGTGAGAGAGTTCGCTTCCGCTTGCTTGTCGCAGGCTGCGTGTTTCCGAGGGACGAACCGGGAGGGTGAGGCAAGTCCCGTTCCTCACCTCTCTGTGTGCGGATAGGCGTGGCATCCCGCTGGAGGCGGGACCCGTCAGGCATCATGGGCAAATTGAACGGGTTGATGGTCGCCGCAGCCTTCTTTGCGGCCCATTCGGTTGTACCGCCGGCATCTTGTCCCGCGTTCCGCGGTAGGGCATCTTGCTCCCGGTGCCCCGCCCAGGGCGGGGCGGCGTTACACTTGGCAAATCCACGCACTCATACGTAGCCGCACCCCATTTTTGTCTTGACAGGCGAGCACACATCGCTCTAAATTAGCATTGCTTCTTTTAGCGAAACGTCTAACTAGCGCCATGGGGGTGCCGGAGTGACTGCGTTGAACGCAGAGAAGCGCTTCTTATGGTCCAATTCCTACCTTCTTAGCTGTCACTCTCTCCACATGGCAGGTTTTCTCGCAATCCCGTTCATCCCGTTATCCTGTCAAAAAAAGAATACGTCCCCGAAATTGTCAATTAGAGGACTTAAATGCCTATCGGAGATATTGCAGGTTTGGAAAACAATTCCGGCAAAAGGAGGGAAAGATGAACGCAATAGTTTTCAAAAGGTTTTTCGGCTTGCTTGGCGTTCTGTGCCTGATGGTGGTTCCGTACGCCGCGTGGTCCGTGCAAGACAGTTTCGACGAGTTCGACGAGGAGCTGTGGACGCTGTACGGAAACGCCTCACACACAGATGGCTATATTCAGTTGGTGCCGAACGCCGCCACCCAGGCAGGGGCTCTCTTTTACAACCAGCCCTGGAACACCTCCGAGGGCTTTCTGGCAGAGTTTGACTTCTTCCTGGGCGACCACGATGGCGCCGACGGAATGACCTTCGCATGGGTTACGGCGCCGGGCGTGGGGAGCGCTGGAGGCCAGATGGGATTCCTCACGGGCCTGGATGGATACTGTGTCGAATTCGACAATTACGACGGAAACGATAGCGTGGGGACGGATGCAGAGAACCACGTCGGGGTTTCCAGCGCAGGCTCGTTCGGCCAGGCGATCCTTCTTGTTCAGACTGACGACCTCCTCGGAAACGCCATCCCTGATATGGAGAGTAATAGCTGGTGGCATGCTGAGATTTTGTTCGAGTATGGGCAGGTCCAGATGTGGATGTCCAACGACAGTCTCGGTTACGAAAGAACCCAGGTCATGGATTACACCATTGAGGATTGGGAGGATTACGACGCCTATTTCGGTTTCACGGCGGCGACAGGCGACGCCACCAACGAGCACGCCATAGATAATCTGGACCTCGATACGCCCGGAACCAATGCAAGGGCGGGAGACGACCAGTGGGTTTACGGCGGCGACACCGTCACCCTTGACGGGACAGGATCGCGGAAAGCCACCACCTGGACCTGGGAACAGGTCATTGTGGGCGACGAACCCATGATCACTCTCACCCCGGGCGACCCTGGGATTGTCACTTTTGACGCTCCGGGCCGTGACTTAGGATATACTCTCACGTTGCGTCTGACGGTCGAGGGTGCGACCGGTACCGACGCCGATGAAGTCCTGGTCAACGTCAGGTCAACCGGTCCCCCACTAATCGAGCCCGGCAACCTGCGGACGGTCCGCACCGACCGAGGCTTCTGGCTCTACTGGGACAACGTTTTCGACGCGGAGGCTTATCAGGTAGAGATAGAATATTTCCCCGACATCTGGGTGCCTGTTGCCCCGAACGTTACCGTTCTCGAATACCAGATCAAGGATCAGGACCCCGGCAGTGTTGTTCCCATCAGGGTTGGAGCCAAGAACAAGCATGGCGTCGGCGCCATCTCCGACCCGGTGTCCATGTTGATCATGCGGAATCTGCCTCTGCCGGCGGCCGCCGGAGGCACCACGCCGCCGACCGAATATGTGAATATCTTCGGTGTCCCTGTCCCGGGGATGAACAATGGCGCCCACGACGACAGCAGCGATAGCAACGATGGGCAGTTCAAGGCCGAAGATTACGCTGGATATCTCTGGGATACACCGCTCTGGTTCGACGAGATAGCCTATTACACCGGTGGAGTCTTCTCCGACGGCGGTTGGTTCACGGACCTGACCGTTGAGTACACGCAGGACGGCACGAACTGGCTCGAAGCCCCGAACGTCGAGATCACCCCCGATTACAGTTTCGCCAATACGGGGACGAACCGACAGCCTTTTACGATGTACGTGATTAAATTCCCGGTTCTCAGTGGGACCGGCATAAGGATCTTCGGCGCCCCCGGCGGCATGGCCTACTTCACCTCCATCTCAGAGCTGGAGGTCTATGGCGACCAGACACGGGGCGACCTCCTCGTTCAAGGACTGGACGGGGAAGTCCCCGAGAGGGGGACCGCCACTCTCGACGCGAGCTATTCCATGTCGCTGATAGGGGACATTACAAGCTACTTGTGGACCCAGACGGGCGGGCCGACCGTGGCCATCGCCGACTCGACCGCCGCCGTTACGACCTTCGCCGCTCCGGGTGTGGAGGAGGACACGGTTCTCGTCTTCTCCCTGACGGCGGGCGACGGCACCAACGAAGCTACCGATGAGGATGTCCGCATCACGGTGAAGGACGTCACCACCACGGCTGTCGCCGGCGTTGACCAGACAGTTGCGGAGGGCACGGAAGTGACTCTGGACGGTACAGGCTCCATGAGCGCTACGGGCACGCTCGCCTATTCCTGGGAGCAGCTTACGGGTCCCGAAGTGACTTTGAGCGATCCCAACGCCGCTGTGTGCAGTTTCATCGCTCCTGAGATATGGCCCTATGTCCAGCAACTGAGTTTCCGGTTGAGTGTGGACGATGGCGAGGACGGCACGGGCACCGACGTAGTGAACATCAACGTTACCAACGCGGTGTTCGAGACCAAGCCTCTGGGGCTGTACTACTTCCAGGACCTCCTGCACCTGGGTCAGACCCCGCCCGACCGTTTTCTCGGCCCCCTCAATCTCAGCCTCGACACCAACGACTATCTCGCGGATTGGGGCGGCCAGGCCAACGTCAACCCTGTCGCGGGAGAGGCCTACGACTTCACCGACACCGGCATAACCACAACCGTCAATCCGATGATATGGACACCGGAGCATCAGGACAGCGGCTGGTTCGGAACTCAGACCCTCGACAACTTCGGCCAGATTTACCACATCTACGTCTTCTCCCCGGAGGAGCGAGAGGCGCGCATGCACTTCGTCAACGACGACCCCATTCGCATCTGGAACAACGGCGGGGTCGCCGTCGCCAGGGATAGCTGGGACGTCGATGTCGAGCGTGACCAGGACTTCACGCTGGATGAAGGAATCAACTCCATGACCCTCCGGTTCGAGGAATGGGGCGGTGGTAACCGCATTGGCGCCAGGATTACCGACCGCAACAATGCTCCCTACAACGACCTTTCCTACGCCCTTTCGGTTCGGCATCCTCTGCCGGTTGCCTATGGGCTGAGGATCCTCCCCGATTCCTATTCTTCCCCCGGCACGGTCGCCCTCGAGGTTTCGATGAGGGCAGACCCCGACAACCTCCCCGGCACCATAGCCCTCAGGGAGATCCTTCCGGAAGGCGTGACGGTTGCTGATGCCGGCGGCGGCACGCCCGGCGCCGGGACGCTCACGTGGGACCTCGGGAGCGTTTCCTCTGCCGTAGTATCCTATTCGCTGTCGGTCCCGGCGGGTACTACCGCAGCCCTGTCCTTCGCAGGTGATGTCAACGGAGAGGACACTCTCGGAGACACCGAGACGTATGCGGTCCCCTCGGCGCCGCTGTATCTATCTCTCGACATGACGCTTGGGGCCCAACTGAGCTGGAGCCCGCCACCGGAAGAAGGAGCAGGTGCCTATCACGTCTATCGCAGCGTGGACGGCGGCGATTGGGCGGAGGTAGGGTTTACGAGAGAGACCTCCTACACAGAAGGCGTTGCCGAGGGGAGCACTTACAGCTACAAGGTCATGGCCGTCAACGGCAACGGCGTGGAGGGCCCCTTCTCCGACGCCACGGACGCGATGACCGTAACCGTGCCGACAGTCGTGGAGGCGGAGAACTACAACTACGACGGAGGGGAGTATCCCGGATACCGAGAGTGCCCCGCCGCCAATCGGGCGCCCGACTCGGCCACAGTCGGCACGGCGGAGGAGTACGACTTCTACTTCGACAATACCACGGAGGGCGACGCGCGCAACACCTACCGACCCAACGATAGTTGTGCGATGCAGGAGGACCGGGTAACGGCGAACATCGGATGGATCACTGTCGGCGATTGGTGGCGGTACACCCTCGATGTTCCCGAGCCGGGGCCCGAGGATCCCCCGGACGGCTGGGCCCGGGTAGGGCTGCTGGTAGCCTCCAACGGCACATGTGAGCTTTATTGGGACGAGGGGCTTATCGGAACCGTAACTTTCGCCACAACTGGTTCTGACGACTTCCGCTGGTACGTCCTCGAGGACCCCTTCCGGACAACGCCGGGAGAGCATACGTTAAGGGTGATGTTCGCGTCCGGAGCGATGGACATCGACACCATCGGCCTCGGCTTCAACCAGAAAATAAGTCGCCAGGCCATCTTCGAGGACGACTTCGAGGATTACACCAACCTCTACGACTGGAACGATCTGGAGACTGTCGGCAATTGGGACGTCGTCAATGGCTCCGGCGAGCCGGATGTCGGGTGGCGTCTGTGGAGCACCACGGGCAACTATCTGGGCGACGAGACGGACGACCGGAATCCCGCCATTGCGGGCATGACCGGCAACTACGTGATTTCCGACAGCGACCTCGTTGGGACGG
>CAZXGF010000036.1:0-53222 GCA_964640185.1 uncultured Verrucomicrobiota bacterium | reverse complement strand
CCCATCTATAGGGCTCCCTTGCCTGTCCCGTTACGATCCTTCGGAATCGCTGCCTGCTGGCTATTTGTGCAGCAAAAAGGGCCGGAGCTTCCTGCAAGCAATACCCCCTCGAGGACAAGATGCCTGTGCCACGGCAGGCGAGGAGGGTGCCCTTCTCCCCTTTCTCTCTTCGCCTTCGCGCCTCTGCGTTGTCTTCCTCTTCCCTTCTTCCCTCCCCCGCCTTGGCGGGGTAGCCGCCCAAGACTGATGGACTATGCTTCGGCTTGTTTGCGCCTTGACATCGGCGAAAACGGTATGTATAAGTTGCCCATACACGGCTATGGAGGCGACGCAAAGCTCCCGACGATTCCGGGACGAGGGCAAATCAGGGATGCTTCTCAGGACAAAACTGATTCTCTACTTTCTGGTCGTGGTTTTGATTACCGGCGTAGTGGCGGCAGCCGTCGGCGTTTTGCTCATCGGCGGCCGCATTGTCAGCCAGGCCCAGAACAAGGTCACAATGGACCTCAACTCGGCCCGGGAGGTTTACAACGAAAGGAAGCGGGAGGTAAACAGCGCTGTCTGGCATACTTCCGTTCGGTACTTCCTTCAAAAGGCCATCCTCGTGGAGGATTGGGAGACGGCTTCTGACGAACTGGAGAAGATAAGGATAACCGAAGTTCTTGACATGCTGACCCTCACGGACAGGAACGGCGTGGTTGTGGCAAGAGCGAGAAATCCGCAATTGGTTGGCGACTCTCAGGCGAAGGATCCCATGATCGCCAGGGTCTTGGAGACAGGGCGGATCGCGTGCGGCACACAGATTGTTCCCCCAAAGGAACTCCTTAAGGAAGGCGGGGATTTAGCCGAACGCACCCGCATCGAGATTCGTTACACCCCCCACGCCAAACCCCGTGCCAAGAAGGAGGAAACCTCCGGCATGATGATAAAAGCCGCGGCGCCCGTTTTCAGCAAAGAGGGCCAGCTCATCGGCGTGCTATACGGCGGGCACGTGCTCAACCGGGATTTTGACGTTGTGGACAAGGTCAAGAGCATCGTTTACCGCGGTGAGAAGTACAAGGGGAAAGATATGGGGACAGCCACGATCTTCCAGGGCGACCTGCGGATTTCGACGAATGTTCTCGACCGGCACAACAACAGAGCGATCGGCACTCGCGTTTCCCAGGAGGTCAACGACCGCGTGTTAGGGAAAGGGGAGTCGTGGATTGGGAGAGCGTTTGTGGTCAACGACTGGTACATTACCGCTTACGAGCCGATTCGCGACATTGACCGCAACGTTATCGGCATGCTGTACGTGGGGCTGCTGGAAGAGAAGTTCGTGGACATGAAAAAGCAGACCCTCTGGATTTTCCTCGGCATCGCCCTGGCGGGAATGACGGGGGCTCTGGCAGTCGCCTACTTGCTTTCCTCGAGCATCCTTCGCCCCATAAGGCGGTTGGTTGACGCATCGCACGCTCTGGCAGAAGGGGATTTGACTCATAAGGTCATAGTGCACGGCTCCGACGAGGTCGGCCAACTATGCGAGACGTTCAACATGATGGCCGACTCCCTCGACGAAAGGGACCGCCAGCTCAGGGAATATATGCACAACAGGTTGAGCCAGTCGGAGAAGCTCGCGTCTCTCGGTCGGCTCGCGGCGGGCATCGCCCACGAGATAAACAATCCACTGACAGGGGTGCTGACGTATAGCCACCTCCTTTTGAAGGACGCCCCCCCTGACAGCCCCCAGAAGGAAGACCTGGAGGTCATCGTCAGAGAAACGACCCGCTGCCGGCAGATCGTCAAGGAGCTCCTCGATTTCGCCAGGGAAAGAAAATCGGAAAGGAAACCGACCGACCTTAACGGGGTCATCAGGAATACCATCTCTTTGGTGGAAAACCAGGTCTCCTTACACAAGGTGGAGATTCGCACAGAGCTCGACCCCGAGCTCCCGGAGATACCGATCGACGCCAACCAGATACAGCAAGTCTTCACCAACCTGGCTCTCAATGCCACCGAAGCCATGCCGGAGGGAGGCGCCATCACCATCGCAACAAGCTCTGCCGAAAACGAGAGGTTTGTGACGGCGGAAGTCTCCGACACCGGAACGGGCATCCCGGAAGAAAACTTGAGCAAAATCTTCGATCCTTTCTTCACCACCAAGGAGAAGGGCACAGGCACCGGGCTTGGCCTGGCGGTGACCTACGGCATTATCGAGAGACACCATGGAACAATCGAAGTAAGAAGTGAAGTGGGTAAAGGAACGACTTTCATTATCAGATTGCCACGGGAAGCGAAGAGATGAGCGATCACAGGCCAACCGAGCGCAAAGAGCAAACTGGCAGAATCCTGGTTGTGGACAACGAGCCGATTGTCTGCAGAAGCTGCGTGAAGGTCCTTGTCCCGGAAGGACATTCTGTCTCCACAACGCAAAGCGGACGGGAGGGAATGGAGAAGGGGGCCTCCGGCGGTTTCGACGTGGTGATTGTGGACCTGAAGATGCCCGATGTCGAGGGAATGCAGGTTCTCCGCACCGTAAAGGAAAAGAGGCCGGACGTGGAGGTCATCGTAATAACGGGTTATTCCAGCGTCTCCTCCGCTGTCAAGGCGATGAAACTGGGGGCGATTGACTACCTGCCGAAACCCTTCACTCCGGACGAGCTGTGCGTCGTGGTCAGCAAGGCGATTGAGAAAAGAAGGCTGGTCGCAGAGAATCGCTATCTCAGGGAGGAACTCGAGGAGAAGTTCGGCCTGGGCAACATCATCGGCAAAAGCAAACTTATGCAGGGAGCTTACAAGCTCATCAGAGAGGTCGCGCCCACCGACACAACTGTGCTTATCTACGGTGAGAGCGGCACCGGCAAGGAGCTGTTCGCCAAAGCCATCCACTACAACTCCCTCCGCAAACACAAGCAATTCCTTCCTGCGGACTGCAGCGCGCTGGCGCCAACCCTCTTGGAAAGCGAGCTTTTTGGCCACGTCGGAGGCTCCTTCGCCGGCGCGGTCGTGACCAAGCCGGGGCTTTTCGAGCTCGCCGACGGCGGCACTCTCTTCCTCGACGAGATCGGAAACATCAGCCCGCAGACGCAAGGGAAACTCCTGCGAGTTCTGGAGGAGGGGGAGTTCAAAGCGGTGGGCGGGACCGAGCTCAAGAGCGTGGACGTGCGGCTCATCGCCGCCACCAACAAGAATCTCGAGGAAATGACTCGCCAGGAATCCTTTCGGGAGGACCTCTTCTATCGAATCAACGTTTTCCCGATAACCTTGCCGCCTCTGCGTGAGAGGAAAGAGGACATTCCCTCTCTCGCCTGGCACTTCCTCAAGCAGCACAGTGCGGAAACAAGTAAACACTTCGAGGGATTCACCCCCAAGGCCATGAACCTTCTCGTCAACGCGCGATGGTCCGGAAATGTCCGAGAGCTGAAGAACACCATCGAGAGGCTCGTGATAACCGGCGAAGGAAAAATGATAAAGGCCGAAGACCTCCCCCAGAACGTTCGCAGGACTGACTATACCTCTGAGAACAGCCCCATCCCTCGGACAAACGAGGAGTTGAAAAAAATCAAGAAACGACTTCGGGCAGTCGCAATCGAAGGCATCGAACGCTCTTTTGTCCTCGCGGCGCTGGAGAGGAACAACTGGAACATCACCAAAGCCGCCCGCGAAGCGGGCATTCAACGCCCGAACTTCCATGCCCTTATGAGAAAGCACGACATCCGCCGCCCGTCCTCACAGCCATTCCGTAGAAACATACAACCTTAAAAACCTATCTACGTCTCGCCTCGCACATCGTTCCTCCACGCCAAGCCCTCGCCCAACGCCCGCGGGCGGGAGACTTCGCTCCCGTTTCAGGAAACTCTCGCCCAGTCCCAGGCTTCGCACAAGTGAGGAATCCCCTTCTCCTTCCACTCTGCTGTGCGGTCGCGACTCAATCGGACAACGGGAGGAAACCTGCTGAGAACAATTTCACCCGCCTACCATACGTGCTCAAAGCACCACAGCGGTTATGTCTTCCCACTGTCCGTTGAGGCCATCACCGTCGCCTCGCCGGGTCTCCCAGGTTCCTCGGCTGATTTCTCCCCGGGCGCTGTCTCCAACCAGCCCGGGAAGCCCGATGGCAGCTTATGCTCGTTGCTTCACCATCGGGGGCGGGATCCATCACTATTTACCGGGCTGTCCGCGGAGGCGGTAGAAGCGTTTCAAGAGACCGGAGGGATGCGTGCCCGTTTCGCTGCCGTCATCGAGCCATTCCATGAGGCCGCCGGCGCCGGTTAGCGGCGAGAGGTCATTCCACACGGTGGAAAGGCTCAGCGCATCCGTGTAATAGATGGTGTATGTTGCGTCGGCGATGCTTTGCCAGGTGATGCGGACGCCCTCGGCGATGCTGTAGGAAATGGTCTCGATGGCGACGGTGAACAATCGGACCGTCGCTCCCCAGAAGCCGGAACCGACGCTGAAGCTTGGGCTTTCTGAGACCTCGACGGGTGACGGCTGCCCGAACGTCCCGGTAACTGAATAGCTCGCTGACGTTGATGTTGTCCCTCCGCCAGACATGACGGAGCGGGTGATTTCGTAACTGGCAGAGTTTTGCCCTGCGGCATGTCTCATCGCGGCCAGACAAGCGACGGGGACCAAGGAAAAAAGGAGACCTTTTTGTATAGCTTTCATCATTTCCCTCCCGCTTGAGATTCTACCAACTTTTCGACCAAAACTTCCAGCGCTACAATTCGCGCCTCAAGAGACGAGATTTCGGCATTCTTCTCCTGAACGACCCGATGGAGACTCTGGATGGCCGCCAAGGACACCCCCTGGAGATCGCCGGAATCAATCATCGTTTCGCTTCCGCCGAGCGAAAAGAGGGCGTGGAAGTCCTGGGCCACGGGTCCGATGTGTCGCTGCGAATAGCCCTTGAAGTTCCACTCGGCTATTGGCAAGGCGCTCAGTCTATCGAGTACCTCTTCTCCATCCACCTCAACGAAGTTCTCTTTGAGATTCCGATCGCTGGTGAAACTCCACAGCGAGTCGCCGGGGTTCCACAACACCGTCTGGTCGGCTCCGGCAACGCCGCTTGTGAAGCGAACGCCCCCCAGGCAGCGGAAAGTAACTTCGTTGGCCTTTGTGGACGCAATGTCAGCATCCTGGCTGTCGGCCCAGACGAAGCTCCCCGGGTGATACGCCTCGGCCCGCTGCCCCGCTGCGAAACTGTAGTCCCCCCCCGCCGTGTTCGACAACCCACCTGGAACGGTGGCAGACCAGCCCCTGGCGGTGTTGTCAACGCCCCCGCCCACGGTGGCTGCCTCGCCGCTGGCGGTGTTCCCAAAGCCCCCTCCGACGGTGGCAGTGCCGTAGGTGCCGCCGCTGGCGCTGTTGCTATAGCCCCCGCCCACGGTGGACTCCTCGCCGCTGGCGGTGTTGTAACGGCCTCCTGCGACGGCCGCGTACATTCCGCTGGCGGTGTTCCTGTACCCCCCACCCACAGTCGCGTTGGCGTTGCTGGCGGTGTTCGAGTCGCCCCCTCCGACGGTGGCTATGTCGCCGCTGGCGGTGTTGCTGTACCCCCCACCCACAGTCGCGTTGTCGCCGTTGGCGGTGTTCTCGACGCCCCCTCCGACGGTGGCGTTGTAGCCGCTGGCGGTGTTCGACCAGCCCCCTCCGACGGTGGCGTTGTAGCCGCTGGCGCTGTTCACTACGCCCCCTCCGACGGTGGCGTACGAGCCGCTGGCCGCGTTATCGTGACCGCCGCCGACAGTAGCACACGTCGCATCGCCGGTTGTCCCTGTGTTGTCGCCTGCCTGGTTGTTGTTTCCGCCAGCAATGGTGCCGTTCTCGTCGGTCACATTGTTCCAGTTTCCGCCCCCTATGGCTGCCCAGGCGGCATTGGCCGTGTTTACCGCTCCACCGGCGACCGTGGCCGAAAAGGCGCCTGCGACATTGCTGTGGCCCCCGCCGACAGTGGCGACATTCGCATCTGACGTCGTGCCGGCGTTGTCGCCTGCCTGGTTGCTGTAGCCCCCGCCCACAGTGCCGAAGCTGTCGCTCACCCGGTTCTCCAAACCGGTCTCGCCGCCCCCACCTATCGTCGCACCTGCGGCCCCATCCGTGACACCATTTAGGCTGTGTCCGCCGATTACGTTGGGGCTGGTGGGGTTAGGTTCCAATCGCAGGGCGCGGCCATTGTTCACACGGAGGTCCAGGGCCTGGTTGTCAGAGGTCCCCAGGAAGTCGGCGCCTGCGGTCGTCCCGCCGTTTCCTCCGAGAGCCCAATACGTCCCTTTTCCTCCGTCAATGGTCATCAGGTCCGTTCCCGCATCGCCGTCCAGATGCCCTTCGGTTGCCAAATCGTCATAGGCGGAGAACCGTCCAGTGTCCAACATACCGGAGACGATGGTCCCAGCGTCGTGAGTGTGCCCCTCCGGGGCATAGGCGCCGTCATGGTGGTGATCGCTGCGGGCGACTGTATCAGCCGCACCACTGCCATCAAAGGTCACGTTAAACTGAGTGTCGAGAAGACTCAGCCCTGCCCCCGCCGTGTAGGTGCTGTCATTGTCTTCCCCATCGGCGAATCCAGCAGGGACATCTGTGATATTGTCCCAGGGCAGTGTCAATGTCTTGTCGTGGTTCAGGGGATTGCCGTCGTCTACGGGACCCATTGCCGCAACTGCCTCAGAATCCGTATACTTGGCGTGGTGGGCATCGGCAATGGCCGCATGCGTAGCGATGTCGGCATCAATCTCCGCCGATTCCTCAAGATCAGCCCCCTGCATCCCATCCACCGTGTCCGCATCAATCGCTTGTTGGGATACAAACGAGAAGGCCGTGGACGTTATCTTCTGTCTGGGGGACAGGGTCTCCGTTCCAACCTGGATTTCCAGCCACCTGTCAGCCCCGTTGAACACCGAGAGGTCCAGGGCATTGCCCGCACCGGAGCCGAGAGTCACACTGAATATGCCGTTTGCGACCTGAACGGCATTCCCATTTGCGGCCGTGTAGGTCCCCTCCCATAAAGAAGAACCGCCGGACTCAGCATCGTAGATTCTGAGAGCCATGTCATATGCCCCATCCGCAATGACCCCTCCGGTTGCAGGGTCCCGCAACTCCCCCTGATAATTGATCAGCATCGGCACGGCTTCCTGCGCCGACGCCGCTGAGGTAGCCGCGAATGTCAACAGAGCGGTGATCAACAGACTTGCAGATGTTCTCAGTCTTCTTGTTGTCATTTCTCGCCTCCCTTCCCCTCCTTTGCCAGTGTTTCAACGAGAGCCTCGAGAACAGCTAACCTCGCCTCCAGTGTAGCGTTTTGCTTCTTGAGCGTCGAGATTTCCTCACCCTTTTCTCGGAGCGATTCATGAAGCCCCTGGATGGCGGCGAGAGCCACCCCCTGGAGGTCGCCGGAATCAATCATCGTTTCGCTTCCGCCGAGCGGAAAGAGGGCGTGAAAATCCTGGGCCATGGGTCCGATATGCTTCAGGGGATAGCCCTTGAAATTCCATTCCGCTACCGGCAAACGGCTCACCTTTTCGAGAACGTCCTCTGCGTCAACTGGCTGGAAGTTCTCCTTGAGGTTTCGGTCGCTGCTAAAACTCCATGAGGAGCTGCCCGGCGCCCAGGCGACCATCTGGTTCGCGCCGCCGCTCCCGCTGAGGAAGCGCACGCCGCCCAGGCAGCGGAAGGTGACCTCATTCATTCTTGTCGAGGCAATGTCCGTGGGCTGGTAGTCACCCCAGACGAAGGCTCCGGCATGATTCGCCTTGGCGTTCCACCCCGCAGCAAAGCTGTAATTGCCTTCGGCAGTATTGCTACATCCCCCCGGAACTGTCGCCCAGAACCCACTGGCGGTGTTGCCCGCACCTCCGCCGACGGTGGCGGCGTTACTGCTGGCGGTGTTCCATCCCCCGCCGCCGACGGTGGAGCACTCCTCGCTGGCGTGGTTCGTAACGCCCCCGCCCACGGTCGAATTGAGAGCGCTGGCGCTGTTTTGCTCCCCCCCGCTCACGGTGGCCGCAGGGCCGCTGGCAGTGTTGTGATAGCCCCCGCCGACCGTGGCGCCGTCGCCGCTGGCGGTGTGGGCCTGGCCACCGCCCACGCTGGCGTCCCAGCCGCTGGCGATGTTGTCCGAGCCCCCGCCCACGGTGGCATAGCCGCTGGCGGCGTTCGACTCGCCCCCGCCCACGGTGGCATACAAGCCGCTGGCGGTGTTCTCTCCGCCGCCGCCGACGGTCGCATACTTTGCATCGTCCGTCGTTCCAGCATCATCGCCCGCCTGGTTGTTGTTGCCGCCCGCCACGGTCCCGTTCTCATCGGTCACCTTGTTCCAGTTCCCTCCGCCTATCGCAGCCCAACTAGCGCTGGCCTCATTGATGGCGCCGCCGGCAACGGTCGCCGAGAAGGCCCCCGCCACGTTGCTGTGTCCTCCGCCAACGGTGGCAAAGTTCGCATCAGATGGAGTGCCTGTATCGTTGCCTGCTTGATTATTTCCTCCGCCCCCGACCGTGCCATAGCTGTCCGTGATACGGTTACCAGTCGCGGCATTCGTAGGATCGGACGGACCACCCCCGGCTATCGTGGAATAGGCGCCCTGAGCCTTATTGGCCGTGCCGCCGCCAACGGTCGAACGCTCGCCGATGGCCTCGTTGCCGGCTCCCCCGCCGATAGTGGCGTAGTCGCCACTGGCGGTGTTCCAGTCGCCGCCGGGGACCGTGGCGGCGAAGCCGCTGGCTTCGTTGACGATCCCGCCTCCGACGGTCGCGCCCTGGCCGGTGGCCCAGTTCGTGCCGCCCCCGCCGACCGTGGCGTAGGTAGCGTTGGTCGGGTCGCCGTCATCGCTCCCCGCACGGTTGTTGCCACCCCCACCGATGCTGCCGTAGTGGTCGAAGACGCTGTTGCCCAGAAGCGGATTGCCGGGGTCCAGTCGCCCTCCGCCGGCGATGGTGGCGTACTCCGCCATGGCCTGGTTGCCGAGACCGCCGCCGACAGTGGCATACATCCCGCTGGACAAATTGCCCGCGCCGCCGCCGACACTGGCATAGGCCCTGTCGGTCGTCGTGCCGGCGTCGTCGCCCGCCTGGTTGTTCCGACCGCCGCCTACCGTACCGAAATCATCGGTCACACGGTTGGCAGCCCCGGCCTCGCCGCCTCCTCCGACCGCGGCCCCGATCACACCTACCGTGGCTCGGTTTGTGGCATAGCCGCCAATGATGTTCGGGCTCGCGCCCGGCTCCAGCCGCAGAGCTCGGCCGCCGTTTACCCGCACCTCCATGGCCTGGTTATCACTTGTGCCTAAGAAGTTATCTGGACTCGTCCCGATGTTGCCTCCGAGAGCCCAGTAGCGAGCATTCCCATGTTCGATGGTCAGCACGTCCGTTCCCGCGTCGCCGTCGAGGTGCCCTTCTGTGGCCAGGTCCTCGTAAGCGGAGAACCGGGCGGGATCAAGCCTCCCGGAGACAATGGCGTCAGCATCATGCTCATGGGCTGCCGAGGCATACGCCCCATCATGATGGTGATCGCTGCGGGCGACTGTATTTGCCGCACCGCTGCCATCAAAGGTCACACTAAACTGAGTATCGAGAAGACTCAGACCTGCCCCTGCGGTGTATGTGGTGTCGTTGTCCTCCTCATCAGCAAAGCCGGGCGGGAGTTCGGTGATCTTTCCCCACGGAAGGGAGACGATGTCATCGCCGATGTGGCTGTGAGCGGCCTCCGCGAAGTCCGAAGCATCCCTGCCGCTCAGCAGGCGGCTGTTCTCCGAGACGATGGAGAAGGCAGCGGAGGTTATCCTCTGCCTGGGATTGAGCATCTCACCTCCCACCTCGGTCTCGAGCCACCGGTCCGGCCCGTTGAATGTCGAGGTGTTCAGGGCGTTACCAGCACCTGAGCCGAGAATGACGCTGAATATGCCGTTTGCGACCTGAACGGCATTCCCATTTGCGGCCGTGTAGGTCCCCTCCCATAAAGAAGAACCGCCGGACTCAGCATCGTAGATTCTGAGAGCCATGTCATAGGCCCCATCCGCAATGACCCCTCCGGTTGCAGGGTCCCTCAACTCCCCCTGATAATTGATCAGCATCGGCACGGCTTGCTGCGCCGACGCGGCCAGGGCAACCACGAGGATAATCGCGACGTTGAACAGAAATAGGATTTCTCTCACGTTTCCCTTTCTCATTGCTCGTCTCCTTTCCTTTCTTCCAAAACGGTTTGAACCAGAGCCTCGAGAGCCGCAAGCCGCGACTCCAAATCCGCGTTTTGTTTCTTGAGGATTGAGATTTCCTCGTCCTTTTCCTGAACTACCTCGTAAAGCCCCTGAATGGCGGCTAAGGCCACCCCCTGGAGATCGCCGGAATCAATCATCGTGTCGCTTCCGCCGAGCGGAAAGAGGGCGTGAAAGTCCTGGGCCATGGGTCCGATATGCTTCAGGGGATAGCCCTTGAAATTCCATTCCGCTACCGGCAAACGGCTTACCTTTTCGAGAACGTCCTCTGCGTCAACTGGCTGGAAGTTCTCCTTGAGATTTCGGTCGCTGCTGAAACTCCATGAGGAGCTGCCCGGCGCCCAGGAGACCGTCTGATTCGCTCCGCCGCTGCCGCTGAGGAAGCGCACACCGCCGAGACACCGGAAAGTGACCTGGTCGTTCGCGGTCGAGGCGACATCGGCGTTCTGGCTATCTCCCCAGACGAAGGCGCCGTTGTGGTTTGCTTTCGCCCGAAAACCGGACGCAAAGCTGTACTCGCCCGCCGCGGTGTTCGAGGAGCCCCCCGGGACGGTGGCCGAATTAGCGCTAGCGGTGTTATAGCAGCCCCCACCGATGCTGGAGCGAGATCCGCTGGCGGTGTTCCATCCCCCTCCGTCAACGGTGGCCCACAGGTCGCTGGCGGTGTTATCTTGACCCCCAGAGATGGTGCTCCAGCGGAAACTGGCAGTGTTCCCCTGGCCTCCGCCGACAGTTGCGTAGCAGACGTCCTGAGTTGTCCCAGCATCGTCGCCTGCCTGGTTGCCGCTGCCACCCGCCACGGTGCCGTACTCGTCGGTCACCTTGTTGTAGTTCCCTCCGCCTATGGCTGCCCAGGCGGCATTGGCCGTGTTGACGGCTCCTCCGGCGACCGTGGCCGAAAAGGCGCCAGCAATATTGCTGTGTCCTCCGCCGACGGTGGCGAAGTTCGCATCCGATTTCGTGCCCGCGTCGTCGCCCGCCTGGTTGTTTCCGCCGCCAGCCACCGTGCCATACTCATCGGTCACGCGGTTAGCTGTGTAAACGAGGCCATCCGTAGAGCCGCCACCTGAAACAGTCGCATACCTGCCAGCTGCTTTATTCATACATCCCCCGCCAACGGTGGCATACTCGGCGGTAGCGGAGTTGGAGTCCCCTCCACTTACAGTGGCAAGATCACTGGCAGCTTCGTTCCACATCCCCCCGCCGACGGTGGCACAATAGCCCTGGGCGGTGCTGTTCCAGCCCCCGGCGACGGTGGCAGCGTAGCCCTCGGCGGTGTTGGCCCCGCCACCGCCTATGGTCGTAAGTTCGTCGCCGGCAAGGTTTTGGTACCCTCCGCCCACCGTGGCGTGATCTGCATCGTTCGTCGTCCCTGCATTGTTGCCCGCCTGGTTGCGGGCGCCGCCGCCGATCGTCCCGTAGTCATCGGTGACGCGGTTACCGGTTAGCGGGTCGGCCGGGTCGGACCGCCCTCCGCCGGCGATGGTGGAGAATTTCCCCAAAGCTTCATTGCCCAGCCCCCCTGCGACGGTGGCGTAGTCTCCGCTGGTGGTGTTCGAGTCGCCGCCGGAGACCGTGGCGGCGAAGCCGCTGGCTTCGTTGACGAACCCGCCGCCGATGGTCGCGCCCTGGCCGGTGGCCCAGTTGGTGCCGCCCCCGGCGACCGTGGCGTAGGTGGCGTTGGTCGGGTCGCCGTCATCGCTCCCCGCCCGGTTGTTGCCGCCCCCACCGATGCTGCCGTAGTGGTCGAAGACACTGTTGCCCAGAAGCGGATTGCCGGGGTCCACTCGCCCTCCGCCGGCGATGGTGGCCCAGTCCGCAGTCACCTGGTTTCCCAGGCCCCCTCCAACCGTAGCACCTCTGCCGCTGGCAATGTTCCACGCGCCTCCGCCTACGGTGGCCCCAGGTTTGTCGTTGACCGTCCCCGCTTCATCCCCCGCCTGGTTGTTGCGACCGCCTCCCACCGTGCCGAAGCTGTCGCTCACCCGGTTCTCCAAACCGGTCTCACCGCCTCCACCTATCGTCGCACCTGCGGCCCCATCCGTGACACGATTTACGCTCTGTCCGCCGATTACGTTGGGGCTGGTGGCGTTGGGTTCCAATCGCAGGGCCCGGGCGTTGTTCACGCGAACCTCCAGCGGTTGTTCATCAACGGTGCCCAGAAAAATGGCTGCCGGATTCGTCCCGGCATTGCCGCGCAGACTCCAGTAGCGCCCATTTCCCTGCTCGACGGTCAGCAGGTCAGTCCCCGCATTGTCGTCAAGGTATCCCTCCGTCGCCAGGTCGCCGTACGCTGAGAAGCGGTCTGCATCGAGCATCCCTGAGACGATGTCGCCTGCATCGTGGCCGTGGTCGCTGCGGGATGCCGTGTCAGCCGCTCCGCTTCCAGCAAAACTTACATTGAACTGGCTGTCGAGAAGCAAAAGCCCTGCACCCGCCGTGTAAGTAGTGTCGTTGTCTTCTGCGTCCGCAAAACCCGCAGGCACGTCCGTGATGCTTCCCCAGGGCAGCCTCATCGTCTTCTCGTGGTTCAGGGGATTCTCATCCGTCGTGCTGCCCATAGCTGCAACCGCCTCGGCATCGGTGTACCTTGCATGGTGGACGTCCGCGACCGCGGCATGAGCCGAAATCGCTGTCGCCAGCTCGCCATCTTCGACGAAATCCGAAGCATCCCTGCCGCTCAGCAGGCGGCTGTTCTCAGAGACCATCGAGTAAGCGACAGACGTTATTTTCTGCCTCGGCGAAAGGGTCTCATCCCCCACCTGAATTTCGAGCCACCGGTCCGGCCCGTTGAATGTCGAGGTGTTCAGGGCGTTACCAGCACCTGAGCCGAGAATGACGCTGAATATGCCGTTTGCGACCTGAACGGCATTCCCATTTGCGGCCGTGTAGGTCCCCTCCCATAAAGAAGAACCGCCGGATTGAACATCGTAGATTCTGAGGAGCATATCGTAAGACCCATCCGCCACGAGCTCGCCGGTGGCGGGGTCCCTCAACTCACCCTGATAATTGAGCAGCATAGGCGCGGCGGCCTGAGCCTGTGCGGAAGTGCCAGCGCCGGCCATGGCAAACAGTGTGACCAGGAACAGTAGGAACGATTTCAAGTGTCTCATTTGGATTCCCTCCCTTTTTCATTGGTTTCCACAGCGTGGCATCGGGAACGCAAGCATAGCCAAAGCATGGTATCACCGATGAAGGGCGGAGAAAATCTGTTTTCTGCTGTCCGGCCGGTCGCGCTTTTATCAACGTCGCACGCTTGTCGTGGGAGTGGTCTTCTCCGGCGGCGGCACTGGCGAACGCTCGCACCCGTTTTCAGCCCGCACTTGACGCTGACTAAGGATTCCCTATATCTTGTTGTGGGCCGGAATCCGATTCTACGGTTCTTGTGTTCAACAAACGGAGGATTGTTATGAAGTATTATAAAGGTCTGCGAAAGAGGGCGAGGGCCGCGGCCTTTCTGGTCGTGTGCCTGGCTTGTATGTGGCCCTTGCATCGGGTGTTTGCGGAGTCGCCGCGCTCACGGTTCGTCCTGGAGAACAGATACCTTTCCTACGAGGTGGAACTGCGCGAAGGCGAGGATGCCCGAGTGACGATTTTCAACAAGTCGCTCAACCAGAAGCACGTCCTGTCCTCGCCAGTGTTCATGGTGATGACGGAGAACCACCTGGCGAGCATCTCCAGCAGCAAGATACACGAGGTGAGGACATTTGAGGCTGACAAAGGGTTTCAAACCGCGCAGATTGTGACGAGCTGCCATCGCGCCGGGCTTGCCGTCTCGGTTCAGTACGAACTGGAGGACGACGCCTTTTTCCTCAAGAAAAGGCTTGCCATTTCGAGGCTGGAGGCGGGAGTGACTCTCGTTACGCGAATGGATGTTGACGTGGTTCAGGTTCCCGATGCGAAGGAGGTCATGGAGTTCCCCGGGCTGGGTCAGCCGGTCTATTATCGGGACATTTTCTTCGGAGTCGAGTATCCGGCGTGCACTCTGCTCCACAACGGACGCGGGAGAATCCGCGTGGGGTACGAGTACGGCTTACCGGTGGACCTGTCCACTACCAGCAGCCACACTGCCGTGATAGGTGTCGCTCCGCATGGAAATGCCGGCAAGTCGTTTATGAAGTATGTGGATACGATCCGCTGCCGCCCTCCCCAGCCGTTTATTCTCTGGAATAGCTGGTACGACCTGCGAGACTTTGACGAGAAAGCGTGCCTCGAATCGGTGCGGCTTCTGAGGGCAAAACTGTGTCAGCGCTACGGCATCCGCCTCGATTCAATCGTCCTGGACGACGGCTGGGACGACCACCGCAGCTTGTGGAGAGTGGCGAAAAAACGTTTTCCAATGGGTTTCGTGAGAGTTCAGAAAGAGTCCCTGAAAATCGCCAGCGGAATGGGCTTCTGGCTCTCCCCGTGGGGTGGGTACGGGGAGGCGAGAAAGGAAAGAATCGCCTACGGAAGAAAGCAGGGGTTTGAGCTGCTGCAATCCCCCGGTTTCCGTCAGGAAGGCTTCTGCCTGGCAGCCCCTCGATACAACGCGAGGTTTCGGCAGTGCGCGATGGGGTTTCTTCGCGATTACACGACGAATTATCTCAAGTTCGACGGCTTTCCGAGCTTCTGCCTCAACCCCGCGCACGGCCATCGCGTCGGGCAATACTCGCAGGTGGCTATGACCGATGCGTTCATTGGCATCCTCGATTCGCTTAAGAAAAAGAATCGCGGGCTTTTCATCAACATTACCAGCGGGACGTGGCACAGCCCCTGGTGGCTGGCGCACGCCGACTCCGTTTGGATGCAGGGCGCCGACTTCGGGCACGATGGCTGGGGGAGCGTCCGCCAGCGATCCATAACGTACAAGGATTGGAGAATGTACATCGCTTTCCGGGAGAAAAAGGCACAGTTCCCGCTCAACGCACTGATGACCGTCGGCATCGTCAAAGGACGGTTCGATACGGGGTGCTACCGAGCTCCCGAAAAGCACGAGACGCAGAAGGACTGGCAGGACCACGTCATGATGAACCTCGGCATGGGAACTATGCACCTCGAACTCTATATAAGCCCCTCTATCATGTCCGACAAGGAACTGGCGTTCCTGGCGGAGAAGATCAAATGGTGGCTTGACAACGCGGGGGTTCTCGCGCACACGAAGATGATTCTCGGCAATCCCCACCTCGGGGAGGTCTATGCCTATGTGCACCTTCCCGAGGAGGACGGGGCCGCTCGCAAAGGATTCATCTTCATCCGCAACCCTTCGCTGGAAAAGAAAAAAGCGAGCGTCCTGCTCGATGATTCAATTGAGCTGCCCAGAAAGGTCCGGCGGTTGCGGGTGAAAAGGATATATCCCGCCGGAGCATCTCCAACCCGGGAGCTCGCCCGTGGGACGGAGTTGTCCCTGGAGCTGGAACCCTTGGAGACCAGGGTATTGGAGACGCAGTGGGAGAGCAAGTAGGAGGCGCCGGCTTTTCGATTGGGCCGTCGCACGGGCGTCTCGCCCGTAACCCTCCAGGGGCAAGATGCCCATGCTACGTCAGAACTGAACGTTAGGAGGCGACATTGAGAACTTTGCTTACAAGAGTCTTGCTCGTGGCCGTGATGAGTGCGGCTTTGTCTTCAACATTAGAGATGGGTGCTGCCTTCGGCGCGGTACAGGCTTCAATGAGAGAAGCGCAAATTCTCCACGACCTTGCCCAGGAATACGCCTCGGCAGAGCTCGAGAACAGCACTGCCAGCTCCGTCGGGGATGTTCGCGGCAACCCCCAAATGAACTACCCGCTTCTGAAGCGGTATCTCTTCCTGCATCCGCCGGGAGGTAAGGTAACGGCAGCCTCGGCGACTTATCGTCTCGCGTTGCCTGCGTTGGGCGACGGCGAGGAATTGCTCTTTCTTTTCGCCGTTGGGCTAAAGCCGGGGTGGCGCGACGCGGACAAGCTCGGCGCCGACGGCGTCATTTTCCGGGTTCTCGTCAACGGACACAGAAGCTACGAACAGCCCTGGGACAAAGACGGGTGGTGCTTTTCCGCCCTCGACCTCAGCGGGCACGCGGGAGAAACCATCCGTCTGGCGCTGGTCTGCGATAGAAATCGGAACAATTCCGCGGACTGGGCTATGTGGGGCGATCCGAGGGTGGTTTTACTCCGCCGCCCGCCGTGGCGTTCTCGGCCCTCGCATCAAGCCGATTTCCTCGTTCTGCGCACTTCCTCCACCGGAGAGATCTCTGCGAACTGGCCCGCTCTCGGCGCCGCGGGCGCCGCCGTCCTCCGGCCCGTCCCGGACGCTCGCAGCAACATCCTGACCTGGTTTGCCTCGGTCTCTTCCGCAAAGGGGGCGCCGCGTCTGCCGCTCATGAAGCTTGCCGACGGTTCCATTCCGGCTCTGACCCGGGCGAACGTCGTGTGGTATGCGCCCGAAATAAAACTCGTGTCCGTTGGACAATCCCCCGCTGTCGTGACTCCCTACGATCCCTTTCGCATAGTAGCCACGGTGAAAAATGTCGGAGAGGGCACGCTTGGCGACGTGCCTGCGGTGCAGGTTCGCCTCGGGGTGCCCGCCGGATTTGCGCTCGCCGAGCGCCAGACGACAAGTCAGACCCTCACCGAGCTCAAACCGGGCGAAGAAAAAGAGATATCATGGCGTCTCTTAGCTCCTCACAGGGCGTGCGAGTCAGAATTCGCTTTGCGGGTCGGCGTCCGCATTCTGAAAGCGTTCGACATCGTCGTCTCCCCGAGAGGCAAGGGGATTGATTCCGGGGACGCCGGCTCGGATACGAGCGGTTTGCGCGAAAGCGAGGATTCCGTCGTCGCGGAAAAGGGGAACAACCGACTGGCTTTCGTGCGAGATAAGAGAGGCTTCCTCTACGGAACGGTCTTCCTGAAGACCGGAGAACGATGGAAGTCCCTCGCACGCCTGGCTCCGCTCGCTGAGATTTCCATCAAGCTCCGCAGCGGCGCCGAGGAGAGAATTGAGATACACCCCGCCCAGCACACCCGCCTGACGGAGCTCGCCGGAAAAACGCTTGCAAAAGACGAACTCGCCATTCACTTCTCCGGGGGTTTCTACGATGAGGATGGTGTGAAGTGGCGCTTCCAACAATCTTTCGCCATGACAAGCGGCTGCCCGTGGATAGAAGTGGAAACCTCCCTCGCGGCAGACGCTCCAAGAGAAGTCATCAGGTTTCTGGCCCCGAAACTTCTTGCCGGTGATGGCAGCTTCGGCGCATCGAAGGATCAGGCGATTTTCCCCGGCCTTGAATACCTCGGCAAGGACGAGCCCTCCTCCAGCACACGCGACATTGCCTTTCCGCTAAGCAGACGTTACACGCCGCACCCGCTCCGCGTCACCATCCCCCTCATGGCTGTGCGACAGGGAGGCGTCGTCGTCGGGTTGTCATGGGATGTGCACCAGAAATGGCACCGGGATAAAGAGATGCCGACTCCGCTCTTTTCGTCGCCAAACCGCTTTCCCGCTCAGGACAACCACCTGATGGCCGTTCTTGTCCCCTCCGTCCCCGAGTTCATTAACGAAGGGACACTTGACAGCAAGCGCACCCTCTCCCTCGGCGCCAACGAAACTCTGTGCACCAGAGGTTCCATTCTGCTTCTATCCGACGCGACCGGCATTACGGATGCCATCACGGCATGGATCGAGAGGAACGGCCTCCCTGAAGTCCACACGCCCCGGAGTTTCGAGGAGGAAATCGAGCTGTGTCGGCACGGTTTTATGAAGAGCATCTGGAACGAGTCGGCGGGTGGGTGGAGTCACTGCGTCGGCTGGGCGGCGGCTCCCTACCCGGGCTATTGCACGCTCCTGGACATGGACTATTTCCTGAGCAAAAACGATGAAGTGCGCCGCACGCTCCGGGAGCGTATTGACCTCGTTGTGAACAACTGCCTCGAGAGATTTGGCCGCGGCGGTCTTTGGCGGCGAGACGCCTGCCATATCCTCACCGGCGAACTGCCCTTCATTGAGGGGCGGATAGTTGAATCCATGTCGGCGTGGGAGCGAGCCACCGGCGGCATCGTCGCAAGACAATCTCCCGATGGTTCATGGCGGTGGCGTCCTTCCGACCAAAAGCACGTCTCTCTTGGCAAGCCGGGCGACATCACAACAAGCGGCATCTGCGCCAGAAACGCATGCAATGTTCTCAGAGAAGCGAGCGTAACGGGCAATCGCAAACAGGTCGAGGCGGGATTGAAAGCCCTCGATTTTCTTAACAGGTACGCCATTCCGACCGGTGCTCAGGAATGGGAATGTCCCATTCATGCCCCCGACGTGCTCGCGGCAGCCTACGCAGTTCGCGCTTCCCTCCTGGCGCACGAGATAACGGGGGATGATGCCTACCTCCAAAAAGCTATCTTCTGGGCCAAAACGGGCATTCCCTTCCATTACCTCTGGGACCGAGGCGAAGACATGCCCCAGATGCTCTACGCCGGCATCCCCATCTTCGGCGCGACATTTTACACACATTCCTGGCTGGGGAGGCCCGTCCAGTGGTGCTCCCTCGTTTACGCTTACAGTCTTCTTCGACTTTCCCGCTACGACAATTCCCTGGATTGGCGCCGCCTCGCCGAAGGCATCACGGTCAGCGCCATGTGGCAGCAATATACAGAAGGAAAAAGCAAAGGTTGCTACCCGGATTCCTGGGACCTTCTCGATAATCATCCCAACCCGGCTGACATCAACCCGGAGAACATCCTCCTCAACCTGCTCGCCCTGAAGGGATATGACCCCGGGCTGAAGCACAGAGTCCTCAACCGAGGGCGAAGTCGGATATTCATCACCTCCATCGCCGAGATGCTCTCCGCGAAGCTCGACGGCAATCGTGGCGTTGCCGTTCGCCTCAAGTTTTTCCCCGGGGTGAAGAGCTACTTGCTTATCGCCGGCTTGCCGGCTCGATGCAGACCGCAAGTCCTTTTGAACGGGGGCAAGCTAACGCCGGCAAGGAATATTGATAACGTCGCTTCAGGCTGGCTGCATGTTTTGGAGAAAGGCTGGCTCGTGATAGCCGTCACGCACAGCGAGGAGCCCGATACGCTGGAGATCCGCTGGCCTCTCCGTTGAAGCGAGCTCTTTCGACAAGATAACAGCATGAATGATGTTCTCTCTATCGTGTGATGCTGTCGAAAAGGAATCAATTCGATGTGCAAACCGTAAGGTGGAGCGAGAGGAGTCAGCGGTGAAACAAGCTGGCCTCCGGCGAGCTTCCAACCCGTCGGTAAGCACGGCGCTTCGATCCAGAGCCAATAAAATTCGACGAAGACGTTGGCCCTCTCCACTGAAAGAGGAGCGAGCAGAACATGAGAGGTTGGATCCTCTACAAGTACAGCGAAGCCGAAGTGAAACCGCAGTCCTATGAGATTCATCGGCTTCAGGATGTCGCCCGGGCGGAGGAGATAGAGATCAAGATCCTCAAACCGGAGCAGTTTGACCTGATTGTAACGCGCGACGACCGAAAAAGTGTCCGTGTGGATGGGGCTATCTTACCGTTGCCCGACTTTCTCTTGCCACGAATGGGTGCGGGGACGACCTATTTCGCGCTGGCAGTGATTCGGCACCTTGAGCGACTGGGTGTGCGTTCGTTCAGTAGCTCAGCAAGCATTGAGACGGTGAAGGACAAGCTATATACTCAGCAGATTCTTGCCGCCAGCGACCTTCCGTTCGCCAAGACGATGCTGGCCAAGTTCCCGGTGGATGTGTCCCTTGTGGAGAAGTATCTGGGGTTCCCTGTGGTCGTCAAAACGCTCTCGGGCTCCCAAGGGATGGGGGTTTTTCTGTCCGAAAACCGCTCCCAGTTTGAGGACCTGATGGACCTTATCTCCGCCACGAAGAGCAGCGTGAACATCATTCTGCAGGAATTCGTGGAATGCAGTTCCGGGCGTGATCTTCGGGTCATTACCATCGGTGGGCGTGCCGTTGCCTGCATGCAAAGAATTGCCAGGGTGGGCTCTTTCAAGGCGAACTTTTCGAATGGGGGTTCGGTCGAGCCATATGAACTGACAACGGAGATCGAATGGCTTGCCACGGAGGCGAGCCGGATTCTCGGTCTTGACATCGCCGGAGTTGACCTGCTCTTTGACGACGGTCACTTCAAGATCTGCGAGGTCAACTCCTCCCCGGGTTTCCAGGGCATGGAACAATCCCAGAACATCAACATCTCCCGGGAAATCTTGGATTTCGTGCGAGTTAGACTGGGAATCTTTTCAGACTGACCGTTGCCTGTTGGGGGGATGGGCGCCATCCAAGCACGACCCGGCCTGCTCGTGCCCTCTCATCATGGTTTGTGGATGGCCGTTGCTTTTGCCCAGGCGAGACTTTGGGTTAGATATTGAGAGCTCGTATAAGGGGTCGAGATCAGTGATAGCGCCACAGTGATTTGCGACTGAGCCGGGAGAACCGGGCTCTCTCTGCGTAGGGAGCATGTCGTGGGTGTGGCTACATTTCAGTGGTAACAGAGTTCGCTTTCGCTTGCTTGCGCCAGGCCGCATGTTTCCGGGGGACGAACCGCGAGGGTGACGTAAATGCCGTCCCTCACCTCCCTGTGGGCGTGTAGCCGTGGCATCCCGCGGCCCGCGGGACCCGTGAAGAATCATGGGCAAATTGAGGAGTATTAATTGGCACCGCAGCTTTCATTGTGGCGCCTTGGGTTGTACAGCCGGCATCTTGTCCCGCGTTCCGCGGGAGGGCATCCTGCCCCCGCTGCCCCGCCCAGGGCCGGGGACGTACTCGCGACTGCCGCAGGGACGGCGGCGTTACCCATGGCACGTTTACCCACTGGAACGTAGCCGCACCCCATGTCGTTGCCAGCTCTACTGAAGCGAGCGGAGAATGTACTCAGGATTTCCGCTGATTTCGATGTGCAATCGCCCCTCTTTCGTCTTCGCCTGTCGCGTCTCTCCGGTCATTGACACGATTTTCACTTTTCCTGCTTTGACTGGAAGCGATATCGAATGCGCCTGGCGGGTGCTCCATGCGGCGACAACTCGCTTCTTGCCGTTCGAGAATGACAGGGCGTAGTCGCCCGGCGATTCGAGGGGGATTCTCTCGGCGAATTTCAGTCCGCTCAGCACATCAAGCAAGGTTCTCGCCGAAAGGTAGGAGGGTTTCAGGTCGTACTTATAGGTGACGATGCCGAAATTGTGCTCGGTCTCCTTCGGGTCGGGGCCGTCGTCGTGCCAGTCGTACCAGATGCTTAACCGAACGTCGTTCATCAGGTTTATCAGGAATTGGCGGGCGAGGTAGGACGCCTGCTTTTCCGCGGAGAAGGGGATTCCTCCGTGATGCAAAAGGGAGTAGCCCCACTCTCCCGACAGAATCGGCAGCGCCTTTTTTCCCGCCGGGGCGTACTTGTCAATCAGCTCCCTCAGCCTTTTGTATTCCCAGGTCACAGTTTCCGGGGCCCTGCTCCGATAGGGATGGACGGTCACGCCGTCGAGCCACTTGAGAGGCCCCGCCTTAAAAACCTCTTCGATGAACTTCAATCTGATCCCGGATGTGGCGGGGGCGAGGATTGTGCATTTCGGGTCGGCTTGCCGAAGCGCCTTGCAGACGTCTATCGCGAGAGCGCAATAGTCCTCCGCGTTCGCCTTCGGCCTCCAGAACTTGTCGAGATTAGGCTCGTTCCATATTTCCCACAAAACGCCCCTCGCTGCGAAACGTTTCGCCGCAGCCGCCGCGAACTTGCAGAAGGCTGCCCTTCCCTCCTCCGTGTGCGGAGCGAGACCGCCGTCGTAAAGCCTATTGCCATAGTCGAGGATGAAAAGCGGGCGAATATTGCGTCTCGCAAGGGAATTCACGAGCCGTTCGTAACCGGAGAAGTTATATTTTCCTCTCTCCCGCTCCACGTGGCTCCATGCGAAGTCCATCCGCACGAAACGAAATCCCGCAGCCGCGATCATATCAATATCCCTCTCCTGCGGCTCGACGAAATGGATGTTCACGCCGAACTGGAGAGGAATCGTCCTCCCCGGAATCCCCTCCGCTATTCCCTCACCTGCCGGGACCGCGGCTGACCCGCTTCCCAAAGCACCGAACAGAATCATCGTCCCGGCGAACAACCCGATTAGTAGAGTACATGACAACCGCATCGCATTCTTGACAGCGCCTGACCTCTTCCTCACTTCCCTCCTCCTTCCTTTTCGCTTATCGCTGACGCCTCTTGGCAAAAAGTCACTCTCCGCACTATACCCATTTCACGGCAAGCATTCCATCATTTGCCTCATCAGGTTGCAGCTACATTCACGTAGGTGGCTTTGCAAACGGTGACGCCGTCTCGCACTGGCGGGGCTGTCCCGACAGCGTCTCGCCCTCGATTCTTTCCTACATCCTTTGCATCTTCGCGCCTTTGCAAGAGGGCCTCCCCCTTTTTCCATTTTCTCTCGCGAAGACGCCAAGACGCCAAGCGTCCTGTGCACCTTGTTTTTCACCTGTGGTTCATCACTCGGAGTTCTGCAACGCGGCACCAACAAAGCACAGGCGACTTGTGTGAAAGGCGGTAGGAAACTGTGGCGGGTGGCGGACTAAAACCGTGGCACCTAGGGTCTACTTAGCGTATGTGACATAGGCCGTCAACGTATTTCTATTTACTCCCCACTATGATTGTCTTGGTTGTGTTTGCCTACTCTCTTCAGGTCGGAACGCGCTCGGTGCAGTCTGCGTTTCGACTCTCGAAGTCGGTAGCTGGGCCCATTGGCCTCGGGGATGGGAAACCTTTTCAGGGACTGGCTCATCCCCGGTAGCCAAGCGAGTTCGATGGAGCATTCGGGAAAAACGAGAATGTGAACGTCTCGTCGGTTGCAGAAGTTAATGATGGCGTCAAAATAGCGCTTCGCCCTTTCCCGTAGGAGCTTCTGGGCGTCGTCCCGCATTTCGCTTAGCCGCTTATTGACTTTATTCAGCCAGTTCTGGGCCTGGGAATCGGGCCGGAGACCTCCAAGGATCAATTGCCGAGAAGGAAGCTCCGGAAAGGTATTCCAGTCTCGAATTTGGGCGATGGCTACCCTCGTGTAAGCCATTAGCGTCCTCGCTCCTGAACAGGTTCGGTTGCGAAAACGGGTATTTGACCTCGGTCCGTACCGGCCCAGTCAGCTCATTCTGGCGCGAACTGTTTGCAGCTCCTTCGACAATCGCCACACTGAGATTCATACCGTACACTCGGCCCGCATGCTACCCGGGCCGGTACAAGCCTACGGTGTGTGCCAGGCCCCGCGGAGTATAGTTAGCCTCGAAGCAAACGAAATTCTTTGGCGCGCCTATGTGATACCACACATCGTCAGTGACGACGATTCCTCCACCCTCAGGGTAAAGCTCTTTGTGTGAGCAAATGCGGGCCGCTTCGACCATCTTGGTCCCCACAGCGGATCCCGCCCCCCCAAATTCGCCAAAGCCGACCTTCCCGTAGGATATGGCAATCCGGCAGGTGAAAACCCCCACTCCTGGCCTTCCTGGAACCAGTTCCTGCAGCTTCGAGCGAACACCCTCCATATCCCCGAAGTTATTGGTCTTGATTTTGGCTTGCTCTGCGAATCTCTTTGCCTTCCCGCACGCATCCCCCGCCCTAACATTCTCTGCTTGAACACCAAAAAGAGCAATCACTCCATCGCCTGTAAACTTGTCGAAGAATCCCTCGTGGTTCTCAACATCCTTTTTGAGCATGTCCACATATTTGCCGAAAACCTCGGGGCGATCGGCAGAATCGAGGGAAACCAATGCTTGTGTGCTTCCCACAAGGTCCACAACGACGATTGCGGCCATGCGTGGCTCGGGTCTTCGGGGAATCTCAATGCGTGGCTTTGGCTTTTCTTCTTTTGGCGCGGCCTTCAAACGTTCGATCTCCTCAACCCTCTTGTTGAGCTCACTCTGGAGTTGGTCGCGAGCAGTCTTGACGACATCGAGCTCCCGTTCGCTTGCCAAGGATCGCTTCATGGTCTGCACAGTCTGGTAGACGACATCCTCGAAGACTTTTGGCCGCAGACGTGCATCCTGCTCAAGGAGGGCGAGATGGTAGCTCGCGTGAAGACAATTGGCAACGAGCGAGTTGCTTTCGATCCGTCGAATGCCGCGCTCCTCGACGAACTTCAACAGATCTTGCATAAACGAATTCGATGTGTTGATCGTTGTGACCTGGTGAAAACGGGCGCGTGGCTCCTGATCCTCTTTTTCGCGCTCGCCCGCCCTGCTCTCTCTCCAGTGAATGAGCATGGGAAGTTCAGTCTTGGAGATACCGCCAGCGTTGACAATTCCACCAGCCTCGGCCTCCGTATACCTGAGCAGCTCCGAGATGAATCCGACGAACAGCTGCCAGCGATCTTGTTCTGCGCCTTGCAGCGGTTCAGTGAACTCGGTTTCGAAACGGTATTCGACATCTACGATCCGAATAAACTCCTCGAATTCCTGTCCGATGACATGAAGGTAATAGAAATCCAGCTCGCTCTCGGGAACGATAATAGGATGCGTCTTGTCTGCAATCACTCGGCGAAACTCGCTTTGCTGGTTCGGCGGGACGACACGATTCACAGCATGCAATAGGTGTTTTTCGCCGTTTGCACGAGGCATCAACGGAGACGTGGGTTCCACATCCAGAAGCTCGTTGAGACTCATCTCATGCCCAGTAGGATGTCGCCTGGAATAGACCCGGAGAGGGATCGTTCGGGCAAGATCGGTAAACCAGACAGGGTGACTGCCCGCCACCTGAACGAGCTCCGAGAGAAGTCCGCGACGGAATTGCTCGCCATGATGGTCGAGAAATGCGTGGTACGTTTCCACGCGCTTGCTCGCAAGCTCCACGAAATAGGAGCGCAGATAGTCCCGTAAGGCGACCCGGAGATCATGATAGCCTTTGTCCAGCTTGTCCAGGTTCCTGCGATCGATGGCGACAGCCAGATCGGGGCTGACAATAACTCCCTTAAGAAACTGGGCCCACTCAGGCAAGAGCCCTGCATCGTGGTCACAAACCCAGATACGCTTGATGAAGATTTCGAGCTTTCCTTCGTCCTTGGGCGACGTGGGGGATGGAGTAGGCACGAAAAGGACGCCGCTGGCTTCAATGCTATGTATTTGGCGAGTGAAGTTGAACACGATGTAATCCAGTGGTGCGTTAAGTCCCTCCCCGAACCGACGTTTGAAATAGCCAAGCATCTCTTTGGCACTCGGCCGCGGGCCGCGTTCCCAAGGAGCCTGCATCTGGTTGACGGCATGAGCTCCTTCTCCGCGCGAGCTCACCATGATCTCAAACTCAAGCAGATCGCAGTACTTTTCAAGGATTTTGGCCACGGTTTCTGCGTTGAGTAGACTTCCGCCTTTAGTTGACGGGAGAAGCTCGTCTGCGATCCTTGCACGGTCGGGGTCAACGTGGAGAACTACGCGCGTTCCGATGGGCGGAGTCTGCTGCTCCTTCTTCTCTTCGTAGAATCCCTCCTCTTCGCCTTCGTCAAATTTGCAGTACACGGGCTTGCCTTCCCTTGCTTGAGACCAGATCTCGACTCTCTTACTGACCATCATAGCCGCGACAAACCCGAAGCCAAAGATGCCAGCCACATTCTTCAGCATCTCAGGGTTATGGACGTTTTTCAGCGCTTTTATCTTTTCCTCTTCCTTGGCCCCTGAGCCAAGGCGGGTCAGGGACTCCACGATGTCTTGGGGCCCCATGCCGATTCCCGTATCGAGAACGGTGATCTGGTGTTTCGGTTCGTCAACGTCAATACGGACACCCCAGTTTGCTGGTGGGGCGGGATCTGTGGCGGCCCTCATCAGAACGGCGTCATGCGCGTTCTGAACCATCTCGCGCATAACTGTCACGGGTGAGTCACCAAAAATGTGGTGGGCGATAAGTCTGAGGAATCGGGGACTGATGGTAAAAGGAGCTTTCTTCATTTTACTGCCTCCCAATGTTTGAATTCCCTTCGGCCGACGCGGCGTGCTGCCGGCACACCCAGGTGAGTAAATCCTCCGTTTGGTTTAGGAACGTTGCAGTATCGTCTTCATCGGCAAGACCAAATTTCATGGCGGTCTGGCGAGAGAGCAGCTCGCAGGTCTTGATAAGCAATGGATCATGCCGATTGTTCTTGTGGATTCTCAGTAAGTCCTGAATTAGCGGATGCCTACTATTCAGAATTACCAGCCAATGCTCTGGTGATCTACTTGCCTCTTCTTTCTTGAACTGGTGTAGAAGATCGTCAAGGTCTGCTTTGTGGACGTCATCGTCTTTTCGCCGGATAAGAACAGGAAAGTCCACCGCTTCGACAGCAGAAACCATCACTGACGGCCAAGGGCTTAGCGCAGAGAACATCGCCGCGAAAGCCTCGTGGTGTGCGATGTCCTCGGACTTCGGCTGCTGGGGAGGAGGTGATGGCTGGCTCCCGATGTCCACACGACGAAAATCCGCGAGGGCAGGCGTGAGCGCGCGAGCTCTGTTCAGCAAAAGGAGGTCCAGCTTCCGCGCGAAGTAGACCACTTCTTTGTTCTGCAAGCGAAATTCCTCTAAATAAGCCCTTTGGGTTGAAGGATTCGTCAAGTAGTAGATCACACCCGCGTGGTTCTGCCGGTTTCGCTCCAAGTACTCAGCGAGTGTGGTGTAACGCCCGCGGGAACTTGGAAAAAGAAAATACTGGTAAAGCAGCGCGAACCAATGGTCATCTTCCAGAGCCCCGATTTTTAGCACGCGCTCATAGTCAGTCCACATCTCGCTGAAGTCCTCTCGCCTCTTTTGGGCGATTTCCGCAAACTCCTCAGCAACCTTCCTAACAACAAATGATTGAATTGCTCGGATCACCTTATGGTCTTGGACTTTCTCGCGAGGTAGGTTCAGCGGAAGCCCCTCAGCATCAAGAACGCCCCTCAGGAAGCCCAGAAACGGTGGGACGGCCTCCCCAAAATGCTCGTCGACAAAGATTCGGCTGCAGAAAAGGCGGATCTGGCCTTCCTCGTCGGGGGTATATGGCACATACAAAATGCCTCTAAGAACAACCGGAAAATCTGTTTCGAGGTGTACCCAAAAGCGAGACTCATTTGCACCTTCAAACAACCGCTGGTGGAAATCACGATAGGCTCGCGCGGGAAGGCTACCTCGAGGTTTGTGCCAAGGCGCGTCAACGGAATTTGCAAGTTGCCCGTCGACATAGATCGGGTAAGGAAGAAAGTCACAGTACTTGCGTACTATCCCCCTGATTCGGTCCGGATCAAGAAACTCACCCTGCTCGGGCTCGATCTGAAGCACCACTTCGGTTCCGCGATCGGAGCGTTCATAATGGCTCATCTCATATGCAACACCGCCTTCGTTCTTCCACTTGCAACCTTGCTCGCTCGCGATATGAGATTTAGTCTCAATTGTCACGGCGCTGGCAACCAGAAACACAGAATAGAAACCGATGCCGAAACAACCAATCATATTCTCGGCTGCTTCATATTGCTGAAGGAAGTCAGCCGCGCCTGATACGGCTATCTGGCATATGTATTTCTTCACGTCGTCATAAGTCATACCAATGCCATTATCCTTGACCTGGATTGTCGAACTGGCGCGGTCAACACGAATATCAATACGCAGCTCGCCGATGTCGCTTTTCGGCAAGGACCCGTTGCGGGCAATCACCTTGAGCTTGTCGAAAGCATCAACAGAGTTCGAAACCAATTCCCTCAGAAAAACCTCTCGGTGAGCGTAAAGGTACTTTCGGATTAGAGGCAGTACATTTTCTGCTTTGGCATCGATTGTGCCTTGTTCCATTTTTGGTCCTCATCGCTGCCGAGCAATCCATCCGCCTGTTTGACCAAAGGAGCAGCCTTTGGGATAGAGGCTCAGGGCGCGTTTGGCTTGTTTATGATCGAAGGTCCTCCGCACGCCCTTGTAATGCAGATTGTTGATCTAAGAGAGAGATTGGCGGAACGTCACCCCTTATCATTAGCACAAGCCCCAACTGAATCCCATGGACATGTCTACATTATCGCATGACCAACAAGCGGCGCCAAGCATATTTTCCCTGGAAGTGTAATCCCTCAGTTACAGGGGGACCGTCAAGTTTTCTACGATTTTTGTAATCCCTCCGTCTCGGGCGGGTACCGAGTTGCGGGAGGGAAAAAGGCAAGAGGAGGGCACCGCAGAGTCGCAGAGAGGCACATGAGAAGGACCCCGTCCTCGCCTGCCCTGCCATGGGCATCTTGCCCATCATTGCAATGTGAGTTCAGTGTTGCCATCTATGTAACGCCGCCCTCTCGGCGGCGGTCCTGAGGGGGTCTCGCCCTCGGCGGGGGCAGGCGAGTCCCCGGAGATCCCGCCAACGGCCGGACAAGATGCCAGCGGTACAATGGCGCCTCGGCGTGGTCTGCGGACTGTGCGGTTCCAACCTCAGCCGCTGGTGAGTGACGCGTTACCTCGACACAAAAATTTTTCTTGCCCGTAGGCGAAAATTATGCGAATATCCTTTCGCTATGGCTTGTGGACACGGTATTTGTGAGAGGCAAATATACTGCAAAAGTTTCCCTTGACAGTACAATATGTTGTGGTACAATCTTCCCTTGCCACTATATAAGGTATGATTTGCCGTATATTTACCAATTATCATGTCGCGAGAGGATGGGAGGTGCCGCCGTGGAGAATATCGCCATTGACCGCCATACAACTTCCGCAATAGTTACTGCGGCGACGGAGGGTTATGCTCCGGAGAAGGAGTTTCCGCTTACAGAAAACGCACTGACAGTTTTGGAAAGGCGATATCTCATTAAGGACGAGAACGGCGTTCCCAGCGAGACGCCGGCGGACATGTTCCGGCGGGTCGCGAAGAATATCGCCCAGGCTGATGCGCGTTACGCCGTGGGGGTGGACTTGCAGAAGACCGAAGAAGAATTCTATCGGCTTATGACGAGCTTGGAGTTCATGCCGAATTCTCCCACCTTGATGAACGCCGGTCGCAAGCTCCAACAGCTCGCGGCGTGCTTTGTCCTTCCGGTGGAGGACAACATGGAAAGCATCTTTCAGGCGGTGAAAGATACCGCTCTCGTTCACAAGAGCGGAGGGGGCACGGGCTTTTCCTTTTCCCGCCTGCGTCCCAAGAACGATATAGTGAAAACCACTTATGGGCTGTCGAGCGGCCCGGTGTCATTCATGCAGGTTTTCGACGCGGCGACCCACGCGGTCAACCAGGGCGGGTTTCGGCGGGGCGCGAACATGGGAATCCTCCACGTGACCCACCCTGATGTGCTGGACTTCATCACAGCCAAGCGTGACCACACAAAGCTCAACAACTTCAACATTTCCGTGGCGGCCAACGATGAGTTTATGCGCGCGGTCATCAGCGACGAGGAATACCAGACCCTCAACCCGCGAACCGGCAAAGTCGTGGAGAGCTTGCGGGCGAAGGAAGTCTTCGACCTCATGGTCAACCTCGCGTGGGAGGGCGGCGACCCGGGCATCGTCTTCATTGATCGGATCAACGCCGATAACCCCACCCCCGACGTTGGTGAGATCGAGAGCACCAACCCCTGCGGAGAGCAACCTCTTCTCCCTTACGAAGCCTGTAACCTCGGCTCCATCAACCTATCCTTGGTGGTCAAGAATGGGGCGGTAGATTATGAGAGGCTCCGGAGAATCGTCCGCTCCGCGGTTCACTTTCTCGACAATGTCGTTGACATGAGCGAGTTCCCCATCGAGAAAATCCAGCAGATGGTTCATGCCAACCGCAAGATTGGGCTTGGCGTCATGGGATGGGCAGACATGCTGATTCTGCTCGGGATACCTTACGATTCAGAGCAGGCGATCGAGCTCGGAAAGGAGGTAATGAGCTTCATCACGGTGGAAGCCCGCAAGATGTCCGAGGAGCTCGCAGAGCAGAGAGGCGCCTTCCCGAACTTCAACGGGAGCATTTACGACAAGCCCGAGGCGAAAAAGCTTCGCAACGCCACCCTCACCACCATTGCCCCCACCGGCACCATCAGCATCATCTCCGGCTGCTCCAGCGGCGTCGAGCCGATCTTCGGCGTTTCTTTCCTCAGAAAGAACGTTCTTGACAACGACGAGCTGGTCGAAGTCAATCCCTGGTTCGAGAGGATTGCAAGACAGGAAGGCTTCTATTCCGAGGACTTCATGAAGCGAATCGCCGCAGTCGGCTCGCTCAAAAAGTTCGCCGAGGTCCCCGAGCGAATAAAGAGACTTTTCGTGTGCGCTCACGACATAACCCCTGAATGGCATATTCGGATGCAGGCGGCTTTCCAGGAGTACACCCACAACGCAGTCTCAAAGACCGTGAACTTCCCCAAGTCCGCCACGAAGGAGGACGTGAAGAAGGCTTACATGCTCGCCTACCAACTCGGTTGCAAGGGCGTTACGATCTACCGCGACGGCAGCCGTGAGGCACAGGTCCTCAACAGAATGCCGCAAAAACCTGAACAGTCATCCCAGCCCGCGCAGAGCAAAGCCGCCAGGAGAAAAAAGAGGCCGAGAGTTCTCAAGGGACGCACCATCCACATGGAGACCGGCTGCGGGACGCTTTACGTGACCATCAACGAGGATGAGGATGGCTTCTTTGAGCTGTTCAACACTATGGGAAAAGCGGGAGGATGCGCGGCGAGCCAATCGGAGGCAATCGGGCGTCTGGTCTCCCTCGCATGGCGAAGCGGCGTTCCCACAGAGCAAATCGTCAAACAACTTTCCGGCATAAGCTGCCACAAGCAGATCGGCGTCGGTAAGAACAAAGTCCTTTCCTGCGCCGACGCCATCGCCAAAGCGATTAAAGAGTACGCCGATCTCACCTGGAAAAGCCCCGAGGAGATGCCCTTCTTCGCGCGGGGAGCTTGCCCTGTGTGCGGCGGGCCGCTCGACCCCGAGGGCGGCTGCTTCGTCTGCCGCTCGTGCGGCTATTCTGATTGCGCGTGAGCGTGAGCCCCAAGGTGCCTGCAACAACGTAACTGGGGGGCCCCGCGCTAATGCATGATGAACAGAAGCCGGCGTGGCACATTCTGCCATGCGTTGTGTCATGGCTGGCGCCTCCCCCGCTCCATCTGGCTTGACGGAAGCCACAAAAAGGTTGGCAAAGTCGGAGTAAACGAGGCTATAATGCCTCGGAAAGACGCGGAGGAAGCGACATGGGCAAGGTGATTGAGAAGGTCAAGATTACAAACGTGCTTGAGCCGGCAAAGACAACTGACGTTGAGGCTGTCATTGATACTGGCGCCACGATGGTAGTACTGCCTCAGAATATCGTGCATCAACTTGGATTGAAGAAGATTCCGGAAGCAAAGGTCAGGTGCGCAAACAACAAGACCGAATTGAAATCAGTCTATGGTGTGGTAACGATAGAGATTAAAGGACGAACGGGGAACTTCGATGTGCTCGCAGAGGCAGAAGGTTCGCAGCCCCTCATAGGACACGTGGTCTTAGAGATATTGGACCTGGTAGTTGAGCCACGGACACGGAAACTGATACCGAATCCCATCTCTCCGGGGATGCCAATGGTCGAAATATTGACGGCAACGGCATAGTACAGCCTTTCCGCGGGTTGCTTGACTGGCCCAACCGCCTTCGGCACTTCGCAAAGGCCGTGGACGTTACCTTCCATCGGCTTCCTAAAATTCTTGGGACAGGCGGATGAACGTTCGCTTTTATATCGAGCCTGAGACAGGCCGACCCCACATCCATAAACATGGGGTTGACGAGGACGAGGTCGAGGATGTATTAAAGGAACCTGGCGAGGATCGTCCGGGGCACGAGGGTTGCAGAGTCGCCATTGGTCGGACGCACGCGGGACGATATTTGCGGGTGATTTACGTCCCTGAACCAGATAGTGTCTTTGTGGTCACTGCATACGAATTGAGAGGCAAGCCGTTGACCGCTTATCGGCGGCGCAGGCGCCGGAGACGAAAATGAGACAAAGCAAGTTTCCCCCGGGGTGGGATGAAGAAAGGGTTCGCAGGCTTTTGGCTCACTATGAGGAACAGACGGAAGAAGAGGCTGTGGCAGAGGACGAAGCGGCATTTGCAGATCGGACTCAAACAGTCATGGAGATTCCTAACGACTTGGTCCCTGCTGTTCGAGAACTCGTTGCCAGGCATCAGAAGCATGACCACGGCGGATGATATGCGGGATGAGGATCGCGTTCGCTGCGCTGCCTTCCCGCAACCGCTGCGGGGTACGTAAACCGCAGGACCTTATCCGAAATGTTCGCAGAATGGCAGAAAGGAGCAACGGATGAGAAGCGCAAAGGGTGTCTTGTCGGCGGCGAGGCTTTGTAATGTTCGAGCTGGCTTCGTAGTCGCAATTGTTCTCGCCATTCTCCTCATCCCCCTCACGTCTTTTTCAGAAGTTCTCGCCCCGGGAGCCATCCCTCAGGTCAAGGCGGGGACGCTTCGGGTGATGTCGTACAACATACTGAATGCCGGAAGCCGGTCGGCGAGAGAAGCCTGGCAGACGCGAGGAAAACGTGTCGCGGAACTCATCCGGCAGTTCAACCCCGATATTTTTGGCGTACAGGAAGCGTATCCCTGGCAGATTGACGATCTCCTGTCGGGTCTCCCTCAATATGGCTCCCTCGGCGAGGCGAGAAGAGGGTTGAGGCAGGGTGAAAACTGCGACGTCTTCTACCGGCGAGATAGGTTTCGGCCACTCAAATGCGGGACGTTCTGGCTGAGCGAAACGCCCGAAAAGCCCGGCAGCCAGTCGTGGGGAAGTTCCCTTCCACGGATCGTCACATGGGCGGTCCTTTTCGACAAGGAAGCGGACAAGCCTTTCCTTTACTGCAACACGCACTTCGACCACCCTGCGTCAGCTCAACTCGTCCGCCTCAATTCCGCCATCGTCGCGTGGAAATTCGTCAAGGAGCGTTTCCCGAACCTCCCGACAGTTTTCACCGGCGACCTCAACTGCCCGCCGTCGGAGCGAGCGATACAGTTTCTGACAGGGAATCTCTCTGTCGAGGGACGGACGGGGGATTTTGCCGACACCTATGCCGCCCTCAACGGACCCGAACCTTCCCCGCGCAACGGGATAACAACCTACCACGGTTTTGCTTCGCGTCCACCTGCTCGGCGAATTGACTACGTCCTGATTCGTGGAAAAGTCAAGGCGCTCCGAGGGGGAATCCTGATAAGGAAAGTCGAGGGGGCGTTCCCCTCGGATCATCACCCCGTCTGGGCGGAGCTGAGATTCGAGTAGGCGCGACCGACAGCGCAGCCTTACCTTTCAGCCGCGTCCTCGCCGATGCACTTCTCAACCGCCGTCAGATTACGGGCAACTTCCAGGGAGCCCGCTTGGGGTGATCGAGCCATGTGTTGGCTTCGTCGTCGCCGATGAACCGCTCCTTCACGGGGTCCCAGCGGAGTCGGCGGTTGTTCCACCAAGCCAGGTTTCCCAGGTGACACACTGTAACTGAGCGGCAACCGATCTCCACGTCGCAGATGGGCCGTTTGCGGCTGCGGACACAGTCGAGGAAGTCGCGGTAGTGATCGTTGCTCTTGTAGAGGTGGACGTCATTGGGGCCGAGAGGCTGCTTGCCGATGCTCTCGGGGACCGTTTTGAAGTAGCCCCGGTTCACCTCGATTGTGCCCTTGGGTCCCGTGAAGAGGATGCCATTGGCGCCTCCATGATACATGACGACTCCGTTGGCGTATTTGTACGTAAGGGGCGTTTTCTTCTCTGAGTTGGGAGGGATAATCTCGACGGGGCCGGAGTTGTCCATGCCGAGTCCCCACTGGGCGATATCGAAGTGATGGGCGCCCCAATCGGTCATTCCGCCGCCGGAGTAGTCCTTGTAGTTCCGCCAATGCGGGAAGAAGTTGTACAGCCCCGGAGGGCAGATTTGTTTGTTGTATCCGCGATAGGGAGCGGGGCCGAGCCAGAAGTTCCAGTCGAGGCCCTCCGGTATCGGTTGGGTGGGCAGGTTGCAATCTCTGGAGGGGCCGCCAATACCGACATGGACAGTTTGCACTTTCCCTATGCGGCCGCTCTGAACCAGCTCGCACGCTAAGCGAAACTTCGAGTCGGATCGTTGCATGCTTCCGGTCTGGAAAACTCGCTTGTACTTCCGGACCGCGTTGACCATCGCCCGAGCCTCGTGGATAGTCAGGGAAAGCGGCTTCTCGCAGAAGATGTCCTTACCCTCCTTTGCGGCCTGCATGACTGGTATGGCGTGCCAGTGGTCGGGCACCGCGATGATCACCGCGTCAATGTCATCTCGAGTCAGCAGCTCCCGAAAATCCTTGTACAGAGCGTAGCCCTTAAAGGTGCCCTTCTTCTTTTCCTTGGCGTAGCGGTATTCGATCATTTTGCCGCCGTTCTCGCGGCGAATTGTGCTGACGTCAGCCACAGCGACGAACTGCGTGTCGGAATAGCGCATGAAACGGCTCAAAAGTCCTTTGCCCTGCATCCCAGGCCCGATGATTCCCATCGTGATTCTGTCGCTCGCAGCCGCCCGCCCCACGGACGACGTAATCACGTACGGGGCGCCGACCGCGAAAACCGTCGCCTTCTTGATAAAGTCACGCCGAGTGATCGAGTTCTCCTTTTTCATGGTCTTTATCCTCCCTTTTTCAAATCCACAGTCCCATAGTGCTATATAAATTGGCGGTCATTCTACTCCCCTCCACGCCCGTCAGCAAGAAAAAACCCGCGCTCCCCCGTAATGCCTCAGTCTCGGGCGGATAGCCGGCCGAGGCGGAGGAGGCAAGAAGGGAAGAGCAGATTAACGCAAAGGCGCAAAGGCGCAGAGAATAAGGTGAGAAGGACACCCCGCCATGGCGGGGGCAGGATGCCACCGGCACAAGGACTCCTCTGCGTCCTATGAGATCCGAACCTCAGCCGCCGGTAACTCAAGCAGGCGAGAAGGGAAAGCTCAAGTCTAACGCAGGACATAGCCGTCCCGGGGGGGAGCAGGCGAGCCGGTCCGGCAAGCCGTAGCATCACTCTGTCAGTCTCTGCTCGAGCATGCGAATTGCGCAAAACTCGCCGCACATCGAGCAGGCATCGTTGAGGTTAGAGGGGCTTGCATTGTGATAGTCGCTTGCTCTTTCGGGATCAATGGAAGCGGCGATTTGCCCCGGCCAATCCCGCTTCTGGCGCAGCCGGGAGAGAGAGAGGTCGTTTTCGGCGGCGCCTTTGATTCCCTTAGCTATATCGGCTGCGTGAGCGGCTATCCTCGCGGCGATAACGCCCTCCCGCACATCCTCGATAGTGGGTAACCTGAGGTGTTCGGCGGGCGTGACGTAGCAGAGAAAATCGGCGCCCATCCACGCGGCAACCGCCCCGCCGATAGCCGAGGTGATGTGGTCATACCCTGGAGCAGCATCGGTCACAAGGGGACCGAGCACGAAGAATGGAGCTCCCTTGCAGATTTCTTTCTCCAGCTTAATGTTCTCGGCGATCTGGTGAAGGGGGATGTGCCCCGGCCCCTCAATCATGACCTGCACGCCTCTCTCCATTGCTCGCTTCGCCAGCTCCCCCAGAGTGATAAGCTCCTGGAGCTGCGCTCTGTCGGTAGCGTCGGCAATGCAGCCCGGTCGCATCCCGTCCCCGAGGCTCAACGTGACGTCATATTTGCTGGCGATGTCAAGAAGCCTGTCGTACTGAGCGTAAAGGGGGCTTTCCAAGTCGTTTGCCAGCATCCAGTCCACGAGCAGTGCTCCCCCTCGACTGACAACGCCGAGCACCCTCCCCTGGCTGCGGAGCGCCCCAAGCGACGAGAGCGTTACGCCGCAGTGAACCGTCACGAAATCAATTCCATCCTCGGCGTTTTGCTCGATTGCCGCGAACATTTCGTCCGGAGTGACTGCTGAAAACGGTCTCTTCGCCTCCAGCGCGAGCACAGCAGCCTGATAGATGGGCACGCTTCCCACGGGGACGGGGCATTTCTCAAGAACTTTTCGCCGGGTCTCGCGCAGGTCGCCCCCGGTGCTGAGGTCCATGACGGTATCGGCGCCGAACTTTACGGCCGCCTCCAGCTTGCGAAGCTCGTACTCCACATCGCAGACGTCTCTCGAGGTGCCGATGTTAGCGTTATTCTTTGTCCGCAGTCCTTTCCCCACGCCGAAGACTCGCCCCTGCACCCGGCGGTTGTTCCTCAGGATGACGATTGTGCCTTCCGCCACGCCCTCGGCGACGTTTTCCGGAGATAGGCCTTCCTCGCGGGCAATCAACTCCGCTTCACGAGTAATATTTCCTTTTTTTGCTTCCTCAATCTGTCCCATAATCTCCCTCTGTCAAAACCGTGGGCTGCCTCACTGCCTCCCACAGCCTCAAGAATAAAGCACACTTGTACAACCCAGCGTCAAAAACGCCGCAGTTTTCTGCCCTCCCATCATATACAAAGCTGGACCGACGGGAGCGTTCCGCGACCACGCAATCGGCGATCCGGCTGGCATCCGCCTCCTCACAGACAACGCACCCGCCGCAACAATATTTTCCAAAATACGAACGGGGCTGTCAAGAAGATTCGGGGGAAAGGGGGTATGTTTCAGTTACGGGTGCTTGAGGGTGGAACCGCAGAGTGCGCAGAGCACGCAGAGAGGCACACGTATCGCCGGCGTCTTGTCCCGCCCCGCGTTCCGCGGGGTATCCGCCCGAGACTGAGGCCATACGTTCACCAAGAACTTTTCATTGAAACCGAGGGGCTGTTTGTGTTACTCGATTATGCGAGCTAAACATAATGTTCTTGACTCAAATCAGGTGGGAAATAGGTGCAGAAGATGAAAATGGTATCTGTCTCAGGGATTCTGACTGTGGCGTTCGTTTTCGCCTGTTCGTTGTGTGCCGGCGACAAAAAAGACTCCTCCGGTTCGCCCCCCTCCAAAAGCGGGGCTGGCGGAACGATTCGAATAGCGACTCACAAGCCCGCCAACGTCTTTATGGAAGGGGAGAAGGTGGTTTTCATGGTCAACGCCGAGAATCTGCCGAGCGGTGCGGAGCTGAGAGCGGAGTCGCTGGATTTCGACGGGAAGGTTGCGGCATCGGCGGTGGCGAGCCGTTACGGCGGGGGAAGGGCAGTAGCAGATGTGAGCTTTGGCGTGCAGCCACGCGGGTACTATCGCGTGAGAGCGGAGGTTGTCAAGGGAAACAAAACCGTTTCGCAAGCGACGAGCAGTTACGCAATCATCGTCAGACCCGAGAAGCGAAAATATAGCGAGTCATCTCCCTTCGCGATAGATGTGGCGGCGAGCTGGTTTTTCCACACCGAAGAGGAGCTGAGCACCGCCTCCAAGCTCGTACGGCTGGCGGGCATCTCGTGCGTGCGGGACAGGTTCAGTTGGTCGGCGATCGAGCCGGAGAAGGGGACGTTTCGCCCCGGGTGGTACGAGACCAGCGCGCGAATCCAGCATGAGGCGGGGCTGACCGTTTACCAGGTTTTCCACGACTGCCCGGGGTGGGCCTCCGGCAAGAGGAATAGCCACTACCCGCCCGTCAATCCCGCCGACATGGGGGATTTCTTCCGCAGAATGGTCAGCCATTTCAAGGACAGGGTCAAGTACTGGGAGATGTGGAACGAGGCGGACATTGAGATGTTTTACGTCGGAAAGCCGGAGCAATACGCCGCCTGTTTGAAGAAGAGCTACCCGCAGATGAAAGCAGCCGATCCGGAGGCGAAGGTTCTCCTCTGTTCGTTTGCGCACCCTCCAGGGAAGTTCGCCGAGAAGCTTTTTCGGGCGGGGATTGCCGATTCTTTTGACATTTATAACGTGCATTACTACGGCGACCCGAAAGGGGTTGTCTTCCGTTTGGGGAATCACAAGAAGTTTTTGGGAAAGCACAGCGTCCGCAAGCCGATATGGGTTACGGAAATGGGGGCGGTCCACCCCGTCGAGAAGAAGACCGATTTCGAGACCCTGAAGCCAGAGGCGAGCTACCTGGTCAAAGCGTACGTTTACAGCCTGGCGAACGGGGCGGAGCGATTCTTCTACTTCATCTTCTCCGACTATGACGAGAGGGGGAACAATTTCGGCACGGTGAACCGGGACCTCACGCCTCGCCCGGCGTATGTGGCTCTGTGCAACCTCACCTACATGCTCGGCGAGGGGAGGTTCGTCCGAAAAGCGGGCGTTCGCGGGCAGGGCGTTGAGTGCTATGTCTTCCGCGATGGCGAGCGAGAGGCGGCGGTGCTGTGGGCCGAGAAGCCGCAAGACCTCAGGTTTCGCCTCGAGGGCATCCGCGCGGAGGAGGCGGTGGATGTCGTTGGGCGACCGATTCCGTTCCGGAAATTCAGCGATGGGACCGCTGAGATTCACGTCGGACCGGCGCCGCTCTTTCTTAGATGAAGGGAAGGCTAACGCAGAGGCCGGCGCGGGGAGGAAACAGACAGGATGAAGCGTCGGCGACAACGGTTCATCTGCGCCCACGTGGGTGCATCCTCGGTTACGTTTTATCGCTGCCTTTAGCGACTGCGAAAGGGTTTGGCCAGAGCGGGCGGGACTCGCTGGTACCGAAGGGTCATTCTGCTGGCGAACATCCCGTCCGCCAGGCCGCCCGGATTGTGTCTTTAGTGTTCCGGTTCGTAAGCTCGGTCACGTATTCGGGCGCTGCAAAGAGGAAAAGGCTATGAAACACATGAGATTTTGCAGCCACAATATGTGCCCGTATTTAGGAGCACCGTTTAGCCAGCGGCTTCAGCCGGCGCTCACGCGCATCGGAAATGCATCCCCGTAGTCACGCACGTGTCGGGTGTAAGCCACGCAAGAGCCCGAGCATGCGCAGTCCGGGGCATCCGTCTTTAGCCACCGGCTTCAGCCGGTGGTCTCGGATGCGTTACATGTTCCTGTCGGAGCCGGCTTTAGCCGGGCTTCTCGACTAAAAGGATTCATCCATGCCGCGACATGTTTTTCACGACATTTGCCTTCACATCGTCTCGCATACGAAAAACGACCAGCGGCTGGAAAGTGCGGCCACAGAGGACGTTTGCGGCCGGAGAGACGAAAAACGGCCAGGAGCTGGTGACAATGGCTAAAGCCCCTGACCCTGCTGAAGCGGGGCTGAAGCTGGCTCGGAGAGGGTGGGCCTCATGCCAAGCACGGGCTGAAGCCCGTGCCTAACGGGAACGTAAGCCGAGTCCGAAAGATAGGGGGGAGCGTTGAGGCTATCATTCATTGACACGACCATCATTCTCTTCTACCTGGGCGGAGTGCTTGCCCTGGGGACGATCCTGCGCAAGTACATCCGCTCCACGAAGGACTACTTTCTCGCGGGCAAGCTCCTGCCCTGGTGGGCTATCGGGATGTCAATTGTGGTTTCGGACATCGGCGCCTACGATTTCGTGGGTGCTTCCGGAGGCGCCTACCGCTTTGGTCTGGTCCAGGCGAACTTCGATTGGATCGGCTGCATCCCCGGAATGATTCTTGCCGCTTTCATTTTTATCCCCTACTACTGGAGGTCGGGCGTCTATACCATCCCCGAATACCTCGGACGACGGTACAACGACTACGTTCGCACTGCCGAAGCCCTCTTCTGGGGTCTTTTCATGATATGCAACCTCGGGATTTTCTTCTGGACGGCGGGTGTGATGCTCAAGCCGCTGATGGGGTGGAGCGTGTGGACATCAATCATCTTGACCGCTACCGTCGTGGGGATATACACGGTCTCGGGCGGGCTTTCGGCGGTGGTGATGACCGACGTCGTGCAGCTCGTGATTATGTTCATCGGAGGGGCGGCGCTGGTGGTCCTCGGATTGTGGAACGTCGGCGGCTGGTCGGGGCTTGTGGATAAGGTGCACGCCCTCGGCCCCCAGTACGCCGACCACTTCAAGCTCCTTCTCCCGGTGAATACGAAGAGTCCCTATCCCTGGACGGGAATCATGCTCGGGCTGACAGTCGTTCTGGCGACGGCTTACTGGATAGGAAACCAGGCTATCATCCAGAGAACCCTCGGCGCCAAGAGCGAGTGGGACGCCAAAGGCGGCATGTTGTGGGCGGCGCTTCTGAAGATTTTCATTCCGGTGTTTATCGTGTTTCCGGGGCTTATCGCGCTGGCGATGTATCCCGGGCTGAAGGACCCTGACGAGGCTCTGCCCAGGCTCGTGAAGGGGCTGCTGCCGCCCGGATTGATGGGGTTGGTCTTCGCGGCGTTCTTCGCGGCACTCATGTCCAGCGTGGACTCCTATCTCAATTCCGCCTCTACGCTGTGGACAAGGGACATCTATCAGAGGTTCATCAAGAAAAGGGCTTCGGACAAGCACTATCTCGCCGTGGGCAGGATTCTGACCATCGCCTTCATCCTATTTGCGGTCGGATTCGCCCCCGTGACAGGCAAGTTCAGCGGCATCTACGTGGCCATGCAGACGCTGCTGTCAATTTTCCAGGGCCCGACTCTTGCCATTCTCCTTCTGGGAATGCTCTGGCGAAGGACAACGCAGTGGGGAGGATTGGCCGGGCTGATTTCCGGCGTCGCAATATCGGGGTGCCTGTTTGCCATCAAGAAGAGCATCTTCGTCTGCCAGGACCCCTTTCTTTACATAGCATGGTGGTCGTTTGTCGGCTCGCTCATTATTACAACCGTAGTGAGCCTGTTCACGAAGCCGCATTCGCTGGAGAGACTTCACGGGCTTGTTTATGGGATGGTCCTGAAGGACGAGGCGATTCAGAAAACCCTCGAGCAGAGAGCGCATGAATAGGGAGAGAGGACGATGACGGACGAGAAAAACTCCTCCACAGCGGGCAGAGAGATACGCGTCCTGGAGATTGTCGGATGCTTTCTGATGTTCTTTGCAGTTCTGCTGCTAATCGCGGTTGCGAGCGAGAAGACTGTCAGCGGTAGAGTCACGAACCTGCTCGCCGCCTTCATCCTTTTGGCGGTGGGGGGCGGAATGTTCTGGCGGGGAGTGGTTCGCCATCGAGGAGCGTGGCGGCTTCCGGTGCTTCTCTTTGGGGCGCTGGCGGTCGCAGCAGCGGTTGTTTCGTTATGTCTTTCGTCCTGGTCGCCCAGGAGCCGCAGGGAGACACCCCCAAAAGTTGAACGAACGCCGGAGACAGCCGCCCCTGCCGAATCAGTCCAACCACGGGGCAAAGAAACCGTCGAGACGGAATCAGCGCGGAGCGAAGCGAAAAAGGGACGATCCTTTCTTATTAAGGCTCTCACAAGCGCCGGCTGGACTATGAGGGGCATCGTCGAACATATCTCCCTGGGGTGGCTGAAGCTACTGACGGCGATTGGGTTCGCGGTCATCGCCGCCGCAGTCTGGCTTGTTCGGCGTCGGACGGTTTTCGAGGGCGTGACCGACGGGAAGTGGTGGCGAGACCTTCGCTTGTGGACAGCGGTCATCATGGCCACGCAGGTGCTCATCTACCTCCTCCTCGGCACGTGATAAGGAAGCTCTAAAAAGCCGACCGCGAAGAACGCGGAGGAGAAGAGAGGATGAACGTAACGCAGAGGCGCGGAGGCGCGGAGAGGAAAAAGGAAGACAGTTGACCGCTAATAAAGGCAGATAAGAAAGGGGACTGCCCAGACTTCTCCCGATGCGCGTTCATCTGCCGTCGCATTTGCTCTGCCGAAGAACGTGGCGTCTCTGCGTTCATCTTGCGGCGCGGTTCATAGGAAAGGGATCCGTGTGAGATTCGTTGTCCCAAAACTCTCCCCTGAGGAGGCGAGAAGAATTCTGAGCAGGCGACCCAAGCTCTCGCTTCGCCGCAAGCGCGAGATGAAGAAGGTGGAGCTTGTCTATCTTCCGTACTACGTCCACACAGTCGCCGTCTCCCAGGGCAACGACGAGCACGAAATCGTCGTCTGCACGGATGGAACCTGCTCTGCCTTTTCCTTCTTCGACGCCGGGGAGATGGGGTTTCGCGAGGAGGCGTCGGGCGAGGTCTTCGACTTTCTCGTCTCGCCCGAGGAGGCGGAGCGAGCGTGCCTGGATAACCTTCGTTGGCACCTCATTCGTCAGGGACTGAGGTTGAAAGTCAAGGCTTCCGTGAAGGAGATTCGTAAGATTGAGAGGGTCCATTATCCATACTGGGTTGCCTACTTCAAGGGAGCTGACGGCTACGATTTTCGCGCCGCCGACGCCGTGACTGGAGAAATCCAGGGCGTGCGGATGCGCGAGACCTTCCTGACGGCATTTTCCCAACACGACGCCGCGAGGAGCGGTTAGCCGTACTGTGCGAAGCGGCTCACGACGCCCCACGAAGGCGGCTCCCCCCCTCGACGTCGCCGCGGTCGAAACGTGTTCAGCTTCCGGCTGGCGGTCGCTGTTTGAGGTTGACGTGGTTAACGAGATAGTGGAGCTGCTCAAGCTTTCGGGGGCGGACGCGGACTTCGCCGATCCCATTCCGACGCTTGCGGAGGCTGGTGACATCGCGGCCATCCTGCGATATTGAGCTTGAGACTTATCTATCATGGAAGGGACTTGACACCCGCGATGCCGTGGGAACAAACAAGAAAATGTTAGGTACCATCACAGGGGGCAATCGCATGAGGCGGTTAACGGCGTTCGTGGCATCTTTGAGTTTGGTAACTTGCATGGTTTACGGCTGCTCGGCTACCTCGCCGAGCCCTGCCGAAGGGTCAATAGCGCTCTTCAAACCGTCGGCGATGTATCTGGGGCCTGAACCTTACCGGAAAATCTGCGTAGAAATAGACGCCGTGCAAGGGGCAGAGCCGGAGGACAAAGCCATAGACGCACTCGTTGAATTTCTACGCACGTATTGCCAAAAGCCTGTTACCGTTGTGCGAAAGAAGCCGATCCGTCGCGCTGCCGCAGAGGGGATTCGCCCTACATTACTGGCGTTGCAGAATATGCGGGGGCCCGCCGAAGAGAGCCGGGACAAGCCTTCGGCGTATATCTACGTACTCTTTTACCGCGGCCCCGGCCCAATGAACTGGTGGAAGCGCGCAGTTGGAGCCTATGTTCGCGGGGACTACCCCTGCGCTATATTCGTGGACATGTCCGTTTTAAGGCCCAGAGGCGAGCGGATGCTGCCTAATGCGCTCAAGCATGAAGCCGGGCACATGCTCGGGCTGTGCAGCAACCCGGCTCACGGTGACGGAGAGCATTGTCGGAACAAGAATTGCCTCATGCACAAGAGCATGTCGCGTTTGAAGACGTTATTGCGACTTAGCCCAACAGACCTCTGTGGTGAGTGCAAACGCGACGTGCTTGAAATGAGAGAATCCGGGGCCCTTAGCCGTGATATGGAGTTCAAAGGCCCTATACTGGTTCGCAAAGAGAGAGGATACTACGTTGGAATGTTGCCGTCGGTTTGCCATCTTGGCCTCGGCTTGGCGGAGGCCTGTGACTGGGAAGCTGTGATCCGAGAAGCGCGGGAGCAGGTAACGAAGGCCAATCGGCCAGGCTTGTACATTTACACCTCTTCCCACGACATAGCCAGTCGTGCCAAGTTTCTGCAGAAACGGTCAGCCCTTGAAGCTGCACTCGAGGATACGAATCCGAGAGTCGTCAAGATAGCCAAGATGATGAAGGAGTCCCTGGAAGAGGAGTTTGGTGCCCCTCCTGGCGATGAAGAAAAAGAAAAGGGTCCAGAAGCCGCGATAACTCTTAACGCCAAGGACGACGGCTATCGCGGCATCTGGTACATGAATCAGGCATCCCACGATGAATACGTTTACAAGTATAGCGGGGGACTGGGAACGTACTGCGCCAAGCACAAACCGTTCGCCGCTTACTGTGATGAGGTGAAGAAGACCTTTTTCTGCTACGGAGGAGCAACGAAGCACAGCAACAGGAAATTGCTCCACATGGTTTCGTACTATGACCACAGGACAGGAATGTTGCCGCGCCCGACGATACTTCTGGACAAGAAGACGAGTGATGCCCACGACAACCCTGTGATCTCTGTTGATGACAAGGGGTACATTTGGATTTTCTCGACCTCCCATGGGACCTCCAGGCCATCGCATATCCACAGAAGCAAGAAGCCGTACGATGTAGCTGAGTTTGAACTTATACGGGCAACAAAAGCGGAAAACCTGCGGGAGGTCCCGATGACCAATTTTTCCTACATGCAGGCATGGCACGTTCCGGGGAAGGGCTTTATCTGCTTCTTCACTCGCTACAATTATCCCGCGGCGCGCACCATTTGCTTCATGACGAGTCCTGATGGCGTCAAATGGTCGAAGTGGATTAGGCTCGCGGCAATTGACGAAGGACACTACCAGGTCAGCGGCGTGACCGGGAAGAAAGCGGGCACGGCGTTCAATTTCCATCCGCAAGGCAAGGGGCTCAATTGGCGTACAAACCTGTACTACATCGAAACAGCAGATTGCGGCAAGACCTGGCGGGCGGCTGATGGGACGATGTTGGCGTTGCCGCTCAAGGAGGTCAAGAACCCGGCTCTTGTCCACGATTATCAGTCTGAAGGACTCAACGTTTACCTGAAAGATGTCCGCTTCGACGAGAAAGGAATGCCGGTGATCCTTTTCTTGACGAGCAAGGGGTACGAATCCGGGCCGAAGAACGATCCCCGGACGTGGACGACCGCTCGGTGGACAGGAAGGGTGTGGGAAGTGAGGGCGGCGATGACTTCGGATAACAACTATGACATGGGGTCGCTCTATCTTGAAAATGAAGGAACGTGGCGAATCATTGGCCCCACGGAGACGGGGCCGCAACCGTACAACACCGGCGGCGAAATGGCCATGTGGGTAAGCGAGGACTTTGGAAAGACCTGGGGAAAAGTGAGGCAGCTTACGGAGAATAGCAAACGGAATCATACGTACGCCCGCCATCCGGTCAACGCTCATCCTGATTTCTACGCCCTGTGGGCTGACGGACACGGCAGAAAGCCCTCGCAATCCACTCTCTACTTCTGCGACAAGAAGGGAAACGTGCGGAGGCTTCCGCGAGAAATGAAGGAGGAATTTGAGCGGCCCCGAATGGTAGAATAAGATCAGAGAGACAGGTTTCGGGCAACAGCACATTTACCATCGGGGCCGATGGAGGGCCGCTCTATTGCCGGCTTTCACGGACGTTGGAGATTGCATCAGCTCACAAGATTGAAATCCGGAGAGATACAGCTCTTTGTCGTGCTGGGGACTACACGCCATGAACATTTTCAAATCCATCGTCAAAGTCTTGGTAGTTGTCTTGTGCGCATTGGTCGCGGCTGCGGATGGCACCGGAGTCACTCCGCCTGCTGACGCCGTGACCGGAGAAATCCAGGGCGTGCGGATGCGCGAGACCTTCCTGACCGCTTTTTCCGAACATGCCGCAGAGAGCAGCGGCGGCCGTGGTGCTCCCTTGCCTCAAGCGCATCCTACTCTACAAGCACCCTGTAGTAGCGAACCTTCTCTGCTTCGGCGGCCTCGTCCGTGAACGTGGTTACCTCGTCGCCTGTCCCCACTATCTCGCCGCCCAGGGCCGACCATTCTCCAGCCAATTCTTCTAAGGTGTAAACCTGATACCTCTTCCCAAGAACAGTCCGCCAAGTGAAGGCAACGCCCGGATTGTTGCATCTGAGCGAAGCGATGGCGAACACCGACTGGGCGGAGTTCGGGTCCGTTCCGGCGATGAGTTCCTCGATGTTGGTCGCGCCGTCTGTGTCCGGATCGCCGTCGGCTCCGTTTTCGCCGGTCGGGTCCGTGGGACTCAGACCGTGGAGGATCTCCCAGAAGTCGTCCATCCCGTCAGCATCCGTGTCGTGGTCGTTCGCGTTGGTCAGATAGGTCTTGACTTCCTCCCAGTCGCTCAATCCATCTCCGTCCGAATCGGGAAGAATGGGATTGGTCCGGAATTCGGTCACCTCCTCGCCATCCAGCAGCCCGTCGCCATCGGTATCCGGATTTCGGGGATCGGTGCCGGTATTGCCGGCGCTGACATATACGGCAGTATTCGTTTCCGCGGAATCGCACAGCCCATCTGCATCGGTATCAAGCCCAATGGCAAAGGAAGTCTCATCCGACCAATTTCCCCAAAGCCCCGTGCCATCCTTGAACCTCAACCGCCAATAATATATCTTCAGCGGCTCGAGCTTCTCCAGCGGCACTTCGTACGAAGATAACTTCTCTTCCGTCTCCTCGTCGAGGACGGTTTCCGTCCAGTAGTTGCCATCTTCGCGGATCTGCCACTGGCTTGCGGCGTGCGTATCGCCGTTGGGGTCCTTGTAGCTGCCGGGTTGCAGAACGGCCGTGGGAAAAACCGCGTAATCTCCGCTCCGAGGGTAAATGTTTCGCGGTCTCGAGGGCGCATTTGAATCGGTAAGAAAATTCGTGAAGAGGTAGTTTCTCCTGTTGGTGATGAAGTTCTTGAGGATTCCGACCTGCGAATCGAGGTTCGCGTCCACGGAGTTGTAAGAGCCCCATTTGGCTCTATCCCTCACCGCTTCCTCCCGAATCAGCTCCACAAGCGAATCTATCTCCTGATATTGGAAGGTGCGCGTGAAAAAGTTGTCCAGGACGTATTTGGTTGTCTCGACCATTTTCGTGCGGAAGGGCTCGGTGTAGGCGCTGTCCTGGCCGCTTTCCGGATAGAAAAAGCGGTCAATGACCCTGTTCCAGAATCCATCGTAGTTGGGGTGGATGCGGCTGCACAGGAAGATATGGCTGTCCCACCGTATGAGGTCGTTGCAGACCCCGTGGCCCGGATAGTAGTTTCGACCGTAAGTGAGATCCATGTCCCAGGGGAACATCTCCCACTTGTCGGAAGTCGGGTCATGGTATAGGAAATGGTTCTTATGCGGCTGGTCGGCGCTGCCGATGACGCACCCGACGGCGTTGTAGGCAATGTGTGAGTCCACAAGGGTATGCGTGTTCAGATAGTCGGTTATCTCTTCTAACGGCGTGTTGTTTATGCCCCACAGAAAGGATTCCAGGTCCGCCTTGCTGCCGTCCGTTTCGTTCGTTTTCTTCTCGAAGCCCTGAGCGCTGGTTCCCGTGCCTCCGCTCATGCTGAAGGCTGCTTTGTAGAGGTTGCCGGTGTCGTCCCTGCCATTTCGCTTCAAGTACCTTCTGCCCGGCGCCTCCATCTCCAGGAAAAGACCCCAGTACGAACCATTGATGTAGAGGAGGACGTGGCGGGTCTCACAATAAGCCACCCCCATTTTCTTGAACATATCGTAGGCCAGCTTTTCACGGAGGTACGATTTGTCCGCCCACATGGCCTGAAGGTTTATTGACTTCAGCGCATTGTCGAAGGAGCCAGTGAACAAATCTCCTTTGTTGAATCGCACCTTCAGGCACTTTTTGGGATAGGACCTCGCGGTCCCGCCCCGGTAGCGGACGCCCACGTTCTCGTAAACATTCCCCTGATATACGAATGTTGCAGGATGGTAGTTATCACTTGAGGGGTTGATGCTCGCCAATGTGGGGATTGTCATGAAATAGACCGGCAGTTTGGAGATGACCTCCCGGTTGTAAACGAAGTAGGCGTGATTCGGCTTGGGGTCGTTTGCGGCGGGACTCTGCGTGGCGTTACCTGCATTGTCCCAGGCGACAACGATGTACTGCACAACCGTCTGGGAAGGATAACTCGCCGTCATCGCAGCATAAAGCCCGTCCCCCGCCACCGCGTCCCCGTCCAGACCGTCGTCGTGCATCTCCACGCTCGTCCAGCTATCCTCCAGCGCAGACTTGTACTGGAGCACCACAGAAGCGACTTCCACGTCGTCTTCCACCGCCGACACTATTTTTCCCGCCCCCTTGGGCCTCGGCATGCTCGGAATGTGCTCGACGCTGGAGATGAACGGAGGGAGGTCAAGGGAAAAGGCGGCGTTCGGCCGTCCCGGAGAGCTGAGCAAGCCGCTCCCTGCAAGAGCAGTCTCCCCGCCGATACCTCCTCCCGAAAGGCGCGAGAAGAGTCTTGTCCCGCCTTTCACGTGCTTCACCCAGAAGGACAAGACGTACGTTTCGTCCCTCACCAGCTCGGGGATGGTGAGAACGTTCACGCTATTCGTGGAACTCTCACCCGTGCCCGTGGCTACGATGTGCATGCAGGCATTTCCCGAATGGGCCTGCCCTGTTTCACGGAACGAGCCAGCATGATTGCCGGTCATCTGCCAGCCCCATTCGCCGGTCTCGAAGTCGCCATTGGGAACACAGTTATCGCTGCCGCCCACTTCGGTGATGGACACCTCGTCAATCAAACATTCCCCCGGCTCGAGCATATAGAAGTACAACTGGCCGGAGGTCCCCACACCCGTCCTCTGTACGAACTGCCAGTATGCCTTGCCGCTGCTCGCCCGCCAGTTCCTCGGGTGATTGTTGTCAACGTATGGGTTTATACACTCCAGGGAAGAGCCAAACCCATCTGCGGCGACCGGCCACGGCGGCTCGTCATTGTATTTCACGATATCAATGGTCACGCCCACAGCATTCTCGAGAGCCAGAGTCTCACCCCCGTGGTCCAGTCTTCCCTCCTCCCAGGTGACGGCGGGGGCCCCGACTTTGTACAGCTTCGAGGCCTTGCTGGCATCCTTGCACAGAACCAGAAACCCGCCCGGGGGAATGCGTGTCGTCGGGTCCTCCGGACCGAACGTGTGAGTTATGCCGCGAGTAAACCGCCAATTGCTCAGGTCAACGGTTTCGTACCCCCTGTTGAAAAGCTCGAGGAACTGCGCGTCGTCGTCATCGTCCGCGGGGTGATACATGATCTCATTCATCACGATGTCGCCATCGTGATTGAACGGCGAGTAGATGCTGTTGACCTCGCCGGGGCTTCCCTCGGGCAAGCCCGGACCCCAGTTGCTGAAGAGAGAATTGTCCGCGAAAGGGTTGACACATTCGAGGGAGGCGCCTCCCCCATCGGCTTCATCGGGCCAGGGGGATGAATCCTCATACTCCACCAGGTCCAGGAGCATCCCGTTGGCATCGAAGAGCCGAACTAACGATCCGCCGTCGCTGAGGCGAAAGCTGAAATTTCCCACGACATTATCAATACCGTAAGTCTCCACGGTTCGCGTGAGATCGTGGCATAAGACCAGAAACTCTCCCGGCGAAAGCGATGTGCCCCTGGGCAGGTAGAAGGAATGGGCATCCTCATCGTCCTTTAAGCACCACCTGCTGAGGTCAATCGTGCGTGTGCTGGCGTTGAAAATTTCGACCCACTCGAGGTCCTGTCCCTTCTCGTCCGTGTTGTGATACATGATCTCATTGATGACAATGTCGCCTTCAATGGCTGGCTGGTTATCAACCAGATACCACGCTTTGCTCTCCGGGGCGCCAAGCGGCCACCACCCCACAGCGAGGGAATCATCAACAGCCGCGATGCTGTACCAAACCCAGGTGCCGTCGGCGTGATGCGGAATGGTCGCCGAGTAAGTGCCATCGCCCAAATCGTCCATTTGGAGCGTGGTTGTCTCTGCGTCGGGAGCCTGGCCTGCAACGTAGTACAGGCTCACGGATTGCACTGCCGTGTCATCTCGAACCGTAGCTGTGATGACGACCGCCTGCGTGGAAGTGGGCGAGACGGGAATCCTGCTCACGCCTGTGATAACCGGCGGAGGATTAGCTTGGTGGCAACTGTTCTGTCCGCCGGGAGTGCCCCGCGAAACGCGGGGCTGACTGGCTCGCCAGTGCGCCCCGATACTGTTATCCACCCAGGGATTCACCAGCTCGAGCGAGGGACCGTTCCCATCAGGCTCACCGGGCCAATCTCCCCCTGTCTCGTAATCCACTTCGTCAATCAGTGTCGGGACATCGGAATTGTCGGAAAGGGCGACGCGCTCACCCTGATTGCTGAGCCTGCCGCTGAAGGGTCCAATAATGTTATATATTCCATACCTCGAGAGCATTTCCGCAGGGTCGGAACACACCACCAGGTAACTCTCCGGCTCGATGATAGTCCCCGGAGGGAAAGTGAAGCTGATCCCCTCCGTGAACTTCCAGCCGCTGATGTCAACCTCTTCGGCGCCTCGATTGTAAAGCTCCAGAAACTCGAGCTCATCGCCCTCAGGACCATCCGGCGGATTGTACATGACCTCATTCATGACAATATCGGCGGGTGAAGCCATAAGAGCACAAGGCACATACCAAATGAGGCAGGCGAGTAAGCGTTCCACTACTCTTCTCTTGCGATTTCCCATGATCTTAAACCAGAGGCCCCATTTATCAAGGCCACTGTTGCGCACCGACCGCCCAGCCAGTTTCGCGCTCCAGAAGGCTGCCCTATATGCCCCGCTTTACTACGGGACTGATGCCGGGCTTCTGCGGTGCTGCTGCCGGTATCCGCGTCAGCGGCACTCCCATAAACCGTGCCGCGCGCCTTCGCCCGCTGTCAAGCTTCTTCTCTGTTTGGGTGTGGCTGCGTTTCGGTGGCATGCCCTGACGCCTTGTTTCGCCCTTCCCCCAGGCGGCATTCATGCCGTACGTATGTCGAGTTTCCCACCTTATCGCACAACTGAGGGGATGAGCGTTGCCTGTTTGCCGGGCTTTAGCCCCGCCAAGGCGGGGCTTCAGCCGGGCTTCTCGATCAAAGGATTCATCCGAAGTCTGCCACCCAACTACAGCCGCACACCTCTGCTTCTCATGGGTGAGGCAGGGACATGGCGCCTGGGGTCGCTCCGGGCGGCAAGGGCGATGGGCCGAAGGTTGACTGCCCGGTGGGCGTCAATGAAGGGGGCGAGCTGGTTCATCGGTTCCAATGGCGTCCTGCTCTCTCACCACTGGTTTTTCCGCTCTCTGCTGAGGAAGAGTTGGCAAGTCGTTGCCCGACGCGAACCTTCGACGGAACCATCATCCTCGACGAGTTTGTCTTCTTCTGCACACTGGGAGTCGGTGTACAGGCCGATCTTGTCGCTGTTCCAGGATACGACAACGTCCCCGGCGGTGCAACTCCGGAGAGTCAAGTCCTCGATTGCGTCCTTGCCCATGGAGGCTCCAGGGTCTTCCTCCCCCCACTCGCCCACATTGTCGAGCCGGACGTCAACGAAACCGCGGACTTCGATTTCATGCTCCGGACCGCTGAGAACATTCATCAGCGGAGCAGAATACCCTGGCGTGAAGTAGGTCAGGAATGCATGCACCTTCACCGTTCGTTCGGCGGCAACACCAGCCAACCTGCTCAGAGGCCGGCACGCTCTGCGTCCGTCCGCAGGGTGATCGTGCCGACCGAGCGAAAACCGTAGCTATTCCGCAAGCCACTCTACGGCAGAGTCCACCTGGTCTTGTTCTTCGTCCACCAATCGACGCAATCTGCAGCGCTGGCGCCCTTGCCTACGTGGCCATCAGTAATCTGTGAAAGTGCTGGCACGAGCTCCGAATGACCTTCGCTTATCTTTTCCACCAGGTGAGGCAGAGTTGCAATCCCAAGGCCGACAATTCGCCCGTATGCACGCTTCGCCTCATCAAGTTGTCGGTCTTTGCACAAACCGTTATACTCTTCCAAGAACTGCTGAAGCTTCTTGGCCGCGCTATGCCTCCCTGCTCGCCACCACCACACGCACAGTTCGCGCCGGCCGAACGGACTCCTCTTCCGGCCTAGCTCCGGAAATCCTTCGATATACCATACGTACTCTCCCGGCTTCTTGCCTTCTCGCTTCATCTCCAGGCGCAACTTCAAGATACTATAAGCAGCCTCTATCAGGGCAGCGTCTGACCCATCCGCCTTTTCGATGATATACGGTAGGGCAGCCGGTCCCAGCCCAAGGATTTGCTTGAAGGCATCATTCTCAAAGAACTCCGGGCCTATGTAGGACGATCCGGGCGGCTGAATCCGAGATTCCTCCAGATAGCGCCGCCAGTGTTCGTACTTGTTTTCGAAGGCCTTCTCGACCCCGCTGCTCGAATCGCTCTGCGCAACTGCGCGTGAAAAACACGATCCACATATCATCGCCACGCACGCATTGACGCTCACCAACGACCAACGCATCTCCGCAATTCTCCTTATGGCAGGGCTCCCAATCACTCCTCTTTGTAATACCTGCACGGGTTTCCGTACGTGCCCCCGCTTTCCTCTCCAAAAACGTGCTCGATCCTCTCCTCCTTTCCCAGCTTCGCATCCATCACGATCCAGCGCCCCTCCCCGCAGCCGCAATCCCTTTTCCTCGCAGCATGATAGTGCCGCATCGGGTCGCCGTATAGCACAATGACCGCTTCCTCGACATTCATCGTCCTTTCGTAGCCTTTTGCCACGTAGAAGGCGTCGAAGTCGCTATCCTCTATTATGCCATTGTCATTTCCGTAGTCGTCCACGAACTCATCTCCCCATTCAGGTGGGCCGATATAACCAATCCACTTCGTCCGCTCACCGACCGAATTCGCTAGGCAGTTATAAGCCTGAGTCGGTCCTCCGAGGATGCTCCATTCGCACCCCACGAGATTCGGGCAAATAGACATAATCATGTTTTTCCTATCCTGGGACGTTGGCTGGTTACCGCACTTAGCCGCAACAAACGTATACTTGACCCAGTCTGAAAAGTCAGGGCCGCCAGCGGGGTCCTGGCAATATGCAGCCGCCAGCGTGGACTCGCCGTCAGTGACGCCTTCCACAAAGAGACTGTCTTTCACACTCTCCAAGTCCGCTCTCTGCGAGGAACTGGCAAGATTCCATTCCGTCAGGGAGAAATCCACCAACAGCTTGTTCGCTGCGCCCTTTGTGGGGCTCTTCCACACTTGGACTTTATCGTCGCTTCTCCACAGGGTCACCTTCCCCGTCGCGGGGAAAGGAGTGATCGTGATCGTGACATTCTTCAAGTCATCCTCGTCTTCGATCGGCCCGTCCTCATACTTGTCCTCAATGAGAGGATTACTGACATCGTCGCTGTCCCTGTTTTCGTGGAGGAACGCCCCGGGCTCGACCTCCTTGTTTTGTGCAACGACGCCATCGAGATCGGTCGCAGTCAGGTCCAGTTTCACAACCGTCACATTAACGAGATCGGGCGGAGCCTCCCCACTGACAGGCCAGAGTCGTAGATGGACGTCCCGCAGCACGGTGCTCGCTTCCGAAGCCTTCGCCCATAACAGCGTCCCCCTCCACTCCGCATCCCATATGTCGCTACCGACGTCGTCGGGGTAGAAGGTCGCCTGCCTTGACCCTGGTACCGAAGCGGGGTCTTCCACAACCTTGTCTGGTTCCTGACATTCAGAGTCCGTGTAGAGGCCGATCTTATCGCTGTTCCAGGATAGCACAACGTCCCCGGCGCTGCAAGTCCGCAGAGTCAAGTCCAGCAATTCCGAAACTTTGCTGTCTGGGGGCGGGAAAACCGGGAAAGGCGGCGT
>CAZXGF010000035.1:2782-55163 GCA_964640185.1 uncultured Verrucomicrobiota bacterium | reverse complement strand
TATTCCTCACTACAAAGTGCGGAAGTTAGGTTAGGCACGGGCTTCAGCCCGTGCTGCTTGGCGTGCGGACCCGCGTCGTTAAGCCGGTTTCAGCCGGGCTTCTCGGCCAGGGGCTTTAGCCATTCTCATCAACCCCCGCCGGTTTTTCGTCCTTCCGGCCGGAAACGTCATGTCTGGCGGCCCTTTCCAGCGACTCCTCGTTCTTCCTATGCGAGACGAGCTGAGGGCAGATGCCGTGAAAAACATGTTGCGGCACGGATGAATCCTTTTGGTCGAGAAGCCCGGCTAAAGCCGGCTCCCAAAGGAATATGTAGCGCCTCCGATGACCACCGGCTGAAGCCGGTGGCTAAGGAGTGATGCCTCGGATTGCGACCGCTCAGGCTGTTGCATCGCCTATACCCGGCATGCGTCGGTCATTATGGGGATTGATTTTCGATGCGCGTGACCACCGGCTGAAGCCGGTGGCGAAACTTACTAATCGGAGCACTTAGGAAGAAACCTGCCGAAGCTTTCGTCTGGCTCCTTTTATCTGCGGCGCTGCCATGGCGCCGTGCGACTTGACAACAAGGGCATCAGAGGCTAAGTTGAACGTGGTTCTCACCCGGTTTGTTGCGCCGGCTGCCGGCCCACCCGTCCGGAGAGGCGCCGAGGCTACACGACGGAACCAAACACAGGAGACAGAACCTATGAGGACGTTACTTGCGATTATGTTGACCGTTGCCCTGACGAAATACATTGCAGCACAGGAGGAGAAGGAAGATACGCAAGAAGCCCCGCCACTCCGTATTGGTATGATCGGACTGGACACCTCGCACGTGCTCGCCTTCACGAAACTGCTAAACGATCCGCGGGACCCGAACCATGTCCCCGGGGCAAAGGTAGTCGTGGGCTATCCGGGAGGGAGTCCGGATGTGGAGGCGAGCGCCTCGCGGGTGGAGAAGTTCACTGCGGAGCTGCGGGATAAGTGGCATGTCGAGATCGTGGACGACATCGCCACTCTCTGCCAGAAAGTTGACGCCGTCATGCTCGAGAGCGTGGATGGTCGCCCACATTTGAAGCAAGTGAGACCGGTCTTCGCAGCGAAGAAACCTGTCTTCATAGACAAACCGATGGCGGCAAGCCTCGAGGATGTCAAGGAGATATTTCGTCTTGCAGCGCAAAGCGGCGTGCCGTGCTTCAGCTCCTCGTGCTATCGCTTCATGGAAGGGCTCGGGCGGCCGGACCTCGGAACGGTCACCGGCTGCGATTCCTATTCGCCGGCGACTATCGAGCCGCACCATCCCGACCTGTTCTGGTACGGCATTCACGGGGTGGAGACGCTATTCACCGCCATGGGGCCGGGCTGCGTTTCCGTTACGCGGGTCAGCTCGCCCGGGACCGACGTCGTCGTCGGGCTCTGGAAAGACGGGCGCCTCGGCACCTTTCGCGGAATTCGTCAAGGCAACCGAGGGGCAGGCGTAACTGTCTTCTGCGAAAAAGGCATCTACACCGCAAAGCCAGACCACGGCAACATCTATAAAGGGCTGGTAGAGGCCATAGTGGAGTTTTTCCAGACGCGGGAGCCTCCGGTCTCGCCCGAGGAGACGATTCAGATTTACTCCTTCATGGACGCCGCGGACAGGAGCAAAAAGCTCGGAGGAAAGCCCGTTCCTATCGAACCGCCACCGCCTGCGAGCACACAAGTTGAGAAGGCTAAAGGCGAATAGGTTCCTGCCCCTGCGATCGCCGGAGCACGGCGAAAAGGATGAACCGAAGAGCTCGCAGAGCACGCGGAGATGACTGGAAAGCCGGAGCGAAATGGTCGCATCCTCCTTCTCTGCGCTGTCCGAACTCTTAGCGGTTAAGTTTACTGGTTCTGAAGTTTCAAGACCCACGCTATCATCTCGTCGCGTAGCCTATCCAGGTCGCCAGCGGGGTCGAGCTTTTCCAGCCAGCGTTCAGCCTCAGCCGCAGTCGGAGAATAAGACCGCCGGGCTTCCTCGATGGCTTTCAGCAGCGTGGAGAGGTAGCGGATATCGTCCACGCCTTCCCGAAAACCCTCCCACTCAATAGTGTCAATGACGCCGTCGGCAGTGGGATAGGCGAACACGTGGTCGCGATAGTGATTGTGGTCGAAATCGTTCCAAATGTGTCCGAAAGAATGTTGGTAGGCGTAGTCCATGGCGCCATCGTAGCCAGCTTTCCACAGCAGCAAGCCGAAATTGCGCCGGTAAGTCTCCGGCTGCTCGACCCCGACCTGCGGATTCGCGTAGCAGAAAATCCGGCTTCCGACTGCGTGATATTTCTTCGCCTCCTTCGGGTCGGGGCGTCCCGCGAAGACCGCCAGCCCAAGTCTTTTGCCCATAGCTTCGAATGTGCCCTTGGAGCAGGCGACGAAGACTTTTCCGCCAGCTTCTTTCACCGCTTCCCATGCTCTCTGCTGCGCCTTGAGCCTTTCGCCTCTTGCCTCATCTATGCCATAAACGTAAACCGGGCCGTAGCCGTGAGCGGCGGCAATCTCTATCCATTTCCTGACTCCGCCCTTCAGCCCTGCGAGTTTCTCGGGCTGTGTCGCTGAGCCTGTCCCAATGCCGAGCGTGTACAATGGCCCCTTCGGCAAGCCGGCCTTCTCGCGGAGGTCGAACATTTGATTCAAGAGGTCAGCGTCATACCCCTGATAAACCGTCGGGTACTCAACCCCGTGAGCTCTCATGTCGCGCATTTCCGCCTCGTACTGGCGTGGCGATTTCCATTCCGAACTTATGCTTCCCACTCCATTCGCCCGGAGTCTGCCGCGATAGTAAATGGAGTATTGCAACATCGGCGGCTCGAGCTTGAAAGGGAGCACACGAAGCCGAACGGGGAGGGGCGATTCTGTTCTCCCTCCGACGCTCAGGCGGATTTCGCCGGAATACTCGCCCGGCTGAGCCTTCACTGGGACGTGCAGCGTAAGCCAGAATTGCTTCGAGGTTCCTGCGGGGATGTCCACCGGTTGAAGCTCAGCGGCGTCGCGGGGGCTGACATTCTTCAGAGACGAGCTATCTTTCCCACTTATCAATACGTAGGAAGTCCTTCCGGAAAGGTCGCCCGACCTGAGATAGTTTTGCCCCGCCTCTGCGGGGTCCACGCGGATGAGAGCGTCGTCCTTCAGGAGAAGCTCGGGCGTAAGGATTCTCCGGTTGCGGAAGTGGATGTCGCGGCCCGATTGATACCAGCATTTGACGACGTAAAGGTCAACGGCGACCGAGGGGATCGGGCGAGCGATTTCCGGGCTCTTCAAATCGGTCACAGAAAGTTCCAGCCCTTTCACATCTTTCAGTGCGCGAACAGCGAAGCTCGCCGCCTCGTACTCCCCGGGGCACGCCGTGACGCTGACGGCATTCTCGCCCGTCGCCGGGACAGGGAAGGTCTCGGGAAGGAGTCTCACATTGCTAATGGGTTTCACGACACGTACTTTCAAAAGGGGCGTCTGCCGCGCTGACTTCGCTGCGAAAAGGATACCGGATGTGGACAATGAGATGAGGCAAATGAGACCTATACTGAACAACACCTTTTTCGCGCCCATAATTTCCTCCGCTGTATCGGTTTTTTTGTCGTCTCCTGCTAACCATGAATCTGGCTCCTCGCGGGGCCGTCTTTCCACCTCGCGATCAACTTCGCTGTGCGCCCGGGCTCGCCTCGCGCAACCTTTGCCGCAACCGGCTCATCGTAATGCCTCAGTTACGGGTGGGACACGGGAACTTTGCGACAAGAGCCATGCGAAACCATCAACACCCGCATTTTTCGGCGCCAGATGGAACTCCGCCCCTCGGGGCGGAAACAACGGCCCTCCCTCATGTGACAGGGGCCTGCCCGCCGTCGGCAGGCTGTCGTCCCGCCGGTGGGAATCATGGGCAAGATGCCCATGCCACGGCAGGCGACGACGCAGTCCTTGGCATTCTCCTTTCTGCGACTTTGCGCCTTTGCGTTACCCTTCTCTGCCCTTTTTCTCTCCACCGCCAAGGCGGGGTATCCGCCCGAGACTGAGGCCATACGGCTCATCGAGCTTTTCAGGCGACAGATAAGCCAATTCCGTGTAGAGTTTAGCACGTTTTTGGCCGAACGGGGAAAACCGTTCTTTTCTAACATCTCACTTACGGGTGGCTTACGGGTGGAACCGCAGAGTGCCCAGAACACGCAGAGGGACGTGGCATCGGCATCTTGCCCATGATTCCCACGGGTCCCCCGCCAGAGGCGGGGGATGCCACGAGGGCGCCTCGTCACATCCGAGCGCCGCGCTGTCATTTTGCCTTGAGAGGGCGCAGAGGCGGCAGTTGGCCATAGGCGAAAACGGAACGTCCCGCCAGGAGCGCTGACGCGATGTATTCGACGGCGACAGTTATAATGAACCCTTTTGCGGCCGGCAGGAGAGGACTGCCGAGCATCTCCGCCATCGAGAATGAGTTGAAATGCTGCATTCGGTCGGCGGAGCTGTTTCGGCTGCGGCGGGGGCAAGATGCTGCGCGCCTGGCGTATGACGCGGTCTTGAACGGGAGCAAACTGCTTATCGCCGTCGGCGGCGACGGAACCGCCAATCAGGTCGTCAACGGCCTATTCGAGGGAAAAAAGAACTCAGGCCGCGATTGCCTTTTCGGCATCATCCCAGTCGGAACGTGCTGCTCGCTCGCGAGGGAGCTTGGGATAGCGCCCGGCTTGCCGTCGGTGAGAGTGCTCGGGGAGGGGATGGTTAGAACCATTGACCTTATCCTTCTGAAGTGGGCAACGCCTCATGGGGAGCGAAGGCAGCGCCTCGCCGTTACAGTGGCGAACTTCGGCTTTCCCGGCGCAGTTGTGAGAAGCGTAGGAGCGAGGAGTAAGAAGTTCGGAGGTTTTCTGGCGTTCGGCGGATGGGCGGCCTGGCAGCTCATTCGTTATGCAAGTCGCCGAATGACCGTGGACGTTGACGGAAAGCAAATCGCGCGGTCGCGGCTACTCTGCACAATCGTGGCGAACAGCCAGTGGGAAGGCGGAGGAATGCACGTGGCGCCGGAAGCCAGACCCGATGACGGGCTGCTGGACGTCCTCGTCGTAGAGGACCTCCCTGTGCTTTCGCGGCTGAGGTGTTTCCCGAAAGTTTACACCGGGAAACACGTCAGCCTTCCTGTGGTCAGGTCGGCAAAAGCGCGGAGTGTCGCCATCAGATCCAGGGAGCCGCTGCCGTTTGAATACGATGGCGAATGGGCAGAATGTCTCGCGTGCTCAATCGAGGTGCTCCCGAGGGCGCTGAGCGTCCTCGCGCCGAAACAATCTCCTTAACGGGGCGCCTGATTGGCGTGGCCCAGCACCCGTGGCGGCACGACGGAGGGCTGCCGAACAGGAGCGGCGCAATGCGCTTGGGGGAAAGCTTTGAGCGAGTCCCTTGCGGGGCTTTTCTATTCGGTGTCTCTCGGCGATCTTTGCGCCTTTGCGAGAGGTCTCCTCTGTGCCGTGTTCTCTCGCCAAGACGCCAAGGTTTTTGATATGTCGTTTTCAGTCTTCTACGGCTCGCTTTCGCGGATGATGTCCTTGGCTCCAAGCGAGAGGAGCCGCTCTGCCACATCTTTTGCCAGAGCTCTCGGGCGGCTCATGGAACCAGACAAGTGTGCCCGGGCGATGCGCTTGCCATCGGGGGATAAGACGGCGGCGCGAAGCCACAGATTGTCTCCTTCAGGGGTCGCAAGGGCGGCAATAGGAATGTGGCATCCCCCTCCGAGATACCCGACCAGCGCCCTCTCGGCTTGAACCGCTGCGAAGCTTGCGGCGTCGCTGACAGACCGGGCGATTTCTATCGCTTCGAGATCGTCCTCGCGGCATTCAATAGCCAGCGCGCCCTGCCCTGCGGTCGGCAGAATCAACTCCGAAGGGAGGTACTCCGAGATTTCGTGCTCGTAGCCCGCTCGCCGACAACCAGCCGCTGCAACCATAATAGCTTCGTAACGCACCGGTGACGGCGTCGTGCCGTGGAGCTTGGCGACGCGGGTGTCGAGGTTTCCGCGGATGTCTTCCACCCGGAGGTCGGGCCGGAAGGACAGAATCTGGGCTCTTCGCCTGGGGCTGCCTGTGCCAACAATGGCTCCTGGGGGCAATTCTTTCAAAGCAAGCTTGTCTCGCGAAATAAGAACGTCGCGGCAATCCGCTCTGTCGGGCACGCAGGCAAGACATAACCCGCGAGGAACCTCAACGGGAAGGTCTTTCACGCTGTGAACCGCCATGCGGGCTTGACCTCGCAAGAGGCGATCCTCAATCTCTTTGACGAAAACGCCTCTGCCCGGCATCGCGGCGAGGGGAGCCTCGAGGAGTATATCTCCCTTCGTCTTGACGACCGCGATGGAAAACTCGATGGCGGGAAACCTCGCGGAAAGGAGGTTCACGACGATTTCCGCCTGTTTCAGGGCAAGCGCGCTTCCGCGAGTAGCGATGATTATCGTGTTGGGAGGCACTGGGTGGTCATCCGGCGATCTCGTTTAAGCTTCTTTGCGCTACAGCATCCGTGTCCCCGGCTTTTCTATGCGGCTCATTCCAACCGGGCGGATTGCATTGACGCCGCCAGGAAGCTGTGCGAATCGTGGTGTTCAGATAAACGAAAGCGGACGCTCAAATCTGACGGCGATCCCGCACTGTTTGGGCAAAGCGCCTCCCGCCGGCGAAAGCGCCGCGGGCGGAGTTCTCAAGACCATCGCGGAGGTTTGGAGCTTACGCAAGCCGAGAGCCTCGTAGGAGGTGCTATAAGGAGGCTGGACAGCCACCTGAACGTTCCCGCCGACATCGAAAAGCTGCCAACGGTCGGTCTCGAAATACGCGCCTCCGGCGCTGATATTTGAGAGGACAACCTCGATTCTGAACGGCACGCCGGGTTCCCCCACGACCCGTCGAATCTCCATTTTGAGGGGAACGGAAAGTCTGAGCGATGACCTTTTTTCCTGCACGGCTGACATGCCTTTCTCCTTAACCCGCTCGCTACCAGAGCCTTACTCGTACAACTGGACTGCCATAGCCTTCAGGCGCCCAGTCGAGATGCTTCCTCAATTCTCGCATCGCTCTCACACGAGCGCCAAATCGTTGTTATCTTACCACATATTAACTCTATCGGGCAATAGGGAAAAAGACCGCGCAAATATGGCCTCGGTCACGGGCGGATGAGGTTGGAACCGCACAGTCTGCAAAGGACACAGACGCGAGATTGTACCGCGGGCATCTTGTCCCGCGTTCCGCGGGAGGGCATCCTGCCCCCGCCGAGGGCGAAACGCCCTCAGGACTGCCCCGCCATGGCGGGGCGGCGTTACATAGATGGCAACACTGAACTCCCGTTGGAATCATGGGCAAGATGCCCATGCCACGGCAGGTGACGACGCAGTCCGTCTCATTGTTCTCTCTGCGTCTTTGCGTTAATATGCTGTTCCCTTCTTGCCTCCTCCGCCTTGGCCGGCTATCCGCCCGTAACTGAGGCATTACCCGCGCAATAATGCCTCATCTGTGAAGGCGGCGGGAATCAGCCTCCCAGCGACGCTGTGATCTTTACGTTCGAGACGCTCTCGGATTCGTCCAGGTTTTCCACGAGGACCTTGATAAACCGAACCTTTGTATCCAGCTCAAAGGTTTTCCGCGAGAGCTGGCCCGGCTTAACCTCGTCGTCGAAAGTGAGCAAATCGCTCGTGTCGTAATTGATTCCGTCAAAGCTGTAAGCATATCCGACACTTTCGAGCCGAGGGCCATAGAGCTCGGTCCCGCCGTAGAACATGTGATACATGCCGTTGTGAAAGAGCATTTCAGCTTCCGAGATGCCGCCGTCGTCCCAGTCGCCCAGTTCCCCTCGTTCCATGAGTGGGTTTCCTTCGTACTTCGTCCAGGGCCCCTCAGGGGAGTCAGCCAAAGCCACGGCTAAGGGGCTGTAATCTCCCTTGTATCCGGGGCTGCTGATCTGATGAGCAGTGTACAGGCGATACTTTCCTTTCACTTGACCACGCTGCCCACATAGCCGAAATCTTCCAGGATCGGGTTGCCGTCGTATTTTTGCCACGGCCCCAGCGGATGGGAAGCGATTGCCAAGCCGATACCCCACTTTCGGTGCTTGTCGGAGCGACCGAGTCCGGAATACCACATGTAATACTTTTGATGGCCGTCTTTGACAACCATGGCGCAGGCCACATAAAGGTCATCCCAGCTATCCTTCGGGCCGAGGTCTAAGACCGGTTTGTCGCCGTGTTTTTTGAAAGGCCCCAAGGGGCTTTTGGCGGTTGCCACGCCGAGCCGATACCCCTTACCCGCCCCGGTCGCGTGATAATAGAAATAATAGGTGTCCACGTCCCTGAAAGCATCAGCCGCCTCCGTGGCACCATCATCCCACGCACCCTCGGGACCGGGCGTGATGATGGGGTTGGGACCGGGAATCTGGATGAAGGGGCCGGTCCCCCAAAAAACGCTTCGGCCTTCGGGTTTCGCACGAAGCTCGCCGCCGCAAGCCGCGCTCAAAACACCCACACACCATAGCGCACATGAGACCAACAACATTTTCACCAGCATTCCCGCCACGGCCGGGTTCCACTCCGCCGTTCTCGTTGTGCTCTCACGCATCCGGTAACTCATAGTGCTTTTCCTCCCAATATCGTAGCTGCGGTTATGTGGCGACACACCGCTCACGGGTGAGATTTTACCAAAAAACTGCCTCGGCAGTTCAAATAGACGCGATGAAGCGCGGTTTAAGTGTAAATGCACGGGTGTGGCTGTATTTGAGTGGCGGGGTTGGGATGAATCCTCTGGTCGAGAAGCCCGGCTGAAGCCGGCTCCAGAGAGGAAAAAGGCGCGCCCTGTGACCACCCGCTGAAGCGGGTGGCTAACGGGGATGCCAGCTAAAGCCTGGCAGAAATGAGGCTCTGCTGCAGTGTTGAACCCGAACCACGTGCCTGAGAAAGAACGGTGGAAAGAGGTCCCGGCTGCCACTGAGATACAGCCACACCCAACTGCACAATGCTGTTGGCTGAAGCACACGACCTGGCGTACAATGTGAGATCAGCAGGAAAGGAGGGTACGATGTCCACTCGACACAGCATCAGCAGACGCAGTTTCCTCGTTTATCTGGCTGGAGGCGCGGCAGTGGCGACGCTGCCACGTGTTGTCGCTGGGGACGAGCAGGTTCCTAAAGCCGGGAAGCCGAACATCATTTTCATTCTCGTGGACGACCTGGGCTACGGAGACCTCGGTTGTTACGGGCAGAAGGTCATCAAAACGCCGAACATTGACAGGCTCGCCTCAGAGGGCGTTCGTTTCACTGATTGTTACGCTGGCAGCACGGTGTGCGCACCGTCCCGCTGCTGCGTGATGACCGGCTTGCACACCGGCCACGCATACGTGCGTGGAAACGCTCGAGTCCCGCTTCCCCCGGAGGAGGTGACCGTGGCGGAGTTGCTCAAGGGAGCAGGTTATTCGACCGGCATCGTCGGGAAGTGGGGATTGGGCGAGCCGGGCACGACCGGCATCCCGAACAGGCAGGGCTTCGATTACTGGTTCGGCTACCTCAATCAGGGAAGGGCGCACAACTACTACCCCGAGTATCTGTGGAAAGATGAGGAGAAGTACTTCCTCAAGGGCAATCGCGGGAACAAAAAGGAAGAGTATTCTCACGACCTGTTCACGAAGGAGGCGCTGGAGTTCGTCACTCGCCACAAGGACAAGCCGTTTTTCCTGTATCTCGCCTACACGATTCCCCACGCAAACAACGAGCTGGGCAGAAAGACGGGCAACGGCATGGAGGTTCCCAGCGACGAGCCGTACTCCAACAAAGCGTGGCCCCAGCAGCAGAAAAACCACGCCGCTATGATCACGCGGATGGACCGCGACGTCGGAAGGCTGATGGCACTGCTCAAAAAACTGGGCATTGATAGAAATACGATTATGTTCTTCACCAGCGACAACGGGCCGCACCAAGAGGGCGGAGCCAAACCGGAATTCTTCGACAGCAATGGTCCCCTGCGAGGAATCAAGCGGGACCTCTACGAAGGGGGAATCCGCGTCCCGGGGATCGTCCGCTGGCCGGGCAATATCAGGGCTGGCAGGGTGAGCAACCAGGTGTGGGCGTTCTGGGATTTCCTGCCGACGGCGGCGGAGATTGCCGGAGTGAAACCGCCGACAAACATTGACGGCATTTCGATGCTGCCCGCCTTGCTTGGGAGGAAGCAGAGGCAGCACGATTTCCTGTACTGGGAGTTCCAGGAGCGAGGATTCACGCAGGCGGTCCGCATGGGCGACTGGAAAGCCGTCCGTTTTCGGAAGCGACCGCGTTTAGAGCTGTTCAATCTCAAGGAGGACATCGGCGAGAAAAACAACGTAGCGGATAAGAATCGGGAAGTCGTCGCGAAGATCGAAGCATACCTCAAGACCGCGAGAACCAAGTCCGAGCATTGGGGCTGACGGCTGGCCACCACCCATGCTGGGGGGCATTGTCATGGCCTCCGGCTGAACGAAGTTCGTGACCGAGGGGCCCCTCGGTTCGCTGCCGGCGCTCCCGTTAGGCACGGGCTTCAGCCCGTGCTTGGCGTGCGGCCCGGCCTCTTTAAGCCGGCTTCAGCCGGGCTTCTCGGCCAGGGGCTTTAGCCATTCTCACCAGCCCCTGGCGGCTTCTGGTCCTTCCAGCCGGAAACGTCATCTCTGGCGGCTGGTCGTTGTTCGTGTGCCGGACGATGTGAGGACAGATGTCGTGGAAAACATGTTCCGGCATGGATGAATCCTTTTAGTCGAGAAGCCCGGCTAAAGCCGGCTCCGAGGGAATATGTAATGCGTCCGATGACCACCGGCTGAAGCCGGTGGCTAAAGAGCGCTGTCTCAGATCGCGCGAGGTCAGGCTGCCCCATCGCTTACACCCGGCGCGTGCGTGCCATTATGGCTATTGATTCCCGATGCGCATGACCACCGGCTGAAGCCGGTGGCTAAAGAGCGCTGTCTCAGGTCGCGCGAGGTCAGGCTGCTGCATCACCTACACCCGGCGCGTGCGTGCCATTATGGGCATTGATTCCCGATGCGCGTACGTTTAGTAGAAGCGCTCGCGAATACAACTGCATATTTTTCGCGCACAATCTGGTCCCGCGCGGGAGTTTCCGCCTTTTTGAAAAATGGAATACGTGACCGAACTTACCAACGAGAACGCTAAGCTTCCGCGCCGCGAAGGCGCTCGAGAAGCTTCTTAGCCGCGATGACGCCCTCCGCTTCGCTCATTCTGCTACCCTCGAACTCGATCCCGACGTATCCGTGGTAACCGGCGTCGGTGACGATCTTCATCATCTTTCGGAAGTCAATCGTGGTCTCGTTGCCCTTGGCGTCGAAATCGTAGCACTTGGCGCTGACCGCCTTGGCATACGGCATCATCCGGCGGACGGCTTCGTACTTGTCCACCTCCTTGGGGAAGTTCCCGAAGTCGGGGAGCGTGCCGAAATGAGGGGAATCAACGATCTTCATCACTTTGATTAGCGAATCGGGGTCGGACGAAAGCCCGCCGTGGTTCTCGATGATGACGTTGATGTTGCTTGGCTTCGCATATTCCACAAGCCTGCCAAAGCTGTCGGCGCAGCGTTTTATCGCGTCCTCATCTCCGGCTCGCCCGTGCCCGCTGTTGCAGCGAATGGAATGGCAGCCGAGAACCGCCGCGATGTCCACCCATTTGTGATGATTCAGCACCGCCTGCAATCGCTCTTTCTTATCGGTGCTGGCCATATCCCCCTCGGCATCGCACATGATAAGCAGAATCTTCACGTCATTATCCTTCGCCCTCCTCATCAGGTCGTGAAGAAAAGAGTATGTCGGCGAAGGGAAGAAGGTGTTGACCAACTCGATCGCCCCTATACCGAATTCGTGCCTCGCCACCTTCGGAAAATCAATCAACTTGAACTGCCCCGCGAAGAACCGGCGATGCACCGACCACCCCGCCAGAGAAATCTTATAGTCGCCAATCCGCCCGCCTTTGCCTGCCGCAAGTCCAGGCACCGCGAGCGCAGCTCCTATTCCCGCCGTGGTCTGCGCGCACTTCCTGATAAACTGTCGTCGAGTGACATTCTTCTCATCCATGAAATGTTCTCCTTTCCTTGTTGCTCTGATTCATAAGTTCGGGGCGTATTCTTTTCTGACCAGATAACAGGATGGACGGGATGTTCTGAATCCTGTTCATCGTGTCAAAGCCACGCCATCAGCGTGGTCACCGAGCACCATACTTTACCATACTGCGAACCGATGTACATAGCCAGTCGTACTGCTAAACGATACGTGCCTGAACGATTACGTGCCGACGCGCGCCAAAAACGTGAGGCGGCGCCAAGCTATTCGACTCGCATGACCCGATAGAACCTGCTCGTCGCCCCTGCGGCGCCGGCATCAGTATAGGATGCAAAGTCACCGCTCGCGGCGATGTCGCCACTCAGGTCGTTCCACCCGGGGTCCGCGAGCTTATCCTTCCATTGCACGCGATACGTCATCCCATCCTGCGCTCTCCAGGTAATCCCCAGGCCGGCGCCGCCTGACGGAAGCAGCGTGGTTACCCGGAGATATTTTGGGAGGACGGTGGGATTAACGTACCAAGTTTGCTCCTGGAGGCTGGCCATATTCTCCAGTTTGAGGCCGAACTGAAAGATATTGGTCACAATCCGCAATCCCTCGAGGATGCTGATTAAATGATGAATGTCGTCAACCTTATCCCAGAATGGGGGGTAGTAAAGGGCGGTCAACACCGTAAGTACCTCGAGACCATTCAGCGCCACTTCGGCGCCCGAGAGCAAAGACTCCCAGTCGTCAATTGAATCCTGAACTTCCAGGGCATCCCAGGCGTCTTCGTTGAGCGGATACATGATGTCGCTGTGGAAATCAGCGAAGTCCTCCGACATCGCGCTGGCGCGATCCCAGCGGTCGCCTGCCCCGGGGGTGAATTGCTGCGCCCTGTGGAGCGACTCCTCCATCTCCGATAGAAGCGGCCCGCTGTAATAGGGCCTCAGCGCAATCCAGTTGCAGAAAAGCGGCGCGAGAACCTCGATCACAGTGTCGTCGTCTATGTGTCCTTTCTCGATCACCGTTCGGGCGAACAGGCCAACAATGGGAACGATGAAATCTCTTACCGGGCCATTTTCCAGCCTCTCCTCTATCTGGTCAAACACCGCGTCAAAAGACTGCAAGAGATTCTCGGTTGACCCGAAGCCAAACAGCTCATCCACCGCATCTTGATCCCGCGCCGTCTGCTCGATGACCGGTTGAACGAGTATGCGAACGAGCGGAACAACCAAATTCGCTACGGGCCCCTCTCCGAGTTTTTCTTTCATCTGGTCGAGAACCTCGTCAAAGGCCGATAACGCAAGTTGCTTTGACTCGCTGTCGAAAAGCTCCGCAACGGCGTCCGGATCAATATACTGCCACGGCATCGGCCGTCCTAATTCGACCCATTCCACTGCCGCTTGAACGAACAAGCGGACCACGGGCGTGATGAAATCTTTTATCGGGCCGTCTCCAGCTTTCTGATCCACCTGGCCGAGGACTCCATCAAAGGCCGCTTTCGCAAGTTCGCCCGGCCAGTCGCGCCTGATAAGGGAAAAGAGCTGGGTTCTGAGATCGTCAAGGGTCGCCCTCATTTCAGGACTGTTAAACGTAAAGTCCTTGCTGCTCCAATCGAAGTGGGCCAACGCCACGAAAACTTCTTTGGCAAGCGATATCACCTCAGGACGTCCGTCGAGATCGTCGAAAAGCTCGTCGGCCTGGTCGGCGGCGGCCGCCTGGATTATCTGGTTCACCATCTCGTCGAGAGCCTCATCCGTGAGGGACTGGAGGTGATTCCCGAGGTCTTGAAGGGCTGCCCTGATGGCGTTGCTGTCGAATGAAAGGTCCCCGCCGCGCCAATCATAGTTGACTAATGCCATGCACACTTCTTTGATAAGTGATTTCACGGCCTCTGAGCCGGTGATACCGTTGAAAAGCTCGTCGGTGATTGCGCTTGCCGCTTGGCTTGCTACCTCATCCTTTATTTCGTTGAGAGCCCAGCCGGCGAGAGATGGAAGCTCATCCTCAATGCTTTGAAGGGTTGATTCGAATTCGTCACTGTCGAACGTGAATCCCTGGCTCCAATCGTGATGGGCTATCGCCATCAACGCGCCCTTGACAAGCGATTTCACCGTCTCGGAACCGACGATGCCCGAGAACAGGTCATCCGTGATTTCGTCGGATACCGCCTCTGCTATTTCGTCCACGGCCTCATTGAGTAAAAGGGCGCCAGCGCTGTTGACAACCCCTTTCCAGTCATCCCATTTCCCGAAGACGATGTTCTCGATGAGAATCTTGAGGAGATTTTTCAAATCCGAGCGCACCGGGAGGGCATCAATGAGCTTGGGGACAACTTCCTTGATGAGCGGCCCCTTTACGTACTTAACGAGCGCCTGCGTGAAACCTTCTTCGGCAACATAGTCGCCAATCGCCTCTACGTCGTGGAAGAAGGTGTACACGCTCAACAACGCCAGGGTGATTGGATCGTCCAGGCAGTCGGTCAGGTCATCGCCGGTGTCGGTCAAATCCTTGAGCAGCTTGCGGACTTCCTTCGACCCCTCGATGAAGTCCTCGACGGCGCGCTGAACCTCGACCTCTGCGTAGCCCGTGGTGTTGACGTAGCCGGAAAGGGCGATGTAGAAGCGCTTGACTGCCTCCATTTCCTTCAAGTCCACACCTTCCTCCTCGACGGTATCGAGCCACGACAAAGCGTCATGGGCAAATCGCGCGAAGGGCTTCTCGAGGTATCCCCACTTTCTCAGGTCTCTGAGCAGCCCTCTCGCCTTCGCGAACTCAATCTCCTTATCCGCAGTTTCGACCTGCAATGACATGGAAAGTCCCTCGGGCGGCACGGTGATGTGCTCTCTCTTTATGTAGCGCAGGTCCTCATAACTGTAACAGAACGCGCCGTTATCGGTAGCAACCAGGTAGTAATCGCCGACACACACATCCTCGACAATCTCCCCTCGCGTGGGCCTCAGTTGCCAGTAAAGTTCCTCCTTTCTATCGCCCATCTCCCTATAGAGGTACACCCACACGGCATCTGTGGGCTCGCCCGTTTCGTCAGTGACTGATATGACCAACTCGGACTCGTTAATGTACGGAACGTAGGAAAAGGATTTCTCCAAAAACTGACCCGGGTGTTCCGGGTCCCCCACTTTGACGGTGACCTTCACCCTGTAATCTCGGGGGTCATCGTACCAGGGTACATCCTCCAGCCCGCTCCCCCAGGCCAAATAATATTGCGAGTCCACGATGTCGCCGCCCGTTATCAAGATGTCTTCCTGCTGAAAGGGCCAGTTGATGCGCTCCGCCAGCCCAAGCGATTCCAGGGCGTCAAAGCACGTGTTCAGAGCGCGAGGATTGCGGTCCTCCCTCGCATAATATTCGAATTCCGGATGCGTAATCTTATTCGGCTGGCAGTAGAGCAATTGGATGTCCGAATTCTCAAGCAGCACCTCCACAGCCGACATGGTGGCGGCCGTAGAGCCGTTCAGATACCAGAAAGTTCCATAGACGGTTTGAGGCACGTTGTCGCTGATGACCACGATTATCTTCCGAGCATCCTGCCGAAAGTCGAACTCGGTGGCAAGCATGACCGCGTCGTAACCCGCTGCGGGCTCCCACCACTCTCCCTCGGTAGTCAGGTCGTTGTCAATCCGGCCCCGAATTTCGTCAGCCTGCATCACCCCCTGGAAAGGAAGCGGCCAGCCGCTCTCGTCGTCAATCCAGGGGACATCCCAATCGTACATGAGCCATCCAATCCGAAAATCCACATTGGTGGACTGAAGCCTGTCCACAAAACCGTGAAGCTGTGAACGTATCCCCGGCATCTGATCTTCCATGGAGCCGGTTTTGTCTATCGCGAAAACGATGTCGAGCTTCTCTCCCGTCACGGACCTTTCCGAGAAGCTGGCTCCGTCAAACTGATAGTCCGGCTCGTCGAACGTGATTGTGCGTTCCTGAAGAACCTCCTGAGACGGAGAAATGAGAGCCTCCGTGAGCTCAAAATCATCGAGCGTCAGGCCGGTAACGAAGTCGCCGTTTGAATCTTTCACCGATACCGAAGCCCAGACTTTGCCATACCAGTGGGCCCAGAGCGAGAAGTCGTTTACAGTCAGCCGAGCCTGTTCCTCTGACGCGAAGACTCTCCGTTGAGGCAAAGCGCCGCTGGCGCGCGGTGAGCCGGCCAGGGCGCCAACTCCAGCCAGAAGCAGACCACCTAATAACCGCACCCGTTGCATTCGCCTCTCCCCTGCCATTTGAACGATGAACCCCGCCATGAATTGCCTCCTTCCCTCGTCAGTCCCTTACCATGCGATTTCCGGACCACGCCATCTCATCGTACAGGCGATGCGTTAGCTATTCGCTCAGCCGCGCCCTTCTCCTTTTCAAAATCATGTCATTGTCTCCCTGTCAACCACCCACCCACCCAGTAGGCGAGGACCGTCAGCAACCAGCCGTGGAGAACCAACCAGCCCCCGAGCGCGACATCCATTTGCCCACAGTGTACGCCGACCAGCACTTCCACGCTTAAGTTCGATAGCGCCGACAATTTGAGCATACCAAGCAGGAACAAAAGGAAGCCAGCGCAAGCGAGAGCGGCCACCAGCGTTTGCAGGAGTGGCGCGTTGGAGAGCTTCACTTTGTGCTCGCCCAGAGAGCCAAGGGGAAGGCCTGACAAGACCCCGACCAACATGGCCGCTGCACCCATCCCTGCAAGGAGGAGGGGCCACTTCATCCAGCCGATAGACCAGGTTCGACTGCTTTCCCTGGCAAACCAACGGCCCAACCGTACCACAGGGTTCCGGGCTCCGGCGAAGCCGGGGCCCAGTCCTGGGGTGATTCTCCGCAGAGGCCCCGCAATCCTCACCTTCTCGTCCGATGAAAACTTCCTCCGCTTCTCTGCCACGACATTCCCTCCTTAGCTGTGGCCCCCCAAAGACGTCGTCACGCTACCAAGACCTTACCACCATATTTAGCGCGCCGCTTGCGGCGTTGCAAGCGATTTTTTGGCGGACGGGTAATGGCTCACTTACGGGCGGCTCGCGGTGGGACCGCAGAATCCGCAGAGCACGCAGAGACGCTTACGTATCGCCGGCGTCCTGTCCCGCCCCGCGTTCCGCGGGGGATGTCGGGGAACTCCCTTGCCCTCGACTGGCTCCGGCTGTACCCTTCACGGCAAAAAAAGCCGTGCCCCACGTGGCACGGGCGTCCCGCCCGTGAACACCCATGGGCAAGATGCCATGCCACGACAGCCCCGCGAGACGCGGGGTGTCCTTCTCACCTTATTCTCTGCGCCTTTGCGCCTTTGCGTTAATCTGCTGTTCCCTTCTTGCCTCCTCCGGCTCGGCCGGCTATCCGCCCGAGACTGAGGGATTACGCTGCCGGTCGCTCCTGCCGACGCCATAAAAGCCGCCTTCGCTCGTGCGAGATAGCAAAAAATGATTGCCCTGCTCGGCCGGCCTCCTTAGTATAAGCAGGCGAGAGAGCGTGGAAGCAGCGGGAGGGTCCATTTCATGTACTGCCGACGAGTACAGCTACTTTCAAAAGAAAACATCGCGGATAGGTATTTCCGCATTGGATTCGAGTGCGAAGAGATTGCCCGGGAAGCTCGCCCGGGGCAGTTTCTGATGGTCCGGCTGCTGAGTCCTTCGTGGGAATACCTCCTCAGCCGCCCCTTCAGCTTCTGCACGGTTGAGGGAAGCCGCATCGAGCTTTTCTTCGAGGTGGTCGGGAAAGGAACGCGAATTCTCTCTCGTGCCGAGGATGGGGCGCTCCTCGAAATCCTCGGCCCACTCGGCAATGGCTTCAACCTGGAAGCGGAGTCCACCCCGGTCCTTGTCGGAGGCGGGATGGGTATCGCGCCGCTTCCTTTCCTCGCCTCTGAGATGGCGAAGAAACGCCATCCGGCAGTGATTACGGTTCTCCTCGGAGGCAAGACCGCATCCGCCTTGTGCCTGCGTGAAGTTTTCGCCGTCCTCGGCGCGAGGGTGCTGGTCGCCACCGACGATGGCACGGAGGGACACAGGGGTCCCGTCACAGACCTCCTCGAAGAAGAATTGAAGTCCGGGCGAAACGATCGCCCCGAGGTTTATGCCTGCGGGCCGAGGGCAATGCTCAAGGCCGTCGCCGAGTTGGCGCGTAAGCACGCGGCGCCCTGTCAGTTGTCAGTGGAAGAGCGCATGGCGTGCGGCGTGGGGGCGTGCATGGGTTGCGCCTGCCGCACCCGTGACGAGCGAGGAATCCACCATTTCAAACAAGTGTGCGTTGACGGGCCCGTTTTCGACGCAAGGGAGCTTGTTTTCGATGAGGACTGACTGCGCATATTTGCAAGTACGATGGCGTATTCTGCTGTCCGGAAGGAGCGGGATCGAGACAGGATAACACGATAGACGGGATCCTTCGAGGGATGGGAGGTATCCAGTGAATCACAATCCCCTCCGCTACTGGCCGCGAGGGGGCCGAAGAGACGGCCATCCTTCATCTAAGCCGGTGAAGCGGGTTATTGTCGGTTGGGATACAGCACCTCGATTATCCGGTCGCCCCCGGGGGCGGTAGGTCTGCTCCCGAATTCCCGTGAAGGCGCGGTCCGGGTGAGGCGAGAGGTCGAGGGTGCTATGCAGAGATAGACAGGATTCGTAAAATCCGGTGCATCCTGTTATCGTGTCAAAAAAGGATCGGTGGCAGAACTTATGAGTCAGAGGACTGAGGTTGCAATAGGCTCAATTAGGCTTTCCCACCCGGTCATGCTCGCTTCAGGGACGTTCGGTTACGGCGAGGAATACCTCGACCTCCTCGATTACTCAAAGATCGGCGCCATCGTGACCAAGGGAATCACTCTCGAGCCGAGGGAGGGCAATCCCCCGCCGAGAATTGTTGAAACCGCCGCCGGAATGCTCAACTCCGTCGGACTTCAGAATCCGGGCGTGGAAGCTTTTATTCGGGAAAAACTCCCCTTCTTCCACGAGAAGGGAATTCCGTGCATCGTGAACGTGGCGGGGAGTTCTGTTGAGGAAAATGTTCAAATCACAAAAATCCTGGACGCGGAGGAAGACGTCGCAGGAATCGAGCTGAACGTCTCCTGCCCCAACGTCGAGAAAGGCGGCATGGCGTTCGGAAGGAGTGCTTCCCTGCTGAGGGAGGTTGTTGCAGAAGTCAGAAAAGCCACCGGCAAGACCCTCATAACGAAGCTCACCCCGAACGTCACCGACATCGCGGAGATGGCAAAAGTCGCCGTTGAAGCGGGCAGCGACGCTCTCTCTCTCATAAACACCCTGGTCGGAATGGCGATAGATATTGAGGGGAAAAAGCCCGTCCTGGGCGGTACCACTGGCGGCTTATCCGGCCCCGCCATCAAGCCGGTGGCGCTGAGGATGGTCTGGGAGGTGTGCAGGAACGTCGAGGTCCCGGTCGTCGGAATGGGCGGCATCACGACAGCCGCCGACGCAATCGAGTTCATCATAGCCGGCGCCACTGCTATCGCTGTGGGGACTGCGACTTTTTACCACCCGGAGGCGGCAGCGACGGTCTCCGATGGTATTGTCCAGTACATGTCAAGCCACGGCGTCGAGGACATCCACGAGTTAATTGGCAGCCTGCGATGTTGAGCCGCGCGGAACGCGCGGCGGCAGCTCCCATTCACAATCGTAACCAGAGGCAAGAATGAAAAGCGTGTTCGAGGAAAACCTCAATCCGGAGCAACTGGAGGCAGTCAAGCACATTGACGGACCCCTTTCGGTTATCGCTGGCGCAGGCAGCGGCAAGACGCGGGTTATCACCTATCGCGTGGCGTATCTCATAGACCAGGGCATTAAGCCCAACAGAATCCTGGGGCTGACCTTCACGAACAAAGCCGCCGGCGAGATGAGGCAAAGAGCATCAAGCTTGCTAGGTCGTCCTTTGCCGCCCCCTCTTATGCGTACATTCCATTCCTTCGGCGTTCGCGTGCTCAGGAACGAAATCCAGCACCTCGGTTACACGAAGCGGTTCGTCATCTACGATGAGGACGATTCCGTCCGCGCCATCAAGGAAGCCATAAAATCTCTCAAGTTGGAAAAAGGTCCCTTTTCCCCGAAGGAGGCCCGGGTCGCCATCAGCCGCGAGAAAAACGAGGTCGGCCTCGACCGGTCGCTTCCCCTGAGAAAATCCTCCCACTTGACTCTGCTCAGAGCTATCTCCGAGTCGTACCACTCAATCCTGAAACGAAACAATGCCGTTGATTTCGACGACCTCATTCTCCTTCCGCTGAGGCTCTTCGAGGATTATCCACGGGTTCTGCGGTCCTATCAAAAGCGTTACCGCTACGTCCTCGTTGATGAATATCAGGATACGAACGCCCCTCAGTACCGCTTGGTCAAAATGCTCTGCCGCGGCCATAAGAACATCTGCGTGGTCGGCGACCCGGACCAGTCCATCTATCGCTGGCGAGGTTCCGACATCCGCAATATCCTCAACTTCGAGAAGGACTTCCCCGGCGCCAGAAAAATCGTCCTCGAGCAGAACTACCGCTCGACAACCCTAATCCTCGACGCGGCCAACTCCCTCATTCGCAACAATAGTCAGCGCTCGACCAAAAACCTCCGGTCGCTGCTCGGGGAGGGAGAGAAAGTCCATCTTTTCATCGCCGAGGACTACGAAATAGAGGCTGACTTCGTCGTCAGCACAATTCAGAAGCTCGTGCAGAAGCAAAAGCTGAAGTATCGCGACATTGCGGTTTTTTATCGAACTCACGCTCAGTCGCGAATCATCGAGGAGTATCTCCTCGCGGAAAAGGTCCCATACGCCGTAGTTGGCGGCGTCAGCTTTTACCGCCGCAAAGAGATAAAGGACATCGTGGCTTACCTGCGAATCATTGCCTCGCCCAGCGACCTCATCAGTCTTCTGCGAATCATCAACGTCCCCTCGCGGAAGATTGGCAAGGTGACCCTCGACAAGCTCGCCGCCGCCAGTCTCAAAAAGAGACTTACCATGTACGAGATGGCGAAGGAGGCCGATTCCCTCACAAAGGTCTCTCCCTCGACCAGAAAAACCCTCAAGTCTTTCGTGCAAATGATGGATGAGTTCCGCGAGAAGGCGAAATCCACGCCAACCGACGAGCTCACCAAGGAAATCATCGCCCGAATCGGTTACTACGAGATGCTGAAAAAGAGTTTCCCCGAGGACGCCGAGGACAGAATAGACAACCTGCGTGAGCTGATAGACACCATGACGTCTTTCCTCGAGGACAATCCCGACGCCGGGCTTGACGATTTCCTTGAGCGAATCTCCCTCATATCAGATGTGGATACCTGGGAGGACGAGAAGAACCTCGTCAGCCTGATGACCGTGCACAACAGCAAGGGACTCGAGTTCGATGCCGTCGTCATCGTCGGACTCGAAGAGGGAATCTTCCCTCACATCAACTCCCTCGATGACCACGACAAGCTCGAGGAGGAGAGGAGACTGTGCTACGTCGGCGCCACAAGAGCGAAGAGATTTCTGTATCTCACCGCAGCCGAGAGCCGATTGCGCCACGGGGAGTATCAGGCGAATGAAGAATCTCGTTTCATCTCAGAGTTACTTGATGACAGGTGCGATTAAGAAGAGGCGAAAACGGTCACCGTTAAGGAGAGTGCGGCTGACGCGCCTCGCGCGGAGTTCCGTTTTCCTGTTTGGTGAGCGCCCGTCACTGTGTGCTCTGAATGCAAAATGATAGCGCGGCGCTCAGATCTGAGGAAACGCCCTCGCGGCATCTCGGCGGAGGTCCCGCGGAACGCGGGATGAACGCTCATGGGCAAGATGCCCATGCCACGACAGCCCCGCCATGGCGGGGCGTCCTTTTCATGCTCCTCTCTGCGACTCTGCGCCTTTGCGTTACTCTTCTCTTCCCTTTTTCTCTCCACCGCCAAGGCGGGGTATGCGCCCGAGACTGAGGCCATACCCTGTATGTAACAAAAAGCTTGGGGCTGCGTGCCGCTTCGTGCTATTCTCGAAGGCGAATTGCGCGCGCCTCAGTGAGCCGCTTCGCAAAATCCCGGTTCGGCGAGAAGGGCCGGACGCCCCCAGGTGAAAAGCCGGGGAAATCAGGCACGGCCATGCGGTGGTTGCACTATGGAGATATGGATTCGCAAACGTGCCGGGCTTAAAGTCACGGCCCGGGTTTTCTTGACGGTCATCGGGTTCATGCTTTGGTCGGAGGCGGGTCTGCCGGCGGCCCAATCTCCGTCTCACTCTCCTTCCCGCGAGAAGCTTCTGAAACTTCTGCCCAGCGAGAACGCACATCTACGCGCCTACGCCGTTTACAATGTCGCTTATCGGTTTCCGGGGGAGGCCGCGAGGCTTGCACCTTTCATTTCTGATGCGGACCCTCTCGTCAGGCGGGCGGCGATTTTTTCTCTGGGTCTGCTTCACGTCGAGGCGGAAACGGAGCGATTTCTTGAGGCTCTGAAAGACGCTGATTACGGGGTCAGGCGGGCGGCTGTCTTCGCCATCGGGAACATCAAGTCGCGAAAAGCGATAGCAGGGGTGGCGCGAGCCCTCAAGGACAACGACTCCGTCGTCCGTCAGCTCGCCGCTCTTGCAGCCGCGAGGGCCGGCGCCAAGGCGTTCGCCCCGAGGCTCATTTCGCTCCTGAGAGACGAAAGCCCCCGCGTTCGCCGAGCAGCGGCCTGTGCTCTCGGGATGCTCGGCGACCGTTCCGCCCTCGCCCCTCTGAAGCGGCTCTACCGAGACCGAAAACGCTCTCAGGCCTCGAAGGCAATTCTCACCGCAAATGAGAAAGTACGAGAAACTCTCAAGAAAGAGCTGAACCTCGACTACAAGTTTCTCTATTTCATGGAGACTCTCGATAAGCTCTCGCAGGCCGCCGGCGTGGAAATCAGAGTGGACGACGAGGTTCTGTTCAGGCTCAACACCTCCGCCGCCGAGCCGGAAAACCTCAAGAGCATCAGGCTCGCCATGTGGAAGGTTCCCTTTGAGAAAGCACTGGGCAAAATCGTGCAGACGGTCGGCGAATACTACTACGTGGAATCCGGCACGATAAACATCTCCAGCACAAGCTACCGGGCTTATGACACGCCCGTAGCTCTTGAGGTCGCCGGCGCCATGGCTCTTCTGGGCGAGAGGTCGGCGATTGCGGACGTGCGGGATTTCCTGAAGGATCCCCGATATCGCAGAAGAGCACGCCAGCTATTGCAGGGGGTCACCGGGCGATGACGCACGGCGGGAGAACCTCGCCGCCAAAACGCGGGAGGCGTCTTTGCCGCCCACGGCCTGAAAAACAAGCATGGCGCGCCCTCACCCGCTTTGGGAATTCACTTTTGGGCGGATTCTATGTCGTAACCGTCAGCGACGGACTCTAATAGGAGGAAATGCGGAGATGAATTCAAGACAACACAACGTCACACGCAGGGATTTTCTCAAGGCCGCCAGCTATGGCGTTCTGGGAGGGATTGTGGCTCTGAACATGCCGAGGAGCGTGGCGGCGCCGGTCTCTTCGGGAGCCCGAAGCCGGGCAGCCCTCGTCACGGGAGATTCGCGAGCCGGCAACATCTTCAAGTCGCTGAAGATGGTCGAGGCAGACATCAAAAAAGGACTCGCGAAGAAGAAAAGGGTCGTGATTAAGCCGAACATGGTGGGCACCAACACCCAGCTCTGCGCGACGCACGCGGACTGCCTCGAAGGGATACTCGAGTTCCTCAAGCCCCTGGTCAGGGATGAGGTCATCATAGCCGAGTCCCCCGGGGGGTCGCCCGCCGCCGAAGGATATGACAATTATGGGTATTACCGCTTGAAGAGCAAATACAAAGTCAGGTTTCTCGACCTGGACCAGGAGCCTTTCACAATCGGTTATGTGATTGGTCCGCGTTTCCACGCCCAGCCGGTTCGCTTCTCGCGGCTGCTGCTCGACCCGGACACCTATGTAATCTCCTCGGCGGTTATGAAGACGCACGACCGCGTGGTCGCCACTCTCTCCTTGAAGAACATCGTCGTCGGCGCCGCAATAAAGGACAGGGGATTCCGGTGGGGAGCAGGGGGACGCGGCAAAAAGAACGATAAGCCGGTCATCCACGGTGGGCGGTCAAACGAGGGCATCCACTACAATATTTTCAAGTTGGCGGAGAAGTTGCACCCGGACCTTGCGGTGATTGACGGGTTTCAGGGCATGGAAAGGAACGGACCCATGGGCGGAACGCCCGTGGAGCACAAGGTCGCCATCGCAAGCACCGACTGGCTCGCCGCGGACCGCATCGGCATCGAGCTGATGGGCTTCGACTTTGCGAAGGTCGGATACCTCTGGTTCTCCGCCCAGGCGGGTCTTGGGCAGGGAAACCTCGACAAGATCCAGGTCCTCGGCGAAAAGGTCGCAGATCACATTCGCAAATATCGCCCGCACGACAACATCCAGCGGCAGTACAGATGGATCGAGGGGCCGCAGGCGACGTGGCCGGCGCCGTCCGCATAGTCGGGTGAGCTTGGCGGGCGCAGCCGCATGGCGTCAGTCTCGGGCGGATACCTCGCCTTCGCGGTGGAGAGAAAAAGGGAAGAGAAGGGTAATGCAAAGGCGGGGAGTCGCTGAGAGAAGGATGAGAAGGACTCCGTCCTCGCCTGCCGTGGCATGGGCATCTTGCCCATGGACGCTCACAGGCTGATTGGCATTGGCGAGAGCAACCGCCTACCTACTCCTGGGCACCCGCTTGATTGTGCAGCCCCACTGGCGGGTTTCCTTGAGCCTGACATCTTTTCCCGCGAGGAGGTCGTCGAGGGCATTTCGCAAATAGGGGGTTTTCTCTCCTCGCTGAGGCTCGATGGCGCCCTCGTACCGCAGAACGCCTTTGGCGTCAATCACAAAGACGTGCGGCGTGTTGGTCGCTTTGAATAGGTCGGCGACCACATTGTTCCAGTCTTTGACGACGGGGAATCCCAGCCTTTTCTGATGCCGCGTCATCTCTTCAACTGTTTCCTGTTTGTTGGAGTTAATTCCGAGGAAAGCCACACCTTTCTTGCTGTAGTCAGCGTGAATCTTCTGAATGACCTTGTCCTCGCCGCGAGAATAGGGACACTGCGTGGCGTAGAACTCGATCACCAGGATCTTCCCCTTGAACTGGGAGAGGGTGTATTCGGTTTTGCCATCCGGGGTTTTGAGATTGAAATCGAAGGGAATAGGTTTATCCATCTCGATTGTCTTGGGTTTCTCTTCCGCGATGATGGCCAAAGCCGAAGGCAGAAATGCCAGTAGCAATGCCACGCTAAGGAATAGTCTTGCAGTTTTCATCTTTTGACCCTCGTGATGATTTGAAGTGATGTTGAGAAAAACACTTCTCCGGCCCTCCTTGAACGACGAACCGGAACCGATTTCCCAGCACCGGGACTGACTACTGTTTTTTTAAACGGTTGCCGGATGGCGGAAGTTCAACAAAAAACTTTAGAGCCATGATGTCGTCTTGCAGGGGGTTTGTCAAGCGCGGACGTCCAAAGCGCTTGGCTTGTTCTTGGGTGGCAGAATGGAACCAAGCTCTGCGTGAAGAGTCGTTCAAAAAACTGCGGGACACGCAGTAACAGTGGACGGGGAACCAGAGAGAGCGCATGGCTACTTGGGATGACACAGGAGTTTAACAGCAGAACCCTTCTTTTCTTTGCGCTGTTTGCGCTTAATCTCCAATGCGCGCATAATTCTGGCGACAAAGGGCGCCATGTGTGGGATAATCTTGGCAAAAACAGAGCCGAGTTGCATGCTGCATGGAGGCTTGGGAAAAACAAGGCGTTCGAGCATCCCTTGTCCACGAGAGAGTACCGGAGTTTACTGGACTTTCAGCCCCTTTTTCGGGTTAATATCACAATACGTTTCCGGTTCTCTCGCACCGAATTGAGGTGGCTCAAACGGACACTTCTCCTGCATAAAAAGGCGATATATGCATGCAACGCAGGAACTACTTTCAACGGACCTTTGGACGTGCCACCGAAACGCGAGCCAGTGAGAGCACAGATATGCGAAGGAGAGCACGAGGTTTTATGCGGATGGCACTTTTCATTGTATGTATTGCCTTGGCGCCTGCGATCGGGTTCGGTCAGTTCGTTCATAATCCGATCGGGGCTTCCGTCGCGGTTTCTGAAACGCGAGTTCCGGCGAATTCGACCTTCGATGTGAGCGTGGATTTTGAGCTGGATGCGGGCGTCCATCTGTACAAGGACAGGATTTCCCTCAAATGGGAGAAGCTTGAGGGCGTGGAACACGTGGGGAATGTGTTTCCGACTGGACGAATGATCCGTGACGAATGGGGTTTTGGCCCCGACGACAGCGGGATGATCGAGGTGTATGAAGGTTCTGTGCGGGTCGCCGCGAGGATGAGATCCGCCGGGAAAGAGGGCGACCGCATCACCATATTGGGAAAACTCAGTTTCGCGGGATGCTCGGATGAAATCTGCTATCCGCCGGGCACGCTTCCTATCGAACTCAATCTCATCACGGCGGCCGCGCTAACAGGGCGGGACACCGGCTGTGAAACTGCAATCCTGAGGAATACGAGCATGGGCACAATTATTGACGGAAAGAGAATCGCCGAGGCGATCATAGCGGAGTTGAAAACGGAAGTTGCGTCCCTCACGGAAAAGGTGGGCAGGTCGCCCGGACTCGGCGTCATACTCGTCGGAGACGACCCCGCGTCGAAGGTTTACGTCCGCAACAAGCGAAGGGCGTGCGACGAGCTGAACATTTTTTCGGAGGAGCACATTCTCCAAGACGACGTCCCGGAGGAGACGCTGCGGAAAAGAATCGAGGAGTTGAACGATGACGGCAGGATTGACGGGATTCTCCTTCAGTTGCCGTTGCCGCCTCACCTCGACGAGGACGCGATGGTCTCCCTGATAGACCCCGCCAAGGACGTGGACGGATTTCACAAGTTGAACCTCGGTCGCCTCCTGTGCGGCAAAGAGCTTTTCGTCGCCTGCACGCCGCTCGGAATACAGCAGCTTCTCCTCCGCAGCGGCGTGGAAATCGAGGGAAAGCACGTGGTAATCGTCGGAAGAAGCAACATCGTGGGCAAGCCGCTGGCAGCCCTCCTCATGCAGAAGAAAACGGGCGCCAACGCCACGGTCACGGTTTGCCATTCGCGAACGAGGAACCTCGGGGAAATGACGCGCACCGCTGATATACTCGTCGCAGCTATGCGAAGCCCTCAAACCATCACCGCCGACATGGTGAAACCAGGTGCGGTTGTTATTGACGTGGGCATCAACAGGATTCCCGACCAGTCCCGGAAAAGAGGTTACAGGCTCGTGGGCGACGTTGATTTTGACGCGGTGAAGGACGTTGCCTCCAAGATCACCCCTGTGCCCGGAGGGGTCGGGCCGATGACCATTGCCATGCTCATGTCCAACACCGTGCGCTCGTTCAAGATGCGGAACGGCATTGAGCCCTGAGTGCTCCCATTGTAATGCCTCAGTTACCGGCGGCTGAGGTTCCCATCTCATAGGACGCAGAGTAGCCCTTCTGCCGGTGGCATCCTGCCCCCGCCGAGGGCGAGACGCCCTCGGGACTGCCGGCGAGACGCCAGCGTTACATAGACGGCAACACTGAGCTGGGCCTGGCAATCAAGAGCCAGACGCCCCTGGAACGACAGCCCCGCCATGGCGGGGTATCCTTCTCACCTTATTCTCTGCGCATTTGCGTTAATCTGCTCTTCCCTTCTTGCCTTCTCCGCCTCGGCCGGCGATCCGGCCGAGAGTGAGGGATTAGCTCCCATTCATGGGTTTGGTGACGTATTCCTTCCGACAAGATGACAGGATAAATGGGATTCTTTGAATCCTGTTTATCCCAGCGCAGGGTCTTTGCCCCCGCGTGCCTCGATCTATCCTGTATCCTGTTATCCCCTCAGGGGACCTCTTTTCTCACAAGACCATGCGTAACCGTATTTGCGAACGCGGTACTACGTACCGGTGTTCGTAAATACGGACACGTATTGTGGATGCAAAATCTCATGTGTTTGATAGCCTTTTCCTCTTTGCAGCAGCCGAATATGTGACCGAACTTGCCAACCAGAACCCTTAGCAGACGGGCAGGCCGGACCATGAAATAGCGCAAATGCAGTCAACCTTTGGCAGAAAAGCATGGCCCAAAGCCCCGCGGTACGCGGGGTTGATCTTCATCGGAACAACGTAGCCGTGTTTATAGTCAAAAACGCTGGCATAGCGGCCTGTGGTTTCGTTGCCGGCGCCGTGTTAGGCACGGGCTTCAGCCGAGCTTCTCGGCCAGAGGCTTTAGCCATTCTCGGCAGCTCCCGGCGGTTTCCCGTTCTTCCGACCGGAAAGGTCATGCCTGCCCACACTTTCCAACCCCGCTGAAGGCGGGGTTCCGTTTGCATGGTGCTCCTTCTGCCTCGCGATATATTGCGCCACAAACGGCAGGTTTTTGCGGCCAAAGCTGACCACGCCGAAGCGACGTTGCCAATACAACGCCTTAAATCCCTTCTGTTTGTTAATCTTCCTCGATGAGGCGCCCTTCAGGTCGCCGACTAAATCGCTGATGCTGACAAACGGTTGGATGCTCAATGCCAGGTGGATATGAGTGTCCGTGCCACCGATGGCGTGCAAGAAAACAGCTTTCGTTTGGGCGCAGCGGCGGCTGAGAAACTGGTGCACGGCTCGTTCCACAGCACCTTTCAACAGCGGCTCGTCGTTCTTCGTATGCCAGACGATGTGAAGACAGATGTCGTGGAAAACATGTTGCGGCATGGATGAATCCTTTTAGTCGAGAAGCCCGGCTAAAGCCGGCTCCGACAGGAATATGTGGCGCGTCCGATGACCACCCGCTGAAGCCGGTGGCTAAAAACTGATGCTTCGGATTGTGCGCGGTCAGGCTGCTGCATCGCTTACACCCGGCGTGTGTGTGCCATTATGGGGATTGATTCCCCATGCGCGTGACCACCGGCTGAAGCCGGTGGCTAAAAACTGATGCTTCGGATTGTGCGCGGTCAGGCTGCTGCATCGCTTACACCCGGCGTGTGTGTGCCATTATGGGGATTGATTCCCCATGCGCGTGACCACCGGCTGAAGCCGGTGGCTAAATGGTGCTCGCGAATACGACTACATATTCTTCGTGCAAAATCAGGTCCCTCGCGAGAGCTTCTGCCTTCTTGAAAAATGTAATACGTGACCGAAATTATGAAGCAGAGCACTAAGGCGCAGAGTCCGCTCAAATCCCGGCAGAATGCCGATGGGATATCTCGAAACACCGCTCAACCTCGGCTTTTGATGTAAGCGATGATACCCTTGGCGATTCCCTCGGCGACTTTTCCCCTGTAGGAGTGGCGCGACAAAAGCCTTGCTTCGCGGGCATTGGAAAGGTAACCCACCTCAACAAGTACCGAAGGGCATTTGGCTTCCGCAAGAACAAAGTAACGATGCTTTCTTATCCCTCGGTCCCTCACGCCGGTCGCTCTTTTGAAATATTGCTGAATGAACCGGGCGGCTTTGAGGCTTTCGCTTCCCACCGCATTTTCAACGTAGTAAATCTCGAAGCCGCTGGCGCTCTTCCTGTCACAGGAATTGGCGTGAATGCTCACGAGCAGGTCGGCATCAAAGTCGTTTGCAATCTTGGCTCGCTTTCCGAGAGGGAGGTACACGTCGGTCCTTCTCGTCAAGAGCACCTGGGGGCGTTTCTCCTTGAGCAGCCGCTCGACCCGTAAGGCAACGTCCAGGACGAGCTCCTTCTCCGGCTGTCCCCCTGTCAGCCATGCTCCTGCGTCTTTTCCTCCGTGCCCGGGGTCGAGGACGATTCTCGCGGGGAGCTGCCGCCTCAAGACTCTCCCCTTATCACGTCGGCAACATCCCCACTGCGCAATCGTGACCACGGCAACCGTAAGGAGCAGCAGACGCCGGCGTGCGAATCTCGACATACACAACCTCTTTTGCAGCGGAGCCGGAGATGGGATGACAAGTTACTGACAAATATTTTAGCAGAAGCGATAGTGTTCGCTCAAGATGCTTTTGAAGATTCGGCGAGGTGTGCTATGATGTTCTGTTAGCAAGCACACTTCAACGGCCTTTGCGGAAGTAAAAATGCCGACGATTGAGGTTCTTCTCCTGGAAATTGCTATCGTGGTCGAGCTCCTGCTCATGCTGTACTGGGTATGGGGAATCTTTTTCGCCATCCGAAAAGGATTCAACCAGGTCATCAAGGGGCTTGAATCAATTGATGACAGGTTAGGCCGCCTCCAAAGGAAGGTAATCCCTCCGTCTCGGGCGGATAGCCGGCCGAGGCGGAGGAGGCAAGAAGGGAACAGCAGATTAACGCAAAGGCGCAAAGGCGCAGAGAATAAGGTGAGAAGGACACCCCGCCATCGCGGGGCTATCGCTCCATGGGCGTCTCGCGCTTGATTGCCAGGTGCAGCTCAGTCTTGCCGTCTATGTAACGCCGGCGTCTCGCCCTCGGCGGCGCGGGGGCAGGATGCCACCGGCCCAAGGGCTACTCTGCGTCCTATGAGATCCGAACCTCAACAGCCCAAGACTGAGGCATTACAAAGGAAGAAATAACCTGCTCTCAGGCAGAAGGATGAGAAAAGGAAGGATGATTCTTGGCATTGACGAGGCGGGACGCGGCTGCGTCATCGGCCCGATGGTGGTCTGCGGCGTCGTGCTCGAAGAGGGCGTCATTCCAAAGCTAAAGGCGGAGGGCGTGAAGGACTCCAAGGTTCTCACCCCCGCCACAAGACAGTTCCTTGCCCAGAAAATTGCGAACGTCGCGGAAGGCGTTTTCATCGAGGAAATCCCCCCGTCGGAAATCGAGGAGCGCAACCTGAATCTCCTCGAGATATGGCGAATCGCCCGGATCATCTCGAGAGCGAAAGCGGATTTGGTCTATCTGGACGCCCCGGTTGCCGGCGAGAAAGGCATCAAGGTGTTCTGCGACCACATCGCAAGACACCTTCGGGAGAATTGCCCGAGGATTATTGCGGAAAATCGTGCCGACGCCACGTACGTCGTCGTCGGTGCGGCATCCATCGTCGCCAAGGTGCGGAGGGATGAGATAATCGAAGAGCTGAAACGGGAATTGGGGGATTTCGGCTCGGGGTATCCCTCCGACGAAAAGACGCAGAAATTTCTGCGCGATTACTACAAAAAGGAACGCTCCTTTCCCGATTGTGTCAGACGCAGGTGGAAGACTGTGAGGCGGCTCACCGAGCCGGTACAAGCGTTCCTCCCGTTCGCCAATGAAGAGCCACGACCACCGCAAGAGCAACGGTGACCGAAAGCGGCAGCTCCCACACACACGCCGGTCACGCGCACCGCGAATCAATCCCCATAATGGCAAACACACGCTCCGTGTAAGCGATGCAGCAACCTGACCGCGCACAATCCGAAGCGTCGGTCTTTAGCCCCCAGCTTCAGCCGGTGGTCACGCGCAACGAAAATCAATCCCCATAATGGCACACACACGCCGGGTGTAAGCTATGCAGCAGCCTGACCGCGCACAATCCGAAGCGTCGGTCTTTAGCCACCGGCTTCAGCCGGTGGTCATCGGACGCGCTACATATTCCTGTCGGAGCCGGCTTTAGCCGGGCTTCTCGGCTAAAAGGATTCATCCATGCCGCAACAGCTTTTCCACGACATCTGCCTTCACATCGTCCGGCATACGAAGAACGACGAGTGGCTGGAAAGCGCGGCCAGAGATGACGTTTCCGGTCGGAAGAACGGGAAACCGCCGGGAGCTGCCGAGAATGGCTAAAGCCCCTCAGCGAGAAGCCCGGCTGAAGCCGGCTCAAACAACCCGCGCCGCTCGCCGAGCACGGGCTGAAGCCCGTGCCTAACAGGGAGGCAGGCAGAATCAAGAGGCCGGTAGCATGGGCTTTTGCACGGGCTGACGCCGCTGCTTAACAAGGGCCCCATGAGGGAATCGAGAGGCCGGTATCATGGGCTTTTGCACGGGCCTGAAGCCGGTGCCTAACGGAGCCGTCAGCGCGGCCTCTTCCCTTTCTCAAAATCGTAAATGAGAATGCCCCGGCCGACGCCGGCGGGGTCGCCGATTTTCGCCATCTGGAATGCCATGTACCTTCCGTCGTCGCTCACCACGGGATTCGTCGCCTTGTATCCCGGATAATCGGAGAAGTGGGTAACTCGCTCCGCGTGGTGGCTGCCATCGAGGCGGAGTTTCCAGATGTCAATATATTGCGAGCCTTTCTTCCCCCTTTTGCGAGCTGCCCGGTCGCACTCCACGAGCGTCCACTTTCCATCGGGAAAGATTCCTTCCGGCTCGTCGTACTGGTCAGGCGCCTCCGAGTAGTTGACGACCCTGGCTGTCTTCAGGTCAATCCCCACGACATCGGTTCCCTGATACCCGTATGCCGAGAAAATTAGCTCCTTGTCATCCGGCGGGCGGAAACTTTGCGTCTCCAGCCCGCACTTGAAAGGGAGAGTGCTGCTGTCGAGGATGAGCTTCTTATTCACCAATTTCGGCGTTTCCCCGTCATACTTGATCTCTCCCATCCATATCTGCGAGACGCCTCTCTCAAGCCTGTCGGGGTAATCCCCGTGGTCAATTGTCCAGGCGATCCGCATCTTTTTCCGCGAGACCGCCGGGCCTTCCGAGCATTTTTCACCCAAACGAACCGGCGGCTTCTTCAGCGACTTGTCCAGAATCCACAGTTCCGCCTTTTCGCCACGGCTCGGCCAGGGATTCTTCGCATCGAAGGTCCTCGCTCCCGAGAGAAGAATGTCCCCGTTTGCGAGATAGAGCGCGCGGGTGTATCCCTCGTGAAAGTAGTGATGCGTCATGGGGCGGATGATTCTCGTTGCCAGCTCGATCTCGTACACGTCCCCGAACGTTTTCTCGATAAAGAGAACTCTTTTCCCATCGTGCGACCAATCCGCCCGCTGCCCGAAATACGTCAGCCGCGTGATGTGCTCCGGCAGATGCTCCGCCGGACTTTCCCCCTCCTTTGAGCTCTTTTCCGAAAAAGTCCCGCGAGCTATTGCGAGCCAGGCGACAAGCGAAATTGACAGGGGAACCGAAACCTTTTTGAACATTGCCATACCCACCGTTTTCTCTCCTTCCTTGTGCATAAGTGTCGTTCAACGATGCCGCGTGGGAGCGTGTTCGCCGGCGATGAGGCCGTTACTTCTTCGGGTTTAGAGAGAACTCCGGGCAATCCTCAACGGGCGGGTCGTCTCGCCACGTGCCGTCAATTCGGAGAAATCGGCTGGCCACTTTCCCCTCCTTGTATTGCATCAGCCGCACACCGGGCTCGTGGGCGAAGTAGGGAAAGTCACTCGGCGAAAACTGGTACGCGGTGGCAGTCGTCAAAACATAGCGGATGCCGTGCCGTTGCGCGAAATAATCCACGTGCGCATGGCCGCAGAAGACCCATTTCACCTGAGGGAAACTCTCCAGCGTCGCCACCAGCTCCGGCCAGTCCACCATGCCATCCAGACGCTCACGTTCCCCAATCCGTGTCAGAAGCGGATGCTGGTGCACGAAGACGAGCGTCTCCTTCCCTTTTGCGAGTTTCAGGTCGCCATTGAGCCATTCGATTTCCTCCGGGATAAATCCGCCGTCAACCGGCGAGCCGCTCGGAGGCTCACCGTCCAGACAGACCATGTGGTACCCGGCGTAATCGAACGAGTAGTACAGCGGCAAGCCGTGCCGCCCGAACAGTCGCAGTACGGCAGCTTCCCCGCCGGGCTTATCGTGGTTGCCGGGAATCATAAGCCAGCGCACGCGGACGGGTTTCATCAGTTCCGCAAAATAATCCAGTCCGGGGACGCTGTCGGTCGTCAGGTCGCCCGTGACCATCAGGAAATCCGGCGGAGGAGCAATTTTGTTAATCGCGCGCACCGCTCCCTTCATATTGTCCGCCGTTCTCAAACCGTTAAGGACGCTCTCCGCCGCGATCACATGAGTGTCGGTGGCGTGGACGAAACGGAGAATGCCATCCTCGTCCCGGACGCGCCCCGTGAGGAGCGGATGAACCTCCCGCACGCGAACGCTGAAGGATTTCGCAGTCCCCACCTCCTTTTCGCCGAAGAGCACCCTCGCTTTGCCGCTCGCCGATTCTACTGCCTGTGAGAACGGTACCTTCAAACGCACCCGGCACTCCAGCGATGCGACGGGTGCCAGCTTGCCCCGCCCAAGCGGGGTTTTCCCGATGTCGGTTCCGTCCAGCTCCAATTGCACGATAGCCCCCTCCAGCGGCTCACTACCGTTGTTGAGAACTCGCGCGAAAGCCCACTGCTCAATCGGATACTGGCTTCCGTAGAGGAGATATGGAGGAAGTCTCAGGGAGAACACTAACGCGTGGCGTCCCTTCTCTCGCGGGAAGACTTCCGCCAGCCGGAAGTGGAACCCCCAATCGCCGGTGTCGTTATCAATCTTCAACAGAACCGTGTTCTCACCGGCGGCCAATGCGCTCAAGCATTCATCGCCATCCTTTTGTGCGCGGCGTCGGGCAAGGAGCGAGTGAGCGAGTTTCCCGTTCACCCAGACCTTGATTCCATCGTTCGAGCCGAACCGCCACACGCCGATGCCCCGTTTTTTCGCGTCGAACGTCCCCAGCGCATAGACGACCTTATTGTCCGTGGTCAGGTAATGGTGCAGCAGGTTCATGTAGCCCTTCTCGTCAGGCAGAGCCGGCTTCCACCGATGAGCGATCTTCGAGACGGTAACGTTGCTCTCTCCCCCGAGCTCCGTCAGAAGGTCCTGCGAAAATGCCTTTCCGCTCTCGTTCGGGAACGGCGGCGAGAGAAACCAGAGCGTCGCTTCGCCAATCCGCCAGGCGAAAATGGACAGAGCAAACACAAGCAGCATCAAGCTATTGCGAAAAGTTTTTCCTCTCATTGTAATCCTCCTCTGCGATCTCAGCGCTCTCTGCGGCTATCCCCTCCTCGAAACGCCTTGGTGAGGGTTCCGCGTAAGTGCTCGGATTCATAAGTTCGGTGACGTATTTGCTGCGACAGGATAACAAGATGGACGGGACTTTGCGACTTTGCGACCCCGCGTTTCGCGGGGTCGCCAAGACGCCAAGGGCGCCAAGGTTCACGACCTGGCCGCCCGGGGCTCCTAATCTACTGCATGTTTCACATCTCTGGAACAATCCGCTCTATCCTGTTATCCCGTCAAAATAGCTCCTTTCACGAGACATGTACTAAGCTTTCACGACCGACGCCTTGCCGGAAAGCCCTGCGCACGCATTGCGGGTGTCCACCACCAGCGGCGCCTCGTCCACAATCATCTGATAATCAATAGCCGAGTGATTCGTAATGATGAACGCGCAATCCGACCCCGACAGGTTCTCACGGGTCAGCGGCACAGAATCATACTCGAAGTCGTACCTCCTGTGACCGCCCAGGTGCGGAAACAGCGGGTCGTGATAGCTGACGTTCGCGCCTGCATTTCTAAGCAGTTGGATGATTTCGAGCGCCGGCGACTCACGAGGGTCATCCACATCCGGCTTGTACGTCACCCCCACGACAAGAATCTTCGAGCCCTTCAGCGATTTCTGCCGTTCGTTCAGCGCCTCCATGACGCGACTCACGACATATCGCGGCATGGAGCTGTTGATCTCGCCCGCCAGCTCCACGAACCGCGTGGGCATCCCGTACTCGCGAGCCTTCCAGGTGAGGTAGAAGGGGTCTATGGGGATGCAGTGGCCACCAAGCCCCGGACCCGGATAGAACGACATGAACCCGAAAGGCTTACTTTTCGCCGCTTCAATTACCTCCCACACGTCCATCCCCATCCGGTCGAACAGCATTTTCAGCTCGTTCACCAACGCGATATTTACCGCTCGGAAAATGTTCTCGAGAAGCTTCACCGCCTCCGCCGCTCGCGTGCATGATACCTCGACCACCTTCGGCACAATCCGCGAGTACATCGCACTTGCCGCCGCGAGGCTTTCCGCGTCGTCCGCTCCCACGACTTTGGGAATCGTCCCCGTCGAGAAGTTCGGATTGCCGGGGTCCTCCCGCTCGGGCGAATACGCGAGGTAGAAGTCCGTCCCGCCCTTCAAGTACGACAGCGACTCCAGTCTCGGAAGAAGCACCTCCGCCGTCGTCCCCGGATACGTCGTGCTTTCGAGAACCACAAGCTGCTCCTTTCGCAGCGCCCGCCCGATGTCCTCGCCCGTCTGCTTCACAAAGCGAAGGTCCGGTTCCCTTGTCGGGGTCAACGGAGTCGGGACGCAGATTAGAAGAGCGTCCGGCTCGCTCAACCGCGACATATCCGCCGTCGCCTCAAACCGTCCTTCCTTCCTCCACTTTTCGACCTTCTCCGACGACACCGAGAGGATGTACGATTCACCTGCATTCAGTAACTCCACCTTCACGAAATCCGTATCGAAACCCAGCCCCCGATAACCCGCGTTCACGAATTCCCGCACGAGTGGCAGCCCGACGTACCCCAATCCCACAACGCCGATAACTGCGCTTTTGTCTTCGATTCGGTCAATGAGTGTCATAGTCCATTCTCCTCATTTTATTCTAAGCTTGAGGCCGAAGATGGTAGCGATTCTGCTGACCCCTGGGTGTGTGCCATACGCAACGTGGCACGGGTGTCCCGCCCGTGGGAATCATGGGCAAGATGCCCATGCCACGGATTCGCTCATTATGGCTGAATCGTAGCGCGAAGGAAAGGCCGTTTTTGCGCTATCCGGCGCCGCCTCTGGTGGGGGACAGTTTCCGCTGGATACCCCGCGGAGCGGGCCGAGCGAAGGAGGGAACAGGAGGATAACGGTAGAGTGCCGAGGGCGTGTCGCCCTCGGTGAGGGACTCGCGGCTCACTTATACCTCACCCACCGCACGATCTCTTTCAGGCGGGGTCTTTTGCCATACATCAGGATGCCGGTTCTGAAGATTCTGGTCGCCGCCCATAGAGCGACGGGGATGGAGACAAGCATGATGACGATGCTGAGAGCAATCTCTGCCGCCGGTGGCATTTGTAGGGCAATCCTCAACATCATGACCATCGGCACCGTGAAGGGAATCACCGACAGGATTTTTGCCAGGGTGCCATCCGGACGCTGTGCAATGTAGAACCACACGACCAACGGAATAACCAGAAGCAGCATCACCGGCATCATCATCTGCTGAGCTTCCTTCTCGCTGTTGCATACGGAGCCTGCCGCCGACATGATTATCCCAAAGAAAGCATATCCGAGGAGGAAAAAGAGAACGAAGAAGCCGACGTTCGGCAAGGAGGCGATGTTAATGTCCCGCGCCCTGGCTGCCGAATATCCCACGATTGACCACAGCAGCACAACCGTCAGTCCGACCGCACCAAGACCGAGGATTTTCCCGATCATCAATTCTTTCGGCGAAACCGACGAAAGAAGCACCTCAATGACCCTGGAGTTCTTTTCTTCGATGACCCCGTGCAGGAGCCCCTGTGCGGTCAATTGCAGCGCCATGAACAGAAGCATCATGAAGGCAAAGGCGCCGAAAATGTTGCTCATCTTCTGCGATTTCTTCGCCGTACCTCCTTTCACCTCCATGTCGTCAATAGCGATGTTCCGGGAGGCTTTCGCAGTCTTCTCAGGATTAATCCCCGCTTTCTCCAGTCTGACGTTGATAACAGCCCGCCGGATCGCTCCCTTGATTCTTTCCGACTGTGCGATGTCTCCGACGTTCCTGCAATAGTACCGGATTTTGTGGTCGGGAGAATCCTTGTATTGAACGGGGGAGGTTACGACGTTCTTTCCGATGACCACGTATGCGTCGAGCTGCCTATTCTCGATTCTCTCGTTGAGCTCCTTTTGCTTGTCGTTCAAGGTCTCAGTGGAGGCGGCAATTTCTTCGAGCACGTAGCTGCCCCTCCCTTTCCCCATCTCCGCGAAGGTCTTCTCAAGCTGGGGATACAACTGCCCTGTCATGTCAATGATGGCGATAGTTTTCTTTTGCCCCCCGTCCCCCTTCATCGCCTTCTTCGCCAGAATTGCGGGAAGGATAGCAATTCCAGCGATGAACAAGGGCATCAGCAAGACGCTGATGAGAAACATCTTACTTCGCACACTCACCACGTATTCTCTTCGAGCGATCTTGAGAGTCTTATTCATGAGCTTCGGTAACCTTCTCGATGAAAATACTGTTCAGCGACGGTTCCACAACCTCGAACCGGGTCACCGCCACACGCGAGCAGATTTCCCTCAGCAGTCCCGACGGGTCGGCATCGCGAGCGAGCTTGATCTCCACGTAGTTCCCGTAATCGTCCAGCGACCTGACGCCGCGAATTTCCTTGATGAACGATCCGTCGCCAGAATACCGGACGTGGACCGAATCAGTGCCGTAGCTCCGTTTGATCTCCGATAGCGAACCTTTGAGAACCGCTGTTCCCTTGTTGATGAGACAGATTTCGTCGCAGAGCTTCTCCGCCTGCTCCATGATGTGCGTCGAGAGGATAATGGTCTTGCCGGCGCTTTTTTGCTCCACCACGATATCCTTCATCTCCGCCGTATTCACCGGGTCCATACCGGAGAAAGGCTCGTCGAGAATCAGGAGGTCAGGCTCGTGGATGATCGTGGCGATGAACTGCACCTTCTGCTGCATTCCCCGCGAGAGTTCCTCCACCTTCTTCTCCTTCCACTCCGCCAATCCCAGCCTCTCTAACCAATAATCTACACTTTTGCGGGCGGTTTCCTTCTCCACATCTTTGATCTCACAGAAGAATCGCAGCACCTCGCCGACCTTCATCTTCCGGTAAAGCCCTTTCTCCTCGGGCAGATAGCCGATTCTGTCCCTGGCGTCGGCGATTCTGCGCCCGTCGAAGACCGAGATCGCACCCTCGTCCGGGAGGAAAATGCCGAGGGTCATTCGCAGAGTCGTCGTCTTGCCCGCCCCGTTCGGTCCCAGAAACCCGAAAATCGTCCCCTCCGGCACCTCAAACGACAGCTCCCGCACAGCGACCACATCGCCAAACCTCTTCGTCACGCCATTTACGGAGATGATGTTGTTCATGTCTTCATTCGCAGTCCAGACTTCGTGTTCTCGCTCCGGGCTGCCTCAGAAACGGGAGATGCTCCGGGCGGTCTGATTCTCTGCGCCCTTAACGTGTCTGAAGTTTAGGCGCAGACTGCATCCTTGTCGAGAAAAATCGGGGGGCATTTGTAACGCCTCAGTCTCGGGCGGATACCCCGCCTTGGCGGTGGAGAGAGAAAGGGAAGAGAAGGGTAACGCAAAGGCGTAGAGTCGCAGAGAGGAGAAGGAGAAGGACTTCGTCGTCGCCTGCCGTGGCATGGGCATCTTGCCCATGATCCCCACGGGCGGGACGCCCGTGCCACGTGGGGGACGCCCCTTTTTTGCCGTGAAGGGTACAGTCCGAGCCCGTCGAGGGCGAGGGAGACCCTCGATATCCCCCGCGTAACGCGGGGCGGGACAGGACGCCGGCGATACGTGTGCCTCTCTGCGTGCTCTGCGCACTCTGCGGTTCCACCCTCAGCCGCCGGTAACTGAGGTATTAGGGGCATTTCGGTATTCCGGCTGTCGCGTGTGGCGAAGGTCTGTTTTCCGCGTGCCGTTACAGCCGGGTACTTTGTGCAAGAATTGCACGTCGTGAATGGGGGAAAGCGCGCAAGTTTTGCAGCCGCTGCTGACGCAAGTGGCTGGCAATAAGCGTGTTACCATCTTGGCCCGAAGGTTGCTTATTCTGCTCACGATGGGCCGCAGTATCGGCCCTTGTAAACCATCAACAAAGGAGGTAAAAAGATGAAGGCAAAAGTGATTCTCGTGGCATTGGCGCTCGCTCTTGCGGGGGCTGTCGCCCTGGCGGCTGAGCAACCCGCTCCCGAGCCACCGGACAAAGTCAAGGAGCTTAGCCAGCGGTTCCTGGAGGAGCGGGCAGAGGTTCTCTCGAAAGTCTTCGAGAAACGCGCTGAGCTCGTCCGGCTTTCGGCAAAGAAGGCTCCAGATGTCGAGGAAGTCCAGAGGCTCGTCAAGGAGATTTCGGAGCTTCGAGACGGTCTCCGGAAGAAGTGCGGCGAGCACCGTGCGACCATGGCGGCTCTCGGGCAGCCGGCTCTTGCGGGCGCGCGGGGCTGGGGTCTCGGCGCCGGAGCAAGGGGTCGCCGTGCTCGCGGAAGAGGTCAAGGGTTCGGTCGGGGCGGCTCCCAAGCTGCTCCAGGGGCTGGAATGAGAGGTCGAGGCGCCTCTGGAAGAGGTGGAGATTTCGGTCGCGGTCGAGCAGCCTCTCGGCCCCAAGTAAGAGGCCGGGGCGTTTCCGGCTCTGGTCGAGCATCCGCTCCCGGCAGCGGCCGGGCTGCTCCAGGGGCTGGAATGAGAGGTCGAGGCGCCTCTGGAAGAGGTGGAGGCTTCGGTCGCGGTTAAGCAGCCTCTCGGCCCCAAGTAAGAGGCCGGGGCGTTTCCGGCCCTTGTCAAGCATCCGCTCCCGGCAGGGGCCGGGCTGCTCCTCCGACTGGAAAAAGAGGTCGAGGCGCCCTCGGACGCGATTTCGGTCCCCCCGATCGCCCGATGATGGGCGGCAGGGGAATGCGTCCCTGGGGCCCGGGTCCCGTCTCCGACGATGTGGATGACAAGGCTGCTCCGCCATCAGAGTAAGGAGTTGACCTAACATGCGACGTGCGTCCCTGAGAACGATTTGGCTTTACCCGGTTCTGGCGCTGCTGTGGCTTGGAATTGCCGCCTGGCTCTGGCAGGAGCAGAAGCAACAGCAGCGACAGGATAGGGAAGGTCTGCGGGCTCAGGGACGCGTCCTCATTCAAACCGTCGCCAGCAGCATCCGTTCACAATCTGGCATGGCGATGTACCAAGCCGAACGCCTGGAAGCGATCCTAAAGGAGGTCTCCGCCAGCTCCGGCGTGCTCGCCCTCGCCCTTTTCGACGTGGAGGGAAACGCCATTGCCACCGCCGGGCAGGTGGAAAAACTCGCTCAGTCTCCGGCAAATGGTCCCCTTGAGAACTGGAAGAGAGATTCCCTTCAGTTATGGTCAGCCGTCAGGATTGGAGAAGTTCCCTGGCGCCGGGGACCCGGGTCTCCTCCCGGAGGCCGGGGACAGGGCAGACCCGGGGGAAGCTTCAGACCTCGGGGGAGGGCTGGACGCAGGCCGCCCAGATTTCCCCCGGGGAGCAAATTCTTCCTGACCGTCCTCCTTCCGCTGGAATCCGTTCGAGAATCCTCTGCCGCAGGCGCGCGGCTGCGAGCGGGAGTGGCTGCTATGACGTTCCTTCTGCTCCTTGCCCTCGCGTTGGGCTGGCGAGCGAGCGTCCGTGGGGTTGCACTCCGCTCCTCGCTGGCTCTTGCGGAAGAGCAAAACCGATACCTTCGCGAGATGAACCTCGCCGCAAGCGGTCTGGCTCACGAAACAAAGAATCCTCTCAACGCCCTGCGCATCGCTGCCCAGACCCTCGCCGACGCCACCCCCTCGTCTCCCCACTGGAAGGAGAAAGTCAAGCTAATCGCGGACGAGGCGGACCGGCTCGACTCACGGATCAACGAGTGGCTCGCCTTTTCCCGTCCCCGCGAGGCGAAGCCAGAGCCGGTGCCGCTTGACTCCCTTTTCAAGGACCTCCGCACGGTGGTCTCCCTCGATGCGGAGGAGCAAAAGGCGCACCTCGACTTACGGCACGGTGACGCCGTAGTCCGGGCGGACCGGGAGATGCTGCGTCAACTGCTCTTCAATGTTCTTCTCAACGGCGTGCAGGCCCTGGAAGACGGAGGGCACTTGCAGGTGAGCGTCGAGGCTCAGGGTGAAGGCAGTGTCCGCATCGTTGTGGAAGACGACGGGAGCGGAGTGCCCCCGGAAAACCGCGACCGATTATTCGCTCCGTATTTCACAACTCGCCCGCACGGCAGTGGGCTGGGCTTGGCCATCTGTCGGAGAATCGCACTTGCCCACGGCTGGGGTCTTCGCTATGAGCCGAGGGTTCCGCGCGGCTCCATGTTTGTCTTGGACGGGATAGCGCTTGCCCGGGAGGAGCAATGACCGCACGCGACGCGAAAACAGTTCTTGTCGTTGACGATGATGCCACACAGCGGCGGCTCATCGCCGATTTCCTCGCGGCGAGAGGGTATGAGTGCCGTCAGGCGGCGACGGCAGAGGAAGCTATCTCCTCGCTGAAAAAGCGTCCGACTCACATGGTCATCATGGACGTGCGGATGCCTGGGATGAGCGGGCTGGAGGCGCTGCGAAAAATACGAGAATCCTTTCCCGTTCTCCCCCTCCTTTTGATAACAGCCTATGCCGACGTCCGCGACGCCGTAGCCGCCATAAAGGACGGCGCCCTCGACTACCTCGCCAAGCCGATAGACCTTGACGAACTGATCGTCGCCGTGGAAGATGCCGTCGGGGCATCAAGCCTACCCGCCAAGGCCATTTCTCTTCCGGACATCCCTGACGGCATCGTGGCGAAAAGCCCTGCCATTCTGTCCCTATTGCAGGAGGCGGCTGTCGTGGCGCCGTCGAGGGCGTCGGTTCTCATTTCCGGTGAAAGCGGCACGGGCAAGGAGGTCGTCGCTGACCTCGTCCATCTCTGGAGTGAGCGGAGACAAAAGCCTCTCGTAAAAGTCAATTGCGCCGCCATTCCCGATAACCTCCTCGAGAGCGAGCTTTTCGGCCACGAGAAAGGCGCCTTCACGGGGGCTGTGCAAGCTCGCAGCGGGCGTTTCGAGGCGGCTGACGGCGGGAGCCTGTTCCTCGACGAGATTGCCGAGATGTCGGCGAGTCTCCAGGCGAAGCTGCTGCGGGTCGTTCAGGACGGAACATTCCAGAGGCTCGGCGGCAACCGCACCCTCCACGCCGACGTCCGGCTCATCGCCGCCACCAACCGCGACATCGAGAAGGCGGTTGCTGACGGTCGCTTCCGCGAGGACCTGTTCTACCGGCTCAACGTCATCCAGTTGTATGTTTCCCCTCTGCGAGAGCGCCGTGCAGATATTCTTCCTCTGGCTCGCCGGTTTGGCCGAGAATTTGCCGGCGGCAAGGTTCGCTTCTCAGGGGGCGCCTCTGCGGCGCTGGAGACGTATCCCTGGCCCGGAAACATTCGCGAGCTCCGCAACACCGTTGAGCGAGCCTGCCTCTTGTCGCGGGGTGAGATCATTCTGGCGGAACATCTTCCCGTGAAGATGCGCCCGCCCGAGCTCCCCAGCCGCAGCGTTCCCGGTCAATCGGAAGGCACACTAATGGAAGATGTCGGGCGTACCGCAATTCTCAACGCTCTCGCCGAGACAGGTGGAAACAGAACTCAAGCCGCGAGACGCCTCGGCATCAGTCGCCGAAATCTCATCTACAAGCTCCAGAAGTACAAACGGGAAGGCTATATCTGAGCATTCCGACGCCGGTACGGAGAGTAGCGAGATTCCGAAAGGACGAAGTGGCGCTCAAGGCAACGTGCACGCATCATAACGCGGCATGGCGTGTTCCGAGGCGGGTTGAACCAGCCGATTCAGGGTCATAGCGCAGGTCAACGTGCAAGCACGCTCGGTCAACCCAGCATCCTTGACGATCCGGTCCAACCTCAGCCGCTTCCAGAACTGGTAGCCCACGTGCACATGACCGGCGGAGCGATGCCGCTCCGTAGCCACCTGGTCGGTATGAACCGCCACCAGGTCGTTCTCCTCCTCCGGCTTCGGTTCAGGCTACCATTACTCTCGGGCTTCTCGTGGCTTATGACCTCCTCGAACACGCAACTCCTAATTTTTTGGGCTTCCGGCTTCGCGCATCATCACGCCGGTCAAAGGAGACCGTGAATTAGATTTGGACAGACCAGGGTCCGTATAGCTTCTCGCCAAGGAGACTTACCGTCATGCCAGAAAAGACTTGTGCTGCTGTTTGGGGTCTGCCATTATCCGCTTGCAAAAAACGCGCATTGACAAGCTTGGGGCGTGGGAGCTACGTGATCCTCAATATGAATAAGGAATCTTCCGACGAGCCATTTCAGCGAGCGCAGAGGGATCGCTTCCGGTCCGCGAACTAGTTCAAGGAAGGGGTATGAAAATGGCGTGCAATACTCGTAAGACCACATGCCTTTTGGCCGCAGTCGCGCTACTGGTATCGGCTGTTTGCGGGCAAACAGTGCAAGTCCGAGGCGCGGAACAAGTCGTGAGCAACGAGGAAGTAGCCGAGAGACCCGAAACCTCTATGGAAAAGCCCGAGCCTACGGCATTCTCGGTACTGGACATCTGGCTGAGCGCCGAAGGCGGCATTTCTCTGAGCTGGAGCGATGTGGGATCGAACTTCGTTTACAGCGTGGAGTTCTGTGATTCCTTGACGGACCAGAACTGGGCGCCCGTTCCGCCGATTGACCAGTGGCCCACACCTGCCACGAATTGCACTGACACGTCGGCCCCAGGGGGCACCCGCTTCTATAGAATCTACACCGAAGCTCTGTATGATCCTCCTTCAGCTCCGAGCGATGTTAAGGCTGGCGTTTCCGAGGGCAATGTGGTGATAACGTGGAGCCTGGCGGCGGGGGCGTCCTCATATAACGTGTACTGGTCCATTGATGAGAAATTCTCCCCGCTCGAGGCGAACAAAGTGGAAGACGTCACCTCGCCCTTTACGCATTCAGGGTTGGACTATGGCGTTACGTATTATTATGTGGTCACCGCTGTCGGGAACAAAGGAGAGAGCGCGGTGTCGAGCGTAGTCAGCGTGCTTCTGGCGCCTCCCCTGGATACGACGGTGGCCACGGCGTTGTCGGCCGCCACGGAGTTCCTCTACACAGGCGACAATCCCATCCAGACCGGCGTGACTCCGGGCGCCATTGACCCCAAGCGTGTGGCGGTCTTGCGGAGCAAGGTGTTGACGCGCCAGGGCTTGCCCCTGACAGGGGTCACGGTCTCGGTCGTCGGTCAGCCCGAATACGGCCAAACACTCACCCGCGGAGGCGGCGTGTTTGACATGGCCGTCAACGGAGGCGGGCCGGTCGCCGTGCGATATGAAAAGGAAGGCTACCTCCCCGTTCATCGTCACGTGCAATCGCAGTGGCAGGGTTACGCCTGCCCGCCGGATGTAGTCATGACCCCGTACGATCAGCGGGTGACCGCCGTTGACCTCACGGCGCCGGCTCAGTTCCAGATTGCGCGTGCCAGCCGGGTCGAAGACGGCGACGGCAGCCGGCAAGCCACGCTGCTGCTGGCCCAGGCCACTACAGCGGAGTTGGTTATGCCCGACGGCAGCACCCAGGCCGTCTCCGCCTTGAACGTTCGCGCCACCGAGTTCACCGTCGGGGAGACCGGCCCCAAGGCCATGCCTGCCGAACTTCCCCCTCAAACCGGTTACACATACTGCGTGGAGTTCACCGCCGATGAGGCCCAGGACGCCGGGGCGACCGACGTGCGTTTTGATAAGCCGCTTTACTTCTATGAGGAAAACTTCCTGGGTTTTCCGGTCGGGGGCATCGTGCCTGTGGGTTACTACGACCGCGAGCGGGGAGTCTGGGTGCCTTCTCAGAACGGTCGCGTGCTCGAAATATTGAGCGTCCAGGGCGGATTGGCCGAATTGGACGTTGATGGCAGCGGCCAGCCCGCGAATCAAGCAACTCTTGCGGACCTGGGCATCACCGATGCCGAGCGGGAGCGGCTTTCTGAGCTCTATGAGCCAGGGCAGAGCTTGTGGCGGGTGCCGGTCACGCACTTCTCACCCTGGGACTGCAACTGGCCTTACGGGCCGCCGCCTGATGCAAGGGCGCCGAACCTCCCAGACCCCGAAGGTGACGATACCGAAGACGACCCCTGCGAGGAGAGCGGCAGCTCCATCATCGAGTGCCAGAACCAGATTCTGGGCGAACGCATTCCTATCGTCGGCACCCCTTTCACTCTCAACTACCGCAGCGACAGGGTGCCGGGGCGCCGGGCCAGGTACACCCTGAAGATCCCGCTCAGTGGTGACACGATCCCGCCCAGCCTCAAAGGCATCGAGGTTGAGGTTCTCGGGCCCCGAGAGCCTTTCAGGCAGAGCTTCCCTGCCGAGTCCAACCAGTCAGGCACCTTCACCTGGAACGGGGAGGACCCTTATGGTCGCACGATTCAGGGAGGAGCGTTCGTGTTCATCGGCGTCGGCTATGTTTACGATGCCGTTTACATGCAGCCGGCGCAGGTCGGGGCGGGCTTCGGGCAGTTCGGCACCGCAGAAATCACCGGCAGCCAGGCTCGCGAGGAGTTCACCATCTGGCAGAGGTGGACACGCAGGATGGGTGTGTGGGATGCCCGTGGCCAGGGCCTCGGAGGATGGACACTTAGCATGCATCACGCCTACGATCCCTCGGGTAGGGTGCTTTACCTCGGCGACGGCGGAAAGCGGAGAGCCCGACCCGAAATTCTCCCCTGGGTCATCAGGACGGTGGCGGGCACAGGCAAGGAGGGCTTTGGTGGGGATGGCGGTCCGGCCACTCAGGCTAAGCTCGACTTACCCGAGGGACTCGCGCTTGGTCCGGACGGCAGCCTGTACATTGCGGACTTTGACAATTGCCGCGTCCGCCGGGTGGATCCGGACGGGATCATTACCACGCTGGCGGGCACGGGCGAGCTGGGCTTTGGCGGCGATGGTGGTCCGGCGACCGAGGCGAAACTCGTTTGCCCCACGGATGTAGCTGTGGGACCGGACGGCAGCCTGTACATTGCGGACTTTGGGAATTACCGCGTCCGCCGGGTGGATCCGGATGGGATCATTACCACAGTGGCCGGCACTGGAGAGGTTTGTGATGACCAGGAGGTCTGCGGTGACGGGGGGCCGGCTACGGAGGCGAAACTGACCTGGGTGAACAGTGTGGCCGTAGGGGATGACGCGGGCATCTATATCGCGGAGGGTGACAACCACGTGATTCGCCGGGTGGCGCCGGACGGGATCATCACCCCTGTCGCAGGTGAGGGCTATTTTCAATGTGACTTCAGCGGGGACGGCGGCCCGGCGACCGAGGCGAGGCTTTGCGAGCCGGCTGATGTGGCCTTCGGTCCGGACGGCAGTTTCTACATCGCAGGTCGCGACAATCGCGTCCGCCAGGTGGGCGTCTCCGGGATCATCACCACGGCGGCTGGCACGGGCCGGGCGGGCTATAGCGGCGACGGCGGCCCTGCGATTGTCGCGGAGCTGAACCATCCTTCCGGAATCGCCGTGGGGCCACATGGCACCCTTTTCATCGCGGACACAGGGAACTGCTGCATCCGCGCGGTCACTCCGGGGGGGGAGATCAACACGGTGGCGGGCACCGGCGAGCCGGGTTTCAGCGACGACGGCGGTCCGGCCACTCAAGCATCGCTCGGCTTCCCGCATGCGGTTGCCGTTGGACCGGATGGCAATGTCTACATCTCGGATTGGGGAACATATCGCGTGCGGCGTCTGGAGCCGTTCTTACCAGGTTTCTCAGCTACCGACATTGTCATTCCTTCCCGTGATGGTAGCGAACTGTACCACTTCGATGCAGATGGCAGGCATGTGCGGACCCTCAACGCCCTCACCGGGGCGGTGCTCTACCAGTTCAGCTACGACAGCGAAGGGCGTCTGGCGGCTGTCGAAGACGGGGACGGCAATGTCACGACGATAGAGCGGAACGCCGATGGAGATCTAACCGCTATCGTCGCTCCTTTCGGTCAGCGCACTACTTTAAGCCTGAATGACGATGGCTACCTCAGCACGATCACCAACCCCGCCAACGAGTCTCTGCGACTGACCTATGTCGGCGACGGCCTCCTTTCAGGCCTCACAGACCCGCGAGGCAACGCGTACCGGTACACATATAATGACCTCGGGAGGTTAGAAAAGACACAGGATCCGGCCGGCGGCTTCTGTACTCTGAAGCGTACTGAGACCGAAAACGGCTACGAGGTGGTTCGCACGACAGCCATGGGCCGCACCACGACTTATTCCGTGGAGCACCTTTCCACGGGGGAAAAGCGCCTGGTGAGCACTCCCGGGTGTGCCTGCGGTGGAACGGAGGCAGTAATCGGCGCCGACGGCAGTCGCAAGGTTACCTACGCCGATGGAACAGTGGCTACGCTGGAACTGGGCCCCGACCCGCGTTGGGGGATGCTGTCACCCGTGCCGGAAATGCTGAGCTTTACGACACCGGCTGGACTGGCTTCAAACTTTAGCGTCACGCGCACGGTCACGCTGGATGCTCCGGAGGACCCCCTGAGCCTGAGTAGCTTGACTCAGGCACTCACTATCAACGAGCGCGTGTACAGCCTGGTCTACAGTGCCGCGAGCCGGACTCTGACGGTGACGTCTCCGGAGGGACGGGAGACCAGCGCCGCGGTCGATGCTTTGGGTCGGGTGGTGGAGCTGCAGGTGGGCGATCTGGAACCCTCCCGTGTTGAGTACGACGGCGAGGGGCGTTTAGGGAGGATCACGCGGGGCGCCGGAGCTGACGCCCGCACGACCAGCCTCACCTACGAGAGCGACGGCTATCTGCAAAGCATCACCGATGCCCTTGGGCGCATCACCCGCTTCGAATACGACGCGGCGGGGCGTATCTGCGCCAGGACGCTCCCTGATGGCCGACTCATTCACTACGCTTACGACGCCGGCGGCAACTTGACGGCCATTACCCCGCCGGGGCGACCCGACCACGAGTTTGCCTACACAGGGATAAATCAGTTGGGGGAATACATACCGCCAAATGTCGGCGAGGGCGAACACCACACCCTGTACACTTACGACGCCGACCGACAACTGGCCCGGATCGAGCGCCCGGGCGGTGACACAGTGGCTGTCGGTTACGACAGTGCCGGGCGGGTGAGCGCGGTCACCCTGCCGCGGGGCCGGACCAGCTTCTCCCGCGACGCGGCTACGGGCCGGCTTGTCGCCATCACCGTTGCGGGCGACACCCTGTCGTACAGCTACGATGGCAGGCTGCTTACCAGAACCACCTGGGCCGGGGCCGTTACCGGGAGCGTGAGCCGCACCTATGACAATGACTTCCACATCACGTCCCGCAGCGTCAATGATAGCGACACGGTCACCTTCCAGTTCGATGCTGACGGCCTGCTCGTTCAGGCCGGCGACCTCGCAGTGAGACGTGATGGGGAGGGCGGGCTGGTTACCGGAACGACGCTTGCGAACGTGGAGGACGCCAGGAGCTACAACGCATTCGGCGAACTGCAGAGCTACTCCGTTAGCTTTAATAGCACGGACATTTACGCCGCCACCTACGGCCGGGATAAGCAGGGGCGGATTGCCCAAAAGACAGAGGACATTGGCGGCCAGACCCATAGTTACAGCTACAGTTACGACCTGGCTGGCCGCCTGACCAAAGTCGAGCAGGACGGAAGCACGATTGCCAGCTACGCTTACGACCTCAACAGCAACCGGCTGAGCTACACGGGACGGCAGGGTAACACTATCAGCGACATCCACGACGCTCAGGACCGTCTTCTCCAGCACGGGGACACAGCCTACGCTTATGGCGCCGCCGGCGAATTGTACAGCAAGACTAAGAGTGGCCGAACCACGACCTACGACTATGACGCCCTGGGCAATGCCATGGCGGTGACTCTGCCCGACAGCACCCGGATTGAGTACGTCGTTGATGGGAAAAACCGCCGAATCAGCAAAAAGGTGAACGGTGCCGTGGTCCAGGGCTTTCTGTACAAGGATGCACTTAATCCCGTTGCGGAGCTGGACGGCGTGGGCAATGTGGTCAGTCGCTTTGTGTACGGTGCCCGTTTCAATGTCCCAGATTACATGGTCAAGGGCGGGACCCGTTATCGGATCATCTCCGACCGTCTCGGAAGTCCAAGACTTGTCGTGGTTGCCACCACCGGCGATGTCGCGCAGAGGATGGACTATGACGAGTTCGGCAATGTAGTGCTGGACACCAACCCCGGGTTCCAGCCGTTCGGTTTTGCGGGAGGTATCTACGATCGGCACACGGGGCTGGTTCGTTTCGGCTGCAGGGACTACGACCCTGCGATAGGCCGTTGGACAGCCAAAGACCCTATTTTCCTCAATGGCGAGGACACCAATGCATATCTGTATGCCGGCAATGACCCGGTGAACCTCATCGATCCGACGGGTCGCAGAAAATACACCATTGACGGCGTTACTGTCATTATTGACGAGCAGGGCATGTCAGAAGAAGAGGTTCAAGAGGCTCTGGACTATGCAAGAAAAGTGACGGTGCCCTGTGCTAAGCACGTCTCCTGGTTGGATCTACTTCTCTCTCGGATCGACATAGCGCTCACGGCACCCGAATCCCTCAAGGGTATGAAGTTAGGCAGTTGGCACGCGAGGTTGACAGGCGCGCAGACAATCCCCCCACAAGTCTATTGAGGCTGGCCGCATGCCTACTGGCGGTAGAAATGACCGAAGCCAGCAGGGCACCGAAACCGTGCGGCCTGGCGCCGACAGCTAAGCCAGCCTGGCCGACGAGGCCGCTACGACTACGACGTGCTTGGTAACCTCGCAGCCGTCCACCTCCCTGACGGCACGGAGCTCGAGTACATCATTGACGGACGCAGCCGCAGGATCGGCAAGAAGGTAAACGGCGCGCTGGTTCAGGGGTTTCTGTACCATGGCAATCTCAAGCCTGTAGCGGAGCTGGACGCGAACAGCAACGTGGTCAGGGTTATGGAATACGACAGCTTCGGGAGAATCATTTCCGACAGCAATCCGGACTTTGACCTGCCGGTAGGTTTCGGGGGAGGATTGGCGGATGCTACGACCGGTCTGGTGCAGTTCGGGTTTCGGGACTACGACCCCGTCGCGGGACGCTGGACGGCGCGGGACCCGATTTTCTTTGATGGCGCGCAGCCCAACCTCTATGTTTACGCGGGTAACAACCCAATAAATCTCCGCGACCCGCTGGGCTTGTGGTGCATAGGGGGCTCCTTTTATGCCGGTCTTGGCGCCGGCGCCAAGGTTTGCTGCACGGATGATGGATGTTCCGGTTGCGTTGAGGCTGGTGTCGGAGTAGGTGGAGGGGTTCAGCTCGGCACCGGCGGCTTGGACCGGAGCGGCACCTCAGTCGGCTCAGAGGTATCGGCCGGGATTGGGCTTGTAGGCGCGAGCGTTTCGGGTAGAATCAACGACTGCGGAAAGGCCAAGCTCGACGCCTCCATTGGAGTCGGGCCCGGCGGAGGGGGAGCAAGCTCAGGCAAGGTCGGGGTCTCGGCCAAAATAAACGTCCAGCATTGTGGCAGACTCTTTTAGACCCGCTTTTCGGCAAATGTCGCCGCGCCGTACTGCCCACGGAGAGGCGGTGTTGCTGGCAATTTTTGACACCAAAATGGAGGCACATCCGGGGGGGGAGTGGGCAATAGGAAACCCCGACGTGTGTCGGGGTTAGTTGATTCTTGGCGACGTGCTACTCTCCCACACTCTTGTGTGCAGTACCATCGCCGCAGGAGGGTTTAACTTCTGTGTTCGGGATGGGAACAGGTGTACCCCCTCCGCTGTGGTCGCCAAGAAAATCATTCTTGAGCGAAGTATTAACGACAACTGAATATTGGCTTTGAGAAGGTGCGAACGGCGCCGCCCTCGCTCGCCCCTCGGAGTGGAGGGACGGTGAGAGGGGCAATGAGAACAAGGTCAAGCTGATCGACCTATTAGTACCAGTTAGCTAAGAGCCTTTGTATATACGCTCTTACACGCCTGGCCTATCAACCTTGTAGTCTTCAAGGGGTCTCTCGGCACACCCGAGGGTGTGCCATGGATATCTAATCTTGGAGGAGGCTTGGCGCTTAGATGCTTTCAGCGCTTATCCCTTCCGGACATAGCTACCCAGCAATGCCCCTGGCGGGACAACTGGAACACCATTGGTCCGTCAATCCCGGTCCTCTCGTATTGGGGACTGGTCTCTTCAGATATCCTGCGCCCACGACAGATAGGGACCGAACTGTCTCACGACGTTCTGAACCCAGCTCGCGTACCGCTTTAATTGGCGAACAGCCAAACCCTTGGGACCTTCTTCAGCCCCAGGATGCGATGGGCCGACATCGAGGTGCCAAACCGGGCCGTCGATATGGACTCTTGGGCCCGATAAGCCTGTTATCCCCGGCGTACCTTTTATCCGTTTAGCAACGGCGATTCCACGTTCGACCGCTGGATCACTAAATCCTGCTTTCGCACCTGCTCGACTTGTGTGTCTCGCAGTCAAGCTCCCTTATGCTTTTGCGCTCTACGCACGATTGCCGACCGTGCTGAGGGAACCTTCGAGCTCCTCCGTTACTTTTTAGGAGGAAACCGCCCCAGTCAAACTACCCACCTGATACTGTCTCCTGGCTCGATTCAGAGCGCAGGGTTAGGACCCCAGTACGGTAAGAGTGGTATTTCACCAATGACTCCACCCGACCTGACGGCCAAGCTTCACAGTCTCCCACCTATCCTACACATACGGCACTAAAACCCAATGTCAGGCTATAGTAAAGGTGCACGGGGTCTTTCCGTCTTGTCGCGGGTAAGCGGCATCTGCACCGCTACTACAATTTCACCGAGTCCCTCGTTGAGACAGCGCCCAGATCGTTACACCATTCGTG
>CAZXGF010000035.1:0-2772 GCA_964640185.1 uncultured Verrucomicrobiota bacterium | reverse complement strand
GGAACTTACCCGACAAGGGATTTCGCTACCTTAGGACCGTTATAGTTACGGCCGACATTCACCGGAGCTTCGGTTCCGGACTTCACCTTTTGACCCCTGCATAAGCTGGGGCCAGCGGGATGATCCTTCCCCTTAACTTTTCGGCATTGGTCACGTGTCAGTCTCTATACGTTGTCTTACGACTTAGCAGAGACCTGTGTTTTTGGTAAACAGTCGGCTGGGCCGTTTCTCTGCGACTCTTCTACGCAGTCCTCCGCGAGGGGGGACCACCCGGAAGAGCACCCCTTCTCCCTAAGTTACGGGGTCATTTTGCCGAGTTCCTTGACGAGGTTTCTCTCGCGCGCCTTAGAATTCTCTTCCCACCCACCTGTGTCGGTTTACGGTACGGGTGCCCACTGGTCCGCGTGAAGTTATTTCTTGGCGAAAAGGTCCAGCCGATCCGCCTTGCCCGTAGGCTCAACGTCCTTTCACCCCTCCCCGCACCGACTTGTGGTCGGTGCGGCGTCAGGTGCAGCCGAGCATTTCCAATCGCTCGGGCGGCCTTGCTTTCCGCGTCGCTTCTACGCGTCTTTGTCACCAGTTAGGCAGTGCAGGAATATTTAACCTGCTGTCCATCACCTACGCCTTTCGGCCTCGGCTTAGGGTCCGACTAACCCTGGGCGGACGAACCTTCCCCAGGAAACCTTGGGTTTTCGGCGTCCCGAATTCTCATCGGGATTATCGCTACTCATGCCGTGCATGCTCACTTCCATGCCGTCCAGCGGTCCTTCCGGTCCACCTTCAGCCAGCATGGAACGCTCCTCTACCCCCGGCCTTCCGGCATCCCGACGGTATCGTCGGGATCGGAGCGGCCGAGCCGCAGCTTCGGTAGTGGGCTTTAGTCCCGATCATTTTCGGCGCGAAATCGCTCGACTAGTGAGCTGTTACGCACTCTTTAAATGGTGGCTGCCTCTAAGCCAACATCCTAGCTGTCTTAGCGATTTCACATCCTCACTCACTTAGCCCACATTTAGGGACACTTAGCTGGCGGTCTGGGCTGTTTCCCTTTCGACGATGAAGCTTATCCCCCACCGTCTGACTCCCACGATAGAGATCAGCGGTATTCGGAGTTTAGTTGGATTCGGTGAGCTGGTAGGCTCCCTATCCCATCCAGTGCTCTACCCCCGCTGTCCAATTACGTGAGGCTAGCCCTAAAGCTATTTCGAGGAGAACCAGCTATCTCCGAGTTTGATTAGCCTTTCACTCCGACCCACAGTTCATCCAAGGACTTTTCAACGTCCACTGGTTCGGGCCTCCATCCCGTGTTAGCAGGACTTCACCCTGACCATGGGTAGATCACTCGGTTTCGGGTCTACTATACGCAACTGGCGCTCATTCGCTGCGAGAGACTCGCAGCGACGAGCAGTCGCACATTTCGCACTCGCTTTCGCTTCGGCTGCCACCGCGCACGGTGTTAACCTTGCTACGCACAGTAAGTCGCCGGCTCATTATGCAAAAGGCACGCCATCAGGCCTTTCCTCCGCCCGAAGGCGGGGGACATAGCCCTCTGACCGCTTGTAAGCTTCCGGTTTCAGGTACTATTTCACTCCCCTAACAGGGGTTCTTTTCACCTTTCCCTCACGGTACTTGTTCGCTATCGGTCGTCAGTAAGTATTTAGCCTTACCCCGTGGTCGGGGCGGATTCCCGCAGGGTTTCACGTGCCCCGCGGTACTTGGGAACACTCGTCCGGGAAGACCAACCCTTTTCGCGTACTGGACTTTCACCATCTGTGGTTCGGGTTTCCACCCGATTCTGCTAAGGGAATGGTTTTTTGACTTCCTGACCGGTCTGCACACCGGTCCGACGGGGTCCCACGACCCCCCATGCGCAACGCGTACAGGCTTTGACACGCATGAGGTTTAGGCTCTTCCCGTTTCGCTCGCCACTACTCAGGGAATCACCCCCGCCGAAGCGGGGTCCCGCCGAAGCGGGATTCGTTTTCTTTTCCTCGGGGTACTTAGATGTTTCAGTTCCCCCGGTGTAACTTCGCCGAGCTATTTGATTCACCCGGCGATGTCTCGCTATTAAGCGAGACGGGTTTCCCCATTCGGAGATCTCCGGATCATAGCCTGCTAGCGGCTCCCCGGAGCTTATCGCAGTTACGCCACGTCCTTCTTCGCCTACTGACGCCAAGGCATCCACCGAAAGCTCTTAGTAGCTTGACCAAAAAACTGTCGTTCGGCGAGGAGGAAACGATTGCTCGCTCCCTCATACGCCGATTCTTCAGGCGCCTTTTTTCGCGACTTCAACTTTGCCAATATTCAGTTGTCAAAGAACAGCGAATCTATGTTGCTGTGCAAAAGTGACCACGATGTTGAAATGGGCTTTGGAGATAACCGGACTCGAACCGGTAACCTTCTGCGTGCAAGGCAGATGCTCTAGCCAGTTGAGCTATATCCCCTGACCATGGAGGCGTGCCCTGGAGGGGCAACGCTCCCGGTCGGACCGTTTCGCCACCCTCGCCACCGCGATGGTGGGCTTAGGTGGATTCGAACCACCGACCTTTCGGTTATCAGCCGAATGCTCTGACCAACTGAGCTATAAGCCCGGGTGGCTCTGGTTCGCGCCACTTTCAGCTCGGGACGCCGGGCCTTGGGGCGGGGCGTCCCGGAGCAATATTCAGAATAGAGTAATGTGCCAGAGGCTACCGACCTAATCCCGCGGTTAGGCGGGAGTTGACTCCTTAGAAAGGAGGTGATCCAGCCGCACCTTCCGGTACGGCTACCTTGTTA
>CAZXGF010000034.1:0-55545 GCA_964640185.1 uncultured Verrucomicrobiota bacterium | reverse complement strand
TCTTGCCTCCTCCGCCTCGGCCGGCTATCCGCCCGAGACTGAGGCCATACCGCAGGCTGCAACGGCAACATCCCTGCCGGTGAAAGTCCGGCGACGGTATCTGCCCGATGATGCCGTGTAATCATACCCTACTCAGGGCAAGGGCGATCTTTCCCTGTGAAAGCTCGGGCGTTAAACCTCCATAAGCGGTGAAGAGGTGTGAAGTGGGAGGGAGCTGCCGGGAGGAGCGGTTGTTGGAAACTCTCCGCCTAATGCTGCGGGCGACTGCGCTTTACTCGGCGTCTCGTTACCGGCGGGCGAAAGATAAATCTCAGCGGCCCTTGTCGCGGACGTGCTAATGGTCCAAATCAAAATGGCAAGCCATAATGGGCGAATGAACATACTCATCATCATTCTGTCTCCCGATCCGTTCATTCCCACTCATGTATCTCAACGCGTGTGAGATACGAGCATGAGCGTGGGGCGCGTCCCGCCTCGCTTTTCAAACGACTTTGAGGATGAACTTTCCCCCTTCACCCATACCCAGGACGTCCCCGGCGCGACCTTGGTTGATGGAAATCTCGAGATGTCCGGAGCTTCCGATAAGAGAGATAATTTCGTTTTCCTTCCCATCGGAGTAGGTGTGGCAGATTCTCACCACTTCGCGGTCGCGGATGAGAATGCGGAATCGGGTCGCCTTTGACAGATTGAACAGCTCTTCAATGAGCTTTGCAGTGACGTCTGTGATGAGGTTGCCGAAGGTGTCAACGCAGAGGACGTGCCCGACGAGCTCCCTGTCATTGATCCTTCGGGGAACGGATCGAGTGAGGCTGGTGATTTCCTTCAAGGAGGGACCAAAGTCCTCCGCCTGCACCCCCATTGAAAGATATGCGCTCACCGGCGCGAACACATCCCTCCCATGAAAAGTCTCGCTTATGGGCGTGAGAAGGTATTCCTCGTTTTCGATGTTGACGACCGTTTCGACCTCCTCGCTCTCTACTGCATAGCTCAAGACGCCGTTGTCGGGAGCGACAAAGTAGTAGCGGCGGGTTTTGAGAACGATGGCGTGCCTCTTGCTTCCAACCCCCGGGTCAACCACAACGGTGTGGATGGTCCCGGGCGGGAAATAGCTGTACGAGTTCCGCAGAACAAACGCCGCCTCGGCGATGCTGTACTTGCGAACTCCGTGTGCGATGTCAACGATCTCTGCCTCTGGGTTGATGCTCTTGATGACCCCTTTCATCGTCCCCACAAGCCAATTGTCGAGGCCGAAGTCCGTTGTGAGAGTTATTATGGACATCTTCGCTCGCCTTTATCCGGCGCCGCGGCGGGCTCATGCCGTTGTGGCGTCGGGTCCGGGGGTGAACAACCTCAATGTCAGCTCGCTCGTGGTGAGCAAGTCAAGGGCGTTGTGATGAAGGATGCTCTTAATCTGCCGGGCGTCTCCCGTCCTGACGAAATCGTGATAAGCCTTTGGGATTTCGCTTCCCGGAATGTCACCGGCTCTGTAGCGATAGCATATTCTCGATTCCAGGGTTTGCAGTCGGCAATTTGGAAGAATCCGCTTCCACCGCCGCCGATATTCGTGAAGGATGTCCAAATGGTGGATTTCCACCCGGAAAGGGAGGATGCTGTAACGGCAGCGGTTCCTGATGTAGGGCATGTCGAAGCTTTTTCCGTTGAAGGTCACCAAAGCGTCGAATTGTCCGAGAAGCTCCGTGAGATATTGCAGCAGGGGCTTTTCCTCCGAGTAATCCCTCGCAAAAAGCTGGCGGAGGCGTAGCTCGTCCCCTCGGTGAAAAAGCAAGCCCACAAGAAAAAGAGGGCTGCCACCCAAGCCCGTCGTCTCTATGTCGAGAAAAACGCTCTTTGTCAAGCCACACTTAACGAAGCGCACGAAGTCTATCGGCGCCGAGTCTTCCGAGATCGCCGACGCCGCTTCCTCGAAGTGATGGGAGTAGTCGCCGATAAACTCGTCCCCATGGCGGAGAAAGTGGCTGGCGCTGCGGTCTATGAGCAAGAACTTGCCCGCCGAGGTCGCCACCTCCCGCCCGTCAACGACCTCCTCCAAGCTCGTCAGGCTCCCTTTGGTGGGTGGCAGAGCGCCAACGCAGGCGGAATGCTCCTTCCGTGGGGCCGCTGAGATGCAGCGGGCTGGAAGGGCTGGTCTATTCAGCCGCTGTAACCTTTTTCTAACTGCCTCGGAAATCACCGCTCATACTCCAAGTGGCGCAGCTTTTCACCATCACTTGTACAGGATATACCACCGCAGGGAGTAAATCAAGCGAAAACGTCGGCGGCCGCAGCGCCTCAGTCTCGGGGGGATAGCCGGCCGAGGCGGAGGAGGCAAGAAGGGAACAGCAGATTAACGCAAAGGCGCGGAGTCGCAGAGAGGAAAATGAGAAGGACACCGTCGTCACCTGCCGTGGCATGGGCAAGATGCCCATGCTACATGTCTCTGCGCACTCACCGGTTTCACCCCGAGCCGCCCGTAAGTGAGCTATTACCGGCGGCCTATGCGAAAAGGGCCGCTGCGCGCATCACAGCCAAGAATGGAGACGCGATTTGGGCTTGCATGTCTTGAGATTTGGATGTATTTTAGGGAAGGTTGAAGGGTGGCGTGGGAGTGAATGGCGCCGCTTTTGAGTTCTTTTGAGGACATGGGATTTCGTGTCGCTCGAGGCGCAAGCGTGCCGTCGTGCGTGCAAGTTCCTGCGCACGATGCCGGAGGTATCCGCGACACGTGTGCGTTTTTCGCGGGCGCCTCTCTACCCGGGACGGATTACGCCGATAAGATGGGAGGTTTTCGGAAATGAGAAGGTTTCCGTTGTTTTGTCTCACGGCGTTGGTGGCTGTGAGCTTTGGGTGTGGGACGGGGCTCAGGCGCGATAGCGGTAGCCGTGGCCCGTGGAGGGTTGACTGGCAAGACCCTGTCTCCGTCATGAGGGGGTTTCTCCGCGCGAAGAAAGCGGGGGATTGGCAAAAAGCCTATCGTTGTTGCGATTACGACGAGACGCTGCCTAAGGAGCAATGCAGGAGCATCAAGGAAAAATGGAAGGCGGAATGCAAGAGATGGCCGATTGATTACGCGAACACATTTTGGATAATAACCCGCCAGGACTATCGCGGTGAGACCGCCGTAGTAAGGATTTTGGTTTCCCGGAGAGACCCCATCACCCGTGCGCTAAAGCGGGGTGAAACGTACGAGGAAGAACTCAAGAAGTATAAGGACAAGTGGAAAATCACCAATCCTCTTGCTGCTGAAACCTCCGAATAGCCCTTCTCGGAAGCAGTCTTTCTTTTCGGAGCCGCCGAACGGCTCCGCGTGCCCCCGGTTCACCCTGTGTATTCTTCATTGCTCCGTAATCTCTCAGTGTCAGGGGAAGATCAACTCACCGCAGAGAGCGCGGAGAGCATGTCTGCGCTCCTCCGGTAGGATTCTGGGGGAGGATCCGTCTTGTCCTGAGCCATCTCTGTAACGCCGCCGTCCCGGCAACTGTCCGGAGGGCGTCTATGCGTGCTCTGCGCACTCTGCGGTTCCACCCGAGGACACAGCGTACTTGAGCTCGCGTGCCCGGTCGCCTAACGCGGCGGGCACTTCTTGGGAATCGCTTTTCGGTTGAGGCGGATATATTTTGGGAGGCCGTTTTCGATGGGGACTTCGACTTCGCCCTGGATGAGGGGAGCGGCGTAGCGGATGAATTTTTCGGTGAGGAAGTTCCCTCTCTCGTTGATCCATTCGCGCGGGAGCGGTTTCTCGGCGTTGGCGACTTCTGCGAGGTTCACGAGGCCTGTTGTGCAGCGGTAAGGCTCATCGCTCTCTCTGACGAGGCTGATCATTTTGCCGGTAAGGTCTTCTTCGACGGCGTGAACGACGGCCATCCGGCCGCAGAGGTAAGCCTCGTCCCTGTCTGTTTTCGAGGCGAAGTGCATCGCTTCTCGCTGGCATGTTCCGAGCTTGTTGTAGCGAGCTTTGACTTTGACCTCGTTCTCAACGATTTCCCGGAGGATGTCCGCGATGCCGCCGAGCTGAACGTGCCCGAAAGAATCTTTGGCGAATTCACCAGCGGCAGCCGTGATGTAATTGCCATCCTTATCCTTCAGCCCTTCTGCGGCGACGATGAAGATTCGCCCATATCGAGACAGCACTTCTTTGCAGTCCTCAACGAAATGCTCCCTGGAGAAGACGGTCTCCGGCATGTAGATGAGGTGCGGGGCATCTGCTTCTTCCCTTCTCGCGAGGGCGGTTGCGGCGGCGATCCAGCCGGCGTTTCTGCCCATGGCCTCAATGATGGTGCAGGTGTCGGAAGTGTAGATGGCGTCGGTGTCGCGTCCGGCTTCCATGACGGCGGCGGCGTTGAATTTCGCGACGCTGCCATAGCCGGGGCAATGGTCTGTGAAGGCGAGGTCGTTGTCCACGGTCTTGGGAATTCCCATGACCCGCATGTCATAGCCCATCTGCTTGGCGAGGAAGCCGATTTTGTCCGCGGTGTCCATGGAGTCGTTGCCGCCGATGTAGAAGAAATAGCGGATGTTGTGCGCCTTGAAGACCTCCATGATTCGGGCGTAATCCTCCTTAGACTCCTCGATGCTCTTGAGCTTGTAGCGGCAAGACCCCAGAGCGGCAGCCGGGGTATATTTCAGGCCCTCGATGTCGGAAGGGGACTCGTCCCTGAAATCGAATATCTCCTCGTTGAGGATTCCGAGGACGCCGTTGACGGCGCCGTAGATTCCCTCGATGTGGGGGTGCTTCATACACTCCTGAACGACGCCACATGCCGAGGCGTTGATGACCGCTGTGGGTCCGCCCGACTGGGCTACGATGCAACTTCCTTTCAAAGCCATATTGTTGTCTCCGCGATGAAATGGTTTTTGCTTGGGGTGGAAGAAGGTACTCGGTGTTCTGGTTGATAAGCTGGGCGACGTATTCTTTTTTGACGGGATAACAGGATGGACATGATTTTTCAAATCCTGCTTAGCTCTGCGAGAGGTCAGTGACCTTTCGCCTCACCTCAACCATCCGTTCACCGAAATTCACAATCGAACCTACCTCGCCAGCGGCGGGGCGGCGTTGCGCTGGTATCGTTTCCACGTGGCATGGGCATCCTGCCCATGAGCTTCCACGGGCGGGACGCCCGTGCCACAAGCAGGTCTGCCCGAGGATGCTGCGTCTCCCCTGCAAATACAGCCGAACCCTCTTACGGACTTCACCCTGACGATGATCGTATCTCCTGCGAACCCGCCAAGGCGGGGCTACGATCGTGTCTATGCTGTCATCCTGCCGAATAACCCCTCTTCACCGAGCAGTGCACGTCACGCTGTTTGCGAATCCGCGTATCAAGGCCCCCGTTGCGAGCAGAAAGCGGGCTGTCCGCTCGCCTACTTTATCCATGCGTGCTTGGGGTCATCCCTCGGCTTGAGGACTCTCTTTTCGCCGGCGAGCATCCACAGGTAATAGACTTTGTAGCCGGCGAGGGCGCCCACCGGATGATAGCCCTCGGGAATGACCACGAGGTCGTTGTTGGTAACGGAGTAGATTTCGTCGAGGCTCAGGTCGTCGGTATAGACCCTGATGACGCCGAATCCCTGCGGGGGCTCAACGCGGAAGAAATAGGCTTCTTCCAGGTTCGATTCCTCGGGGAGATTGTCAACGTCGTGCCTGTGGGGAGGAGCCGAGGACCAATTCCCGGGGGGATTGATCGTCTCGCCGACGAGGAGACGGCACGCGTCAACCCTCTCGTCCACGATGTCATACACGCTCCTCTGCCAGTTGCCTTTTCCGACGATTCGCTTGTTGATCTTGTCGGGGGTGATGAGGGAGGGAGCTTTCTGCACGTCGGCTCTGGCGAGGCAAACGGCGATTTCCACGTCGGTAACGGCTTCCACACGATAGTTCGCTCCCGCCGGGGCATATACGGCATAAGCCTTCTCCGCGAAGGGATTCTGTCGTTTACCGACTTGGCCGTAGCGGGAGCCTGCGACCTCGAAGTTGCATTGCCCTTTGAGCACCACGAACGTCGCCTCGCGGTCGCCGAGAGAGCCACGATAACTCTCTCCGGCGGAAAGGCGGATGAAATCGAAGCTCAAGTACTGCAATCGCGGGTCATCTCCGGGGAGAATTTCGTTGTAGCCGTCCTGGACTTGCTTTCTGACGAGAAGATTCATGATAGTTCGCTCACCTATTATGTTGTGGTTCGAGAGTGGATGATATTGTGCGGGTGCGTTTGTTGTTGCCGCCGAACGGCCTTGTCATTCAAGAACAAATAGCCGGCTTTTGTCAATATGATTCTGAAAAATGGTGCGGCTACGTTTCCGTGGGGAAGGTTGCTTAGGGTAACGCCGCCGTCCCGGGGGCAGTCGCCAGGGCGCCCCGCCCGTGGGAATCATGGGCAAGATGCCCATGCCACGACAGGCGACGACGGAGTCCTTCTCACCTTATTCTCTGCGACTTTGCGCCTTTGCGTTAATCTGCTGTTCCCTTCTTGCCTCCTCCGCCTCGGCCGGCTATCCGCCCGAGACTGGGGGATTTCTTTCCGGTTGTGAGGGCGTTGACCCCCCAACGCAAAACGGCCATTGATTCCGGCGCCGATTGCGGATAAAATGAACGAGGGGAATGGTTGCGGGACACGTATCAGTTGTGTGCGCATTGCGGCAATCCGATTCATGGAGCTTGCCTCAGCGATACATTGAGGAAAAGGGACGATGCCAGCGAACAAAAGAAACCGCTCCGAAAACTGGTCTCTGCTTCGTCGAGAGCGAAGAATCGTTCTGCGCCACCCGCCGCGGGCGGGAGGCTCAGCGGTTTTGGTAATCCTCGCCTTTTTGCTTCAATCGCTTCGGCTCTGTGTTTCGGCGGGCATCACGATTCAAAGCGAGCCCTCGTTCCCGCCCCCCGGCGCCCAGACTCTTCTTTCCGTAAACCCCCAGGAAGCTCGTGACTCCGCGAGATTCGTCAACGGCGACAGGCTGACGGGAACCGTCAACGGAATGGAAGAGCAAGAGGTCCTATTCACCCTGGACCTCACGGACGAAACGGCGAGATTTCCGGTAAAAAACTTCGCCGAAGTACGCTTCGCCGGTCCACCGTACCCGCCTCCGGAACGCTCCGACGTCGTCTATCTTCGAGACGGAAGCTATCTGACCGCGAGGGTGAGCGGGCTGAAGTCTGCCTTCGTGGAAGCGGAGACGGCTTTCGGACAAACGCTCGCTATCCCGAGAGGCGAGGTCATGGGGATGGGCTTTCACCGCCGCGACGATGTGCTCTTCGAGAACGATTTCTCGCAGGGGAAGGAAACCGGGCTTGTTTCTGTATTCGGGAGCTGGAGGGTCGAGAAAGGTCAGCTTGTGCAGGCGGCGCCCTTGCCTTTTTGTCGTGCTTACGTTGCGGCATGGCAAGCGGGGGTTACGAGATATGAATGGACGATAGATGTGTCCAGGTCTCGCATTGCCGGGCTCGCCTTTTTCGCCTCGAGGTATGACCGGCGGCTCGGTCAACTGGCGTACATGGTTATGCTGCGGCGGCGGGAACTTTATCTCTACAAAATCATCGGGCGAGCGAAGCATCAGGGCGGCAGAAAAAGAATAGAAACATCGGACTCGCTGGTTCGTCTTCGAGCGGAGTACGATCCTCGAAGCGGAGAGCTCGTCGTCTGGGTAGGGAACGATATTGTGGTGCGAGCTCTCGACCCGAACCCCATCCGCCGTGGCGAATATGTCCTGCTTCACACAGAGGGTCAGGCTGCGTTCGACGATGTGAGGATAACGCATCTCGTCGGCACAATCCCGAGCGCACCGGCGGAGGGCGAGCGTGATATGCTTCTTCTTTCAAACGGCGACAGCGTTTCCGGAACGGTCGTCGGCATTTCGGAGAAGGTCGTGCTGAAAAGCCCTTACACGCCCGCCGAAAGCCCCATTGATAGAGGGAAAGTGCGGTGCATCGCATTCGCCGCGCGTCCTGGGGACACACGGCCGGAAGCGACGGACTTGCCGCGAATCTCCCTGTGGAACGGCGACCTCATCTTCGGCGCCATCCTCGGCATGGATGACCGAGGGCTCACAGTGAAATCGTCTTTCGCTTGCGAGCTTGTTATCCCCAAAAACCAGCTTCGGGCGATAACCTTGCGGCGGGCTGCGACAGAGGAGTATCATGCGAGGGGGACGATAGGCGAAAGCCTGCTCAAGTTTGATGTGGAAAGCCAAACGGACGCGGCACGGGAAAGCGAAGGGATTCCTCGTGAGTAACGTGAAAGTCATCATAACCAACCGCAAGGCGCTGCGGAACTACACCGTCCTTGAGAGGATTGAAGCAGGCATCGCCCTGCGAGGGACGGAAGTCAAATCCCTGCGCCTCAGCAAAGGAAATCTCAGCGATAGTTTCGCGAAAGTCGAGGGGATGGAGGTGTTCCTTTACAATTTCCACATCAGCGCCTATGAGCAGGGCAACGTCCACAATCACGAGCCTCTCCGGCCCCGAAAACTCCTCCTTCACAAGCAGCAGATAAGGAGGCTGTGGGGACAGACCTCGCGGAGAGGATTCGCACTGATTCCGCTGCGAGTTTACTTCAAGAACGGGAAGGTGAAGGTGGAGCTCAGCGTCGCGAGGGGAAAGAGACTTTACGATAAAAGGGAGGACATCAAACGGAAAGAAGCGGACGCCGAAGCCCGAAGAGCGCTCAAGAAACTGCCTGGGAAACGGGGAAGCACGCACCACTGATCTCGGCCAAGGAACAGCTCACGGCCGAGGTTGCGTCTCGCCCGTCACGCCTCAACCGCGGTCGTAGTAAACGATCTTTGCCCCTTCAGGCTCGGAGTCGAACGTGACCTCTTTCAGCTCGGGCAGCGCTTGCCGCACACGCTCCCGATTTCCCTTCTCGCAGTAAAGGAGGAGGAAGCCGCCGCCGCCGGCGCCGAGGAGCTTCCCGCCGACCGCTCCGGCGCGGCGTGCCCGCTCGTAAAAGCTGTCAATCCCGGCGTCGCTGATGCCGGCGTTGAGTTGCTTCTTCAACATCCACCCCTCGTGGAGTATGCGCCCGAGCTCCGCCAGGTCATCACCGCCGCGTAGAACCTCCGCCGTCCGGAAGGCGAGGTCGCGGAGCTGGCGAAGAGTGTCGAGCATGTTGGGAGTGTTCTCCCGCTGGGGCCGGAGAATGTCACCCGCGCTTCGCCTCCTGCCGGTGTAAAGGAGCAGAAGGTTGTCGTGGAGTTGTTGTCTGGTCACGTCCGAGCAAATCACCGGGTTAACAAAGACCGTCTCGTCCGAATTGAAGCGGATGTGCTTGATACCCCCATAAGCGGCAATGTACTGGTCCTGTTTCCCGATAGGCTCGCCGAGCCGGTTGATCTCGATCTCGCAAGCCTCCGAAGCGAGCGTCTCCGGAGAAGCATATTCCCCCTTGAAAGCGTGCAGCGCCGCCAGCAAGCCCACCGTAAAACTGCTGGAGGAGCCGACGCCTGTGCCTGCCGGAATGTCGGCGACGGAAGTGATCTCGATCTGCCCCTCGATTCCACAGAACATCAGAGCCTCCCTCACAATCGGGTGGGCTATTTTATCAACCCTATCAACGATCTCCGTCCTGGAATAGCTGACCCGCACGCTGCGGTCGAACCGGCGGCTGACGGTGATGTGCATGTACCTGTCAATGGCAGTGCTTGTGACGGCGCCCTGCTCCACGGAATAGAAGGCGCGAAGGTCCGTCCCTCCGCCCGCAAAACTCACTCTGAATGGTGTTCTGGTTACTATCATGGTCGAGTGTGCCTGTGTAGCTGTGCCTGACGATTAGCCGGAGGCTTTCTGTAGAGCAAGCCGCCTTCCTCCCGATAAGAGTCCGCAAGTTCTCTCTAATGTATGCCAGTTGTGCAGCGGCTGTCAAAGACTATTGCATGCTCTCCGTATGGCCTCAGTCTTGGGCGGATACCCCGCCTTGGCGGTGGAGAGAAAAAGGGAAGAGAAGGGTAACGCAAAGGCGCAAAGGCGTAGAGTCGCAGAGAGGAGAATGAGAAGGACTCCGTCGTCGCCTGCCGTGGCATGGGCATCTTGCCCATGATCCCGACGGGCGGGGCGCCCGTGCCACGTGGGGGATGGCTTTTTTTGCCGTGAAGGGTACAACCCGATGGGCCACAAAGAAGGCTGCGGCGGCCATCAACCCGTTCAATTTGCACATGATGCTTCACGGGCGGGACGCCCGTGCCACGCCTATCCGCACGCAGGGAGGTGAGGGACGGGATTTGCGTCACCCTGCCGGTTCGTCCCTCGGAAACACGCAGCCTGCGACAAGCAAGCGAAAGCGAACTCTGGCACCACTCAATGTAGCCGTACCCTCGGAGTTCCACGCGGAGGCGGGAAATGTGTTAATATAAAGGCTCGCTTTGCCGGACTCTGTGGAGAATGGAATTATGTTCGCGACAATCCTCGATTATCTCATTTACGTCGCCGTTGTTCCGGCGCTGGTGCTGGTGTTAGCGGTGTTGGTGGTCGTGCTGCGGACGAGGGCGAAGACGCGTCTGGAAAGGGGCGGGGCGGGGAAGCAACCGGAGCCTGAGACGGTGCGAGTCATCGCGGACGCGACCGAAGCGGACGAGATAGCTTATTCGGTCGTGGAGAGGTATCGGAAGCGGATATGGAGGCGGTTCTCGATAAACACCTCCTTCAGCATTGCGGCGGTCAGCGATCTCTGTAGCGGTCTCATATCTGAGATCGCGCACATCTATTATCCAACTTCACCGAGGCCTGAGCTGGAGGTCACGCTCGACGACCTGCTCGACCTTGACGAGCGAGTCATCGCCCGGGTGAGAAGGCAGTTGGAGAAGTTTCCGCTAAGTCGCCTCCGGGGCGTGCGAATGAGTCAGGTGCTAAGCTATCACAAGCTTTACACTGCTATCAGCGGCAATATCATCGTCCGCTCCGTAAGGAGGAAATGGGCGAGGCGGGCGGTGAGGTCGGCAGCAATAGCCGCCCGGTATGCCAACCCAAGATTCTGGATTATGAGAGGGGTGACTCGCGGAGGAAGAGAGTTCGCCGCACGCTATTTCTTGACCTCGGTGATCACAATCGCGGGCGAGGAGGCAATTCTTCTCTACCGCCGGAGGGCAGCCGAAGCGGAAGAATCGCCGCAATGAAAGGGGTGGCGTTACCCCTGGCAAACCCACCCGGGCAAGCGCAGCCGCATCTCACGCCTGTCCGAACGTTGACTCCACGCTGCCCTTCCGGTAGAATCGCGTCATCCTGAGAGGGACGACTTGCACCGCGAGACGAGCGTCCGTTTCCGGCAAGATGGTGCTCGCTTTTCCCCTGAGCGTGTATCGCTCTTTTTTACAAATTATTCTGGGCTGGTACTCGTTTGACCTTTGAAGTTCCACAAATCGCAGCAAACAGGTCGTGAAAACGGTTTTCAGCTCATTGCCTTTTCCGATTTCATCGCCTTTCATACTTCACTTTTGAAGTGGTCCCGCCCAGTGAGCGACGTTCTTCAGGACAGGAGCGGGATCCGAGTAGGCATCGCAAAGGAGCTTGTGATAGAGACACTCTTCGGGTGATCGCAATCGCGCCTCCGGATGGAGCGCGGAGTACTGCCTTGCTTCAGCCGCAGGCATCAGTCCCTCGAGCGCCTCGGTCAGCAGGTCCACGGTGCCGCTGCCCTCGTCGAACTGCTCCTTGTCGCGCCAGATGATCTGTACGGGCAGCAAGTCCTCGCAGGCCTTGCGCAGCACCCACTTCTCGACGGGCCTCGCGCCGCCATTCCTGTGGAGCTTGAGGTCCGGGGGGATCGTCTGTGCGAGTTCGATCATCTCCACGTCGAGGAACGGCACGCGCCCCTCAACCGAGTGGGCCATCGTCATGCGATCGACCCGCTGGAGGTTGATGTTGTGCAGGGACCGGACCGACCGGCGCAGCTCGCGGTGAAGGAGCAGCGGGTCCTTGTAGCCGTGGTAGTACCGGTAACCGGCGAACAGCTCGTCCGCTCCCTCGCCGGTGAGGACAACCTTGACCTCGCGAGATGCAAGATGCGCAGTGAAGTAGCAGGGGATGGCGCTCCGCACGAGATCCTGGTCGAAGGACTCCAAGTGGTAAATGATATTGGGCAGCTTCCGGAGCACCTTCGCAGGCTCCAGGACGTACTCGTGGTGCACGGTATCGAGGTGCCGCGCCACCGTCCGGGCCGCCTCGAGGTCGCGGCTGCCCTCAATCCCCACGGAGAAGGTGTGCAACTCTTTGACGTGGGGCCGGGCGAGTGCAGCAATGATGCTGCTGTCCAGGCCGCCCGAGAGGAAGGCTCCCACAGGCACGTCGCTCATGAGGCGTTTCGCCACAGATCGTTCCAGCGTCTCGCGCACGAGGGTCATGTGCTGCGCCGCCGTCCTCGGTGTGGGATTCAGGTCAGGCACTTCGTAGTAGGAGCGGATCCCACGCCGCGAGTGAAACCAGGAGCCGGGAGGGAACTCCTTGACATCGTTGCAAAACCCGACAAGGGCCTTGATCTCGGAGGCAAAGAGCATGGTCCCGTTCCGCCAGCCGAAGTAGAGAGGCTTGATCCCGATCGGATCCCGCGCAAGAAAAAGGTTCTCTCTGTCGGCGATGGCAAGCGCGAACATCCCGTCGAGGTCGCGAGCAGACTGGGCCCCCTTTTCACTGTAGAGGTGAAGAGCCGCCTCGCTGTCGCTCCTGGTCAGGAATGCATGGCGGTTTTGCAGGCGGGACCGGAGGGCCGGAAAATTGTAGATCTCTCCATTGGCCACAATGGCCCGCGTGCCCTCCTCTGTCCGGATCGGCTGGTCACCCCCGGTGGGATCCATGATGGCCAGGCGCCGGTGTCCCAAGACGCCCGAGTTATCAGACTGCACAAGCATTGCCTGTCCGTCGGGGCCGCGGTGGCCCACCCGGAGCAACATCTCGCGGACGGCTCTCTCGTCGCGCTCGCCCCAGATGCCGGCGATACCACACACGCCTCTTACTTCTCCTTTCTCAGCAGGCCGTGACTTTCCAGAAGCTCGCGCGCGACCTCGCGGGGCTGGCGCTTCTTCCCGTCCACCTCGAAGTTAAGCCGCTGCATGGTCGCGTCGTCCAGGACGTCGCCCAGCAGCCCGAGGACCTGGCGGAGCTCCGGATGCGAATCCAGCACTTCGCTGCGAACTACAGGCGCCGCGTCGTAGGCTGGAAAGAAGCCGCGGTCGTCACTGAGCGGCTGGAGGTCCAAAGCCGCGATGCGCCCATCGGTGGCGAAGGCGCAGATGACGTCCACTTCTTCAGTTGCGATAGCTTGATACATAAGCGCCGGGTCCAGGTCCCGAACCTGCCGAAACTGCAGTCCGTAGGTGCGGCGCAGTCCCGGATAGCCGTCCGGCCTCTCGCTGAACTCGGCGGTGAACCCGGCGCGAAGCGTCCGCGCGATCGGCACCAAATCAGAGACCGTCTGCAGGTTGCTGGCGACGGCATCGGCTTCGCGGATGGTGATCGCATAGGTGTTGTTGAAGCCGAACCGGCGGAGCCACCTGGCCGCGAAGCGCCGCCTGTACTCCCGGGAGACCACCTCGTACGCTCGATCCGGGTCCGCGATGACGGGTTGCTCGAGGATCGCCGTCAGGGCCGTGCCCGTGTACTCCGCGTAGACATCTATCCCTCCGCTTTTCAGGGCACCGTGACAGATCATGGTCCCACCGAGATTGAATCGCCGGACCACTCTCAAATCGGTACGTGCCCCAATGAGCTGGGCCATGAGTTCCCCAAGAATGAGTTGCTCGGTGAAGTTCTTTGTGCCGATTCGGAGCGTCCCGCGGTCAGCGACGCGTGTTCCCCAAAACGGATTGTAAGGGGACATGCTTGACGAAAAGTAGGCCACACACCCAGCGGCGATGAGGACAACTGGCATCGATAGCGCCACCGGGCGCAGGCAGCGGTCGAGCGCCACCTTGAACCGGGAGCCGCTGTATCGCTTGCGGCGAAGGCCCCACTCCAATGCGGCGATGGTCCCATCCACGAGAAGCGCGAGTAGCGCTGCCGGTATGGCCCCAAGCAGGATCAGGTCCGTGTTCGACAGCGCTAGACCACGGTTGATGAACTGGCCCAGCCCCCCGGCACCGATGAAAGCAGAGAGGGTCGCGATCCCCACTCCCACCACTGCTGCTGTCCGGATGCCGGCGACGATCACCGGCGTCGAGAGTGGTATCTCGACTAACCACAGGCGCTGGCGCGGGGTCATCCCCATCCCGCGGGCCGCCTCCAACACAGCCGGGGGTACAGTCTCCATACCGGTCAGGGTGTTACGGACAATGGGCAATAAGGCGTAGAGAGTCAGCGCAATGATGGCTGGGGTCGCCCCGATCTTATGCATCAGGGTGAGGAGGATCGAGAGCATCGCCAGGCTTGGAATTGTCTGCAGTATCCCGACCGCGCCCGTCACTGGGTTCCGTAACCACCGGATGCGGGCGGCGCAGATCCCCAGAGGAATCCCCACCAAGACCGCCATGCCCGTGGAGACACCGGTCAGCATCAAATGCTCGCCCGTACGCAACCAGAGCTCGGGCAGCCGCTCTCCGACAAGCGCTATCCAGGAATCACCGAACATCACAGCATGCCCCCGTAGGCCGCGAGCTGCTGGGCGGCTTTGCCGAAGAGGTCGCGGACGAAGTCAGTTGCCGGGTTCCCCACGACCTCCTGCTTCGTTCCGATCTGTTCGAGACGGCCAGCGTGTAGTATTGCTATCCTATCCCCGAGAGCAAGGGCCTCGAAGATGTCGTGGGTCACAAAGACAATGGTTTTGTTAAGGCGCTTCTTCAGCGAAAGGAACTCCTGCTGGAGCATATCACGCGTGAGAGCGTCCAGGGCTCCGAAGGGCTCGTCCATGAGCAGGTATTCGGGGTCGGCTGCCAGCGCTCGCGCAACGGCAACCCTTTGCTGTTGACCGCCCGAGAGTTCCTCCGGGTAACGTCGAGCGTAGGAGTCGGGGCTCAGACCGACCATGCGAAGGAGTTGGTTGGTCTTCTCCCGCTGCGTGCTTCTCGACCAGCCGAGAAGGCGTGGCACCATAGCGACATTCGCTTCAATGGTCATATGAGGAAACAGGCCGATCCCTTGGAACACATAACCGATTCTACGTCGAAGAGAGATCGGGTCCTGGCGAGAAATATCTTGGCCATCCAGTTCGATGATGCCTTCATCAGGTTCAAGAAGCCGATTCGTTAGCTTGAGCAGCGTTGTCTTCCCAGAACCGGAAGAGCCCAAAAGTACAAGCGTCTCTCCTGCCTGGACCGCAAACGAAACATTGTTGACCGCGTAATAGCGACCCCCATCGAAGGACTTACATACTGCCTTGTAGGCAATCATGGCTTAAGAGTGTCTCGGTGTTTCAACGATGAATGAATGAAAACACTTCGGCACGTGACAATTGGCATTCAACCAGTTTCACTCTTTCCACAAGTTCAGTAAGTTGTTCGACTGGCGCAGCCACGAAAAGATCCGCGAAGAGCGTTCCTTCATCCTCGTACTTCCTGGTGTCTATTCCCTTATCGTGCAGGATGCGGCATATCTGCATCTGCTCAGATTCATCCGCAAAGTTTCTCTGTGGCAGTCGAATCCCCGGCACAGAAGTCAAACGTAACCCCGACTGCTTGAAGACCCTGCATATTGGTTCAACGTCAAACATGCGTAGTGTCGTCACCAGTGCAAATGGACCGAAGTCAGATGGGTGATCTTTTCCAAGATGCGGAAGCACCTTTGAGAAGGTGCGTTCGCTAACGTAGCCGATAGCACCTGTGCTCACCAGGAAATTGCAGGAGCGGAACCACTCAAGCTCTGCTTCTCTTGGAAGAACATCCGCATCTTCAAGATCACGTGAGATCCCGCCTTCTAATAAACCAGAGTCGAGTCCAAATCGAATCGCCGGAGCAGAACTGTCCAAGCCAACGCAACGCATATCAGAAACCGGGGAGGTCACATTAAGCCACATCCGCATTACCTCACAGCACGATGCGTAATCCTTCGGTGCGCGTGATGAGAAAAAGGCAACAATCTCGTCAAACGAACACCCGTACTTAATGAATGCTGAACCCATACCATACGAACACCCCACATCTAACATTTGCACAGGCCAGGCTTCGCTGTTCCGCTCCTTCAAAAGCTCGGCTGCCGCAAGACAATAGGGACGCGCCTGTTCTCCAATTTGATAGCCATGTAAAGCCATCTTCCTGACATAGGCGTGAGGCGTTGGCTGCACGTAGACATCATCGAAGTTGGCTTTTGCTTCGTTTTCTGCACCGTAGTTCATTTGACATCCCCCTGATTATTTTGCACTCTGGTGGAGCCGAGGGTACCGACCTCTAAAATTGGGGCGGCGCCGACGTTGTCCACATCCATCATCTTTGCAACTAATTCGATAGATTCAGCTATGGCCGCTTTTTCCGTCTCCGGGAGTCTGTTGAGGGCTTGAGTCAGTTTGTCCTGAAGAGGGGATGGAGCGTTCCGAATGAGGTCTTTTCCGGACTCGGTGAGAATGACATTCACAATCCGGCGATCCCTGGTATCGCGGCTCCTCCGAATGAGCCCCCTGTAGTCAAGCCGATCAAGAATCCCAATCAATGTGCTTGGGCTGATAAAATTCTTCTTTGCGAGTTTGCTTACGGCTACAGGTTCTTCTTCGCTGATGGCCAAGAGGCAGATCAACTGCGGCGATGTAATGTTGTAAAGAGTTAAAAGTCGCCGCGAGTACAAGTCGGTGGCTCGAATGACCTGGCGAAGCGCTTTCAGCACACGTAAGTCGTACCGCGAACTTGGAAGAGTGACGGCCGATTGCGGATCCAGTCTCTGCACTTCTTGTCCCTCAGCCGCACACACTTGCGCCTGAGTCTGGGCACCTGAACGTTGGTCGGCTCCTTCCTTGTGGCTCATGGGAATTCATCCTTCTCGTATGGTTCTTATGCTAATCTTTTGTGGTCAAATAATCAGCTTACATACTATTTCACAGAGAGCAAGGTCCTGTCAAGTGCTAAGGCGTTTTTTTTCGGTGCGTTTAGCCTATACTCTTCATGAACCTTGCAGGACCTCTGATCGAGAGCCCGAGACACTCCGGACAGCCGCCGAGAGGGCGGCGTTACCCTGGCAAACCCACCCACGCAAACGCAGCCACATCCCATCCCTGCCGGAACGTTGACTCCACGCTGCCTTTCCGGTAGAATCGCGTCATCCTGAGGGGGAACTTGGGGCGCGAGACGAGGGTCCCTTCCTGGCAATACGGTACTCGTTTTTCCCTTGAGTGGTGAGGAGAAAACGGGCGCCATGAGGGTGTGATGGAGAGAAAAAAGATGCCGGGCAGATGCGGTTTGGTCGTCAGGTCCGCTATTGCAGCGGTTCTGCTCTTGTCTGCCGCGTGGGTGATTGTTGACCGCTACGTCCCGAGCAAGGAAAGCCTTGACGGGCATGGAGAGCCGGGCGCGCACGGGAAGCACAACATCGTCATGTACGCGTGGGACTATCGGCCGGGATTTCAGCCCCAGGGCATTGGCGCCCCGAACACCGAGATAAAGCGAGTGGCTCAGGAATATATGAAGCTGCATCCGGATGTCCACATTGACTTCCGGGTGGTTGGCGTGCAGGGGGATGCCACGGAGGGGGAGTGGATGAAGCCCCAACTCATGGAGAGGATCGCCCCGGACATCATCGGCGCGAACACGGAAGTGGTGTGGCCGGACGTGGACAAGGGTTGGTGGGTGAGTTTCGAGCCTTATATGGCCAGACCGAATCCGTATATCCCCGAAGGCCAACCCGGGAGCGAGCAGTGGTGGGACCTTTTCGAGAATGCGGCGCTAACTAAGGCAAAGCGCGCGCCGAACGGACAACTTTACAGCCTATCATTGGATCTGGTGGAAACGGGCATATTCTACAACAAGGACGTTTTTAGCAAATGTGGGATAGACGTGCCGAAGGGGTGGCAGGGGCCGAGGGACTGGGAGGAGTTTCTGAACATTCAGAGAAAAATCAAGAAACACGGCTACATTCCCCTTCTGATGCGGATTGAGTGGGCGAGGGACTGGGCGCAGGATTATCTATTCGATCAATTGTTCCACGAAATCATCGCTGAGATAGACAAGGAGAAGGGTCCGCCGGACGAGGAGGAGTATTTGCAGGGATACCTTTTTCCGAAGGAGCTGTGCTGGTTAATCAAGAACGGATATTTCTCGCCTGCGAGCCGGCGATACCGGGAGGTCTGGCGGCTGATGCACCAGTGGCGGCAGTTATGGAACAAGGACATATCGAATATGGATCAGTACCGCCTTTTTATTATTCAGAAGGCCGCCATGATGTGGAACGGAAGCTGGATGATACGGCGAATGAAGTTCGACCCGCTGATGAAGTTCGACTGGGGGATTTTTTATCTCCCACCCATAACAAAAAAGACCTCGCGCTATGCGTGCGGGGCGGAGCCTGCCGTAATCGGCGGCGCAGCGGTGCAATACTCGGTCTCGAACTCGGCGGTTCGGAAGAACCAGGTGGAGCAGGCGATGGATTTCCTTTACTACCTCACCCGGCCGGATAACGCGGAAAGGATTATAGGGGAGGCAGGCTTATTCATCCCGAACATCAAAGGGGCGAAGATGTCGGCGGGCTTGGAGCCCTTCGCGGAAATCATCAAGCATCGGTATTGCACGGTGAAATGGATCGCCTCCTTTGGGACAGAGTTCAACGACATCCACCAGAGGCTGATCGAGCTGTATCTCGGCGATGGGATAAGTCTGGAGGAGTTTCTGAAGAAGGTTGATGAAAATATGAACCGGGAGGCGGACGACCTTCTCGCGGTGCATACGCAGCCCGGAGCAAAGGACTTCTGGGATTTCAGCGAGCCGAAGTGGTGGAAGAAATGGAATAAGCCGGGACCGAGCGACCCGGCAAGATGTCCTCCCTCGTGCCTGTGATTGTCCGGCTCGCCCTCGGGCGAGATAGATGTTCTGCGAGACGGAAATCGTGACCTCGCAGCGGAGCGAAAGATAATCCTCTATGGCCACTATCTTTCACGTCGTCGAAGCGGTTTGGAAGGTCATCTCCACGGTCTATCGCGACCTGGTTTTGGGGATGTGCGATATCTTCGTGCTGATGTGGAAGCAGGCTCGCCCGTTTTTCTCCTCCTCTGTCTGGAATCCGTTGCATTGGAAAAGGTTGGGGGACATATCAGTTCCGTGGCTTATCATTCTGGTCATCATCTCGCTGCACGTCGCCTATTTTCTCTGGCACACAGGAAGTTCCGTCAGTGTGAAGTTGCTCCCTCGGTCTCGCCTGGGACGTGCCTCACTGAGAAAGGCCAGAATGGTCAGGCAAAGCGCCGGACTGTATTACTTACTTCTCCCGACGCTGACTCTTCTGGTCATATTCAACTTCTATCCCGCGGTCTCCATTTTCAAGCACGCCTTTTATCACTACGACATCGGCGGGGTGAAAGAGTACATCGGATTGGGGAATTTCGCCGCCATTCTGCTGGACGAGAACTTCTTCCTGAGCGTGAAAAACATGTTCAAGTTCATGGCTTTCTCGCTCGCGACGAGCCTCACTATTCCGCTAATCGTCGCTGGCCTGATTTTCCACTTGCGGTCGGAGCGAGCGAGGTATCTCATGCGGGTGCTTTTCGTGGTGCCGATGGTCGTTCCGGCGGTGGTCTTCTATCTTATCTGGCTGTACATCTATCAGGACTCGGGGATCATTGCCCTATTCTTCGAGAGCATCGGGTTGGGTGATTTGGGGAAAGGACTTCTGACAAGCCCAAGGACCGCGAGGTTAGCTGTCATGTTCGTGGGTTTCCCCTTTGTTTACGGGGTCAATTTACTTATCTACTACGCGGGACTGATGAACATTCCACAGTCTCTCCACGACGCCGCGAGGGTGGATGGAGCGGGGAGTGTGAAGACCTTTCTTCGTGTGGACATCCCGATGGTGACTGGGCAGTTCAAGCTCCTCCTCATCCTCGGAATTATCAACGGACTCCAGATGTTCCAGAACATCCTCGTCCTGACGCGAGGAGGCCCCGGCTTCGAGACGATGGTGCCGGGGATGTATATGTTTCGGTTCGCCTTCGCTTTCAATCGAATGGGCTACGCCTGCGCCATAGGCTTAGTCCTTTTCGTGCTGATTTTTGCCATAACCTTGCTAAACGCCAAACTCATCCGGAGCAGTGCGGAACATGAGGCAGCCTGAGAAAAAGGCCACCGGATCGCTGTCGAGACCGCAAGACGCTCGCCCAGGACGCCGCCGCCTTCGGCCGGGGCGTGTTTTTCAGCTCGGGATACTGGCGCTGCTTGTGGGTCTGACCTTCTATCCTTTCTTTTTCCTCCTCGTGAACTCTTTCAAGAACGTCCCGCAGTTCTTCATGCAATCGTGGTGGTTTTCCCTCCCGCTGAGGTTCGACAACTACGCCGAAACTTGGGGCCTCGTCCATCGTTACATCGCCAACAGCCTGGTGATGTGCGCCCTGACGGCTGTGGTGATGCTGAGCCTTTCGTGCCTGGCGGCGTTCGTCTTCGCTCGGTTCAAATTCCCCGGTCGCGACTTCCTGTTCTATTCGATTCTGTCGCTGCTGATGGTGCCGGGAGTGCTGATGTTGGTGCCGACTTTCATCTTGGTAGCACAACTGAAGCTTATCAACACCTACTGGGTGCTTCTGCTGCCATACATTGCCGGCAGCCAGGTCATTGCCATATTCATTCTCCGAGGCTTTTTCGCAAGCATACCGGAGGAGTTCTTTGAGGCGGCGAGGATTGACGGGGCATCGAACCTCCAGTTGCTCAGACACATTATTCTCCCGCTATCGAAGCCGATCATCGGCACGCTCGCGGTGCTCAACGTGCTCGGCACATGGAACAATTTCCTCTGGCCTCAGGTCACCATCACCAATCCTACGCTCTCCATGATCACTAACGGGATGTATCAGTTTCACAGCCAGTATTCCATCAACTACGGGAAGATGTTCGCGGGCTATACGATTTCCGCTGTCCCCATCCTCGTCCTCATCCTTTTCACCATGAGAACGTTCATGAAAGGGATGACCAGCGGCGCCTTTAAGATGTGATGGCTCGGCGGTGGGAGGATTCTTCTCTTGGCGGAGTAGCCTCGGCGTGGGTCTCCCGAGAAAGGTCAGACACGGGATGAGGAGATGTTGTTTGCGGGAGACGCCGGTTTGTTAGCGGCCGGGGGAGCCGTCGCCGAGGGGCTCGAGCTTCAAGGGACCCGCCTTTTCCACGTGTTGGGTCTTCTGAACGGAATCTGGGCTTTTGCCGAATGTCTCGGAACGTGCAACTTTCCGTCACCCTCGCGGATTGCTCGCCACCTATATAACTCCCGGACGTCGTAAGCGTCCGGTGGCCGAAACTTCACTTCATTCGAATAATGACTGTTGGACCGAGAGGATACCGGCCGAACTTCTCTCCGTAAACGGCCAGCCCGCCAGATGTATCTGACGATTCATCTACAGCCCGCGCCATTAACCCCGCACCAATAATTCCAATCCGTACCAGGCAATTCTCCCGCTGGTTATCCACTCCAACAGTCGTTCCTGAGCCCCGAGGAACTACAAGTTCCAGCCACTGCGATATTCCGGGCGCACATATTTATCTGCATCGGGAGCGTTCTTCGCCTTCATGTTCGGACCATCCCAATATATTTTCTTGCCTGTCCGAAGCGCCACATTGCCCAGCAGCACCATTTCGGTCAATGGACCGGCATAGTCGAAATTCGAGCTGGCGGGATCGCCGCCCTTGCAGGCATCTATCCAGTCTCTCTGATGGCCTCGAACTCGTTTGATTGTCTTCGGCGGCCGCTTGTAGGCCCTCATTTTCGACTCGGGAATGATTCGCACGGAGTCAGCCCAGCCGCCACACATCATTATGCCGTCGTCGCCCACAAGGTAACAGCCCTCTCGCCCCATTCTACGGCCCTCTTCCAGCTCTCGTGGTCGTGGAGGCATCAAGCCGCCGTCATACCATTTCAAGGTGACCGGAGGCATATCACCACGAGCCGGAAACTCGTAATGGTACAGTGCCGCCGCGGGTACCGTTTCGTCATTCAGCCTGGTGGAGCTGGCTTCCACGCTGATGGGATAGCCCAGGTTCAGAGCCCAAAAGGGAGCGTCCAGATTATGACATGCCATATCGCCTATCGCTCCATTCCCGAAATCCCACCAGCCTCGCCAATTGTACGGGTGATAAGCGGGATGATAGGGTCGGTAAGGGGCCGGGCCGAGCCAGCGATCCCAGTCCAGATTCTTCGGCACCGGCGGCTGCTCCTTAGGCCTGCGATCCAGATTTGTCCATTCCAACCGTCCATCGCTGGTCGAGCCGTTGACCTCACGCACCGGTCCGATCGCACCATCTCGTATCCATTCCACCGTCAGGCGAATTGCGTCCCCTGAATGGCCCTGGTTACCCATCTGAGTCGCGACTCCTGCTTTTCGGGCGGCCTCCCTTACCGCTCGCACCTCATGGACCGAATGGGCGAGAGGCTTTTCGCAGAACACATGCTTACCCTTTTTGATGCCTGCCATGCAGGCCACCGCATGTGTGTGATCGGGCGTGGCTATAAGAACGGCATCAATGTCAGTTTCCTTTTCCAGCATCTCATAGAAGTTCGCGTAGCCGACGCATCCTTTGTAGGTCCCCGATTTTTTTTGTTCGGCGTAGTGCTTCTCGACGACATCGGCTGCACGTCTCAGTCCTCGACTGTCAACATCACAAAGGGATATCACATGTACATCCTGATTATTGAGAAGTTCTCTGAGATTACCTCTATCCTGTCCTCCGAGACCTATAAAGGCGAGATTGACCTTCTCGCTCGGCGCCGGATTAGCGCCCGCTCCCAGGACAGAACGGGGTAAAATCGTGAATGCCGCCGCTGCACCCGTTCGTTTCAGAAATTGCCGACGATCAATTGTCTTGTCACCCATAGTACCCATTCCTTTCTCTTGGGCGTTCCGCGATAATGCTGTCTGGAGAGTCTGCCTCCAGTTTCAACCTTCGTGGGTTTTAGTTAGCTGCCGTCTGCGGCGTCACTCAGCTCAACGAAAAGCAGAAATGCAGAAGGTGGGATTCCAACCCACACGAGCCGAGGCTCACTGGGCCCTGAAGGCAGCTCGGCTCTCCATGATACCAATAGCCCATAGAAACTCTGACGACGATTTCAAGGGTCTTTGTCGGTTTTCCAGGGCCGAAAGTCGCCACAGAAGTCCCCACAATTTTTGGGGCGGCGGGATTCCTGTGATTTCCTTGTTTCATTTAAGCCACCGTTTGGCACAAGCCCCACGCTGCGGGATAACAGCTCTCCCTGAACTTGACTTCTGTTTGCGCAAGTGAGCAAACGCAGAAGCCCGCAGAAGGCGGCCTCGAGCGCCCGAGGGTGGCGAAATCAGGCTGCATTCGCCGTTGGAGCAGCACGAATTTCAGGTTGATAAAACGCGGCATCTAACAAGCGAGAATTGGATCCCCGGACCCGTAGCACTTGTTGCTTTCGTAACCGATGCTTGCCTCTTGAGTTACGAATCCGCAAAAGGCGTTTTCGGCTCTATGCTCGACGATAGGCCCGTAACTCCACCTCGCCGACACCGTCCTCGAGCGTCCGCTTGGTACTTTTAGAATTCAGGCGTCGTATGGTTCCCAAAGCGCGCGATTTAGGCCTTAACAAAGATTTAGAAGAAGATAGTGTGTTCGACACGTTTCCTGCCCCTCCTGCTCAGGAGCCTGTGTGCCGAGAGAAGAACGGCTTTCTCTGTCCTATTCCGGAGGGTGCGGCCGTATTTCCGTGGCAAGTTATGGATGAATCCCTTGTTCGAGAAGCCCCGCCTCGGCGGGGCTGAAGCCGGCTCTCACGACAGACACGGCCTATCCGATGACCACCCGCTGAAGCAGGTGGCTAAGGGGCGGCGCCCCGCCGAGGGCGGGGCATGTCCGGCGCAGGGACGAGAGCGAACAGATTGAAGGAAGCCTGCCGGATATGCCACGATTTCGCAGCCGCACCTATTCCGGATCGCTTATTGCACGGTCAGCTTATGGCGCGTTATCTTCTATCGGAGTCGAGAGCCCGTTTTCGTTCCTCTGTTTTCTCCTGGGACACAACGGATCCATTTCAAGCTGTTGTTCGATGCAGGCAGCTTCGGCATTTCCGAGATTTCGCCAATAGACATCGTGGAAGGAGACAGAGCACATGAGATTTACTTTATCTGTACCCGTTTTTGTTGGACAAGTGGCCGTTGTGCTTTTCGGCTTTGCGTTTGGCGCCGAAACGCCCGACCTTCGAGCCGCCTTGACGAAGGGTCGCCTGGAGGTTTGGGCTGACGGCCAGTCGTTTACGAGCTACAAGTTCCATCAGACGCAGAAGTATCCTTACTTCTGGCCGGTGAACGGCGCGTTGTCGGGCACGTCTGTGACAACAGAGACCTCGACACCCTATCCCCATCATCATTCTCTGTTTTTTGGATGCGATCGCGTCAACGGCGCCAATTACTGGCAGGAAAGCAATGCACGTGGACAGATCCTCTCAATGGGGCCAAAACTGCTTGTTGATTCCGGTGCATACATTCTGTTCACGGATCAATGCGTTTGGAAGCAGCCGGGCAAAGAACCGGTGTTTGAAGACTCGAGGTGCTTTTTGATACACGCACCAGACAAGAACCTTCGGGTTATAGACGTGACTTTTCGGCTAAAGGCGCTGACTGATGTGCAGATTCTCCGAACGAACCATGCTTTGTTCTCAGCGCGGATGGCGCCGGAACTGAGCGTAAAAAGCGGTGGAACACTCATCAACGCCGCAGGAAAAACGAGTGAAAAGGGGACTTTCGGAGAGCCCTCGTCCTGGTGTGACTACTACGGCACCCGGGAGGGCATGACCGAAGGACTTGCGATTCTTCAAGCCCCCTCGAATCCGTGGTACCCATCTCGGTGGTTCACGCGGGATTACGGCTTTTTCTCTCCCACGCCGATGTGGTGGCTCGATGACGGTCGGCTGGATATTCCCGAAGGAAAAGTCATCACGCTCACTTATCGGGTGCTGGTCCACAGTGGCGATATCAAGGCTGCGAACGTGGCGGGACTGTTCGCGCAATATGCGACTGTGTTCCCTAATGCAAAGGGCAGTGCAAGCGTACACGATCTCGTGAAAAAGGGACCGGCTGCGAAGGAACTTCTGAGGCAACTCTTGGCCTCAGCTCGGCGCGCAGTACAGAACTCTCGCTGAAGTGGCAATCCGCGCAATTTCAAGCATTCAAGCCAATCTCTGCGTGCTGTTTCACGGAAAACTGGACTTTTCGCAGATTGCTGAGATTGGCAATTCCGGTTTTGAGGAAATGAAAAGAACGGTGTCTTCCCTCTTTCACCTTTGCGGGAAGTTGCGCACGCACTATTTCCCAAATGGCCGGTTAGAAACTAAAGCAAGGTTATCTTGCGAATCCCAGCCAGCGTCAAACCAGTTGTCATCTACCTGTTTACCGAGCTGCTTCCGGTGATGACGTGATACGCCAGGGAGCGGCAAGAGAGGCAGCCTCTGTCCCACCAACCTGGCAAACCTGTAGGCCGGAGCCGTGGCCCGTGTAGAAAATTCGGCCGTTTGACACGATCGCGCCAATGCATTCGCTTGGGTCAAGGCGTGGTCCGGAAGAGACCATCTTCATATCGTGGGAATCTGACAAATCATATATGTCCATGTTGGAGCCAAGCAGGTATGGCTCTGAGAGGGTGAACCGCGTACATTTGTAACCTTTGGAGAGCGTGGAAACGATTTTGCCGGTATTCTTGTCTATCAGATAACCGTCCTGATACTGGGCATGCGTGAAGAGAAATCTCTGGCCGACCGTGATCACATGAATGGCTCTGACGACTGGGTCGGACTTCCAGATCAAGGAACCATCCCGGGCGTCGAGACACCACACGCGGTTTGACTTGGCATCCACGCGGGAGTAGCCACCCAGATACAGACGCCTGTCCTTTCCAGAGATGGTGCAGCCACTGTGAACGGCGTGCTTGGTCGTAAGCCAGAGAACTCGCCCGGTCGCCGTGTCAAGAGCTGCGGTGATGCCTCTTGCCCTGGGGGGTCCGCCTTTTTCGCTGGCGGAATAACCGAGGAAACAGGAGTAGTAAAGCGTGCCATCCATCAAACAGGCCCCAGCATCGTCACCCCCAGAGCCGTAGTCAGAGAAATCCTTCGTCCAGACTTCATCACCGGTGTCCAGGTCGTACGCCCGCACAAGAGGTTTCTGGTCTTTGGCGAAACTGCGGATGCTCCCATGTCCGAAAAGCCATCCCTTGGGTTCGTATTTGCCGGAGCTGAATACGTAAACGGCGAGATTCTTGTACACAATCGGCGGCAATTCTCGGTTCCAGCTCGGCGATCCGGTGAAGGGAGCTTCCCACAGCAGCTTTCCCGTCGCTGCGTCCAGGCAGCGCAGGCGGCATTTCTTCAGGCCCGCCTGCGGCACGAAGAGCCGCTCCTTATAGTAAAGCGGCGAGGTATAGGAGATGTGCACTCCGGGAAAGTATCGCCGCCACAGGAGCCGACCGGTCTCCTGCTCGATAGCAAAAAGTTGGCCCTCGGCTGTGTGGGTGTACATCCGCCCGCCGCCGCACGTGGAAAAGTGCTTGGTCGTACCCTCGTACCGGCGAATCCACTTGATTTTGAAAGGCGGCTTGATTCCTTGCTCGTTCACATTCGTGTTTGCCCAGTTTCCGAAGCTGGTAAACCAATCATATTTGGGGCCTACGAGTTTGCTTTTCAGCGGGCTTCGAATCCTCCATAGTTTAAGGTCCTTCGACGGGAGAGACGCCTTACCTTCCTCTCCCAGGACGTAAAGGTATCCATCCTCACAACCGAAGTAAATGCGACCGGCGCACACCGCCACGGCAGCGGAGATGGCTTTGCCGAAGCCGGTCCTGAACGACCATACTTTCCCGCTGCCGGAAAGCGGCACGACGTAAAGGCTTCCGTCCAAGCCACCGTACACAGCCTTGTCCCGAAGAAGGATCGGCGGCGCAATGGAAGGGTAGCCTCCCAGATACTGAGGTTGCTTTTTAGCGGGAGAATGCTTACAGAAAGCAAATTTCTCTTCGGGGCGACAGCGGTACACATTCTCACCTCGTAGGCTCACCGAACAGAAACTGAGCAACCCACCGCGGGTACTGGTCTGGGTGCCGGGGACGTAGTGGCTCTCGGTTTCGCCGGTGCCGAGCCGCAATATCTCCACGCGGCCCCCATTGTCCAGCCGGTGCCATTGCCGATAGACATCTCCGGTTTCCCCTATGCTGAGCCCGAGGGTGGGGGTGCGCGGGACCTGCACACCGCGAACCTCAGGTCTCCTGCCGAGGTCTTCCAACCAAACGACGGAACCACCGGCAGGGACGACCAGCGTTTTTCCATACGTCGCCATGTTCCACGCACAGCAAAACTGGTCGCCCGGCGTCACTCGCCCTCCCTTGTGCTTGAGCCAATCCTTTCCACTCCAACGATTGCCGGTGAACCCCAGTCTTTCCCTGACGAAATCCCACACCCAGCACACCGTCCCGTCGGGTTGAAGGGCGTACACCCGGGAGCCGAGGGTGGCGAAATAGACGCGGTCATTGGCTACTACGGGGGTGCTGAAGACCGGCTCGCCGCAGGCGATTTCCTTGATCACAGTTCCCCTGGCGGCATCCAGCACGTAGTAAGACCCGGCCATCGTCCCGAAGTGAAGGTAACGTCCCGCGATGGCTGGCGACGATACGTTGCCGCAGTTGCCCTTCCCGCCTCGCGTCTGGAACTTCCACAAGACATGGAGCGTTTCGGCATTGATACAAAAAGCCGCGCCTGACCCGTCCACGACATAAATCTTTCCATCCGCCACCACTGGCGAGGTGAAGACGGCATCCGTCAAAGGGATCGCACCGATCAATCCGAGCGGCGCCGTGACGCTTCTGCCGGGCACGTTACCGGAATGCCGGCAATCGTATTTGAACTGCGGCCAGTTCTCCCCGAGAGCCGCTGTCGTCATCCATATCAGAAAAGAGACTAACAGCGGGCCAGCGCTTTTTCGTAGCCATCTCATGATACGTCACCTCCCTGTTTTTCGGGTCGTTCGTGATTAGCCACTTTCACCGACGTTCGCATGGCATCCGACTTACTCGCCCCGGCAACCTACAGTTTCCAGCGGACCGGGTTTCGCAATGGATCGCGCTGCCTTTGGTGGAGCGATCAATGCACCGGACAATCACAATGTCCACCCTTTGCGGAACTTCTCTTTGATATACCGCTCCGCCTCCGGACAGTTGGTTGCCTTCAGATTCACCGCATCCCACTGGAGCTTCTCTCCGGCGCGGTAAGCCACGTTCCCCAATAGGACAGCCTGGGTCAGGGCACCGGAGTAATCGAAGTTGCAGGTCGTCGGGCTGCCGGTCTTGCATGCGACAATCCACTCCTTGTGATGGCCGATGGAATCGGGGATAGTCCGCTGCGGCGGTTGGAAGTCGCGCGTCTCGCGCGACTCGGGAAGCAGCTTCCACTTGCCGTAGCTGGCCAGCAGCATTCCCTTCGGGCCCACGAACAACACGCCGGAACTCCACTTGGGCACATCGTTTTTGGGCAACACCTCCGCCAGGATTGGTGGACCGTCCTTGGCGTGATAGAACATCATCTTCACCGGGGGCAGCTCGCCCCGGGCAGGGAATTCGTAGTGGACGGTCATCCACCGAGGTGTGGTATCCGGATGCACTGGGGGCCCTTCGGCCTCAACGGAGATGGGATGGCGTAGGTTGAGCGCCCAGAACGCAAGATCCATGATGTGAACGCCGTTATTGCCCGTCTCGCCGGTGCCAAAGTCCCACCAGAACCGCCACTTGTAAGGCACATAGGCCGGGTGATAGGGACGATAGGGCGCCGGACCAAGCCACAGGTCCCATTTCAGGTACGGCGGAATCGGAGGGGTATCCGTCGGGCGCTCGCCGCCGCCCCGATTCCCGCCGATCCAGACGTGGCACTCACGCACCGGACCGATCGCACCGGACCGGATCAGCTCAACTACCCGATGGTGACTGTCGCTGGCGTGATGCTGCGTACCCATCTGGGTGGCCACCTTTTTCTTCGCGGCGGTCTCGGCCACCACCCGCGCCTCGTACACGGAATGAGTCAACGGCTTTTCGCAGTAGCAGTGCTTTCCCATCTTCATGGCCATCACGCTGGCCGGTGCATGAGTGTGGTCGGGTGTGCTGACCACAACTGCATCAATCTGCTTGTCCATCTCGTCCAGCATCTTGCGGAAATCGTAGTACTTCTTGGCCTTGGGGAAGCGCTTTGCGGCGATGCGTAGATACCTGTCATCAACGTCGCACAGCGCGACGATGTTTTCGCCGATGACCTTGTCCGTATTGGCCCGCCCTCGGCCGGCGACAGCAATGATCCCGATGTTGAGCTTCTCATTGGGTGACTTGCTGTCTGCCCAAATCCGGCGGGGGGCCGCCCACAACCCAACGCCTGCCAGGGCCGTCTTTCGCAGCATCTCACGACGACTGAGTCGGTTTGTCATTGTCCTATCCTCCTATACTGAATGACTCATTCGATTTCTCGTTTAGAAGCCACCGCCGGGGCTGACTTGCCCGCCAGCCGGCTGGCGGATGCCTTCGCCTGGTCAAGCAAGCGCCTCGCGTGATTCGCTCCCATGTCCCTTAGGACAAGATACGTTCGCCTGCCAACGCGAACGGCGCCTGCGTCGGTCTTCCCCGTCTGAGGAGAACCGTCTTCCGGGCAATAGTCCGGCGAGGCGGGGAACCGGACGATATTTCGATTGTCGCGGAGAAATCCCAGCGTAGGTGGCTGGTGATTTCGGCGAGGAAAGCGACTTTCCCGCCGGGCCGGATTTCTACAGCTTCCTCCGGTAGGAAGTTGACCTCGATCGCGGGCATGGGGCGGAAGTCAAGCCATGCGGAGACGGTCGTCTCTTTCCCCTCGATTTTCCCCGTGGCTTCGCCGCGAACCCATATTCGGTCTGCGCTCGCGGCGCCGGATGGCATCTTGAAAAGAAACTCCGCGCTCAGGCCCGAATGTGGGGCGATGGAAGTCTTGATTCGCTTCTCTTTGAGCGTGGGTTTTTCGCCCTCGAGAGTGAGGCGAAGGAGGACATCAGTGAGAACTGAGCGGGAGAAATTCCATACGGTAGCCTGAATGGGGAAGCTTTTGCCGGCGCCGATTTTCCATTCGCCGCTCCTGAGGGAGAGGCGGAAGCCGGGCTGCGGCCCTTCCGGTTCTTCGAGGAACTCGATTCTGTACTTGATGGCGCCGGGGATTCGGAGGAAGCTCAGCCCGCCTCTCGCCACGCGAGGGGCGACGTTTCCCAAATCCGCTCCGTTCTCGCCGATAGCGGTTACTTTCACTTGGGAGACGGTGAGTCCAGGCATGAGCTTGTCGGTGTAGATGCAAAAATCATCGCAGGTCGTCGCAGGGACAAGCCACCACAGCCGTTCGTTTTCCTTCTTCAGGGCGAGGGCGCCTCTCGCGGCAATTTCCGGCAAACGCACGAAATCGCCTCGCGTATCCGCATAGAGGTATTGGGGAGATTTCACGAATTCGACCCTCGCCCTGCCAACCATTTTTGAATATTCGATGAAGCCCTTGCCGTCCGCGGCGTAAAAGCCGAAGGGGGGCAGAAGGTGCTTCTCCCCGTCGGCGCTGATTGTCCAGTCGCTTTTCTCGTTGTAATTCACGAAGAGGCGCAGCCCACGCGAATACCTGACGAAGACGCGTCCGTTCTTATAGGCGCCGGATGTCAGAGCTTCGCTCGTTGAGACGAGCTTGCCGCCGCGCTCGTACTTTATCTCCGCAACGCTGTCGGTGGCATATCGCCGCTGAAGCTGTTGAACCAGATAGTACGACTTGAGCGTGCCGGGGAATCCCCACTCGGCGGTGAGATAGCCGATATGCCCGTAAGCGATTGTCGCGGCTATGAACCGGTCGAAGAATGGGGAATGGAAATCCCTCTCCTTCGTCCAGTCTGAGCTCCCGCGATAAAACATGGAGGGCATTCCCATGCCAAAATCCGTTTCCAGCGGGTGAATTTTCAGAAGGTCGAAATCAACGAGCAGCGGCTCTCTATAAGGGGCGGGCGAGACTATCTGGGCGTAATTGCCGTCTGTGAGACCGGCGTAGAGCCAGTGCATTCTTCCCTCGCTGAAGACGGGGCCGTCGTGGAACTTTGTCTCCTTGAGAAGAAGCTCGCCGAAGGACTCGAAAACCGGCCGGAACATCCCCGCCCCGGGGACTCTCGCGTCGTAATCGGTGCGGTCCCAGGGTATCAACGCGGTGTGGACATCGCAGTAGCCGGCGGAGGTGCCGAATTTCTCGTGTATTCGCGGGGCGAAATAGGACTCGAACTCTCTGGCATAGACGGGCTTCAGAGCATAGTTGCGGGGCCAGGCTCTCTGCCAATCGCCGTTCGGGAGGCGGCTGACCTTGTCCTCGTCCCAGTTCTCGTTGACAGGAGCATAGTCGGAATAGTTCGTGTAGAGGCCGAAGCGGAAGCCGAGGTTTCGAAGCAAGGCGGAATATTCTCTCAATTTCGCATCGCCGACATTCTTCGGAGCTGCGTTGAGCCGAAGCGTGAAGCTCTCGCCGCCATCTCGCCAGACGACCTCGTGGTGATTCGCCATGAACCAATCAATGCCGTATGCCTTGTACTTCTTGCAGAGCTCGGGTTGAATTTGCCCTATGTTTCGCCAGAGATAATGGCTGGCAACTTCTCTCATGGGGGAAGGGGGGTTGGGGATGTTCGGCAAAACCTCCTCGAAATCCGGCGAGACGGTCAGGAAGAATCGCTCGCGGAGGTCGTTTCTCTTCCCATCGGTCCTGGGGATGTACTCCGAGCCGCCGTTGTAATATGCCGAGCCGTCGGGCATAACCTGCGTCCGGGAGAAGAGCCGGGAAGAATCCGAGTTGTACCAGTCGAGCAGCCCGAATACGAAAAGTCCGCCGCCGCAAAGCACTCTCGGCTCCCGCCGCCCGAACGTGAGATATGGAACTTTAATCAGCTTCGCTTCCGGCAATCCTTCTGCCTTTCCGACGATGAAGCGGGTCGCGTTGCCCCCCTTCGCGGTCGCGTCCACGAGCAGCGACTTTCCCTTAATCCGAAAAGAGATGCTGAAAGGCAACTCCACAGAATCCGTCTTCAAGAGCCAATGGGCGGTGAGCACGCCGTCCCGAAACTCCTCTGAGACGAGCTTGCGGCTAATTCCCTCCTGTTCCGAGCCAAAAGTTCGTCCCTCGACCTCGAACTCGATGCCGCCGCCGGACATCGGTTTGAACTTCAGCTTGCCGTCGTGGATGACCTGTATGTCGCTGAGCGTCCCGGTCAGCGGCGAATAGACGTATTCGAGATTGCAGTCGCTTCCCCTATATTCGAACACGTACCTGTTTTCGCCCGCCGTCGCGCGATTACTGTAATCGCGGTTGACGGAGGGAAGGATGGTGTCTTCCGTCGTCGGGAAAGGAAGTTTTTCAGTCCTTTCCTTGAAGACGAGAGGTCTCAGCTCCTCTTTGTAGAAGCAAAGGGAATCGAGGTAGATTGTCCTCGGCTGCTTATCAGCGCAGGGAGAAAGGACGATGGAGGTGAACTTCGCCGGGAAATCAATTTTTCCGTCGCCTGTGCTCGTGTAATTCGGCGACCGTGAGCCTTTTCCCGCCAGAGCTCGATGCGCGAGAAACCAGTATTTCGCATTGATGGCCCCCATGTTGATCCGGTGGCTCTCACCTTCCGCATCGAGTATGCGAACGAAAAGGCTCGCCCGCGTGAGGGAGGGGTAATGAACCCATCCCCAGTTGTCGCCGTAAAGCCAGATATTGACGGCATCGAACTTGTCGGGGATTACGATGGGATGAGGGGGTGAAATCTCAACGCGTCCATTCCTCGCTTCTCCCCAATAGGTTATCTTGGCGACATGTTTCCCCCACATCCGCTGCTCGCGCGAACGGTAAAGCACCGCTTTTCCGCCACCATATCCGCTGACCCGCCAGCCGGAAAGGTCCTCGAAATCCGCCAGCGGTTTCCTCGCCTCCTTTCTGTCTTGCATCTCGTAGGGCCGCTCGCCGGGTTCTTCTTCGGGAGGAGGTTGATTGACCGCTTCTCGGGTAAAGTCCTGCGCTCTGGCTCCCGGTGATGGAACCAACAGCGTCAGCCAAGCCAGCGCGAGAGGAACAGGAGCGTGAGGAATCTTCAGAATCATTTTGACACCTCGCTCAAGGAGTTTCCTTTTGCTTTCTTTCATCAAAACCTGCGCCCGGTGGAAGTCATGATGAGCTTTCCGTGCTTGACGCCTTTCGTGCCGATGAGCTGTTCAGCGGCTTTCTTAATGGTGGCGGCCGGGGCCCGCATGACGACCACCTCGAGGCAGTTTGAGCTGTCGAGATGAACGTGGAGCGAGGAGATCGTTTCGGCGTGATAGTGGTGCTGAGAGTGAGTCAACTTGCCGGATAGCTCTCTCTGTTGATGGTTGTATAGGATAGTGATGACGCCGATAGTCTCCTCGTCGCCGCCTTGCCACTCCTCTTCTACAAGAGAATCCCGGATGAGGTCTCTAATCGCTTCCGAGCGGTTCGCGTATCCCTTGGCTTTTATCAGGCGGTCGAACCTCCGAGATAGGGAACGACCAATGGAAACACCGTATCTAATAAGCTCAGCCATTCTCCAAACCTCCCTGGGTGGTCGAGCGCTCAATGGTACTTTTGACTTAAATGATAACACTGTCTCCGGCATAGTCAAGTGCAGTCCTGCCCCGGATGTGGCTCCATCTTGGTGGCAAGGAAAAAAGGCAAAGAGTTTAACGCAAAGGCGCAAAGGCGCAATGAATAGCAAAAGCCGGTCCGCTTCCGTGTGGCGCGGGCATCTCGCCCGTCGGGCGGCGCCCCTTACAGCGAAAAGGACAGCCGTCCCGCGCGTGGCATCCCGTCCCGCACGTGGTAATCATCGGCAAGATGCCCTTGCCACGCCACGCAAGGACAGGGTCCTCGTCATTTTCTTCTCCGCGACTCTGCGGCTCTGCGTTAGCTTTCTTTTCCTTTCTTCCCTACTGCAACTCTGTATCCGCCCGACAGGGACGGATTACCCCGTGTTTGCTGTTCAAATTGCAGTCTCTTTTGTACTTTTGCTATTCTTAGTGACAGTAATGGTGGAGACTTGCGATGGGCTATTGGGAAGGCAAAGCCGCCGTGATGTTCCGCCGCCGGTGGATTCGCTGACGAGGGCGCTGGCGGCGAGTGGATTTCGCTGTACAAGGAAACAGACGCCGTTTATCATGCAAAAGATGACGGCTGCCGACTACGTAGTGATTGTGGGGTCAGCGATGGCGGCGGTAGGCGCCATCGTCTTGAGGGCGAAAGGATTTGGCGAAGTTATTCCGCGACTTTGATCGCCCTCGGATTTGCGATTTCCGATTTCGGACCCCCGTTCCGCAATCCGCAGTGGCCACAGATGGAGGGTGGAGCGATGAACTGGAAAGGATGGTTGCTCATCGTTGGGATTGTTGCGGCGGCGGCAGTGGCGTTGGGGCTGACCATGAAAAAAAAGCCGCAGCAGCGAGGCAATGGCTCGCCGCAGGGAAAGAATGCAAGGGAGCCGGCGGTTGCGGGCCTCTTCTATCCGGCGGAGAAGGATGCGCTGACGGGAATGATCGAGGGATTCCTGTCGAACGTGGACATCCCTCGGGTGGAGAATGTCCGGGGACTCGTCTGTCCACACGCTGGTTACAGATATTCGGGGCAGACCGCGGCTTACGCCTATAAGCAATTGTTAGGGCGGGACGTTCGGACAGTGGTGGTCATGGGGCCGAGCCATTACGCTCTTTTTCGCGGAGCGTCTATCCCGGATGCCGCGGAGTATCGGACACCTTTGGGCACGATTGAAATCTCGCCGAAAGCGAGAGAATTGGCGAGAATCGCTCCATTTGCCATGAATCCGCGTTGCCGTGTTCGCCGTCCGACGTGGTGGGTACAATCTCCCAAGAAAGCCCCCCCAGTTGGAGAGGACACGCCCCACACCTGGGAACATTCGGTGGAGGTGCAGGCGCCATTCCTCCAGAGGACGCTGAAGGAGTTCACAATCATACCCGTCGTCTTCGGGCAGGTGGACCCAGAAGAGGCGTGGAAAGTGCTCATCAAGTACGTTGATGACAAAACGATTCTTGTGGCGAGCTCCGACCTGAGCCATTACTATCCCTATGATGTAGCCAAACGAATGGACGCCTCTTGCACAAAGGCAATCTGTCAGCTCGACATCGAAAGAATGAAAGGCGAGGAGGCGTGCGGGAGACTTCCCATCCTGACCCTGATGCACATCGCAAAACAGAAGGGATGGAAAACCAGGTTGCTCGATTACCGCAACAGCGGCGACACGGCGGGCGACAAATCCGCCGTAGTTGGCTATGCCGCAATTGTTTTCTTTGAGCCGAAGAAATCGGACAGCGGAAACAAGTAAAGTCCTGCGAAACGCGGGATTTCAGTTGCGCAAGGCAATCATGCCGGGAAGATGAGCACGACAAGAGAAATATTCTATCGCGTCGGCGGGGCAGTAGTTCTGTTAGCTGTGGCAGTGCTGATTGTTGTGTGGGCAACCCGCAGCCGCTTTTCACGCCGCTCGGCGAATCCCGCGTTTCGCGGGATTCCAATCCCGCGGAACGCGGGATTGCCGTCCGAGCCGCACGAAAGGGCGCCCGAGGGCACTTTCACACGCGAGGAGCGGAAATTTCTTCTCGAGCTGGCGAGGAAAACGATTCGGGAGGTCGTAACGAGCGGAAACATGCCGGAGATTGACGAGTCCGGTCTATCGAGCAGTAGCAGTATGACGGAGCCGAAAGGATGTTTCGTGACGCTGAAGAAGAGCGGGGAGCTTCGAGGGTGCATCGGGCACATTTTCCCGCGCGAGCCGCTTTACAGGGCGGTCATGGACAATGCGCGCAACGCCGCGCTCGAGGATCCACGCTTTCATCCCGTGGAGCCGCAGGAGCTTGCACTGCTCGAGATCGAGGTAAGCGTTCTGACAGTGCCTCAGCCGCTCGATTTCGAGTCTCCGGATGATTTGCTGAACAAACTGCGTCCGGAGGTGGACGGTGTCGTGCTCCAGATAGGCCGGCGGCAGGCAACGTATCTGCCACAGGTCTGGGAGCAGCTTCCGGATAAGGAGTCGTTTCTGGCTCACCTGAGCGCAAAGGCGAGGCTGCCCGCCTCGGCGTGGAAACAACCGGGGACAGCTATCCTCACCTATCAGGTCGAAGCCTTCAAGGAATCGGAGATGTAACTCTGCCCCCGGGGGGTGCGATTGAGCTTCGGGCGGCAGCAATGGCGGGAAGGCAATCGGCGGGGCATCGCGAGCAGCTTGCCGGGAGGCGCGCCAATTGCTGGTGGCTCGGCTTTCCACCCGATTGTTTGCCAAGATGAAAACGCAGTTACGTTCCGGCCACAACAGGACACTCATCTTTTTTGCCGTCAGCGCGCTGGGCATCTCGTCTATCATAACGCAGTTGACGCTTATGCGTGAGCTGTTGAGCGTCTTCTCCGGCAACGAGATGGTTTTGGGGATCATCCTGAGCAACTGGCTTCTGCTGACGGGGCTTGGGTCCTATCTCGGCAAAACGGCTCGCAGGCTGAAAAGCCCGCTGAGTCTCCTCGTAGGCGCGCAGATACTTGTCTCGATCCTGCCCATCGCGGACGTGTTTCTGGTGAGAACCCTGCGAAACACCGTCTTCATCAGAGGAGCGATGGTCGGAGTAACGGGGACGGTACTGAGCTGTTTCGTTCTCCTGCTCCCCTATTGCATCATCGCCGGATACCTTCTGACGCTGGCGTGCTGCGTCCTCGCCTCGAAGGAAAGCCCTTTGAGCATCGGGCAAGTCTATTTCATGGACAACATAGGCGACATCATGGGGGGGCTCCTATTCACCTTTGTGCTTATCTACCTTTTCGACCACTTCGGTATTCTTTACTTCCCCGCGTTTCTCAATCTTTGCTTCGCGGTTGCGGTGGCGTTCCTTCTTCGAAAAAAAGCTCTGCTGGTGACTGCGGCAGGAGTAACGGCGGGGCTGCTGGCGGTCATATTGAGCTTCGATTTGAACGATCTCTCGACGAAAATCGAGTACGCGGGCCGCAAGGTTGTTTACCGCGGAAATTCTCCCTACGGCAATTTAGTGGTGACGGAGTCGGCGGGCCAGTACGACTTCATCGAAAACGGCGTTCCCCTCTTCTCCACGCAGAATATCGAGGAAGTGGAGGAGACGGTCCATTATGCGATGGCACAAAGGCCCCATGCGGAAAAGGTGCTCCTCATCTCCGGTGGCGTCTCGGGAACGGCGAAGGAGATACTGAAATACGCCGTCGAGGAGGTGGATTACGTGGAGCTGGACCCGCTTATCACCGAGGTGGGGCGGAAATATGTCCCCGAAAACCTCAACGACGGGCGGATAAAAGTCATCAATGCCGACGGGCGGCTTTTCGTGAAACGGACGCACAAGCGCTACGGCGTGGTCATCGCAGACCTTCCGGACCCCTCCACGTCCCAGATTAACAGGTTCTACACTTACCAATTTTTCACTGAGGCGAAAAAGGCACTGACAGGGGAGGGGGTATTGTCGTTCTCGCTCGGACGTTACGAGAACTACCTGAGCAAGGAGTTGGCGAGGTTGATAGCCGCGGCTCATCGCACGCTAACGAGAGTGTTCAACAACGTGCTCGTTATCCCCGGCGGGCGTGTTTTCTTCCTCGCTTCGGACGGGCCGCTTTTCAGCGACATCGCCGCGCGCATCGAAGACGCGGGGATTAAGACGCAGTGGGTCAACCGCGATTACCTCGATGGGACGCTGACGCCTGACAGGCTCGCGGATATGGACAGGGCAATTTCTGAAAAGGCTGCCGTGAATAAGGATTTCAGTCCTGCGCTTTACTATTACCATCTCCTGTACTGGATCGGCCACTTCAAGGTGAGGTTCGGGATTCTGGAGGGTGTTCTACTTCTCGCCTTTGCGGCTTATCTGCTGCGGATTCGCGCGGTTCCCTTCGCCATTTTCACGACGGGATTCGCCGCCTCCGCCCTTGAAGTTGTTATTCTGGTCGGCTTCCAGATTCTTCACGGCTACGTGTACAATCAACTGGGGCTTATCGTGACGATGTTTATGCTGGGATTAGCAATCGGGTCCTTCCTTATGAACCGAATGCTGCCGACTCTTACACGCCGTGACCTCGTAAAGCTCGAGTTCGCCATCGCCGCGTACGCGGTGTTTCTTCCTTTTGCTCTGATGGCGCTGGGCGGCGCCGGCGGCGAGATGGCGTCGTCCATTTCGGCCTATGTGGCATTTCCGCTCCTGACGCTGATTCTTGCGGCTCTTGTGGGGATGGAGTTTCCTCTGGCGGGCAAAGCCGATTTCAAAGGCGTCGCTTCCACGGCGGCTCGCCTGTACACGGCGGATTTTGTGGGAGCTTGTTTGGGAGCTATGCTGGTGAGTACAATTCTGATTCCGGTGGTGGGGATAGTCACGGTTTGCCTTTTGATAGGAGGGCTGAATATCCTCAGCGGAGTGGTGGTCTCATTGAAGGGAAAGGTCTGAAATGGCGAAAAAAAGCGTGAACTTTTACCTCGTCAAGACAGTTAGAATTAGCGGCTGGGTCTTGTTTTTTGTTATGCTTTTATTTGTTAGCACAGGTTTCGCCCTGTGCGGGAAGCTTGGATTTGGTAAGGTGATTAGCGCGCAGACAGCCTTGACCATTCACAAGATATTCGACTTTCCGCTCATCTTCCTTTTTCTGGCGCACTCTCTCACCGCCATCTACCTGGCTTTTCGGAGGTGGGGATGGATCAAAAGGCGAACGACAGCTTGAACAACGCGGACGCCCCGCCCGACAGCGGGTCGTTGCTGGGGAAAAAAGTCAGCCGCAGACAGGCCATCACGTACGGGATCATCGGCCTGGCGGGCCTTGCCGGAGCAGGTTCGGCGGGGTACTACGTTTTCAGGTCGGCTCGGTCGGAAGGGGCAGTGAGCGTTTTCAAGAACGACGCCCCAAAAGGAGAGCTGTGGGAACTGTGGAAAAAGCGGGGATGGGCCAAAGAAGCGTACCATTATCTGAAGCTCGGACGGAACGTGCAGTGCCAGGTCTGCCCCAACGAGTGCGTGCTTGAGCCGGGCGACCGCAGCCACTGCCGCAACAAGGTTAACAAGGACGGCAAGCTATATACACTGGCGTACGGGAATCCGTGTGCGGTTCATATTGATCCCATCGAGAAGAAACCGCTTTTTCATTTTATTCCCGGCACGGGTGTTTTTTCGATCGCGACGTCCGGGTGCAGTTTTCGCTGTCTCAACTGCCAGAACTGGGACATCTCCCAGAAGAAACCCGAAGAAACAAAGAATCCCCACGGCGAGGAGATGAAGCTTGACCCTCAGCGAGCAAAATACCTTACCCGGAAAGATATGGCCCGCTTGAGCATGTTTCCGAAGGACGTGGTGGAGCTGGCGCAGCGGTTCAAGTGCGAGTCCATCGCCTACACGTATTCGGAGCCGACCTCCTTCTATGAGTACATGCTCGATACGGGGAAGCTCGCCCGCAGCAAGAACGTCAAGAACGTGTGGGTCACCAACGGCTATATCAAAGAGGATGCTCTCATAGACCTGTGTCAATGTCTGGACGCGGCGAACGTTGACCTCAAGAGCTTCAGCGAACAAATCTACAAAAAGCTCAACTCCGGCAAGCTCAAGCCGATTCTTGACACGCTCAAGACGCTGAAGAAACAGGGTGTGTGGTTCGAGGTGACCAATCTTGTCGTGCCCACTTACACCGATAAGTTCGATATGATCGGGCGGATGTGCGACTGGTTGCTCGAAAACATCGGGCCGGACTATCCGCTGCACTTCTCCCGATTCCACCCGCAGCACAAGCTGGACCACCTTTCGCCGACGCCGATGGGCGTGCTTATGAAAGCGCGCTCTATTGCGCAAAAGGCCGGCCTGCATTACATCTACATCGGCAACGTTCGCGGAATCCCGGACGCGGAAACGACCTTTTGCCCCAATTGCAAGAAGCCGGTCATAGAGCGGTTCATCTATTCCATCCGCACGAAAAACATCGAGGGTGGGAAGTGCAGGTTCTGCGGAACCAAAATCGCCGGCGTCTGGTCGCCTTAGTGCTCTGAATCCACAAGTTCGGGGACGTATCCTTTTTTGACGAGATAACAGGATGGACGGGACTTTGCGTCCTTGCGTCTCTGCGACCCCGCGTTTCGCGGGGTTTTTCAATTTTCTCTCGCCAGGGGCGCCAAGGCCACAAACGCTTTCGCCTTACCTCAGCTTCCGTTTGAGCTCCAGCGATTGAATCGGTCCCTGAAAAGGCTTGCCACGACGCCGCAGAGAGGACTGGTGGGATAGGGTCTTTCGCCCGGGCGGCGTGTGTCCGGGTGGAGATGTATTTCCGTCGCAGCATTCGGATGAATCGTCTGGTCGAGAAGCCCGGCTGAAGCCGGCTTTCAGGAGAAGAACGCGGTATCCGATACCACCGACTAAAGCCGGTGGCTAAGTCCGGCCCCCGGTGAGGGCCGGCGAAAAGGAAGCCGCGCCGTTTTCCGTTGCGCGATAGAACGACAGACTGGACACATGCAGGGTGTGAACGTGGGGCAGGAAAGCGTTAAAGGAGGCGTCAGCGGATGCCACGGAGACGCAGCCACACCCGTCTGTCCGGTCGTGAAATAAAAAGCTCCTCCGGCTACGGTGCTCGCCGGAGGAGCGACGAGGAAGAAGTTGCGCGGGGGATTACTTTTTCTTCTTCTTAGCTCTCTTCGCCTTCTTCTTAGCGGCGCCGCGGGCCATTTTCGCCCTTGAGATGTCGCCATCCTTATCCACAAAGTACAGATACCCGGATTCCTTCGCCACCCCCACTTTCTTGACCTTCTGAGCCACCAGACTTCACCCCCTTTCCCGGTTGACGGTTTGACGCTGCATAACTCTTGAAACTACATCTGTTTTTAATTAGCACCGTCGTCGAGCACTTGTCAAGCGCGGAACGAACTTTTTTGCAATCCCTGAGTCTCAGGGACAGATGAACTCATCGCAGAGAGCACAGAACTCGCGGAGAAAACAGTTGCCTATCTCCGATGGACGGAGAGGACAGCCCCGCGCGTGGCTGACGGCCCTCGCGAGACGTTCCGTTTTCCCGTATGGCCAGCTTTCGCCTCTGTGTCCTCTCAAGGCAAAATGATATGATAGCGTGCTCGGATCTGACGACGCTCAACGTCCCGCTTCCACCCGCAGGAACCACCGAACGGTTCGCTCAATCCCTTCGTCTATGGACACGGCGGGCTTGAAGCCGAGAAGGCTGCCCGCTTTCTCGACGCTGGCGAAAGTTATCGGGACATCTCCCATCTGGGGCGCCGTGAAGTTGAGCTTTGCCTCCTTTCCGAGGGCGGCCTCGATGAGACGAATCATCTCGAGAAGAGCTATCGTTTGTGACCTGCCCAGGTTGACTATCTCAAACTCACAATCGCAGTCAATGGCTGCCATGATGCCGTCCACTATGTCGTCAATGTAAGTGTAATCCCGCCGGGAGGTTCCGTCGCCGAACACGGGCACCTCCTCCCCGGCGTGCACCAGGCGAATAAACTTGTGGATGGCCATCTCCGGTCGCTGGCGGGGACCGTAAACGGTGAAGAATCGCAGGCAAATCATCGGAATGCCGTAGAGATGGTGATATGTATGGCACAGCACTTCCCCCGCAAGTTTTGTCGCTCCGTAAGGGGAAGCTGTTTTGCCGACGGGGGCATCTTCCGAGAAGGGAACTTTCTCGTTGAGGCCGTACACGGAAGAAGACGAGCCGAAGACGAATCTCTTCAAACCGGCTTGGCGGCATTCCTGCAACAGGTTCGTGGTGCCGAGGATGTTGACCTGGTTGTAGAGCTGAGGGTCTTCTACCGAGGGCCGCACGCCCGCCATAGCGGCAAGGTGGACAACTGTGTCAATGTCGTTCGATAGGAAAACGCTCGACAGCGTGGCGCCCTCGCGTATATCCCCTTCGATAAGGGTGAAGTCGGGATGAGACAGGGAGGGCCGAATGTTGCCTCTCTTGATGGCGGGATCGTAAAAGGGATAGAAATTGTCCAGGCAGATAACCCGTTTCCCGGATTTCAGAAGCCTCTCCACGAGGTGAGAACCGATGAAACCCGCCCCGCCGGTAACCAGAACGCTTTTATTCGTCATGGGCTCTGCTTTGCTTCCTTCCTGGCCTTGCGGCTCAGTTTATCAAAGAGGCTCTCTGCCTGTGCCAGCGAGCTCTCCACAAGGAACCTGGGAAGCGACCAGGCCGAGGCCTTTTTGAGTTGGGCATCGCTTTTTTTAATCTTTCCTTCGTCTTTGTCGCACCGGACGTTATAGAAGTTCTCATTTTCTCCGAGGAACTTGAGAATCTTTCCCTTGGGGAGTGTAAGGGCTGATTGATTCCGACGGAGCATGCTCGCCTTTTTTCCAGTGACATAGACGTATTCTCCGGAGGACGGCGGCAAGCTCTTTACGGAAGCGTGCCAAATGAAGAGGCTTGCGAAAACGAAGACGACGAAAAGAACGGCCCCTATGAGCCAGCCCGCGACGCCTGCCGCAGCGGGGGCGTTGTGGACTTTGCTGAAGCCGATGACGTGAAGGAATGCGATGTAACATAGCGCCGCTGCCGGGAGCACCGCCAGAAGGAAGGAGGGGAGCACGCCCATCTTCGCAAAGTGTGCAACGACCGGCAAGAACAGCAGCAGCAACACAGGGGCTAAACCGAAAGCCACAACTTTGTGAGAAGCGGCAGAGTCTCCCGCGCCGCGGGCGATCTTAAAGCCGACGTGCATGAGAATGGCGAGCACCTGGGCAAGAATCGCCGCCGCGATAGCTCCCGCCAGACTCACGACAGTGACGCCTACGCCCACCAATAGCCAAGTAATGATTTTTGCGCCGGCGCCTATATCGCTGGTCAGGATTCCGGATTCGAGAGCGAAGTTGTAAGAGATGGCGCGTGCCACACGAGCGTTGAAAGCGGTGACGGTAATGAAGCACCCCGCGCTGACGAAGGAGAGGAGGGACAAAAGGAATGAGTTGGCTTTTCTCGCTTGCCCTGTGGGCCGAACGCCCGAAAAGAAATGAGCGGGAGTGGCAACGATTCGCCCCAGGATGGCTACGAACTTCTCCTTTTCGGGGTCCCAGAAGGGCCGGGCGCGTCTCGTCTCCAGCTCTTTTTCCTTCCGTATTGCCGTGGAATCTCTCTCGGCGACAAATCTCCTGAGATTCGTGATACGTTCGGCAACCTGCCGCCCTCTCTCCTTACGCCTCCTGACCTGGAATTCGGACTGGTCCTTCAGTTGCCGAATGGAAACGCTCTCGTTGATGACGGACGTCACCTCACCAACCAGGGCGAAGCGCCCCTCCTCCAGTTCCGCGACAACGGCGAGTTCCTCCATAATGGAACCTTGCAGGTCAAGGAACTCCTTTTCCTTGGCGGCGCCGATATCCTCGAACGTCTCCTTGTTCAGATAAAGATTCAGGAGACGCTCCCAGAGGGATGCGAAATGCTCGACTCTTGCGACCTGTTTTTCCCGTGAGACCTTCACATTAAGCCTCCCTCACCTGGTTCGCAAGGGAGCCGTCACGAACCGGTGTCTGCTTTATGGAGTCTGATCCTTGAAAACCCTTTCGTCGTAAACTTGACGGCGCCGTCGGCCCGCAGAATGTTGATTCCTTTGCCTCGGTGATTCCTCGAGCTTCTATCCCACATGAGAGGTTTCGCCGTTTCGTCCTTTTCCGGCACACTCAAGCCCCCTTGATAGAGATAACTCATCCCTGGCGGGAACGTTCCGCCGAAACCTGTCGAGGCGCTCATTTTTTCCATTGTAGTGGACTTGCTCTTCTTAGCCCCTGGACAAATGAACAACTTCCAGTCCTGGATGTAATGGGACGTCAAGAGCGGCCTCAAATCGTTGTTGTTCGGCGGAAACCACCCGTCGTTTTCTTTCGCGTAAACCACAAGCGCCTCATGGATTTTCTTGAGATTGGCTCGGCATCGCCCGACATCCCCCAGCTTGAAATATGGATATATTAGCAGGAACATCGGTATCAACACCAGCGCTATCAGCACAACGGTGCAGCCGATTAGCGACCTCTTCATGCGAGCCAATTCCTGGCCTCCGCCCGCGAGGCGGGCAGTCGTTATGGTTACTTCGGCTTTCAGGCAGGGAGCGCAATAGTCTTTCCCTTGATATTCCGAAAGGCAATCCCGGCAAAATCCTTCTCCGCAACTGGCGCAGTTCTTTTCGGCCTGCCTTTCCGGATGGTTCTTGCAGTTCATAGGCTACGCGACAAGGTCCATCAAGTTGCTACCTACATATATTACGATTCTTGTCGGGAAACTCCACACGAATTTCTCGTGACTTTTTTCCCAGCATTTTAAGGTGAACTCTTACAGCTTTTCTCGGGAGGAGCTGCTCGGCTTTCTCAGCCCATTCGATAACGGTAACGCCGTCGCCGGAAACGTATTCCTCGTAAGCGATGTCGTGAAGCCTTTCAACATTTTGGACTCTGTACAAATCAACATGATAAACCGGCAGCCTCCCCTCGTACAGATTCAAAAGAACGAACGTCGGGCTTCTCACTCGGTCAGGGTTTGCCGCCCCAAGCCCTGCGGCCAGGCCTTTTACGAGAGTGGTTTTGCCGGAACCAAGCTCGCCGTAAAGCGCCACGACGTCTCCCCTCGCGAGGCGCTTCGCCAGGGCTTTTCCCAGCTCAATCGTTTCGGACGGGTTTCGGGTAACCCATGTCCCGCACGGAAAGGATTTCGCTGAATGGGGAATCTTCCCCGTTTCATCCTTCGGCAACATCGGCTGACTCGGAGGCGGCTTTTCTGAAATGTTCATACCCTCTCGCCTGAAGGGGGGTTACGGTTCCATCTTTCTCGATGAGGACGGGGCGCTTCCGCCCCCTTTTCACCCTACCGATGACGGTAATCTGCGTCGAGAAATTCTCTCGGAACTGCCCGAGGCATTCGTCAACTTTTTCTTTGGGCAGTGCGAACAGAAGCTCGAAATCCTCCCCGTCATACAACGCCATCTCAATAGCCGAGGGACCCTTGCGCTTCGACACGCGGATTGCCGCTTCCGAAACCGGTATGTTTTCCGCGAAGACTTCGGCGGATGTCTGACTCGCTCGCAACATCTTCATAAGATCGCTCGCCAGCCCGTCGCTGATGTCAATCATTGCTGTCGGAGAGAAGTTCGTCGCCAGAAATCTTCCCTCTGCTATACGCGGCTGGAAAGCAAGATGCTTGCCAAACAAAGAGCCTCCCAAAGTGCCCGTGACGCAGAGAACCTCGCCCGGCGCGGCGCCGCCTCGGCTGACATAGTGGTCTTCCTTCACTTCGCCGGCCAGGGTCACTGTAACCACCAGCGCGGCCGGAGAGGCAACGGTGTCTCCTCCCACGATGGCGACATCGAAACGCTCAGCCAACTCCCTCATGCCGGAGTATAGCGAGTCTATCTCGGCGACTTTTGTGCCAGGGGGACACGCAAGCGAAACCAGGGCGTACTGAGGAATGCCCCCCATGGCGGCGATGTCGCTGAGATTGCACGCCACGGCTTTCCAACCAACGCGGCGGAATGGCGTTCCCTTGCGAAAGTGGACCCCTTCTACGAGCGTATCGCACGTCAGAAGCAGAAGGGTATCGCTTTTCCCGCACCTCAAAACCGCGGTATCGTCCCCGATTCCCTCGAGAATGGAGGTCTCCCTTGCGGCCTTGCTCGCGGCTCCGGAAAGCTTTCTCGCTATTCTCTCGATAAGCTCGAGCTCGCCGATAGCGGCCAGGTCAGGCTCGCATCTCTTTTCGGTAGCTGGCATGGCAACTTCTCCGACCGATGGCAAAGTTGACGGCCAAAATATGACAACTGTCGAACCACAATCAGTCAAACAGCTCAGCCAAACCGGCTTCGTAAGGAGGGGGCACGACTCCCTCCTCGGTAATAATGCCCCGGATGAGGTCGTGGGGCGTGATGTCAAACGCCGGATTATAGACGCTCACTCCCTCCGGCGCTATGCGCTGCCCGTGAAAAAGGGCGACCTCGCTGGGATCCCTTTGTTCGATGGGGATTCGCTCTCCGGAATCGAGGCTCATGTCGAAAGTGGACTTAGGAGCGGCCACGTAGAAGGGAACGTCGTGGACTTCGGCAAGCAGCGCGAGGGAATATGTGCCGATCTTATTGGCGGTATCGCCGTTTCTGGCGATCCTGTCGGCGCCGGTGATGACGAGGTTTATCTTTCCTTCGCTCATCACAAGCCCGGCCATGTTATCGCAGATGACAGTTGTGTCAATCCCCGCTTGCATGAGCTCCCACGCTGTGAGGCGAGAGCCTTGAAGAAGCGGCCTCGTCTCATCAACGTAAACGTTGATTTTCTTTCCTTGCTCCTCGGCGGCGAAAATAGCAGCCAGGGCAGTTCCATACCCTGATGTCGCCAATCCACCGGCGTTGCAATGCGTGAGAACGGTGTCGCCATTCTTGATAAGCTCCGCCCCGTGGATGCCGATGCGCCGACAGGTTTCCCTATCCTCGCGCAGGATTGAGTGAGCTTCCCTCAAAAGGAGGTTCTTGAGGAGGGAGACATCCTCCGTTTCATTTTGCAGGACGACGTTTTTCATTCTCTCAAGGGCCCAGAACAGGTTGACGGCGGTGGGGCGGGCGGAACCTATTCGCTCTGAGGCATCGAGCACGTCCTTGAGGAGCTCGCCCCGGCTCCCGGCGGAGGAGGCCTGCGCCCCGAGCGCCACCCCAAAGCCCGCCGCTATCCCAATGGCGGGCGCCCCTCGAACGACAAGCCTGCGTATGGCGTCGCGGACATCCTCGACGGAGGAGCACACCACCATTTTGACTTCTCCCGGAAGAAGGGTCTGGTCGAGTAGAAGCAAGCGGTTGTCTCGCCATTCCATCGTGGCAACGGGCGTCTTCATTTTCAAGCTCCGCACCTTTTGAAAGGCTCCTGAAGCCGTACTGAGTTTCTATGCCTCTGCGGCGCCGGCTAACTCGCCAGGAGGAAAGTCAGCAGCAGGGATGTCCCATTTACGAGAAAGTGCACTACTATGCACGGAATGACCGAACCAGTTTTCTCCATGAGATAAGCGAGAAGCAGACCGAGGGGGAAGATGAGGGTGGTCTGGAAAACCCGTGGATGGATTGAGGCAAACAGCCCTGCCGTTATGACAATGGCTGCCGGGGCGCGGAAGTTTCTTCGCAGCGCCTGGTAAAGAAAACCCCGAAAGAATATCTCTTCAAAAAAGGGAGCGAAAAGAGCCACCGAGATGGCAAGGGATGCTTTTGTCCCAATTTCATCCGGCCTGAGCAATTCTTTCACGACCGGATGGCCTTCAATGGGCAGCCTCAAGCCGTAAAAAGCTGCCGCCATCGCCGTCGTGTAGATGAAGTTGAGGGGCTGGAAAGCAAGAAAAGCCGCCACCCCTATGAGAATCAACCTCCCGTAAGGGCGGATGCTCAACCCCATCCCGTCTGCAAAATTGCTTCCCTTCAGTTTGAGGATCCAGATTCCAAAAAGTAGAACGATCACATAAGAAAACGCGCTGACGATGATCTCCAGCACCGCTCTTTCCCCGAAGGCGCCGGAAGAATCCGAAGGATGAGCGAAAAAGGTCGTATAAATCCCCGCCAGGGCAAAGTACAGAAAGACCATCGCCACGAAGTCCAGCACAGACCATCGCACATCTCGGGCGTAGTGGTCCCTCCTTCGCCAGGCTCTGTCCGACAGGAATCTTGCCGCGAGGTGCGCCCCGTAAATGGTCAAAATCAGAAAAACGATGACGTACAGCTTCTCGAGTTGGCTGTGGTCTTCGCCGCCGGATTTCGCCTCCACATTTTTCTCAATAGCGGGCGCCATGAAACCGTCCGTTGCGTGCTTCAATGGGCCGGTCAACAGACGGCCGCTCAAGGACACGCCCGCCAGTATCAGACAGAGGTAAATGACGTACTTTTTGCCAACTCGTGTTTTCACTGCGGCCTCGAAGAAGAAAAAGTTGAACGCATTGCCCCCCCGCCGACCGTCCTCCCTCACCGAGCCAGACACTATATCACCCTCGCCAGAAATTCAATCAAAAAGGAGAAATCGCTACGGGATCGTTCTCATCATCCTCTCTGCAACTCTGCGCCTTTACGTTACCTTCTTCCTCCCCCCTTCCTTCCCCCGCCTGGGCGGGGCATCCGTCCGAGACTGAGACACCCCGCTCCGCCAAGAATTTTCTTGGAAAGCTGCCGAAGAAACGTGCTATAATTCTCACTGCGAGCCTCGGTAGTTTCGCCTGCCGTAGAGCTGGCGGCGCGGGCGCCTGCGGCGTTGAGGCTTCGACTCGTTGTCCTGCTGGCCATTGGTTAATCTTAATGACCTATCCTGCCTCAGCGACGTTCATCCCGTTCCGGCGGCGTAATGTCGGCTTTGAAGGAGGGGAGAACGATGAAGGCAAGCAGGTTCGTAAGGGGATTCCCGCTAATAGCAATTCTGTCGCTCGTAGCGACGCCTACTGCGCAAATGCCATTAACGGCGGTGGGCGAGGCTTTCGATACGCAACCGGACCCCGCGTGGTGGAGCCTCGGCGGCGCCGCCGCATGGGACGCCTCGTCGCAGGCAATTCTTCTCACAGACGCCGCCGATGATCGGGCGGGCTCCATTTTCTGGCTCCGGCAGATGGGGAGCTACGTGTTCCACGCTTCCTTCGATTTCTGGATAGGCGGAGGAAGCGGAGGTGACGGGCTTACCTTCGCCTGGGTGAAGGGGCCTGATTTTCTCGGAGGAGGCGGCGAGTCCCTCGGCTTTGACGGGCTCGACGGATACGCGATTCGGTTCGATACGCATAGCAACGGGGCAGGTGAGCCGATAGTCGGGCTGGATAATCCCAATCCTCCATTTGGCATTTCTCATTTCTTCGCGCCGGAGGTAACGATGGGGAATGTTATCACCTTTGAATTGACGGTGGTCTCTGCCAGTAAAGGCACACTTACTCATGAGCTTGACGTTACACTTCTTGCGGGAAACCCACCTCGCGTTCCTCCCACCAACCTGCGAGCGCTGCCCACAGACCGAGGCTTCTGGCTCTTCTGGGACCCGGTTCCGGATGCCGAATGCTACGAGATAGAATGGGTGCCTCCGCCGGATGTGTGGATTCCCCTGCCCCCGCTCATCTGCGATTGTCAGTACGAGGTCAAGGATCAGGACCCTGGCACGCAACTTACCCTCAGGGTCAGAGCCAAAAACCGTTTCTCAACTCTGGAGGAGCCCGGCGCCGTCTCTGAGCCGTTATCGGTCACCATCATGCGCAACCTCGCCTTGCCGGAGGAAGCCCGAGGCACGACCCCACCTTCGGAGTACGTATGCAAGGTCTCTCCTCCCTCCCCCGATGCTATGAACGACGTAGTTCGCGACGAATCCTCGAATAGCTGGGAGGGAAAGCCCAAGAGCGAGGATTACTGGGGCTATCTGTGGGAGGAGCCGCTCTATTTTGACCACATCGTCTATTTCACAGGCGACTTTTTCTGGCAGGGCGGGTGGTTCACTGACCTGACCGTCCAGTACACGGAGGACGGCACGAATTGGCTCGAGGCGTCGGACGTGCAAATCACCCCTGACTACGATTTCAGGGACCATCATTCGGGCCGCGATCCCTTCACGCGATACGACATCTCCTTTATGCCCGTTCGCGGAAAGGGCATCAGGATTGACGGGACTCCCGGAGGAATGGGAACTTTCACCTCCATCTCTGAACTGGGGGTGTACGGCGATCAGGTCAGGGCGAATCCGCCAGCCGCTCCCGAGAGGGTCGTTCCGGAGGGAAGCACCGTCAGACTGGACGGGAGCTATTTGTTTTGGAATAAGGGGGAGATTCTCAGCTACCACTGGGAGCAGGTGAGTGGTCCGCCGGTGTTCATTGGGAACCAGGATAGCGTCATTGCCAGCTTTCAGGCGCCGGGTGTGGATGAGGATACGCTCCTGCTTTTCAGGCTGACAGCAGTTACCGAGACCGAAGTATGGATAGAAGATTTTCAGGTCACGGTGAAAAGCCTCATTACCACAGCCGACGCCGGACCCGACCGGATTGTTTCAGAAGGAAGCGATGTGATTCTGGATGGCACCGCCTCCCAGACAACTTCCGGCGACATTACATACCAGTGGACTCAAGTGGGCGTCCCCACCGTCTCCCTCTCCAATCCCAATAGCGCAGTGTGCACCTTCACCGCTCCGGAAATCTGGTCGTTCACGAAGCGGCTGACCTTTCAGCTCACGGTGGACGATGGTGTCGGCGGCATCAGCACTGACGAGGTGAACGCCAACGTCACCAACTCGGTCTTCGAGACCGAGCCTCTTCCGCGTTACTACTTCCAGGACATGTTGCACCTGGGTCAGTCGCCGAGCGACGGCATTATCGGCCTGAAACGCGACCACCTACAAGGCCCGGATGACATGGATTATCTTGCCAACTGGGGCGGGGCGGCGAACATCAATCCTGTGGAGGGCGAAGAGTACGATTTCATCGACACGGGGATACTCACTACGGTCAATCCACTTATATGGACACCGCTCCAGAGGGATGATGGCTGGTTTATGCAGCAGAGCTTGGCGCGGCAGACTCGCTATTGGCACATCTACGTGTTCGCTCCGGAGGCACGCGAGGCACGCTTACGTTTCCGTTACGACGGTCAGCTTCGCATCTGGAACAACGGGACGGTCGCTGTGGCAAGAGATGGCTGGGACTGCCGCACAGAGCAAGCCCAGGACTTCATCCTGAATGAGGGCGTCAACTCGATGACTGTGATGCTTGAGGAAGGGGGTGGAGGCGGCTATTTTGCCGTGAGGGTAACAGACCGCGAGGATATTCCTTACACCGACCTTTCCTATTCTCTGTCGGTTCCGAATCCTCTCCCGCAGGCTTATGCGGTGAGGAGTCTTCCCGATTCCTATGAGTCCCCGGGGACGCTCAATGTGGAGCTTTCGGTTAGGGCACACCCCGATAACCTGCCGGAGACCATAACCGTGAGCGAGACGATTCCGGAAGGTCTGACGGTGGCTGATTCCGGCGGCGGTGAGGTAAGAGACGGAACCCTCACCTGGGCTTTCGCGGGTCTGCAAGCTGCCAGGATAACCTATTCGCTTTCGGTCCCGGCAGGCACGACCGCGTCGCTGGAGCTCGCTGGAGACGTCAACGGCGATGACACGTTTGGAGACAGCGTCACCTATGCGGTTTCGTCGGCGCCGCGGTACGTGGTTCTCTCCATGATGTTTGGCGCCCTGTTGACCTGGAGCCCCCCGCCAGAGGAGGGCGTGGATGGTTATCAGGTCTTCCGCAGCGTGGACGGGGGCGACTGGGAGCAGGTAGCCTTTACACGAGAGAGTTGGTACTCGGAGGGAATTTCCGATTGGAGCACTTACAGTTTTAAGGTCAGGGCGGTGAACAAGGGAGGTATGATGGGCGCCTTCTGCGAAGTCCTCGGACCGGCGAGCTTGGGCGAAATCGAGCTGATACGGGAAGCGGAACATTTCAACTGCGGAGGGCGGCCTTGGACTCCCGGGTGCCAGGCCAATGAGGCCCCCTCATCCGACGCTCTGGATCCGATTTACGACTTCTTCTTTGCCAACGACATTCCGCAGGATGATGCCCGCCGGTTCTACCGTCCCAACGATAACGTAGCCATTGAGACCGCCTTGGACTTTGGGACGACGGACAAATACCACATCAGCATTGGATGGACCACCCTCGGCGACTGGTTTCGGTACACCTTCGATGTTCCGGCGCCGGGTCCCGACGATCCTGCGGGGGGCTGGGCGAGGATTGGCCTGAGGCTGGCTTCCCCCGGCGGCGGCACAGTGAAGCTTTACTGGGATGAGAGGCTTCTCGGAACCATCAGCTACGCCACCCCCGATTGGCATGCCATGCGGTGGTATCCGTTAGAGGACGCGTTCCGGACCACTCCCGGCGAGCACACGCTTAGAGTGAAGCTGGTTTCCGGACAGTTGAACTTCGACAAGATAGGACTTGCCTTCAACCTGAAAGTCAGGAGAGAGGTAATCTTCGAGGATGACTTCGAGGACTACGCAAACCTCTACGACTGGACCGATCTGGAGACATTCGGCGGGTGGGACGTGATCAATGTCTCCCGCGAGCCGCTTGTCGGCTGGCGCCTGTGGAATACGGCGGGCAACTATCTGGGTGACGATAGCGACGACCGGCATCCAGCTCTCGCCGGCATGAGAGGCAACTACGTGATTGCCGACAGCGACCTCGTAGGCACCGCGGACCTCGACGAGGAACTGATAAGCCCGGAGATAGACTGCACCGATTGGTTGAGACTCCGTCTCAGTTTCAGCAAGAACTTCAGGGTCTATCCGGACGACTTCGACCACACCCAGATCGCGGAAGTGGACATCCGGGCGTTCGATATAACGACCTGGGCCTGGGACGAATGGGTCAACCTCCTGCATTTCGACTACGATACAGTCCCGCCCGACCTCGATCCGGCGATTGACAGCAGCCCCGAGAAGTTGGACCTTTCGGCTTACGACGGAGAGATAATCCAGCTTCGGTGGCACTTCTACGATGCTGTATGGGATTGGTGGTTCGCCATTGACGATGTCATGGTCTCTGGAGAATACGTGCCGGCTCCGCCGCCACCTCCGCCACCTCCACCGCCAGGTCGGGATATATGGATCGTCGGCGGCTGCTTTTTCTGGCCCTATGATGGTCTGAGGATTGTCTGGCGGGACGTGGGGGCAGCCGTCTATTACCTGGAGTACAGTGGTGACTTGGCTGCGGGTGAGTGGGAACCTGTGGTGGGGCCGATCATTGGGACGGAGTGCTGCATCGCCTTCCTTGGGGGCAACGCGGGCTACTTCCGCGTGCGTTCGGAGTGAGCGCGGAAGTCGGGCCAGGTTCCCTAAGGTAACGCCGCCGTCCCGGCGGCAGTCCCGAGGGCGTCTCGCCCTCGGCGGGGGCAAGATGCCGGCGGTACACACCTCCCTCTGCGTGCTCTGTGCACTCTGCGGTTCCACGCTTAGCCACCCGTAAGTGAGGCATTACTCAGGAGCAAAACCTTTCACTTGACGGCGAGCGAGAAAGTCAGCAGAATCGTGCAAAAACCGGAGGGATAACGATGGGAATATCAAGACGAGAGTTTATGGGCAAGACCTTGTTAGCGACTTCCGCCGCCACTTTTCTCGCTTCTTCAGGCGATTCGCAGGCCGCATCATCGCCCAAGGCAAAAGCGGCAAGAAAAAAGCGTTCGACGCCGAAGTATCGCGTCCAGCTCGGGACATCAACGTACTCGTACTGGCACTTTACGAGGAAGAGAGTAACGATAGAAACCGTCATCGAAAAAGCCTGTGCCCTGGAGCTTGACGGCATCGAGGTGCTTCATCAGCAGATGACGGGAGAATCGCCCGCGTACCTCCAGAAACTGAAGCGTCTGGCTTTCATCAACGGCCTCGACTTGTACGGTCTTTCGATTCACCAGAACTTCGTCAGTCCCGACGCCGACAAGCGACAGGCGAACATTGACCACACGCTCCACTGCATTGACATCGCACACGAAATGGGAATTCCCGCCATCCGCCTCAATTCCGGCCGCTGGGGGACAGTGCGATCCTTCGATGACCTCATGGCAAAGCGAGGTGTGGAGCCGCCTCTGCCCGGCTATACGGACGATGACGCTTTCAAGTGGGTCATCAGTTGCACCGAGAAATGCCTTCCAAGAGCCGAAAAGGCAGGCGTCGTCCTCGCACTCGAAAACCACTGGGGATTGACGAAAACCGCGAAAGGAGTCCTGCGGATCGTCAACGCCATCCGGTCACCGTGGCTCGGCGTGACCATGGACACCGGAAACTTCCTCGAAGACCCGTACGACGACCTCGTGAAATTGGCGCCCCACGCTGTCCTCGTCCACGCCAAGACTTACTTCGGCGGCGGAGTGTGGTACAGCCTCGACCTCGACTACAACCGCATCGCCGACATTCTCCGCAAAGTCAATTACACAGGGTACATTTCCCTCGAATACGAGGGAAAGGAGAACGCTGACTCGGGAGTCAAGAAGAGCATAGAGCTGCTCAGAAAAACTCTCGTCGCAAAGTAGAGAAGCGGGCGTGCTCAAACTCCTGGACGCTCAACCGCAGCGGGCGCAGACATCGCAGACGCGGGCAGGTTCTTGCACAGAAGACTCAGGAGCTTTCTCGCAAACTCCTCCTCGTGAAAGCCCACAGCCCCGACAACGTAGCGTCCGCTCACCGAGACAAACCACGTCCCGACAGAGCTGTCTTTTGCCAGAAAGCCTGACTGGCCGATGTCGCCCGCTCCGCCGAGCATCTCGCCGTAACGGCTCAGCGATTCTCTGAGCTGGTGGAAAACCCTCGTCGCCGCGTCGGAGGATTCCTTCGGCGACAGAAAGAGCTTGAACCGATTCCCTTTCTCCTGATACGCGGCGAGGAATCCTCCGCCCATGAACTCATGCCCCAGCAGATTGACGGAGAAATACTGCTCACTTTCATAGACTTTCCCCTCCGCCGGGAACGCCTCCAGCAGAGGGACGCCCTGAGTATCTCCCGGGACAGAGGCTTCCAGATAGAGGGAGAGCGACTTGATGGCGTCAATTGTGTCCGGGGAGTTCTGGGGGCTGGTGATTGTCACATAGTGCCGACCCTTCCAGAAGAAGCGAGCCGAATCAATCATGTATCCGAATCGTTTCCGGTAGTGTCGGGGAACGTTCTCGCCGCGTTCCAGCGAATAAATCCCGAAGGCGCCGGTAGGGCTGCCCATGTCGTAAACGTCAACGTCAATGACCCGTTCTACGCCCGGCTCCGCGAACTGCACGTGGTCGAGCCTTACGAAGCCGTAGTCGAGGTACACGCGGGCCTTTCCGTTGATGTAGCGATAGAGGGTCTCGCGGTCGTAGCTCTCCGGCAGCTCAGAATATTGCCAACCCTCGATGATGGGCGGTGTCGGCAGCAGGGGGCGTCTCCCGCAGCCCCATACCACCACCAGTCCGCCGATGCAAAGCGCTGCCAGCACCCTCCGCGGCACGTCTCTCATGGCGAGTTTTGGACCTCCTAACTACAACTGTTCGTAAATACGGCGACGTATTCTGGATTCAAAATCTGATATGTTTCCCGGCCTTTTCCTTTTTGCAGCACCCGAATACGTGACCCAACTTACGAACCAGAACACTAAGCGAGTAAGCTGTCCGCTTCGACAACGTTCTCTCGAACCCTCGCACCCGGCACACAGCGAAGCCCTCGCCTGCGGGGGAAGCTCACTGTACAGCCGCATCGCCTCCTCGCGGCTGCAACCTATGATTACCGATCGGGTAGCCCGACAACCGCTGCTCCAGTTCTCCCAGCCCGCATGTGCAGCCACACACTTCGGTGTGCCACGTGAACTCTTGCGCCTTACGGGGCGATGCACGGCCTTCGTCCCGTAACCATCGGCCAGTAACCCTATCACATTAAGCAGCGGGTTGCAATCATCCTGCCTGCTGGCCAGCAATTCCGAAACTTTGCTGTCTGGGGGCGGGAAAACCGGGAAAGGCGGCG
>CAZXGF010000033.1:652-56631 GCA_964640185.1 uncultured Verrucomicrobiota bacterium | reverse complement strand
GTAACGCTGCCCCGCCATGGCGGGGCGGCAGTCCCGAGGGCGTCTCGCCCTCGGCTGGGGCAGGATGCCACGTGGGGGATGGCTTTTTTTGCCGTGAAGGGTACAGCCCGAGCCCGTCGAGCGCGAGGGAGCCCCTCGATATCCCCCGCGGAACGCGGGGCGGCACAGGATGCCGGCGATACGTGTGCCTCTCTGCGTGCTCTGCGCACTCTGCGTTTCCACCCTCAGCCGCCGGTAACTGAGGCATTACCGATTGAGCGAGATGGCTGTTGCGTAGCGTGAGCCGATGAGTTAGAGTCTTTAGCTGTGCGCGAAGAAAAAGCGGGCGCCAGGCGGATGAGATGACGAAAGGCTCTCGCCTCGGCATGGCAGGAGGCGGGGCTGGTCCGCCGGCTGCGAGTTTGAGTTTTCCGTTCAAAATAGTTCAAGACAGCAGAAAGGAAGGTGGAGGTCATGATGAAAGTCAGAGAGAGCCGGATGAGACGCGTCCTCGCCGTTTCGGGAGCGATGGCGGCGATGGTATTGATGATGTGCGCGATGCTCCCCTGCTGCGGGCAAAACGCCCCCAAACTGAAGCAGGTGAGCAACCTCAGCAGCACGAACCTCAAACCGCCGTCCGATGCTATCATTCTGTTCGACGGCAAGAATACGAGCGCGTTGGTGATGCAGGGGTCGAAGGCGCCGTGCCACTGGAAGGTCCTCGGCGACGGCGCGATGCAGGTTTTCAGAGGAAACGTCATCACCAAGCAGGAGTTCATGGATTGCCAACTGCACGTCGAGTTCAAAATCCCGTACATGCCGGACGCGAGGGGGCAGGGACGCGGCAACAGCGGCGTTTACCTGCAAGGCTCGTATGAAGTACAGGTGCTCGACTCATACGGACTGGACTCGAAAGATAACGACTGTGGGGGAATCTATAAGGTCTCGCGGCCGATGGTCAACGCCTGCTTGAAGCCGGGAGAATGGCAGAGCTACGACATCCTCTTTTTCGCGCCGCGATTCGACAAAAGCGGAAAGCTTGTCCAGAAGGCGAGGCTTTCGGTGCTCCAGAATGGAGTTTGGATCCAGCAGAACCTCGAAGTGCCGGGGCCCACGACCGCAGCAATGCCCCGTGATGATTTGAGCAAGCCCGGGCCAATCATGCTCCAGGACCACGGGAATCCCGTGGAGTACCGGAACATCTGGATTCGGCCGCTCGGTCCGACGACCCATTGATGCCGATTGCGGATTGCGGATTGCGGAATCGCCAGCCGCGAATCCGAAAGTCGAAATGGAGGCCATCGCCATTGCCGATCGCAAATTGCGGATTGTAGAATCCGCAGTCCGAAATCTCAAATCTGAAATAGAGTACCTGTTTGCACGTTCATTTAGGCGCCGGAATGTGCCAGGAGGAAATCTATGCAACGAGGCGTTCCCCTTCTTTTGCTATTCGCCGCGCCGATCTTCGTGATTCTCGCCAATGGCACCGCTGGGGAAGGCAGCGCTCCCGCCGACGAGAAAGCTTACGCATTCGAGAAACACGAGCGCTGGCAGAGACCTCGTACTGTCGTAGGCGTCAAGTATGACATGGGGGACTGTGTGGCGATGCCGCTCGGCGGTCTCGGCACGGGGACCATCAGCATAAACAGCTTCGGCGGCTTCGAACGCAACGGCTTGATGAACAACCCTCGCCCGCAGGGAAAAACGGAGGGCTGTTTCTTCGCCGCGCACTGCGAGTCCTCGCAAGGGAAAGTCTCGCGAATCCTTCAGGGCAAAGGAGCTCACGGGCTGGAGCCGATAAAAGGGCTGGAGTTCCTCGGACATTTCCCGATGCTCGACATTGATTACAGGGACGATGCCCTTCCCGTGAAAATCTCCCTCCGCGCCATGACGCCCTTCATCTATCACGACAGCAAGAACTCCGGCCTCCCGGCGATCATGTTCACTTTCCGCGTCAAAAACGTTCTGGACGAGCGCGCTCAAGCCTCCCTTGCCTTCTCGTGGGGCAAGCCTTCGTCCGACACGATGGACGGGATTCCAATAAAATCTCGCGGCAACGTCGGAGCGACAGGCTCCTGGCGACAGGAGCTGCTCCCGGCCGGCGAAACGATGTGCGTTTCCGTCGTTCAATCTCTCGCCGCCTCTGCCGACGGCCTGAGGGAGGAATTGCGCAATTCGCAACAGAGCGATAACACCGCCTTCGAGGTTCTTCACACAAACACCGAGCCGCAAGGCGATGCCGAAGGAATAGTCCTTTCCAACGGCAAGGTCGAATTCGCCCTCGACGCCGACGGCTGCTTCAACTGGGAGAATTGGCGGAAAGAGACTTTCACATGGAAAGATGTCCCGACCGTTGGGCAACACTATTTCGCCATCCATTACAACGATGGGAAAAAGAGGGTCGCTGGCGTGGCATACCGCTCGCGGGGAGCCAACCAACTCCGAAACCTCATCGTGGAAGTTCCATCTCGCAAGCTGAATGCGGATTGCGCCGTCACAAAGCTTGCCTCTGGTGATGGTCTCATAGGCGTGGAAATTCGCACGATATTGTTTTCACAATCGGTTGTTCGCTTTTTTCAAATCACCAACCGCTCGAAGACAAAGCTCCGGAACGTCGAGTTGCGATATTTTGTTAATTGCGATGTTGGCGGGGCGGGGCATGAATCCGACGACGCCGGAGGATACTTGAACGATCCGCGCGCTGCCGTCATCTCCGACGGTGTAAACGGCATCGTCTGCGGTCTCGCAGGCAGACCTGAACCTGACGGAATCTTCGTCAGCTCATGGTCCGAAGCGAGAGACCGATTGTTTTCGGGCGAAATCGGAATCCCCCGACAATTGACGCTGCCCTCGAAGTCCGCGCCCGTTCCGCGAACCACCCTCTCCGAGAATGAAACGCTTTTCATGCTCTCTCATAACATTCCCTCCGGCAATCTCTTGGGAGGGTACAGCATCGCGGTGTTGAAAGACGAAGGAATCAGGTGCGACGCTCTCAAGGAGTGGTCTTATGCCGATGACGCGGAGAATCCCTGGCGAGAGTTTGCCGATAAAGGAAGCTGGGCCTCCGCCAAAGCGACAGGCGCCGAGCCGAAGAAGACACAAAATGCCATGGCGCTCTCCGCAAATATCACCCTTGAGGCGAGTGAGCAACGCGACATCCGTTTCCTTCTGACGTGGTTTTTCCCGGACCAGAGAGATTCCGGGGGCAATTTCATTGGCCACATGTTCTCCAACTGGTTCGCGGGACCGGAGCAGGTCGCCGAATACGTCGCCGGAAAATGGTCCGCGCTCCACGAAAGAACGGCGGCATGGCAGGAGGCGATTTACGGCTCGCCTCTCCCCGCCTGGTTAAAGGGGGGGCTGGTTAATTGCCTGTACTCCCTCGCAAGAAACACGTTGTGGATTAAGGACGGGCGATTCGCCCACAGCGAGTCTTTCGCCGGCTGCCCCATAACAGAAACGATAGTGTGCCGTTTCTACGGCTCCATCCCGACGGCGATGTTTTTCCCGGACCTCGAACGAAACACAATGCTCCAGTTTGCCCGTCATCAACGAGCTGACGGCGCCATCCCCTTCGCCTTCGGCAGCCCCGAGTTTTTCGACAAGCCTTACTACGAGACACAGAAATCGCTCGACTCGTCAGAGTTCGTGCTCATGGCGTACAGAGATTATCGTTGGTGGAACGACAGAAAGTTCCTCCGCAAAATCTACCCACACGTGAAAAAGGCAGTCCGCTATGCTACGACGCTGGACACCGATGGCGACGGAGTCATCAATGAAGTCTCCATGCAGTATTACGACATCTGGCGCTTCAAAGGAACTTCCGCATACGTGGGGACGGTCTGGCTCGCCGCCCTTCGCGCGGCAGAGGAAATGGCGAAGGCGACCGGAGACACGTCCTTTGCCGGGGAATGCAGCGCGCTTTTTGCCAAAGCCTCGCACTCTCTCGACGACAAGCTCTGGAACGGGCGGTACTATCGGCTCTACAACGATCCGGCAACGGGCGAGCTTTCCGAGACGTGCCTCGGCAATCAGCTTGTCGGGCAGTGGTTCGCCTATTCCGCCGGCCTCGGAGAGATTCTTCCGAAACAGAAAATCCTCTCATCGCTCAAAGCGGTCGCGGAATTGAACGCCGCCTTGAGTCCGTTCGGCTTGGTCAACGGCGTCCGACCCGATGGCGCCCCCGACACAACCGGAAAATACCATTCCTCAAGTATCACCATAGGCGAAACCTTCTGCTACGCGGCGACGTGCCTCTACGCGGGCGGCCCCCGCCGTGGGCGGGGCATGGATATGGCAAAACGCTTGTACGAGAACATCGCCTTGCGGCTGCGGTCTCCCTGGAACACCACGTGGAACATGGACCCCCAGACCGGACGCCTCAGGTGGGGAACGGAGTATTACAGCAACATGTGCCTGTGGGACTTGTACGGGGCGCTCACCGGCAAGCGAGAGTTGAGACCCACGGGCCGTCAGAGACACTGACGCGAGGTAAATCGTCACCCCGACAGCAGCGAGCATTTCCTCCAAAAAGCAAAAGAGAAGCGCCGTCCCCCACATGCTACGGCAGGCGAGGGCGGGGTCCTTCTCATCTTCCTCTCCGCGACTCTGCGCCTTTGCGTTACCCTCCTCTTCCCTTTTTCTCTCCACCGCCAAGGCGGGGTATCCGCCCGAGACTGAGGCCATACACTCCGGCGTTCGTTCTGCTTGACAAACGTTTGTGGCCCCGTTATCCTATGGGGCGCCTGTGGAGGCTTTTTGGCGGCGAGTTTGTGCATAAGCTCGGCACTGGCGTAAGGAGAAGAAGAAGATGAACTCTCGCGAAAGGGTGATGGCGGCGATCAACCATGAGACCACGGATCGCGTCGCGATTGATTTCGGAGCGATGCGTTCAACCGGCATCATGGCCATCGCTTATAACAAACTGAAGAAGCATCTCGGTTTCGAGCATCTTCCCAAGACGAAAGTTTACGACGTGATGCAACAGCTCGCTGAGCCGGACATGGAGGTCATAGATTACCTCGGCGGCGATGTCGTCCAGGTTCACCGGTTGGCGCCCGCCCTCGGAGCAAAGGTCACCGAGTGGCGAGACGACATCCTCCCCGACGGCTCGGAGTGCCTCGTGCCCGAGTCCTTCCGTCCGGTGCTGCTCCCGGACGGGGACAGGGTCATCATGGAGAACAAGCGGGAGATCGCCCGAATGCCAGCGAGCGGGCTTTACTACGAGATGACGTATTTCCCTTTGACGGATGCCCAGACCACCTCCGATGTTGATAAACTGGACTTGCCGGTCATCTCCGAGGAAGAGCTCTCTCTCCTCAGGGATAAAGCCCGACAATATCGAGCGGAGACCGACAAAGCTATCCTCGGCGAGTTCGGAGGAAACATGCTCGAAAGCGGCCAGTTCCACTTCGGATGGGCCGAGTTCCTCGCGAGAATGTACATTGATACGAAGCTTATCGAGCACTATCTCGACCGCCTCGTCGAGTTTCACCTCGAGAATCTCAGGCTTTACATCGAAGCCGTCGGCGACGACATTGACATCATCCAGATGGGCGATGACCTCGGCACACAGCACGGGCTCCAGATGCATCCCGACATGTATCGCCAGATCATCAAGCCGAGGCATCGCAAGATTTATCAGTACGTTCACGACCACAGCGACCTGAAGGTCTTCCTCCATTCTTGCGGAAGCATCGTCAAGGTTATACCGGACCTTATCGAGATCGGTGTGGACATCCTCAACCCCGTCCAGACCTCCGCGAGGGGAATGGACCCCGTCGTGCTCAAGGAAAACTTTGGGAAGGACATCACCTTCTGGGGTGGGGGATGCGACACGCAGGAGGTCCTCCCCTTCGGCACCGTCGAGGATGTCAAAAGGGACGTGCAGGAGCGTCTCAAAATCTTCACCCGAGACTCCGGGTACGTCTTCACCCAGATTCATAACATCCTCGCCGACGTCGCTCCACAGAAAATCGTGGCTATGTACAAGATGGCGAAAGAGTTCGAGCTTGCGCCGACTTAGTGCTGCAATTCATAAATTGGGTGACGTATCTCTTTTGACAAGATAAACAGGATGAACGGGATTTTTGGAATCCTGTTTATCCTTGCGAAAGGTTCTTGAGCTTTCGCTTTACTTCAACTTTCCGTTCTCATACTGGCTTGCCGGTCGCGACGATGTTGTTAACGAGTTGTATCTCCTGAGCCGCCACAACAACCCGCTCGACCCCGCGGCACGCGGGGCTGGACGATGACCGTAACTCTTTCCAGCCCGCCATGACCGGGCTGCAAGGTCTCGAACAACTTCTCCGTCAATTGCTTGCGCTTCGTGACCTTTCACCCAACTGCCCTCGGCTTGTGATTCACTGGATTGCTCACGTGCTTGGAACTATCTCGTCTATCCTGTTGTCCCGTCGAAATAGACCGTTTCGCAGCGCCATTATACGTCACCGTATTTGCGAATCCATGTACTTAGAGAAGGGTGACAGACGAAACGTCTCGCAAAGACGCGAAGACGCGGAGATGACGCGAAATCAGATATGGAAAATGCTTGGCGTCTTGGCGAGGCAAGAAGGTTCTCGCAGTACATCCCTTTGACCTCTCGTCGCACCTCCTTTCCGGCGACACCCCTTCTTTTCCGTGTACCGCCGGCATCTTGCCGGCTGTCGCGTAGGCTCCTGCCCACGCCCTCCTTACCGGCCACAGCGTTCCCATTTTGCCCGTTGCAACTTGCCCGCCGTCTGTTTATCATTCTCATCATGACAGGAGAATACGACAATGGCGATTCCTCCGGAAGTCCCTCAACTTGTCGAGCGATTCGGGCGAGGCCGCGAAGAGTACCGCTCCGGGCGCTACAAGGAGGCCCAGCTCCGAGCGGAGTTTATAGACCCGCTTTTTGAGTGCCTTGGCTGGGACATCTACAACAAGCAGGGATACACCGAAACTCACAAGGACGTCATCCACGAGGATGCCATCAAGATTCGCGGCGCCATTAAAGCCCCGGACTACTGCTTCCGTATCGGCGGCGCGCGAAAGTTTTTTCTCGAAGCAAAAAAGCCCTCCGTTGACATTAAGGATGACGTTCACCCGGCTTATCAGCTCTGCCGTTACGCCTGGTCCGCGAAGCTTCCCCTCAGCATTCTCACCGACTTCGAGGAATTCGCCGCATACGATTGCCGCATCAAGCCCAGCAAGATTGACAAAGCCTCCGCCGCTCGTGTGCTGTATCTTACATACACGCAGTACGCTCATCGCTGGGACGAGATCGCGTCGGTCTTCTCCCGCGATGCCGTTCTCAAAGGTTCCTTCGACAAGTACGTCGAGTCCACCAAGCGCAAGAGGGGAACCGCGGAGGTGGACGCCGCCTTCCTCAAAGAGATCGAGTCCTGGCGCGAAATGCTCGCCCGCAACATCGCCCTCCGCAATCCGCAGCTCACCCGCCGTGAGCTCAACTTCGCCGTCCAGCGAACCATTGATCGCATTATCTTCCTACGCATCTGTGAGGCTCGCGCAATTGAGCATTACGGCCAGCTCATGGACCTCCGGAACGGCACGAACGTTTACGCCCGCCTCTGCAAGCTCTTCTACAGAGCGGACGAGCGATACAACTCCGGCCTGTTTCATTTCCGCAAAGAGAAAGGCCGCCCCGATGCCCCGGACGAGCTGACGCCCCGCCTCGCCGTTGACGACAAGCCTCTCAAGGACATCGTCAAAAGGCTCTACTACCCCGAAAGCCCCTACGAATTCTCCGTCCTTCCCGCGGACATTCTTGGCCAGGTCTATGAGCAATTCCTCGGAAAGGTCATACGCCTGACACCCGCTCACCGCGCCGTCGTCGAGGACAAGCCCGAGGTCAAGAAGGCCGGCGGCATCTACTACACCCCCACCTACATCGTGGACTACATCGTCAAGAATACCGTGGGGACACTATTGGAGGGGTCGGGGGTCGGGGATCAGGGATCAGGAAAAGGAGAGGAACGAGATGGCGATTCAAACGTATCGGGACCTGGAGGTATGGCAGAAGAGCATGGACCTCGTGGTGGAAGTCTATCGGTTGGCAAGGCTCTTTCCACCGGAGGAACAATTCGGCCTGACGAGTCAGATCCGCCGAGCCGCAGTCTCAATTCCGGCGAATATCGCGGAGGGGCATGGGCGGCTCCATCGCGCGGATTACCTTCGGTATCTTTCCATCGCGAGAGGCTCACTGACGGAGGCAGAAACCCATTTGCAAATCGCCGTCAGGCTGGGCTATCTCAACCGGGATCAAGCCCACGACGCTTGGAAGCTGTCCCAGGAGGTGGGCCGTCTGCTGAACGGTCTTATCCGCTCACTCCGCACCAAGGAGCGTGGAGCCGCGCTCAGACACCGCAGAACAGCAAGCCCCAAGCCCAGTCAAAAAGAATGACCTCCGACCCCCGATCCCTGATCCCCGACCCCCGATCCCTAAACCCTAACCCCCAACCCCTAAACCCTAATGAAGCAGCGAACCTGCGAATCCTGGACCCCGCCTGCGGGTCCGGCTCCTTCCTCCTCGGCGCCTATCAGTACCTCCTTGACTGGCATCTCAACTGGTACACGACCCACAATCCCGAAAAATGGGACCGAAAAAGGAATCCCCCCATCTACCAGATCCTAAACCCTAAACCCCAAACCCCAAACCCCAATTGGCGCCTGACTACCGCCGAGCGAAAGCGCATCCTCCTCAACAACATCTACGGCGTGGACATTGACCCGCAAGCCGTCGAGGTAACCAAGCTCTCGCTGCTATTGAAAGTCCTCGAAGGCGAGAACGAGCAGACACTGGAGAAGCAGCTCAAACTCTTTCGCGAGCGAGCATTGCCGGACCTGGCCAGCAACATCAAGTGCGGCAACTCCCTCATCGGCCCCGACTTCTACGACAACCGGCAGATGACCCTCCTCGACGACGATGAGCGATACCGCATCAACGCCTTCGACTGGAACGCCGAGTTCCCCGAAATCATGAGATCCGGCGGCTTCGACGCCGTCATCGGCAACCCTCCGTATCACTCATATTCCGGACGACAGGCAGCAGAGAGCTCCAAGGCGCAACGTGAGTACTTCCGCGCGAGATACAGCAGCGCTGGGTGGTTGACTTCGCATGGTATGTTCATCCAGCGAGCCGTGGAACACCTATCCTGTCGCTTCGTAGCGCTTATCGTCCCAGATCAGGTCGGTCACCTCGCGGGTTACGCCCCTGTTCGAGAAACCCTCCGCATCGTCACCCGCCTTTCGGAAGTACGCTACTGGGGCGAGCACGTATTTCAACACGTTACCACGCCGGCCCTGACCTTCATCGCTGACCGAGAGCACAAGGAACCAACACGAGTGTGCCGTTCTGATGGGCGGACAACGACAATATCTCTGAGCGAAGGCCAGCCGTGGGTTGTCGAGCGGCGTCACCCGCTTATGGCAAAGTTGCGATGGAGAAGTCGCTCATTGGGCGACCTCGTAGCGGACCCCGGCGTGCACACAGGCAACTGCTCCAGCAAACTCATTTTGCCTGAAGGCGACGCGGGGCCGCACTCCTTGCCGGTCCTGGAAGGAAAGCAGATTTCGCGCTACCTCTGCCAGCCCCCGGCGAAGGTCCTCAGAATGGATTATAGCCCCAAGAGCGGGGAATACTTCACCATCCGCCCACGGGAAAGGTACGCAGGCGCGGAGTTCCTAATCAGACAGACAGCGGCACACCCCATCGTAGGTCCCCGCCAGCACGCCACATACTTCAGAAACTCCTTACTCGCCTTGTATTCGCCAAGCGACGGCACAGATGTCCGTTACCTGGTCGGCCTGCTGAACTCGCGCTTGACCCGCTATGTCTATGAGCAGAGCGTGCACGAGTCGCATCAAAAAGCCTTCCCTCAGGTCAAAGTCCGGTCGCTGCGGGAGCTCCCCATGCCTGCCATAGACCTGTCCGATAGCGAGGACAAAGCCCGCCACGACCGCATGGTCAAGCTGGTCGAGCGGATGCTTGAGCTGCACAACAAGCTGGCGTCGGCGAAGACCGCCCACGAAAAGACCGTCCTCCATCGCCAGATTGACAAAAGCGACCGCCAGATTGACCAACTCGCTTACGAACTCTACCACCTGACGGAGGAGGAAATCACAATCGTCGGGGAGGAAACCGCGAAGTGAAGACGCCCACACTGTACGTGGCATGGGCATCTTGCCCATGGTCCCTCACGGGCGGGACGCCCGTGCCACGACAAGGGTACGTGCCCCCTCGCGAGGCGGAAATAGAATCGCACGGATTAACGCTGCGCGGGCTCTTTTGAACCCCCTGAGTAACGCCGCCCCGCCAAGGCGGGGCAGTCTCGGGAGCGTCTCGCTCCCGCTGTGGGCAGGATGCCCACAGGACAGCCGGCAAGATGCCAGCGGTACAAAACTAATGGAGGTCCGGTGCTGAAACTGACATGCGATCCGTGGTATAACGTGGCGTATATTTGCCTGAAGGAAAAGACTGACAGGGTGCAGACTATTCAAATCAGCGATGAGTTAAACATTGACATGGCGGCCGACGGAACTGTCTGCGGGACTGAGCTGCTGAACGCCAACGAGCAACTGGCAACCGAGCCGAAGGGAAAACTAACGCAGAGAGCAAAGACGTTCCGCGCAGTATCTTTCTCTCATTTCTCCTCGCCTTTGCGCCTCTGCGTTAAATCTGTCCCTCCTCCAGTCCCGTGGCATGGCCATCTTGGTCTTGACAGTCCACGGGTCCCGCTGGAGGCGGGATGCCGCGAGAAGGAGGAGTTTATTCACGGGACAGAAACAACCCGCGTTCATGAAAACACTCCAGGAGGTTCCAAAATGGAAGAGCAACAGAATGTCATGCGAATACTTGAAGGAAAGTGCAATCTCTGTGACGGAATTGTTAGCAAGCGGGCGATGACGAACCATCTGAAGTCGTGCCGGAAGCAGCATCCTCCGAAAGCGAGAGGAAGGGCGAAGCCTCGCGAGCAAAAAGTCTTTCATCTCGTCGTCGAGGGGCGCTATCGGCCGCAGTACTGGATGCACCTGGAAGCACCTGCCAGTGCCGAACTTCAAAACCTCGACTATTTACTGAGGCGAACCTGGCTGGAATGCTGCGGGCACATGAGCGCATTTACCATCGCGAAGACGCCATACTCGATAAGTCCATTAGTTGAGTGGGAGGAAAAAGGGATGGACATTGCCCTCGACGAGGTTCTCCGACCCCGAATGAGGTTTTACCACAAGTATGACTTCGGCACGCCGACGGACCTGGTCCTGAGAGTCGTTTCGGCAACGGAACGCCTGACTACACTGGAATCCATCGAGATTCTCGCCATGAACGTGGCTCCGGAGATATCGTGCGACGTGTGCGGCAAACCCGCCACGAGAGTGTGCTCTTCCTGTATCTGGCAGGACGAGGCATGGTTTTGCGACGACTGTGCCCCGAAGCATAAGTGCGGCGCAGAGATGCTCCTGCCAGTAGTCAACTCGCCTCGGACGGGAATGTGCGGCTACGATGGTAAATAGCACGAGGTGTAAGGAAAATGATTCCGCCTGACCGCGTCAACAAGGGACTCTCATGACCTGCTCGCTCGAAAAAGCTTCTTATCAAGTCTCGGCACGCGTGCAGGGAAGCGGGACACCGAAGCGCTTTTTCGGCTGCGTTCTCCGTCGTCCGCTGGTCTCGGCTATCATCGCCTCAGCTATCTTCTTCATCTTCGCATCCGGCCCCGCTCGGGCTGCACAGGGCGGCAAACCGGTCCAGTTGAGCTTCTGGAACTTCTTCGGCATCGGCACGCCACCCGGGCGGGCAGTCAAAGAGCTGGTGGACCAGTTCAACGCCACGCATCCTCGCATCCACGTCAACAGGCTCGACGTTCCCCTCATGGAGAGGAAGTTCCTGACCGCAGTCGCGGGAGGCGTTCCGCCGGACACGGCGATTTTCGACAGGTTCCGCGTGGCCAGCTTCGCAGGTCGCGGCGCCTTCGAGCCTCTCGACAAGTACATCGAACGCGACGAGGTCAGAGAAGCCGATTTCTTCGCCCCGTGCTGGCAGGAATCGAAGTACAACAACCGGATGTACGCCATCCCTTTCAACACGGACGTTCGCGTCCTTTTCTACAACAACAAGCTCTTCAGGGAAGCCGGCCTCGACCCCGACAGGCCGCCGAGGACGTGGAAGGAGCTTATCGAGTGCTCCGACAAGCTGACGAAAAGAGATGCCACGGGGCGAATCACCCAAGTCGGCTTCGTTCCCATCTCCACCACAGCGGGAAGCACGCTGGGGAATTGGGGCAACACATGGCTGTACCTTTACGGATGGCAAAAGGGGGGGAAGTATGTCACGCCGGATGGCCGCGAGGTCACTCCCAACGACCCAAAAGTCGTCGAGGCTTTGCAATGGGTTATGGATTTCACCAGGCGCTACGGCTTGAACGACCTGAAGGCTTTCGCCTCCGGCTTCGGACTCAGAGAGCTGACTCCCTTCCTCACGGGTCAGATGGCGATGACCGGCGACGAGGGCTATCTCATGAGCCTGATCCGCCGTTACAATCCCGACCTCGATTATTCCGTCTCGCCGCTGCCCTATCCCGAAGACGGTGTCCGGGGCACCTGGTCTGGCGGATTTGCCCTTGTCATCCCCGCCGGCGCCCGACACCCCGAAGAGGCGTGGGCATTCATCAAATGGATCACCAGCCCCGGACCGCAAGCTCTCTACGCGAAAACCGCCGAGCAGATGCCCGCTAACGTGAAAGCGACCGAAGACCCATATTTCACCGAGGACAAGAATTGGCGGGTGTTTCTCTCCGAGATGAAATATTCGCGCTACCGGCCGGTGACCCCCGTTGGAAGCCAGTTGTGGGACGAGTTGGAACGAGCCACCGAACTTGCCGTGGAGGGCAGAATGACGCCTCAGGCTGCTCTTGACCGCGCGAAGAGCGTCGTGCAGAAGGAGCTAAATCAATTCCTCAAAAGACAGACCTACCCGAAGCTCAATTGGGGCATCGTCCGGTCGCTTTTCCTCGTGTTGGCGGCCCTCGTGCTCACCGTCTGGACGCTCGGCCTCAGAAGGCGGCTGCGAGGCGCCCACCTCCTTCGAGCAGAGGCAAAAACCGGCTACCTTTTCATCGCGCCGTGGCTCGTCGGCTTCGCCATCTTCGTCATCGGCCCCATCCTCCTTTCCATCATTTATAGCTTTTGCCATTACGAGGTCGTTCTTCCGGCTCGCTGGTGCGGCCTCGACAATTACCGCAGCCTCTTTACCGACGACATCCATTTCGGAAAATGCCTCTACAACACCATCTTCTACACTGTGTTCAGCGTCCCACTGGGGATGGCCACGGCTCTCGGACTCGCTCTGCTCCTCAACCGCCCGATTAAGCGAATCGCCTTCTTCCGCAGCATCTTTTACTTGCCGAGCGTCGTGCCCGTCGTGGCGTCCGCGGTGCTGTGGATGTGGATATTCAACCCGAACTTCGGCATTCTCAACGCCCTCCTGAAAAAGATCGGCATCTATCCCCTCCTCACCGCCCTCGTGCGGCAAAAAACGCTTCTTTGGCTCACCAGCGAACCCCTCGCCAAGCCCGCCTTGATACTCATGAGCCTGTGGACCGTCGGCCCCGGAATGGTCATTTACCTCGCCGGTCTCCAGGGCATCCCGCAGCACCTCTATGAGGCAGCCCAGATAGACGGCGCATCCCCTTTCCGGCAATTCCGCCATGTGACCCTTCCCATGCTTTCGCCGACAATCTTTTTCACCATGGTCATGGGCATCATCGGTTCCTTCCAAGTCTTCACTCAGGCGTACATCATGACCGGCGGCGGCCCCGTTGACGCCACGCTCTTCTACGTCCTGTACCTTTTCCGCAATGCCTTCGAGTATTTCAAAATGGGCTACGCTTCAGCCATGGCGTGGATACTCTTCATCATCGTCTTCATCCTCACCATGATTCAGGTCAAGCTCGCCCCTCGATGGGTTCACTACGAGGCGGAGGTGAAATGAACCACACAATCCGGGCACAAAAACCGAGCCGGGCACGCCCAATCCGCGGAAAACGCGCCAAGAACGCCGTCGGCATCGTCATTATGATAGTCGTCGGCATCACTTTCCTTCTCCCCTTCTACTGGATGGTCAGCACCTCCTTCAAAGTCAAGGGGGACATCTTCTGCATCCCGCCGAAATGGTTTCCGTCGCAGCTCCGCCCACAGAACTACACCGACGCCCTCGGCTACTTCCCCTTTTTCCGCTATCTTCTCAACACCCTCACGATTACCGTCTTCAGCACACTCGGTTGGCTTCTCTCCAGCGCACTCGTCGCCTACGGCTTCGCCAGACTGCGTTTTCCCGGTCGCAACGTCCTGTTCTATATCCTTCTGGCCACAATGATGCTTCCGCCGCAGGTGACCATGGTCCCGCTCTTCGTGATTTTCCGCACACTCGGCTGGGTGGACACCTTCTATCCCCTCATCGTCCCCGCCTACTTCGGCAATCCCTTCTTCATATTCCTCCTGCGCCAGTACTTCCTCGGCATACCGCAAGAGCTAATTGACGCCGCACGTATTGACGGCTCGTCCGAGCTTGGCATATTCGCCAGAGTGATACTGCCCTTATCGAAACCCGCCCTCACCGCCGTCGGCATCTTCGGCCTCATGTACGGATGGAACGACTTCCTCGGCCCCCTCATCTACCTCAACAGCGAGAAATCGAAAACCGTCGCCCTCGGTCTCAATGCTTTCCGAACCTTTTACGGAACCGACTGGCAGGGGCTCATGGCCATCTCCACCCTCATGGTCATTCCCGTCGTCGTCATATTTTTCTTCGCCCAGAAATACTTCGTACGAGGCATCGCCCTCACCGGAATGAAAGGATAAACGCCCCCAGACCCACACACCTCTGCACTCGCTTGGAAAGGATTCCCCAAATTGAAAATTGCGGCACGCTCGATGTTATTCTCCGTCGTCACCCTGCTGACAACCGGCGCATTCTCGGAATCGCAGCCCATCCTTTACATCTACGACGCCACTCCATATCTCAAGACCGAACTCCGCGACCCTGCCCAGGTGAAAAAAGCGTGGGACGAATGCCATTTCCTCTTCTCCCTCCAGGGCATCGTCAACCGAGACCGCCCACGCCTCTTCGTTCGATACATCAATCGCGGCGTCCGTGGCAAAACCATCAACCTCGACGATTACTGGCTCGAAAAACTCCGCCAGCCCGGCGAAATGTTTGCCGACTATCGCCTCAAACGCATCGCCAGCCTCGAGGAGCTTATCGAAACCTTCCGCATATCCTTCCGGGGCGTCGTCTGTTACGACCCGAATGTCCCCGCCACCTCCAACGTCGCCTCCACCATCGCCGGCGTCGAGAGCCTTCCCTGCCTGCGGTTCGACCCGAGCCCCGCCTCCCTTTACGACCGTCTCGTCAACCGCGGCCCGAAACTCCCCGTCATCGTCCGCCTCTATCACCCCGATGGCACCAGCCTCTTCACCGGCCGCGGCGCCATCCCCGGCACACAAACCCCCTCCACCGGCAGCTCCAAATGCGACGCCTACATCTGGGCGAAAGAAAAATACCTCGACACCGGCAAATGCAACCCCGCCAAGCTCGCCTACTACATAGACTCCTATTGGCTTCAAAAGCCCCGTCCCGGCGGCTCCATCACCAACAACACCCTCAGCAACCACGACTACTTCATCGCCAACAAAGCCTTCTTCTTCGACCTCTCCCCCTGGGACGACGAAACGCCCGTTGACAGCCCCGACCAGCCCCTCGACGCCGAGCAAAAAACCCTCCAGGCGATTCTCCTCTCCGCGTGGAAGGGCGCCGAAGCCAAAAAAATGATTCACATCGGCGGATTCGTCCCCTGGGCCTGGAAATACACAACACGCGCCGCCGGCAAACACCCCGGCGTCCCCACCGAATGGCGATTCGCTCAAATCGCCTCCGCGTACAACGCCTACCTCGGCGCCGACGCACTCGGCATGAGCGCCCTCGTCAACGCCTCCGTCTATCAGCACATGAAACTCGACGACAGGTATCCGCAAAGTAAGCCAACCGTCGAGGACCTCAAGAAAAAAGGGCTAATTGACAAGACCGGCAAAATCGCTCCCAAACATTACATCTCCTTCTACGTCGGCGATTACGATTCCGCGGCCTGGCTCTACCAGACCATGCCTTCCGTGTGGGATGATCCCGCGAGAGGAAGCGTCCCCCTCGGCTGGGCCTTCAGTCCCGTCCTCGCCGAGCGCCTACCCGTCGCCCTCGTCTATACCCGAAAAACAAAAACCGCCAACGACTACTTCGTCGCGGGCGATTCCGGCGCCGGCTACATCAACCCCGGCATGCTTCAAGAACCACGCGAATTCTCCGGACTGCCCCAGGCCATTCACCTCTGGCGGGAACATTGCCTCCCCTACTACCTCCGCTGGGACCTCACCATCACCGCCTTCATCATTGACGGCTACGCCCCCGCCCTCTCCGTCGAGAACCTCGAAGCCTACTCCGCGTTTTCCCCCGACGGCATCGTCGCCCAGAAAATCCCTGAATCCGGCATCTACCGCGACATGCCCTTCAAGCGAATGGACTACGACATCCACGGCAGCCCAAAACACGCCGCCGACCGAATCCTCTCCTTCGTCAAAAGCGATGCCCCGCAGTTCCTCTTCTTCCGCTGCATCCTCAAGACCCCGTCGTGGTACAATTCCCTCTTCGCCGAGCTCACCTCCGCCCGCCCCGACCTCTCCCTCCTCGACCCCTACTCCTTCTTCCTCCTCCTCCGCCTTTACGAGCGGGAATAGTGTGTCGTCGAATGCGCGCCCACTTCACCAGAGCTATGACCACCCAGCAGATAGTCATCCCGAGCAAGACCCGCACCCACGGGGGAACTGGAAGCCGATGAGGCTTCTGAAAACTACCGCTGCCGTCCCGGCGGCAGTCCGGGGAGCGTCCCGCTCGCCGACTTCCCAGCGACTTGCGCGCAACGCAGCCGGCAAGCGAGAGCCGTCTCTACAACCATAGGCGACCTGATTTTTTCCTCATACTGACGGATTTGTGTGCAATAGGAGCGCATTTGCGGCATGGGCTGTATCCTCCGACAGAGCAAAATCCAGGTGAACGATGAGAACATTTACCGCTTACGTCGAGTATGACCGTGAGACCAACCTCTACGTCGGCATCGTCCCCGGCATCCCGGGAGCGCATACCCAGGCCGCCAACCTCCACGAGCTCCACCGCAACCTGAAAGAGGTGCTCGAACTGTGCGTCGAGGAGTTGAAAGGGGAAATCGAGAATCTCCCGCGATTCGCCAGCCTGCACCACACGGAGCCCGCCGGGCCACCCGCGTTCCCGCGCTCGACCTGAACCCCGGAAATTTATACGTCCTCCACGCGTCAAGTCAACCCTCTCCACACCCGGCGCGCCTTGGGGGGAATGGTGCGCAGGATGATCTGCTGGGACTGCTTAGGAAACCTGGTCACGCGATGATTGTGGAAAACCAACAACAGAAAGTTCGAGGCCTCTGCGCACCGCCAAATCAATTTCACCTGACCATCAAATTGCTCCTGCTCAAAAACAATCCCCCGCAACGACCGGCGCATCTCCAAATGTGTGACCTTGCGTCCATGGACACCGGCGGAGAGCTCGTCATACAAGGTCTTGAGCCTGCTTATCCCATCGAAGTTGCGCTCTGCTTCGACGAACTTCGGATGGTGCCGCAAATACTCGAACAGCCCCAACGCCCCGAGATACCACCTCTTCTCGCGATTAGCACGTTCAAACTCCACAGGATGGTCCGCGAAGTAGATGTGCCGCAAGACGTTCTCGGCGATAGAGCGTATTAGCAGGGTGGTTGTCTTCCGGTAACCCATCAGCGCCTGGGGCAAAACTTGCAGCGCGTCCGAAGCGATCTCGTGAAGGAAGACGCGCGCTCTCTCAGGCAACCCCATAATCCGGAACCGCCAGAGTATGAGGCTATAAGTCGCCGCATGCATCTTGCGGGCTGAAGCCAAGCGATCTCTGGAGCCGGCTTGGGGCATGATTCCTTTCGATCTCAGGAAAGCAACCACCTCTTTGAAGTCCTTTTCCGACCTTGGGGCGGGGCCCAGGCCCCTCGCCCTGCTGCTCATAGTTCAATCCCCTTGATAATCTTCTCCCACTGCGAAAAGAAGCTTTCGGGTTGAGCCTTCGCGTCCCCCGATATTGAGGCGATCGCTTTCCTCATGGCTGCTTCGAGGCGCCTACGCCTAGCCAAATCCAGGGTCTCCAAATACTCTATGACCCTCCCTGCGATGTCCGCACGGGACATCTTGTCGTAACGCCTCCTCGGCATACCTGGCAAGACCCGAACTGCGAACTCCCCCAGCTGCGCATTCGTCGGAAAAAGCTCCTTGGAAAGGAGCAGGTTAAACAGAGGCCCGGCCTCCCTTTCCGCGGCGGTCTCCCTCCGGCGTTTGGAGATAAGGCCTGCGATTGCCTCTGACCTGGAGGCTAATCTCTGGTCGGCACGCCCTCGTGAGGGGGTCAGCATGCCGATGCAGGCCTCAATCACCGGCGCCAGAGAGGGAAATCCCTGTTTCGATGAATGGAGAAATGACCCGAGGTCCTCCGCGGTATACTCCGACATAAGGTTGGTCACCTTCGAGACGAACCGCATGAATGCCTGATGCCGTTCCTTGTCCGCCATACCTATTCTCCCTCAGTCCTAGCCACGAACTCTTCCGTTATGAGCAGAACTTCTTTAGCCCACTTTGAACCTTTGGCATGCAGGAACACGGGCTTATGGGCTTCGACCGACTCTGCCACTTTCGTTGTCTGGGTCATGTGGTTTGCGAAGACCTCGTCGCTCCGTTTGTCCCGAAGGTCCTTCATGACCTTCTTCATCCTGTTCGGTAAGGGGCTTCGCACCATGCAGAAGACCATTCCTACATGCACTAACTGAATGCCTGCGTTTTCCATGAATTCTTCCAGCCACCGCTCGAGCAGTGGAAGCCCAATGGTGGAAAGGGGGTCGGGCTTCAGCGGAACCAAGTAGCCGTCGCTGGCGAGAGCGGCCGCCTGGTTAAATATCGAAATGGTAGGCGGGCAGTCTATCAGCACATAGTCGTAGCCGCCAGCTTTTTCCTTCAGAAAATTATGCAGCCTGTTTTCGGTTGTTCGTGGCGACATCTCGAGTTCCATCAGGGCCAGCGTTGAGGGGATCAAGTCGAGACACCCAGGGCCATCAAACGCCCGAAAGGTGCACGAAGACAAGCTCGGGGTGCCCTTTCTGGCCAGACTCGCCCGACCCTGTACAGTGCTGACATGCCCTGGGCGCCGGGGCAGAAATATATGCAGGATCGTATGCTTCTTTTTGTCGTTGATATGGTCCAGGTAATCCTGTTCCGTCATGAGGTACGTCGAAGCGTTAAACTGCGGGTCGGCGTCTACCAATAGAACGCGCTTGCCGTGCTGATGCGCAAGGCCGTAGCCAACGTTCACCGCGAGCGTCGTCTTTCCCACCCCGCCCTTCATGTTTATGAACGATATCACCTGTGACATCTGACTTCCCCTCCCACGATTTTCATTCCCGTGGCCATGGCCCCCCAGCGCGTCGCCCGCCGGTAAGCGGCGTACCCGACCCACCGGCCCGGTCAAAACCACGAATCCGCAGAAATCCTACGCTTATTAGCATGCCGAGGTCAACTGCAAAAAGCGCGCGCACCGCGGCGCGCGCCCATCCCCTCAATTGCACCTCTCCTTCCACCCGTCGGCTCCCTATGTCCCCTCTGCGCCGGAGCGCAGCCCAACCTGCTTGACAAATGGCAGGATGTGTGGCATAATGCTGACAAAAATAGGGGCTGACAGCTTAATGGAACAGGCGCTGAAAAAACAAGCGGCGTTCCAATATCCCCTCTCATCAATCACCTCGCATTTGCTCCTTCTTCAAGAACTTCACAAACTCATCAAGCGCCCGCTTTTCCTCTGGTGTAAGCTTCGAGAACGTATCCGATTTCGCGGCGTAACTCGACGCTTCCTCCCGGACACTTGGGGGCACCTCTTTCACCGCCCCCGCAAGCATCGCAAGGTTCTCCTGCGGAATATCATAGAACTCGCTCAGCTTGTGCAACGTCAAGGGAGGCGGCCGATAACCGCTGTTGCGCTCCATCGCAACAACCTCGTCCTCGTCGAGGTCAAGCTTGACCGCAAGCTCCTCTCTCGTCAGCCCGCGGCTCCTCCGAAGCCCCCGGACGACCTCCCGAAACACATAACGAAAAGTGCTGGCATCTTCATCATCTGGCCCGACCATAACCTTAAGGCGGCGATTCAAAGCCCTTGCGATCCCATTCAGCATCTTGAGCGAGTGTCCACGGTAATCCGAGTCCTCAAGACGACTGATTACCGATTGCGTCGTGCCGACCAACTCAGCCAGCTCCTTCTGGCTCAGCCCTGCCTCCTTTCGAAGATCATAAATCGTATTGGCAACCTCGGCATTGACGCGTTCCTCCTGAATTGAGGTTTTCCGTTCAGCATCCTCCCCCACATAACGTCGCAGCAGAATCTCCACCGCGTCTGCGGTTTCCTTACCCTTCTTCACGGCTCCCCTCCCTATACGTATGCTTTTCCGGATCCTTCTCAAACCGAGCTTTACGCTGGATCGCCGACTGGATTTCCTTCGGCGGCACCACATCCTTTTCCTTTACGAATCCATGCGAGATAACGGCCCTCTGCCCACTGAAGAAGTAGAGTATTCTGTACTGGACGCCCTCCCACGAAGCCCGCAGTTCATGTATCCCGTCGCGAAGAAAGTCGGCCTCTGGACGCCGAAGCTCGTGCCCCATTACGCCCAGTCGCTCTATTCGAACGATACACTTGTACCGCGCCTTCTCCTTTTGTAATCCGTCCAGCCAGCTCAGCAACAGCGCCGATCCATCCTCCTCAGCAAAAATCACAACTTCTGTTTTCGGCATCCATCGGCCCTTTCTATCGCAATATTGCGATAATCTCTTTCAAATGTCAATAGCAATTTTGCAATTTTTTCTTCCGTTCGCTTTCGCCCCACCGCCCGCCACGCCCCGCTTCTAGCCCAACTTCCGCACTTTCTAATAAGGAATAGAGGAGAACCCCGATTTTTCAGTCACTACATTTGGGCATTCGTGATGACGATTTTCTTTGGTCGGATGATTTGTTTGGGGACTTCCAGGAGTCGGTAAAGCTCCGTGTGTTTGGGTTCAGGGGTGGAGGTTTTGCGGATTTTGATGATGATGTCCCCATCGGTGGGCAGTACCACGGTTGCGACCTCATGTGTTTGCAGCGTCTGCATGACAGTAGCCCACGAGGTATGGATTCCTTTATCGAGGAGGGTATTCTCAATCGCCGCCAGCAGATGATATGCCAGCACGCGGCTGATGTATTTCTTCCCTTTCTCTCCTTTGATGTTTTTTCGGATGTACATGACTACTACAATAGACACAACCGACGAGATGTAAAAAAACGCACCCATCGCCAGTACATCGGGGACTCCACCATGAAAAGGGCGAAATCAAAACGAAAGTATGGTGAAAATAGGGCAAAGATGACAGCAAAAGCACTCAAAATATGTATGGCCTCAGTCTCGGGCGGATACCTCGCCAAGGCGGGGGAGGGAAAAAGCGGAGAGATAGGGTAACGCAAAGGCGCAGAGTGGCAGAGAGGAAGATGGCAAGGACTGCGTTGTCGCCTGCCGTGGCAGGGGCATCTTGCCCATGTTCCCGACGGGTCTCGCCTCCAGCGGGATGCCGCGTGGGGGATGCCTTTTTTGCCGTGAAGGGTACAGCCCGAGTCCGTCGAGGGCGAGGGAGCCCCTCGATATCCCCCGCGGAACGCGGGGCGGGACAGGACGCCGGCGATACGTGTGCCTCTCTGCGCACTCTGCGCACTCTGCGCACTCTGCGATTCCACTCTCAGCCGATGGTAACTGAGGTATTACCTCCCATCGGTTTTTTTTGTTGACTGCATTCGGGGTGTACGTCTATATATATGTTAGCGAATGCCGCCGAAAGTCCCCCATGTCGGTGGGGTGTTGTAAAGCGATGTTTTGGCAATCTGCCTGGGGCGTAGTCAAGTGGTAAGACACGAGGTTTTGGTCCTCGCATACGTAGGTTCGAATCCTACCGCCCCAGCCATATCGAAATACAGTATTGTGGGGCGCGCTAATGGGAAGGAGGGTGTATGCACGGCGAGCTAAAGATTTTCGCCGGGAACGCGAATCCGGAGCTCTGCCGGAGGATTAGCGAGAGCATAGGTGTACCGTTAGGCGACCGGATGGTTTCGACGTTTCCGGATGGCGAAATCCAGGTGCGGATTCTCGAGAACGTGCGCGGAGGGGATGTATTCGTCATCCAACCGACGGTTCCGGATCCGAACGAAAGTCTTATGGAGCTTCTGCTGCTTATTGACGCCCTGAAGCGCGCCTCGGCGCAGAGGGTGACGGCGGTTGTTCCGTGCTACGGGTACGCGAGGCAGGATAGGAAAGACCTGCCGCGAGTTCCGATCTCGGCGAAGCTGGTGGCGAACTTGCTGACGGCGGCAGGTACGGACAGGCTGCTAACAATTGACCTGCACGCGGGTCAAATTCAAGGCTTTTTCGATATTCCGGTTGACAACCTTAACGCATTTCCGGTCTTCAAGCAGTACATAGAGGGGGTTCGGTTGGACTCGCCGACGATTGTTTCGCCGGACGTGGGGGCGATGAAGCTGGCAAGCCTTTTCTGCACAAAACTGGACCTGCCGCTGGCGACGGTGGATAAACGGCGGGTGGGCGACTACGAGGTCGAGGCTACAACCGTTATCGGAGATGTGAAGGGCAAAAAAGTGATTCTGGTTGACGACATCGTCAGCACAGCGGGTTCCCTGACGGCAGCGGCGAGGATACTCAGGGAGCAGGGGGCCGAGAAGATCTGGGCTTTCGTAGTTCACGGGATTCTGGTCGGTCCCGCGGTGGAGCGGATAAAGAAGTCGCAGATCGAGAGGTTGGTAATTACGGACAGCGTCCGAACGGAGATTGAGGACCCGGATTTCGAGCCGACCGTATTAAGCGTCGCAGACCTTCTGGGAAAAGCGATTATGCGCATACATAAGAACGAGTCGGTCAGCTCGCTTTTCTGGTGATCGGGCACGGGAAAAAGAGGTCGTGACTGATGCGGCAGGTAGTCGGAGATACCGTTGAGGAAGGTAAAAAATGGCAGAAGTTAAAATTAGGTCACAAGTAAGAAAAGCGCGAGGGAAGGAAGCAGCCAAAAAGCTCAGGACCGCCGGCAAGGTGCCGGGGATACTCTATGCAAAAGGGATGGAGTCGGTCCCAATCGAGCTTGATGCGGCAGAAGTTCACTCTCTCATCCACGGCGCCCACGCGGCATCGCTGGAGAGCGTGGTGGTTTCGTTGGAAATACAAGACGGCGGCGAAAGCAATCCTCGCCCGACACTCATCAAGGAAATACAGCACAACCAGATTAAAGGTGATATACTGCACATTGATTTCCATCAGATCTCTCTGGCGGAGAGGATACATGTCCGCATACCTGTGTTTACGGTGGGGGATTGTCCGGGAGTCAGCGAGGGAGGCATTCTGGAGCACGCTTCGAGAGAACTCGATGTGGCGTGCAAAGCGGTGGACCTGCCGGAGGAAGTGAGAGTTGACATCAGCAAGTTGGGACTCGGCGAGTCCATTCACGTCAGGGACATAGACCTCGGGCCGAAAGTGGAGATATTGAGCGACCCAGCTCTCAGCGTTGTGTCTGTAACGGTTCCGCGGGTTGCGGTTGAGGAGGTGGTAACAGAGGAAGAGGAAGCCGCGGAGCCCGAAGTCATCGGCGAAGAAAAGGGAGAGGAAAAAGAAACCCCGAAAACGGGAAAAGAGGAATAACGATTACCTCAATGTCGAACGGCGTACCCGGCGGAGGCTTTGGGAAGGGGTGAGGCAGCCGCCTCAGCGGTCTCCCTTGAGACTCGGAAGGGGGTTTCGCGGAAGACGTGCAGGCATCGGACAACATCTCCATGATAATTGGGCTGGGCAATCCCGGGAAACGTTATATGCGAACGCGCCATAACCTCGGGTACGCGGTCGCAACAAGATTCTGCGAACGTCATTGCATAGGCCTTCGGAAAAAAAGGAGGCTCCGGTCTCAGATTGGTGTGGGTGAAGTGGCTGGAAAGAAGGTTGTGGCGGTCATGCCGACGACATTTATGAACCGGAGCGGAGAAGCCGTGGCGTCTGTCGTCGGGTTCTATGGGGTGAATCCGAGAGACCTGTTGGTAATTGTGGACGATGTGAACTTGCCCCTGGGGCGATTGAGGATAAGAAGCAACGGCAGCGACGGCGGGCATAACGGGATGAGGTCGGTTATCACATGGCTGGGGACAACGGATTTCCCGAGGCTGCGGATAGGCATCGGCAAGAAGGAGTCGCGGTCATTGACCGATTTCGTTCTGGGGGATTTCAGGAGGACGGAGGCTTGTGTCATCGAGGATGCAGTTAAGAGGGCGGCGGAGGCTGTAGAGGACATCATAGTGGAAGGGATTCGCTCGGCGATGAGCCGATATAATAGGAGAAGTGAGGAATGTGCCCCCGGGGCCGGGCCGCTCAAGAAAGGCCTTGAGGAAAAAACATGATAACCAAGATAAATGGAGAACTATGCTGAAGCTGTACGAAGCCATGTATATCGCAGACCCCTCGCTGAGCGAGCAGGAGGTCGAAGCGCTCACGGAGCGCCTTAAATCAGAGATTGTGGAGAAAGGGGGAGAAGTCGTTGACCTGCAACATCTGGGGAAGAAGCGGCTTGCCTACCCGATAAGGAAAAAGAAGGACGGTTTCTATTTCCTGCTGTACTTCCGTCTTGGTGCGGGTCAGGTGTCGGAATTGAGAACCGGATATCGCTTGAAGGATTCCATCCTACGTTTCCTCATCGTCAAGAAAGAAGAGCCAAAAGTTGAATTGGCGGGTGAGGAAACCAGCGCCGCCGAAGGCGCGGCAGAGAGGGAGTAACAATGGCATCATTGAATAAGGTCATGCTCATCGGGAACTTGACCAGAGAGCCGGAGTTGCGATACACGCCGAGTGGAACGGCTGTGGCAGACTTGGGAATGGCCGTCAATAGGGACTGGACCGACAAGGAGGGAGAGAAGCGAACAGAAACGTGCTTTGTGGAGGTTGTCGCATGGCAAAAGCTGGCGGAAATATGCGACAAGTTTCTGACGAAGGGCTCGCTGGTGTACGTCGAGGGAAGGCTGCAGCTCGACACCTGGGAGACACCGCAGGGGGAAAAACGGTCAAAGTATCGTGTGGTAGCCGAAAGAATACAGTTTCTCGACCGGAGGGAAAGGCAACCGAAGCCGCCTTCTTCGCAAGAGCAGCGCCCGGAGGCCCCACCGGACACTCAGTCTGAACCGGAGAAAGGTGGGGGCGATTTTCCCTTTTGAGTAGCCGGCGCCCGCACGGATGAATAGATACAGGAGATTGTAGATGGCTTTACGTAGATTAGCCGCAAGAAGGAGAAAGAAAAAATCCAAGCTTCTCGGTCGGAAGAAAAAACCGTGTCGCTTCTGCGTTGACAAGGTGGAGAGGATTGACTACAAAGACGTTTCGGCGCTGCGTAGGTTTTTGACCGATCGGGGGAAGGTTTTCCCGAGGAGAACCTCCTCGACCTGCGCGAAGCATCAAAGGCAACTCGCCCGGGCGATAAAGAGGGCCAGATATATGGCCCTTCTTCCTTACGTTGTGGAGTAAAGGGGCCGGAGGGCCCGCGGCCTGTGGGTTGACGAGAAGAAAAGTGCCGGAGGGAAGGGCGCAATGACGCGGAGGAGGACTTGACGGAATGGAAATCCTGTTGTTGAAGGAGGTTGAGAAGCTCGGAAGAGAAGGAGACATTGTGACAGTTGCGGACGGCTACGCGCGCAACTATTTGATTCGCAGGAAGATGGCGATGAAAGCGGCAAAGAGCGCCCCCGACGTTCAAAAAGGCATTCATCGAAGAAGGCTTGTGCGGGCCGAGGCGGAACTCGCGGAATGCGAAGAGGCCGCCGAGAAGATCAGCAACATTTCGTGCACGATTTCGGCGAAAGTTGGGGAGGAAGAAAAGCTTTTCGGGTCGGTGACAACGGCAGACATCGCGGAGGCTTTGCGAAAAGAGGGTGTGGAGATAGACAAGAAGAAAATCATGCTGGATTCACCAATTAAGAACCTCGGGATTTATTCGGTGAACATCAAGCTCCATCCGGATGTCGAGGCCACGATAAAGTTGTGGGTCGTCAAGGAATAATGACGACCGGGGGGTTCGGAGTTGTCCTTTCGGAGTTCGGAGTTGCGATTTCGGGTGTCCCATTTGCGGTTTCCACGGTCCAGAATCCGCAATCTGCAATCGTGAGTGGGAGGAAAAGCGATGGCTCGGCAGGATGAAGTGGCCGACAGGGTTCCTCCTCGTAACGTCGAGGCGGAAATGAGCGCGCTGGGGTGTATGCTACTGAGCCGAGAAGCATTGGACCTCGCGGCAGAAAAACTCAACCCCGAATCCTTCTACGAGCTATCTCACCGGACGATATTCTCCGCCATCATTGAGTTGTACAAAGGTGGAGAAGTGGTTGACCTGGTGACCGTGGGCGATAAGTTGGGGCGGCTCGGGAAGCTGGACGCGGTGGGGGGCTCGGTTTATCTGACGAAACTGGGCGACTCTGTGCCGACGACTGCGCACGCGGAGTCGTACTTCAGGATAGTGTCGGGCAAAGCCGTGGTGCGGAGTCTTATCATTACGGCGACCGAAATCGTCAAACGATGTTATGAGGCGCAGGATTGGGTTGACGAGCTGCTGGACAGCGCGGAGAAAAGCATCTTTAAGATAGCCGAAAAAAGGGTTACCACGAGCTTCACTCCGATGAGCAGCGTCACGGCGGGGGTCGTTGACAAGATAGAAAAGCTCTCGGAGCTGAAACGTTACGTTACGGGCGTTCCCACGGGCTTTCGCGATCTGGACAGGATAACCTCAGGGTTTCAAAACTCTGAGCTTGTGGTCCTGGCATCGCGGCCCTCCATGGGAAAAACGGCCATGGCATTGAACATCGCCGAGTACGTGGCGGCTGACAACAATAAAATGCGGGTGGCGATCTTCAGCCTGGAGACCTCGGCAAGCCAGTTGGTGCAACGTATGCTCTGTTCGAGAGCGGGTGTTGACGGGCAGAGGGTTCGGAGAGGCTGCCTCAAGAAAAGCGAGTGGCCGGAGCTCATCCGGGCGGCGGGGGAATTAACTGAGGCGCCGATATACATCAACGATTCGCCGGCTTTGAGCGTGCTGGAGCTGCGGGCCATCTCGCGGAGATTGAAGTCCACCTACGACGTCAAGCTGGTGATTGTGGACTACCTTCAGCTTTTGAGGGGGACCTCGAAGCGCTACGACAACCGCCAGCAGGAGATATCGGAGATGTCGCGGTCGCTGAAAGCTCTTGCCAGAGAGCTGGATGTGCCCGTGTTGGTGCTGTCTCAGTTGAACAGAGAGGTGGAGAATCGCCCAAACAAACGGCCTCAGCTCTCGGACCTGCGGGAATCGGGAGCGATCGAGCAGGACGCGGACGTCGTCTTGCTGCTGGTTCGCCCGGACTATTACGATCCCGACGACAGACCGGGAGTAGCGGAACTCATCGTTGCGAAGCAGAGGAATGGCCCCGTCGGCAGACTCGAGCTGCATTTCACGAAGGAGTACACACGGTTCGAGGACCTCGCCTCTGAACACCAAAGGGCGGGGGAAGAGGCTGAGGAGGCGTTTGAGTTAGAGGAGGAAGTGTCTTACTGAAAACTGACCCTACCGAAAGGAGGAGCCGATGCTTGCTGGCACGCGTCCACGCCTCGGCGTGGTTGTATTGAGCGCTCTTCTTCTTTTTGCGCCGGCTATTTCCGCGGAAGAGAAGGCTGTGGTCAAAGAGGTCCGACTGGAAGGGCTTCAGAGAGCGAACAAAGACTTCGTCCGCCTGAAGATAAGAACGAAGGGGGAGGACGAGTTCTCGCGGGATGTGGTTGACGAAGACATCCGCAACCTCATGGCCACCGGTGACTTCCGAAATGTGACCGTGGCTGTCAACGAAACTCCCGAAGGCGTGGAGGTGGTCTATGTGTTCGAGGAGAACCCCCTCATCAGGGAGGTGTCTTTCACGGGAAATGAGACCATTTCCAATAAGAAACTGGTCAAAAAGATGGAGCCGAAGGAGAAGAAAAAGAAAGGCGGTCTCCTGCAAAGAATCAGCATTCCGGGGGCGCCGCCCCTGGTCGGGAGCATCTATGATCCCGCCGAGCTCGAAAGGGGCATCAGCGATGTCAAGGACTATTACGAGAAGAAGGGATATTTCGCCGCGTCGGTTCGGCACATTCCGGAAGTGGACAGGCAGACCAATGAGGTGGCAGTTGACATCGCCATAGCAGAGGGTCCGCGGGGCTTCATCAGCAGGGTGAATGTTGAGGGAAACAAAGCGATTTCCGCAAAGACAATTCTCAAGGGGATAAAAACGAAGAGAAGAAAGAAATTCCTTCCATTCATTTTCGGGAGGGGAAGGCTGCAACGCTATGTTCTCGACGAGGACTTGGACCGCATCACTGCGCTTTACGACCAGAAGGGATTCCTGGACATCGCGGTGCGAGGGGCGAGATGCAAGCAGTGCGGAGCAATCTATCGGCCTTTACAAGGAGACCCGGAACATAACGTTTTCCCCGGCACGCCGTTTGAGAAGCTCCCGAAGGGCTGGGTATGCCCGGGATGTGGCGCGGGGAAGAGTTCCTTCGAGAAACTGGGCGTGGGGCTGACGATTATGCCGGAAGGCAAAACAATCAGCATTTCCGACCCGACGGAGAGCCTCCTCGAAAAGCTCGGACGGGAATGGAAAGTTCCTCCGAAAAAAAGGAAAATCGAGCTGACGATAAGGCTCCATGAGGGGCCGCAGTATTCCGCCGGGAAGTTTGCGGTTGAGGGGAATGCTCTTTTCTCCTCGGAGGAACTTCTTGGAGTGTGCTCCCTAAAGGAAGGGGCGGCGTTCGACTTCTTTGCCCTGGAAAAAGATAAGGCGGCAATCTATGACAAGTACGGGGAGCGCGGTTACATAGACGCGGTCGTGACCGGCGAGAAAAAGCCGACGGATAAGCCTCAAGTTCTCGACGTAGTTTACAACATCACGGAAAATGAGCAGGTCCGCGTCGGGAAGGTCGAGGTCACGGGCAACGTGGTCACGAAAGATAAGGTGATTCGCAGGGAGATAGCGGTCAATCCGGGGGAAGTTTTCAACATCCGGAAAGTTCGCACATCGCTGCGGCGATTGAAAGGCCTCAACTACTTCGGCGACCCTGCGAACCCGGCAGCGGAAGGGGTGACGGCATACGACCGCCCGACGGATGTCGAAGGAGTAAGAGGCCTCGTGATTGAGGTCAAGGAGAGGCCGACCGGAAGGCTGTGGTTCGGCGGCGGGTTCAGCTCGGACGGGGGTGTTTTTGGGAGTTTTGAGGTAAGCCAGTCGAATTTCGATTGGAAGAAAATGTGGCGCCGTCCATGGCTGCGAGGGGCGGGTCAAAAGGCAAGATTAAGGGCCCTTGTCGGGACGAGGCGGAGCCACTTCATATTCAGTTTCACGGAGCCGTGGCTTTTTGACAAGCCGCTTTCATTCGGCATAGACGCCTTTAAGACGGACAATCGCTTTTTCAGCGGTGGCGACAGGGACCGCTACTTTGACGAGAACGATACTGGGTTTGACCTGAAGCTTTTCAAGAGGCTCACGCCTGCGACAAGGGCGGGTGTAACCTACAAGCTGCAGAGGGTGGATATAGACCCTGGGGAAGAAGCCTCGGAGACGATAATGAAAGAGGCGGGCAAGCAAACGATCAGTTCGCTGAAGTTCGAGGCCATCAGGGACACTACGGACAGTTGGCTGATGCCCACCCGGGGGATGAGGGCGTCCGGGGCGTGGGAGGTCGCGGGGAGCTTCCTCGGTTCCGACGCGGATTTCGTAAAGCAGGACTACAGTGTGGCGCAATATATCCGCCTTTACGGGAGCAAGCACATCCTGCGGCTCATGGGGAAGGTCAGTTTTGCCGAGGAATTTGGAGATTCGGAGGATGTCCCCATCTTCGAGAGGCTGTTTCTGGGTGGGATTCGGACGGTCAGAGGTTTTGAGTATCGAATGGTGGGCCCCAAGGACGATTTCGGGATGCCGATAGGCGGAAAGTCATCGCTCCTTCTTTCGGCGGAATACGACTACCCGATTTACGGGCCGCTAAGGGGGGCGGTTTTCTACGATACGGGAAACGTCTGGTACGACTCCTATGACATAGACCCCTCGGACCTGAGGGCTGGCACGGGCATCGGAGCGAGAATTCAGATACCCTTTATGGGGCAGGTCGTCCCCATTAACCTCGATTACGGCTGGCCGATTGACAAAGACAAATGGACCAGCAGCGGCGGGCGTTTCCACTTTTCGATGGGATTTAACTTCTGAAACTGGGCCTCCACATCTCTCCTATCGCCACGTCCCCTGAAAAAGGAGGGGAGGAAACGAGGATAGAGAAGAGATGGGGGCACGCAAAAGGAGAGCGAAAGGAGACTTTTTGTATGCTTCGCAAGGTCTTGCTCATACTTCTTGCAACGGCGAGCTTCCTGCCTGCGTGCGTCGCGGCAACGGGCGGGAAGGCCGTCAAAATAGGCTTCATTAGCCTGAAGAAGGTCTCGGAGGAAAGCCTGAAGTCAAAAGCTTTCAAGGAGGAAATGAGAAAGCTTTTGGAGGAGAAGACAAAGGCGCTGGACGCCGTTAGAAAGGAGATCGCCGACCTGCAGACTGCAAGGGCGCTAAGCGGGCCGGAGCAGGCGAAAAAAGAAGAGCAGAAAATAGCGCAGAAAATATTGGAGTTGAATAACCTGAACAAAGAACACAGCAGAGAGCTTCAAAAAAAGCAACTGCTGTTCGAGAAGGAGATTTTGCAGGACATCGGCGAGGCCGTCAAGGAGGTCGCCGAAGATGAGGGATATACGTGGGTGCTGTTTGATGAGGTTCTTGTTTACAAGGACGAGTCGGCCGATTTGACATTCCAAACTCTGGTGAAGATGAACAAGAAGTACACCGGCCAGTCCCCGCCCGCGGAGGCCCCCACCGGCTCAGGGCAGCCCGAGACGAAACCGGAAAAATGAAGTTTCTTCGGGGCGAGAGGGGTGCCGCCGGTGTCAATAGAATCTGCATTGAGGAAAATGCCCGCCGGTGAATTCGTGTCTGCAATAGGGCGACGGGAAAGGGGCTGTGGACAGCTTTCGGCGGCATGACGATAATGCAAAAGGAAGTAATACGGGCAGAAAACCCGATAATGGGATAGTGCCGGAGATTGCGCGGCCAGATGTGGGTACGCGGGAGCGTTTCGATGGGAGGACGAGTTGGCTATTCAGAGGACGTTAAGGCAGATATGCGACGTAGTGGGAGGGAGGCTTGTAGGTGACCCGGATTGCGTCATCCACTCAGTGGCGGGAATACACGAAGCCCAGCAAGGGCAGATAACTTTCATCGCCAACCCCAAGTACGTTCGACTACTCGCCTCAGCAAGAGCTTCCGCGGTCATTCTTTCGCCGGAGCTTGAGGTCCCGAAGGGGACCAACGCTATCGTTCACGAGAACGCTTCCTTGGCGTTTGTCAAAGCCACCTCCCTGTTCTTCCCTGAAGCCCCGCGGTCCGCCAAGGGCATCTGTGACAAGGCTTCCATCGGGAAGAATGTGCGTCTGGGGAAGGACGTGAGCGTTGACGAATATGCGGTGATCGCCGACGAGGTCACGCTTGGCGATAACACCCGCGTCAGCCCATTTGTGTACGTGGGGAGAAACGCCCGGATCGGATGCGACTGCCTCGTCTATCCCAACGTGACAATCCAGGAGGGCACGGTCATTGGCGACAGGGTCATCATCCACAGCGGGACGGTCATCGGAGCCGATGGCTTTGGGTACGTGGCGGTTGATGGCAGACACGTTAAGATTCCGCAGACGGGCACGGTCTATATCGAGGACGACGTTGAGATCGGTGCGAACGTTACCATAGACAGGGCGCGCTTTGACAAGACTGTGATAGGGAGGGGGACGAAGATTGACAACCTGGTCATGGTGGCGCACAACGTGAAAATTGGCGAAGATTCGATCATCATAGCGCAGGCGGGCATATCGGGAAGCACGGAGATAGGGAGGAATGTCATTCTTGCCGGGCAGGCGGGTCTGGTAGGGCACATAAACATCGGAAACAATGTCCGAGTTGGTGCGCAGGCAGGTGTTACCAAAAACGTGCCTGCGGGCGTCACCGTCACCGGTACGCCAGCCCGGCCTTTCGACCAGGAAAGGAAGGCTATGGCGGCGACGTATCGGATTCCCGAGCTGCTGCGAGAGGTCAAGAAGCTACGGGAAAAAGTGAAAACCCTGGAAGCGACCCTGGGAGCAACTCTCTCGAAAAGGCCGGCGGAGCAGGAGAGGCAAGCAGCGGCTCCGGGTGATTCCGGCGGGGCAGACAAGACGTAACGACGGGAACCTCGCCAAGTTGCGAAAGTGAAAAAGCCGAAGGGCTCGTGGGGAGAGGAAAAAGTGGTAGTTATGGAAAAGGGAATGGAGCGTCAGAGGACGATAAAAAAAGAGGTCAGCCGTTCAGGGATAGGCGTGCACACCGGCAACAGGACGAGTATAACCTTCAAGCCTGCGCCGCCCGGGCACGGGGTGAGGTTTGTGGCGAAGAGATTTCCCAACGAGGCGCCTATCGAGGCGGTAATCGAAAATGTGACCGATATTCTCCGTGGAACAACCCTGGGCCGAAACAACGTCAAAATCCACACTGTCGAACACGTGCTGGCGGCGCTGATGGGGCTCGGGATTGACAACATGCTTGTGGAAGTGGAAGGGAACGAGCCGCCCGTCGGCGACGGGAGCGCATTGCCGTTTGTGGAAATGATTCAATCGGTCGGGCTCGAGCTACAGGACGCTGCCAAGAACGTTTTCAAGCCGAGGGAGCCGGTGTATTTCTCTGAGAACGGCGTGCATCTGATTGTTCTGCCAGCGGATGAACTTTCGATCTCGTTCACAATCTCCTACAACGAGCCGGGAATCGCCACGCAGTTCCTCTCTCTCCCGATTAACGACAAGACGTTCATCAAGGAAATAGCTCCCTCACGGACGTTCTGTCTTCACGACGAGGTGGAGGACCTGGTCGTCAGCGGCCTGATAAAGGGTGGAAGCCTCGACAACGCGGTAGTGGTAAAGGGCGAAGCGGTCCTTAGTAAAAACGGGCTTCGCTTCGAGAAAGAATTTGTTCGCCATAAAATTCTCGACCTGATGGGTGACCTTTTCTTACTGGGCCAACCCCTGAAGGCGCACGTTGTAGCGATCAAGTCCGGCCACGACAGCAATATAAGGTTGACTCGCCTATTGAGGCAAAAAGCGAAGCAGCCGGCAAGAAAAAAAGCTCAGCGCGCGTCGGAAGGTGTGAAGATGGAACCCATGGACGTCCTGCAGCTTATGAGTATCCTCCCTCATAGGTATCCGTTTCTTCTGGTGGACAAGATCGTGGAGTTCGTTCCGGATAAAAGAGTTGTGGGCATCAAGAACGTCACCATAAATGAGCCTTTCTTCGCAGGTCATTTTCCGGCTCACCCGATTATGCCGGGTGTGCTTATCATCGAGGCAATGGCTCAGGTGGCGGGAATGATCATGCTAACCAAGGGCGAGAACACGGGAAAGGTCCCGTATTTCATGTCCATCAACAAGGTGAAGTTCCGCAGGCCGGTATTTCCGGGGGATACTCTTCGGCTCGAAGCTGATGTTATGCGACTTCGCTCTACGACGTGTCTTCTGAAGGCCGGCGCATTCGTGGGAGAGGACCTGGCGTGCGAGGCGGAGCTGATGTGCTCCCTCGTTGATGAGGATTCTGCGCGGTCGCTCCCAGGCCGGCCGACCAGTTGAAGGAGAGCAATTGACGGAGATACATCCGGCTGCCATTGTCAGCCCGAAAGCGGAGCTTGGAGAGAATGTCCGGGTAGGGCCGTATGCAATCATCGGGGAACATGTCACCATCGGCGATAGTTCAATTATTCACCCCCATGCCGTCATAGATGGCTTCACGACGATAGGAGAGAGCTGTGAGGTTTTCCCCGGGGCCGCGGTGGGATTACGGTGCCAGGACCTGAAGTACGGTGGCGAAAAAACTTATGTGCAAGTCGGCGCCCGAACGGTTATCCGAGAGTGTGCTACGGTCAATTCCTCGACGGGCGAGGGGGCCGCGACGATTATCGGGGAAGAATGTTACCTGATGGCGTATTCTCACGTCGGGCACAACTGCCGCCTGGGGAACAAGGTGATAATGGCCAACGTCGCTTCGCTCGCGGGGCACATCCTCATCGAGGACAAAGCCGTCATCGGTGGGCTGGTCGGCATACATCAGTTCGTGCACGTGGGAACGTTATCCATGATAGGGGGGGTGTCAAAGGTCAATCAGGACGTGCCGCCTTACGCTCTGTGTGACGGGATTCCCTGCTCGGTGAGTGACATCAATGCAGTGGGGCTTCGCAGGAACGGCTTTTCCCCGGAAACCCGCAGAATTATACGGCGTGCCTTCAAAATTCTTTTCAAGTCGGGCCTTGCCACTTCTCACGCGGTGGAGATTGTCAAATCGGACCTGCCGCAGATACCGGAGCTCGGCCACCTCCTGGAGTTCATCGCAAAATCCGAAAGGGGGATCGGCAGGTAAAAGGAATGGCGCCGCATTCCATCATGGAGTTTGCTCACCCGGGGACCATGAAAATGCTCTCCGGGTTCGTACTATATTATTCTCGGGCGCGGACGGTGACGCCGGTCGCGCGCCGGGTGTCGCGGCGTAAAACTAATTGTCAGGCGACAAAGGGCTCAGCACGCCGAGATAGCAAAGGAACGTTATGGCGGCTTTCGTTTGAAAACGGTTGTCCGTTGGGAGCATCAGGGAAACAGAGCTGAGCGTCAGGGAGCATGCCGGTGGATGAACCGCTCGGTTTGATAGCCGGAAACGGGAAGTTTCCACTTCTTCTGGCGTCGTGTTACAAAAAGAGGGCGGGCGCCAGGGTCGAAGCTGTCGGTTTTCGAGGCGACACTTCGCCGGAACTTGCCGACCTTGTTGACAATCTTATATGGGTTGGGGTCGGGCAGTTGGGAAAGGTCATCAAGTTCTTTAAGAACGCCGGAGTCTCGAGGGCGGTTATGGCGGGGCAGATCCGCCCCACGCGAATGTTTGAGAAACTCAAGTTCGACCTGCGGGGGTTGAAGGTGCTCTCGCAGCTCGACAACCGCAAGGCGGATAGCATATTCTCCTCCGTTGCCGAAGAGATGAGAAAGGACGGGATAACCCTTCTGGATTCGACATGTTTTCTGAGGGATTTTCTGGCCAAAGAAGGGGTTCTCACGGATCGCCAACCTTCGGAGAGGGAGCTGGAGGACGCCCGGTTCGGCGCCCGTATCGCCAGGGAGATAGGGCGGCTGGATGTGGGGCAGACGGTCGTTGTAAAGGACAAGGCGATTGTCGCCGTGGAAGCGCTGGAAGGAACCGACGAGACCATTCGCCGTGGGAGAAAGCTCGCCGGCGAGGGAACCGTTGTGGTGAAGATGTCGAAACCGTCCCAGGACATGCGGTTCGATGTTCCGGTTATAGGGATTGAGACTATTCGCACAATGCGAGAAGCGAAGGCGGCGTTGCTGGCGGTCGAAGCCCATAAAACGCTTGTTATGGACGATAAACAAGTCAAGCAGTTGGCGGACGAGAGCGGCATCTGCGTTATAGGGCTTTCAACAAAAGAAGTGGAAGATAGATAATTGTGGACACCTCGAGGAGCGCCGAGACGAGAAGGACTTTCCGCAAGTTCCTTGACGGACTTGCCCGCTGACCCGGACAGGAGGAAAAGCCGCCCCTGCTTTCGCTGTGAGCTGCCGCGACGCCGGAGCTCCGCGAACGGGAAAAACGTCCGCCGTTTCGCCAGCCGCCCGCAGGCCGTTGCAGACATCGCGTCAAAGCTTGTCCGCGGAGAAAGAACGAAGAGCAGCCACCCCGACGCTGCGACTGACAGGGACTCAAGAATGCCAGTTAAACATCTGGAGCGTCCAGTTACGGTTCTGCCGATGACGGCGGAAGATGTGAGTGAGGTTCACGCCATAGAGGAAGATTCATTTCCTTCGCCCTGGCCGCGTCGCGCGTTTCTCGGCGCCCTGAAATCGAGGAGAACGCGGTTCCTCACGGCGTTCGATGACGGCAGGCTTGTCGGCTATGCGGGAATGAGGCTGGGGTGTGCCGCCCACATTGTCAATATCGCGGTGCACCGGGCTTACAGGCGGAGAAAGATCGGCTCGCGTCTGCTTTCGCTTCTGCTCGACCTGGCAGCCAGGCACGGGGCAAGCCGCGTGACGTTGGAGGTCAGGCCCTCCAATACAATAGCCCGGGGTATGTACCGGCAATTTGGATTCCACCCGGTCGCCATCAGAAAAGGCTACTACGCACGCGAAAAAGAGGATGCCGTTGTCATGGCGAAGGAAATCGGATGAGCAGGGTGATGGCGATGGTGATGGCAACCTTCTCTCGACGAGAAAAAAGGTGGTCCTGGCCGCGATAACGGCCACCGTGTTGATGAGCGGGATGACTCTTGGCCGGGACGTTCTTAGTACATGAGTTCGCAAATACGGTGGTGTCGTGAAAGGAGCTATTTCGACGGGATAAGATAACAGGATAAACGCGATTTTTCCAGAGACGTCGAGCATCCGGTAAATCACGAGCCCCCATGACACCCGGGCCGAACACCTTGGCGCCCTTGGCGTCTTGGCGAGAGAAAATAGAAAAAGGGAGGGCCTCTCGCAAGGACGCAAAGACGCAACGAGGGAATTGGCGCAGAAGACGTGGCATGGGCATCCTGCCCATGACCTTCCACGGGCGAGACGCCCGTGCCACGTTGCTCCAGACCTTCCTGGTCAGTCATGGCTGGGTCGAAAGAGATACGGTCATCGTCGAGCGGAAGTGTGTCAACGGGGTTGTTGTGGCGCCTCAGGAGATACAACTCGTCCATTGCGGAGTGCAGATTGCGGATTGCGGAATCCGAAATGCAATCCATGCTGGTATCCCGTCAGGGGAAGATTACGTCACCGAATTTATGAATCGGAGCACGTAGGTTCTTGCGGGAAGATAGCAAGGGCATTCCCCGAACATTCTGGCGCTTTGTAAGGAGATTGTGTGAGCTTTCAGGACCTTGTGAACCTCATGGATGCCCTGCGAGGGGAGAAGGGCTGCCCCTGGGATAAGAAGCAAACGCTCGATTCACTCAAGCCTTTCCTTATCGAGGAAGCGTACGAGGTCATCGAGGCGATCGAGCAGGGCGACCCCGCGAAGCTCAAGGAGGAGCTGGGCGACCTCCTATTTCATATCCTGTTCCTGAGCAAAGTTTCCGCCGACACGGGAACCTTCGATATAGAGGATGTCATACAATTCGAGCATGAGAAAATGACGCGGCGGCATCCGCACGTGTTCGGTCCGCAAGAAGGACAGCCGCTGTCCGAAGCTCCGCACCTCACAAGGCCGAGACGGCAAAGCGGAGAGGTTCCCAAGCAGGACAGCCGCTCTCGTGATGCCGCCGAAACGCAAGGCGGTGTCTCGAAGAGGGGTGAGGACGAAAGCACCACTCCCATTTTGCCAAAGACTGGGGAAGAGGTCCTCAGGCAATGGTACGCCATCAAGCGACAGGAGAGGGCGGATAAGGGCATCCCCTCGCTTATGGATAGCATCCCGCGCAAGCTTCCGGCTCTCCAGAAAGCTCAAAAAGTTCAACGACGGGCGGCTCAGGTGGGGTTCGATTGGGAAGAACCGGAGGAGGTGTTGGAGAAGGTTTCGGAGGAAATTCAGGAGCTGCGAGCCGCCATTTCCGGGCGACGGCAGGACGACGTTTCGGAGGAGATGGGAGACCTTCTATTCTCAGTGGTGAATGTCTGCCGCTTTCTGGAAGTGGAGGCAGAGAGTGCCCTGCGAGGAACCATCGCCAAGTTCGTAAGAAGGTTCAGGGCAATGGAGCGGCGAGCAGCGGCCGCGGGCAAAAGGCTGAGCGATTCTTCGCTCGAGGAGTTGGACGCTGAATGGGAAGCGGTCAAGGCGAAGGAAAATCCGACAAGAAAAGGCGAAGGCGGGAACTGACATCAGAAGGGCAGCTTATTGCTGCCGAGTTAATTATGCCAACAATGAGAAACGTGGGCGAGGCACTCGCAGGGCAGGCGCGCGGGAGGATACATCCGCAGGACAGACGTATCGCGTCAGTTACGGGTGGGACAGGGAGACTTGGTTGCAGGAGCGGTGCGAAGGCATTGACATCCGTCGGGACGCCGGGTCGGCCAGTACTTTTCAGGGCGAAAAGAACGGGCGTCTCCGACGTGGCATCCCCCGCCTCTGGCGGGGGACCCGTGGGAATCATGGGCAAGATGACCATGCCAGGGCAGCCCCGCCATGGCGGGGTGTCCTTCTCATCCTCCTCTCTGCGACTCTGCGCCTTTGCGTTATTCTTTTCTTCCCTTTTTCCCTCGCCCGCCTTGGCGGGGTACTCGCCCGAGACTGAGGAATTACAAACAAACGGCTTTTTTTTCTTGACTGGCGTATGGTTATGTAGTAGTTTTCTCCTGAGAACTAAGGACATCCGTGGGGAGGTAATTTTCTGACGAAAAAAGAGCATTTTTTCCTTGACAAAGAGTTTTCGCAATCCTATGTTTAGACTTGTCTAAGAAGCGGGAGAGGCGAAAGCGCTGTCAAGTGAGGGCTGGCGCAGAGGTCAAAGGAGGTTGTCTCCTTTTTCAAAGCAAAAACGGTATCTTAAATTGAACGCAATAGGAAAGGAGCTGACAGTTATGAGGATTCGCAAGAGAAAAACCGGTATTTTCCTCGCAGTAAGCATCATGGCTGCTAGTCTGCTGGGGCCAACGGCTATGGCGCAGGTTTACACCAACCCGGTCGGCTTCATAAGAGCCGATGCCATTCCTGGGGCGCTGACGATGGTTTCCGTCCCGCTACTTGCCGCCGATATGAATCTTAACGGAACGCAAGGCTGCGTCGGGGAAATGCTCAGCGAGCAGCTCGAGGGCGCGGATTATGCGGGCGGCGCCGATTCCTTGTATATCTGGGACCCCACCACGACGAGCTATTCACAGGTCTTCCTGGTTCAGGGGACCGGTGACCCACTCTACGACAACAAATGGTTTGATACAAGCTTCAACGAATCGAACCTCGTGCTTGCTGTCGGTGACACGTTTTGGGTTGACAGGCGTTACGGCCCTGGCACCGAAACGGCGACAATCACGTTCTTGGGTTGGGTTCCCACGGAGCAAACCAGCACAGTTACGCTATACCCCGGTCTGACGATGTTCGCCTGGCCTTATCCGACGGAGCTGGCGTTGAACGACAGCACGCTCGGAGCCGTCGGTGCGGGAGCAGACTACGCTGGCGGGGCGGATTCGGTTTACAAGTGGGATCCGGCGACCGGGACGTACGACCAGGCGTGGCTTGTCGGCGGAACAGGCGATCCAGCGTGGGATGGCAAGTGGGTGACGCCAAACTTCGAGCTGTCAACGATCACCTTGGAGCCGGGGGCAGCTTTCTGGTATGATAGACTGCCCGCTGAGCCCGCGGTAGACTGGAGCTGCGATAGGCCCTATCCTTTAGACTAATTTAATACGCACTGAACGTTCGGCAAAACGAGAAGATAACAAGTGACCTATAGATTCAATAAGAAAGGGGGAACCATGAGACGAGCATTTTTAGTAGTTCCGATGTTACTGGCGGCGCTGGCCTTGGTGGGCTCGGCCCACGCGGTGACCATCGGGTGGGGATGCGACGCAGCGCTTGGAGCTACCGATTCGACCGGCGCCTACCTCTCCGGCGACAAGACCACGACCGCCGACTTCAGCGCGGGCGCCTATGTCCAGCTCATGAAACAAGTTGGCGACCTTGACCCATATCTCACGGGGCCAGACCTCGTGGATGACATTGTCCTGGACGAAGGGCATATTGGGTACGCGGCCTTCGGCAGCGGCCCGGCAGACGGCAGGTTTTGGAATGCGGGCCGAAACGTGGACATTGCCGTCAACGATGTCCTCTACGTAAGGGCCTATAGCGTGCCGAAAGCCGATGTGGCTTCTACACCTCTTGGTGTCCTGGAAATAGGAGTCAATGACAATCTCCACGCCTTCCTCGGCAACACCGTTGTGGACGTTATGAACCCGCAGAGTTATTATTTCAACAGCTTGCAAACTGAGGTGACGATTCCTGAGCCGGCAACGCTGCTCTTCTTGGTTCCCGGTCTGGCGCTTTGGGCTCTGAAGAGAAAAAAGTAGTTCCGGGCCAAGCTCGTTAGAAAGCTAAATCGGCCTCTGCAGAAGGGATAACCTTCACGGGTTATCCCTTTGTCCTTGCGCACACATAAGCAGCAACGGGGTTATCTAAGCATCGCTCTAAGGGAAAAGCTCCCTGCGAACAATTGAGACCCCCGCTCGCGCGGAACCACTACTCGTTCCTGTCAACGTGACCGAAATCATCTCGCTGAGCTTCTATGGCAACGACCGCGAGAGAGAGGCGCCAAGCGCGTGCGGAAGATATATACTGGTAATTTTCCACCGGGTAGAGGTTCGGGCTTTCCATAGCGGTAACCTCCAGCAACGACCGTCTGGGTCCGTAAACACAGGTTGTGTAACCTGGTGGAAATAAACGCCGACCCTCGGGCGTGAAAAAAGCGAGCAGCCGCGTCTGCCGCCAGGCTCAGAAAGGAGGGCAATATGAGACGAGAATGGTTAACGATCATCGTGGTAGCGAGTGTGATATCTCTCTTGTTCTCCGACGGCGGCGCCGTGACCATCGGCTGGGGATGCCATCGCGGGCATGGAGTGGGGGTGCGCTCTTATAGCAGTCAGAGCTACGTGAGCTATTTCCCCGGTGATAGGACCCGCACTCTTGACTTCAGCTCAGGCGCCTACGTCCAGCTCATAAAGCTGGTCGGTGATGTTGACCAGGTATGGGACGCATGGGGCACAGACCTCGTGGACGACATTGTGCTGGACGAAGGGCACATTGGGTACGCATTGTTCGGCAGCGGACCGGCAAATGGCGAGTGGTGGATGGCTGGCCGCAACGTGGATATTGATGTCGGTGACGTCATCTATGTTAAAGCATACAATGTGCCGAGAGGAGATGTGGCGACGACACCCCTCGGGCTACTGAACGTCACGGTCACCGACGCCGATGAGAACTTCCCCGGCAAGACTGTTACGCAAACTATGAACCCGGAGAACTACTATTTTGACGATCTGGCTGTAGTCATCCCCGAACCTGCGCCGCTTCTGCTCTTGGTTGTCGCATTGCCCCTGTGGGGGCTGAGGAGAAAAAGGTAGCTCCCCGCCGGTTGTGGGAATCATGGGCAGGATGCCCAGGGGAGTTCCGTGTTGCCGGCCCTGTAACGCCGCCGTCTCGGCGGCAGTCCTGAGGGCGTCTCGCCCTCGGCGGGGGCAGGATGCCCCCGAGACAGCCGGCAGGATGCCGGCGGTACAAGGCCGGCTCCGGGTGGTCCGCGGGCTGTGCGGTTCCACCCTCAGCCGGCGGTTAGTGAGGCATTACCCGCGCCGATATTTTTCTGTATTATTCAAGACACTCGTCGTATTATATTCGCACGGCTTGATGTGGCAACATGTGCGCTCCGTCGCGTCGTAATGCTGTTCCGGCAAACTACCTACCAGGGAATGAAAGGACAGAAGATGACGTCGTTGAGTAACCGACTGAGAGGATTGTCGGAGGTTGACCCGGAGATCGCCGAGGTCATCCGCGAGGAGATGAACCGACAGGAGGAAACCCTTGAGCTGATAGCCTCCGAGAACTTCGCAAGTAAAGCCGTCATGGAAGCGGCAGGCTCCGTTTTGACGAATAAGTACGCGGAGGGGTATCCGGGAAAGAGGTGGTATCAGGGCTGCCGCAACATGGACAGGGCTGAAGCTCTGGCGATCGAGCGGGCGAAGGAGCTTTTCAAGGCGGAGCACGCCAACGTTCAACCGCATTCGGGGTCACAGGCGAATATGGGGGTGTATTTTGCCATGCTGAAACCGGGCGATTCGATCCTTGCGATGAACCTTGCCCACGGGGGGCACCTCACGCACGGTCATCCGGTCAACTTTTCCGGACGGTTTTTCAAGATCATCCCTTACGGCGTGAGCCGCGATACGGAATGCATTGATTACAATGAGATGGAAGAACTGGCGTTGGAGCACAAGCCGAAACTCATTCTCGCGGGAGGAAGCGCTTACCCGAGAACAATTGATTTCGAGCGTCTGCGGGCGATTGCCGATAAGGTCGGGGCGCTTGCGATGGCAGATATGGCGCACTTCGCGGGACTGGTGGCGGCGGGACTTCATCCGGACCCGGTGCCGCACTGCCATTTCGTAACGACCACGACGCACAAAACGCTCAGGGGGCCAAGGGGGGGGACGATTCTCTGCAAGGAAGAGTTCGCCAACGCCATTGACTCCCAGGTTTTCCCCGGGATACAAGGCGGGCCGCTGATGCACATCATCGCGGCAAAGGCTGTCTGCTTCAAGGAAGCGCTGTCGGACGGCTTCCGAGCTTACCAGATGCAGATTGTCAGGAACGCGAGACGGCTCGCGCAGGCGCTTCAGGATAAGGGGAGCAGGGTGGTCTCAGGCGGCACAGATACGCATCTTTTGTTGATTGACGTGACTCCTCTGGGCCTGACGGGAAAGGATGCCGCGAGAAGACTGGAGGAAGCCGGCATTGTCGCGAACAAGAACATGATTCCTTTCGATACGAAGAGCGCCTTTGTGACAAGCGGGCTGAGATTCGGAACCCCTGCCGTCACCACGCGAGGGATGGGCGAGGAAGAGATGTCACAGATAGGGGAGCTTATCTCGGACGTCCTCCACAACATGGATGACGAAAAGGTTGTCAAGACAACGCAAGCGGCGGTGAGAGAGCTCTGTCGGCGGTTTCCTCTCTACAAGCAGGCGTAACCGGGGCGGCTTTCTAACGTTCGCGGAAATCGCTCTGCTCGCTCTGTGGCACGGAAAGGCAAGTGAATAAGTGACATGAACTGCCCTATTTGCAAAACGCCGGACAGCAAGGTTGTTGACTCGCGAACGCTGATGGGTGGGGCGGTGATCCGGAGGCGCCGCGAATGCGAGAAGTGCCGCGCGCGGTTCACGACGTATGAGCGCGTGCAGAGAATGCCCTGGAAGGTCATCAAGAAAGACGGTCGCCGCGAGGACTACGACCGGGCTAAGATCATGAAGGGGATCACGACCGCGTGCGAGAAGAGGGCGATTGGGGTCTCGCAAATCGAGGCGCTTGTTGACAGCGTGGAGGAGGAGCTCGAGGAGCTCTCCAAACAGGAGGTCAGCAGCAAGGAAATCGGCGAGCTGGTCATGCGGAAGCTCCAGAAGCTCGACGATATAGCGTACGTTAGGTTCGCCTCGGTCTATCGCCAGTTCAAAGATGTCAGCCAGTTTCTCAGCGCGGTGAATAGCCTGAAGAAGTGAAGTTGCCCGCGACTTGTTCCCCTCTTCATTACCCCATTCCCGTTGCCGTCGCGCGTGATTGATAAAGACACGCCATTGTGCCTCCAAACAAGGACCGTGCCTCGCGTGGCTGTATATCTTTGCGAGCCTGAGCGCGGGGGGCAGGCTCCTCCTCTGTTTTCTACCGCAAATTCTTCGATATCGGGCTTCCGGCGCCCGCCGCGGGACCAAGCACGGAAAGCCATCGTGCTGCTATTAGGCTGAACGGATAAAGACCTTGCCGGCTTTCCGTTGGCGCACAAAAGGGGCTCTCACCGCTCGGCGATGAGAGCCCCTAACTACCGAGTCCCGAAAGCGCCTACTGCACCTTGATGCGATAGAACCCGGCCTTACCAGCCGGAAGCGGGGCAGTCAAGGAAGTCTCGCTTGTCGGGCCATAAACATCCGCCCACGGGCCTCCGGGGGTGGCGGCTCCCTGAAGCGTGTAGGTCGCACTCACATCGCTCCAGATGAGGGACACCATGCCGTCGGAGGTGGAGATGCTCTCGATTGCAGGCTCTGACAGGTCAAGGCGGAACTTGACGAAGTACCAACTGCCCTGAATCACGTGCAGGCGAATGGTGCGCCGACCTTTCGATACCATGAAGGTGTCGGCTCCCGGTCGCCACTGGAGATCATACGGGTCGCTGCCGCTGAAGTTGATAGTGGTTTCCACCACCTCATCAACGAGGACCTCAACCACTGTATCGCCTGCGTCCGTGGAAGCGAGAACCGAGATGCACATGGCGCCGTCCACCGGGAACCTGGCGTCGAACTGCTTGGTGGAGCCAAAGGTGTAATTCCACCAGTCGCCCGGTGTGGTGTAGCCTTCGACATGTCCGATGTACGACTCGTCGCCGGCGCCGAGGTCTATCGCCCCGATGACGTGGTGAAGCAACGGGTCTCTATAGGTCTGGCTTTGGGTCGCGTCCTGGAAGAAGAAGTCGTTGCCAGCGACAGAGCCCTCTGCTGACGCTTCGTTGGCGGGCTTGTCTCGCATGTACTCGGCCATGTCGTGCGCAATCATGCCGGTAGCCCACCCACCGTCGGGGAATACGAGGGCGCCGCTCGTGGAACGTCCGTCAAAGTCCGCCGCGTACCTATAGAAATGGTAGCTGTTGACGTCCGTTATGGTGAACGTGACCTCATCCCAGGCAGACCACTCGGCATTGGAAGCCGTCAGACGGAACGTCGCTGTATCCGTCCAGGCCGCTCCCGGCGCCGTGAAGGAAGCAAGCTGCTGGTCGGGGCCGACTATGACAGCCGTCGGGCCGGACACCTGCTCCCACAGGAACTGGGTCGCGCCGGTCGTGGCTCCGCCGTCGAGGGTAACAGGGAGACCCTCGGCGGAAGTCATGTCTGCCCCGGCGTTGACGTTCAAGCCGCCGATGTCGCCGTAAGCTCCCAGTTCAGCGATGCTGACGAAATGCGCGGAGCCGCCGGCAGTCCCTGCGACCCTGACGCCAACCACGGTATCCGGGATGATGCTGAGAATGAACTTCTCGTACCAGCTCTTGCCTGCCGATGTATCCGAGGTGTCGTAAACGGGGCCGCAGACGACGCTGGAGGCATCCTGCCAGGTAACACCGTCGTTCGTGGTCTGCACGCCGAGAGTAGTCCACCAGCCGCCGTCGCCGAAGACGCCGCCCACATAATAAACAAGCGAGTGAATCTCGACGGGCCGGTCAAACAGGTAACCGAAGAACTCGAACGTCTCCTCCCCTGGCAAGGTGCCGGGGTTGGGCGTGTTGCCATCGTAGGTGTCGTAGTTCTGACCGGCAACGATACCATCCTTGACGAGGCCGATGTCTCTGGAGCCTCCACCCAGCGGGGCGGGCTGCCCGACTATCGGCACGGCAAGCTCCGAAAGGGAGACGTTGCCGAGGCTCGGGTCGCGGCTGATGACCGCCTCGCCGACGCCGGTGCCAACGTTGAGGATGTTGGCAGGCTCGATCTGGTAGTAGTAGGTTCCATCCGGATCGAGGGGACCGGGGTCAACGAACATGTTGGTGTCGGCGGTGCCGACGTACCTGTAGGGACCGGCAAGGTCATCGGCACGCCTGATGTAATAGAAGGAGGCGTGCGCCGCCGGAGACCATCTCAGGACAGCTCCCGTGTCACCAGCCCATTCCCCGGTTACGCCGACTACAGGTCCGGGGATTTCCTTGGTGGCGACGGTTACCTTGACCACGTCTGCGTCAACCTCCGCACCGGTATCCACCCAGAGCCTCAGGTAGAAAACGGTATCCTCGTCCACCTGCGGTGCTCCGAGAATTGGAAGGTTGGTGTCATCGTACCACCACGCGAACTCAGGTTCCAGAGGCCAGACCTGCTCCCAACTGTACGTACCGGATGCGGAGCCGCGACCATCGAGGTACAACAGCTCGCCCTCTCCGATGATGAGGCCGTTGGGCGGATCCGGCTTGATCACAGCCGGCGGGAAGAGGTCGCTGTAGCTGAGGACGTACTGGAGGTCCGCATACTGATTGTTGCTACGGTCGGTGAACCGAATAGTCAGGCGGTCTCCTCCGCCGCCTTCATGAAGCTTGAAGGTCATGGAGTTGACGCCCTCGTACAACGTGAAGTCCTGGTTCTGCTCTGCGCCGCCGTCCCATCCACCTCGCTCGAAGGCCTGCGCTCCGTTATTAAAGCACCGCACCTCATCATCGTGCCAGAACCAGCATCTGGCCTCGCGCTCCGCCGGCGAGAGGATGTACACGTGGAGGTAGCCCATATAGTTGTCAGCCATGTCGTGGAACCAGTATCCGTCGTCCTGGTGCATACGCGTCCAGACCAACGGGTCCTCGGTCTGGTTATAGGTTGTGCTAACAGTGTCACCGGCGCTCGGGTTCTGGTTCGCCTCGCCGCCAACCTGGTCGAGATAGTCGTGATTCCAGTCCGTCTCGTTGAACCTCGAGGTGTAGTTCGCGCCGAGGTGCAGAACATCCGTGAGGAAGCCGGAGGCCGGGACCGGATTGAGCTTGCCCGCCACGGTAACAACCATCGTGTCGGCGGAAACGGTTCCGTTGGAGGCGCCGACGGTGAGCCTGAACGTCATGGCGCCGCTCGCGGGCGCGATGATAGCAGCCTGTGCCTGATTGGCATTCCAGAGGGTGACCGCGGGGGGACCACCGATTTGCTCCCACCTGTACCAGATGATGTCGCCTCCCGTGCCGCTGCCATCGAGGACGACGGTCCTGAACGGCAAAACGTCAATGCCGTCGGGACCCGCGTCGGACCTTCCCTCCTCAGTATCCGCGAGGGTGACGTCCACATCGTCGGTCGCGGAATTGTTGTCGGCATCCCAGACGGTCAGCCGGAAGGTGACGACTACATCCTTGGTGATCTCGGGGACGTCGAAGGTGCAGACGGCAGTATCCGGATTGACCAAGCTAAGCACGGGCACCGGGGGACCGAGGTTCATGGCGAAGACACCGCCGGTCTGGTTCCCGGAGCCGGGGAAGCCAGTGAAGGTCACGGAAAGGAGCGTCCTCGAGCTATCCACGGGCAGGACTCGCTGATAGATGTTCGGCCCGCCCGGATCGCCGGAACCGTAGCCCGTGTGCTCATCGTTTCTGCTTACCCTAAAGGTATTCTGCCAGGCCCTTTCCACGTCGCCGCGGAAGAACCAATCACTGAACTCAAATGGCATGACCGGAGAGCCTCCGTCGGCGTAGTTGAGGATCAGGCCGACCCAGTGATTACCGCTTGCCCCCGAGAAGGCTACGCCGAGATAGCCGTAGTTGCCCGGGGTGACCGGCACGACGCCGGACCTCTGCTGGTCGCTGAGGAGGAGGCAATTCTTGTCGGTGTAAGGACCGAGCTGGTAAGCCCCGGCTTTGCCGTCCGCAGGCAGTGGGTTCGTGTCCACCGGGGCTATACTCGCGTTCGACGAATACAGCCAGTTGTCTCCACCGGGTTCAAAGGCGTCGTGGTCGGCGAGGACTTCGCCTTCCGCGTAGATTATGTCGGCGTTGTAGGCGGAGGTCATATCCACGTGAGTGAGCTGCCCACCTACGCCGGTTATCTGCTCCCAATGATACTTCACGGCAAGAGGCGTCGAGGAATTTGTCCCGTCGAGCGTTGCGGTAGTTCCCTCGTCGGCGGCAAAGTCTGCTCCGGCGAAGGCGTAGAGGCCTTCCTCGTCGCCCGGCGCGCCATAAACTTCCAGCTCACCCATGGAGGTGAAGTCAACTGAGCCGCCGGGGGCGCCGTAGATTCTCACGCCAATTCCCTCCACTCTCGGGAACTTCATGACGTGCCGCCGGATGTATGGGAGCTGAGAGGTGCCCGGGCTGCGTCCGTCGGGCGAATCGGTGAAGTCGTAGGCGGGCGTGATGGTGACGTTCGGTATGTCGTACCAGAACTGACCGTCCTTGGTGACCTGCACGCCCAGAGATGTCCACCAACCACCATCGCCAAAGACGTTGCCGGGATAGTAGTGGATTTCCTGGAAGTAGAGGGGCTGCGACCACGTGTAGCCCCACCAATCGTCCGCGGAGGCCTCGCTGTTGTACCAGCTATCGAACGTCTCCGCCCTGACGCGGTTGTTCATGACGAGGCCGAGGTCCCAACCCGGATGCGGTTTCTTGGCAAAGGGACCCGCGTCGGCTCTGAGCGCCAGGTTCGCGGAGAGCGCATAGGTCTTGTAAACAGGATACGCCGGGATACTGTCGCCAAAGCTGTTGACCGCCACGACCGTGTAATCATAGAGCTCCATGTATAGCGACGTGGTGGTGTCTATGAAACTGGTCGCGGAGAGGTTTTCGGCGACGATGAAATCGAACGGCCACCACATCCACGACTCGCGTCTCAATATCTTATAGGTCTCCGCTCCGGGGACGGGGTCCCATGTGAGCTTCACGCCCATTTCCACAGGTTCGGCGACAAGGTTGGTGGGCATCGCAGGAACGGCGCCCGGGGTAACCACAGTCACATCCACCGTGTCCACGGCGGAGTCTGCGCCGGAAACAACCTGCAGCTCGAAGGTGAGAGTTATCGGCGCCGCAATGGCGGGAGCCTCAAACGTGGCGATAGCCTGGGCTGCGTTCGTGATGGTGACAGCAGGTCCCGCCGTCTGGCTCCACAGATAGGAGTCTGCGCCGAGGGAGCCTGTCCCGTCGAGAACGCCCGTGTTACCGGAATAAACGGTGAAGTCGTCGCCGGCGTTGGCCTGCAGCATCACCGCTACCCGGCCCGCGAGGGCGATGCGGTCCATCATCTCGAAGTTGCCTCTGTCGAGAGCCGCCTTCGAGAAGACCATGGCATCCCACATGAAGGGGCGACCCTCGTTGCAGTGGGACTCCCGGCCGTAGATGCGAACCTCGTTGTAGCCGTCATTAAGAGTAACGGTGTCCGCGTCCACCTTCGCCCAGCACCAATCCATCTGGCCTCGTTCACCGTCATTGTTGGCGATGCTGTGATGGTCGTTCTCGGGTGTATCCGTCGGCCAGAAGCCCGGAACCGCCGGGTTGAAGAGAATATACGCGGAATCGCCATTCTGGTAAGCCGCTCTGAGATACAAGTAGTAGTCTCCGGCCGACCCCGCCGGAAGGTCGAAGGTGTACTCGGAGTAGGAGTCATTGTTTATTTCCCCGTCGCCGTCCAACTGATGGTGAACGACCACGTCGGAAGAGAGCGTAGGTCCGGGAGCAATGGCGCCCCAATTTCCGGCTTGATAGTCCGAGCCCCACTCGGCGCCGCCAACATCTCTATTTCCCCAATCGGTAATGCTGGTGTCTCTCTTGATACGCTGGTCGGCGAAGACGCTAAAGATCTCGCCGGCCGGAACGACCATCACATGGACGAAGTCCACGCTGTCGTTGTGGGCGCCCATCACTGCCAACCGGAAGATGAAATCGGTCGGGTCGGTAACTGCCGGCGCCGTGAAGGTGGCGACGCCCGCTCCGGCATCGGCAAGGGTGACAGCCGGAGTATCAGGGGAGAGCTGTTCCCAGAAGTACGTTGTGCCGGTGACCTGAGAACCTCTTCCGTCGAGGGTCACGACGTCGCCGGAGGCGGCGCCCTTGTCGGGCCCGGCATCGGCGATGTCGGCGCCGCTCATGGGAACGTGCAGCTCGAACCTGGCGTAGTTCGGCTCGCCGCCGCCGTAGGCGTCTAACATTATCTTATGCAGCCCGGGCTGGACTGCGAACGTCGGGCCTATCACCGGGGCGTAATTATCCCATCCTCTACGGCATATACGGAAGTAGCCCACAGGGGAGGTGTTGCCCTGCTCATAGTCGTAGTAGGCACTTGAGTTTCCGTGCCAGCTATTGTCGGTGGCGAGCCAGTTGACGATGTAGGCTTTGTCGCTTCCAGTGGGCAGCTCGAACGTGTACTTCCAGTAGTCCCCCACGCCGGGGTTGATCCAACCGCACTTCCAGTCCGTACCGGAGGTGTCTCTGACCTGTCCGCTGTCGCCGAGGGAGGACCCAGGCCTGTAATCCAGCCAGCCGCCCGAGCCGTTCCACCAGTAATCGGCGTCGGTTTGTACCCTGCCGGCGACGCCCAAGACTTCGTTTCCGACGGCGCCCCAGCAATAATGGACTCCGAATTCCGCCTCTTCGGGATACCACTTGTCGTTGACGAGGGAATTGTGGAAGTCGAAGTCCTCGTGCTCGCGGTAGAAGACGTTCTCGAACTCCGCATCGTGAATGGTTATGGTTACAGAATCCTCCGCAACGCTTCCGTTCGGTCCCGTGGTCTTCACCTTGAAGGTCAGATTTCGCGTGGGAGGCCAATTACGACGATCCTGCATCGCAGAAGGAATCTCCCGGGCGACAAACCAGTACTGGCCGGGGATGAGCGCCCCCGTTCCGGGCGCCACGTAGTCGCCGAAAACTGCAGGGCCGCCGGTTTGTGTCCATTCGTATGTCAAATCATCCGGGCTGGCGCCGTCACGAGTCGTGGAACCGCGAGCGTCGAGATGCAAGGTCCTCATCTCGTACTCATCCCGGTCCGCACCCGCATTGGCGATGACCTGCTCGGCATCGTGGATTGTCACGTTGACGTAATCAACACCTTCGCCGTCATTGATGGTCACTTTGAATTGGAGGACCTGGTCACCGACGTAGTCGTCGGTCCAGAAGTATGGCGCAGCTGTGTCTATACCCATGAACGGCCCCACATCGGGTCCTCCGACCTGCTCCCACGCCCACTTGGTAATGGTGCCGGTGGTGGCTGTCCCGTTGAGGTCAACTCGGTCACCTTCCCAGTCCCAGAGGTCCATATCGGCGCCGGCGCTGGCCTGCTCCTTATCTTTTACAAAGACGTGAATGGAGTTGGTCTGGGTGGTGCCGCTGGCCGTGTTCTTAACAGTCAGACGGAAGGTAAAGGTCGTATCCCCGAAAATGTCCACGTCCTTGGCGTCGAGTTTGATGACGGGCGCGGTCCAATCAATATTTGGGGTATATGCAGCGAGGTCGGCCTGAGCCTGAGCCAATGCGGCCTGACACGCCGCAATGCTGTCTAAGGCTGCGTCTCGCCGAGCGACGGCATCATCATACGCGGCTTGGAACGCGGCAAGAGTCTCATCATCAATCGCTCCATAGTCGTGCAACAGGGTGGCGAAGACAAGGTCGGCCTCGACGTCAGGCAGGGCTGCCTCCGCGGCCGCGAGCTCAGCCTGGGCGTCAGCGAGGGCAGCCTGCGCATCGGCGACCCGCGTCTGAAGGTCCACCAGCCACTCGGAAGAAACAGTGCTGAATGTGGGAGTGGCGGGGGAAATCTGCTCCCAGAGATACTCGCCCGCATCAAGGGAGTTGCTGCCGTCGAGAATGAAGTTGGCATCGGGCGCGCCCTGGTCCACGCTCTGATCGAACCCTGCGTGAGCGAAGACCTGGCCCTTATTAGTAACGTAAACGTAGCTGTACTGTGCGGCGGTGATTCTGTTGCCATCGTGACTTGTGACAGACATTCCCACAAGCACGGGGTCGGTCATGGGCAGGTCTCCGGAACCAATTCCATTCCATGTGACCGCGTCGTCAGACCAGGAGGACGTGAAGGTATTGCCAGCTCGCTGGAGCCTGAACCAACGCGGCAGCGGGGTAGCGACCCAATTGTCGGCGAAGCCACCGGAACCGGCGCCCTGGCCCGCACGGTACTGAATCCCGAACCAGTCGTTGAGTCCCCTCGCGGCAATGGATATCTGCGGAGAGCCGGGGTCGGCGGACTGACGAACCATGAACCCGAGCTTCGCCCAGTCGTTCGTGTTCAGAACAGCGTTGATCCGACCCTGAATCAGGAAATCGCCGCTGTTGTCCGTATAGACGTACCGGAAAGCATCGGCGCTGCCCCAGATGTCGGCGCCAGCGGCGTAGATATCCCAGGTGGCGGCATCCGCATTGTAAACAGTGTCTCCTGTCTTAGTGTCACCGATGTCGGCAGCCGTCCAGATGTTGGAAGGCGGAGGCGGGGCCATCTCGGCAAAGATGCAGTAGTCTGAGCCGCTGGAATAGCAGCCATAAACGTGAACGGTCTCACCGGGGTCGTAGTCGTGGTAAAAGGCGAAATACTCCTCGCCGACGCCATCCCGGTACGGCAAGGCCATGGGGCGCCCGTCGGGCGCGGGACGACGGAGTACGCGTGTGAATTCCGTCGCGCTGGCGATCGGGACGCCGTAGGCGTCCAGCCCTATCCAGGTGCGGTCGCCATGGTTTCGGTCAACGTTCATCTGCGGGGAATAGCTGTCATCATTCAGATAGCCCTCAAGCCAATCGTCAGGGTCCGCAGCGAAAACGTCGCGGATTCCGATCATGACGTAAACCCTTGCTTTTGCGCCGAGGCTGGGGTCAATCTGGAAGGTCAGCTCGTAGTCGTCGCCGGGGCCGTTCCCATTGGTGCTTTTGGCGTTGTTGTTGAGGAGGAGGCCCTCGAGACCGAGCATGGTCTTGCCGGTCATGGCATCGGTGATGTTGCCCTGTTGACTGATCGTCTCATCTCGGTCGTTCCAGTACTTGTCACCGATGTCTCGGGAGGCATCCCACTCGACGTAAGTGTCGTAGCCGGAGGGATTAACCTCGGTGATGCTCCCGGGGACAATGATGCTGGCGCCAACTTGCGGGGCAAGCACCCACCCGAGGACAGGGACCAAACAAATGAGGAAAACTGCCAGGAACTTGCTTCTGCTCACGCACATGATTTGCTCCTTTCCTTGCAATGATAACTCGAAAGGTAAAAATCCAACGTTGTAATCGCCCTCTGTTGAGGGCGCAATATCGCTGTGAGACGAAATGAGGCGAGACTTCGAGACATGCGAAAATATGATGGTGACCTTTCAGAACGGTACATTCACCCCCCGCGGGTAAGAAGGTAAAAAGACGCGGTGCGCACCGCCACACTTTACTTTAGAATTCTCCAAAAAAATCGCTCTGTTTCCTGCAAACCCCTGTCTTTCGGAAGCGAACTCTCCTTCGGGTTCAATTTAACAGAGGAAAATTGCCATAAACACCTGCAAAATGTCAAGACTTTTTTTCGCCTTTTTTCTGCGTAACCGGCTAAGCGCAATACGCTCTGGGAAAATCGGCTCGGCAAGCTGCCACCGTACGATGGAGATTCTCCCGTTCCAACGGTGGCGGATTATGCCGGCAAGACGATGGCGAAAAGCCGCGTCAAACAAAAAGGCCCTGCCCTTGTAGCGCCTCAGTTTCGGGCGGATAGCCCGCCGAGGCGGAGGAGGCAAGAAGGCAACAGCAGATTAACGCAAAGGCGCAGAGAATAATAAAGTGAGAAGGACACCCCGCCATGGCGGGGCTGTCGTGGCATGGTCATCTTGCCGATGATTCCCACGGGAGGTCAGGGTTCCCCTCTACGTAACGCCTCCGTCTGGGGCGCATACACAGTTGTGGAAGGGAAAAAAGGAAGAGGAACCTAACGCAAAGGCGCAGAGGCGCGGAGAGGAAGATGAGAATGAGGCTGTCCTCGCCTGCCGTACCATGGGCATCTTGCCCATGATCCTACACGGGCGGGACGCCCGCGCCACGTGGGGGATGGCATTCGCGCCTGCTGGCCGCCGTCTCGACGGGAGCCCCGAGGGCGTCTGGCCCTCGGCGGAGGTCCCGCGGAACGCGGGATGAACACTCATGGGCAAGATGCCCATGCTACATGTCTCTGCGCCCTCTGCGGTTTCACCCATAGCCGCCTGTAAGTGAGGGGTTACTCGGCGGGCGCGATTGTCAGATTGAGGCGGTTGGCTGCGAGCTTTGGCAAGAGAAATGCTCTATGGCTGGTTCTCAATGTTTCGCGCCGCAACGGGCGGGCTTTTTCGCGGGCAATCGCCTGTGGGGACGTACCGAGGCGCTTGAGGCAAAAATGCGTAGCAAGCCGCAGCCGAGGGGTTTTTCACTCATAGATGGCCCCACAGGTCTCTGCGGCAAAGGCGGGAGTTACTGTCTTAGGGAATGATTGTCCACCGAGAAAAAACTTGACATTACGGGGGAGATAGTCTATATTGATGACAATGTCGCACTGGTTAGTGCAGGGCGCACCGAGGGGGTCGTCCAGCCGGGGGAAATTTTCAAAGTCAAGCCAGATCGTCATGTCAGAAATGGTGCACAGAGTCTTATTGTGCGCCGGGTTCAGAAAGCAGGGGGTCCTCAGCACTTGAAGTTTTCGTCAACACAGTGTTTCTGACGTCAGAGGGGGCTCTGACGCGGGAACAGAGAATCCGGGGGAATCCGATTTGGTGATGCCGAATCGGAGATAGCAGGGGGCTTACATGCGAAACAGGAGTTGTCCGCGCGATGCGCGCGGAGGGGCGCTGGTGCCCTCCTTGATCGTTGTCGTGATGCTTGTGATAGGAGCGGCAGCTTATCTATCGCGCACTTGCACAGAAGTGGTTCAGGTCAGAGAAAACATCGCTTCCATTCGAGCGTTCTACTACGCGGAAGGGGGCTTGAATTATGCCCAGGCGCAGCTTCTGCGTGGGTGGCAGCTTGCCTCGTTCACTAATCCCTTTCAGTTCATTGATAGCATGACCTCTCTGCCCGCCGAGATGGTGCTCGAGGAAGGAACACCCCAGGAAGGGCGGTTTCAGGTCGAAATCATCAACGTTTCCACGCCCTACACAGATGCCAGGGACGTAACCGTGAGATCAATGGGGACGCACTGCGAACAGAATCGGACTGCCGTAGCGACGTTCTGCCTTGAGCTGAAGCCGTCGCGGGTTTTCGATTACGGTTACTTTGTCAATCACAGCGGCTGGCTGGAAGGAATGCCACCGACGTTCACAATCCAGGGCAACCTCCGCGCCAACGGATTGTTCTCCTTTTTTAATAGCAGCCTCTATGCGAGGGGAAACCCCGAATCCAGATGGGAGAGAGGGCAAAGCGAGTACAAAGACAGCGGCGGCATCTACTCGGGGTTCACGATTGTTGATGCCTTATCGGTGGAGGGAATGGGCTCGCTGCCGCTCAACCAGCACATGAACGAAGACCTCAACGATAACAGGGTTCTCGACCCGGGGGAAGACCACAATCGTAACCAAAAGCTCACGCTCCCGGAACAGGTTGCGATGCCGAACCTGACTGAAATGGGCCTCTACGAGGAATACGCCAGGAGCTGGAATGGGGGCGCAGGCAGCAGCATCAAAATCGAGGCCGCGGGGCAAGGGGGAACGGACCTGGTGGTCTCGAACGCCATCTATGGGGACGAGGCGGGAGAAAAAGGGAATCTGATGCTATGGGGAACGCAGCAGAACCCCATCATCATTGACGGGCCGGTTGTTGTGCAAGGGGCGCTCATCATCAAGGGATACGTGAAAGGGAAAGGTTCGCTCTACGTAAATCACAACATCTACATTCCGGACAACGTGGTGCAAGTCAATCCGCCGGTCGGTAGGCCGAACTGGAGCTATTTCGATTATTCGACCCCGGAAGAGCGTTATCAGGGGTGGACGCAGGCGCTTTCTCAATGGCGAGGGGAAAACGCTGACAAGGACGCGCTTGGGTTGTTCGCCGCGGAGAACGTGGTGATAGGAGATTTTCAGGAAAGCTCGTGGAGGTCGGACGTGGACACATGGCTCAACCATCCGGCTAATGAGAGCGCCGAAGCCGCCAACGGCTCCGACCACATCCCGGACACCGACGACGCCGGGGAGAACGATGGAATCTGGACAGTGGACCGCTACACGCAAGCAGACCTCAACCGCGGATTGATACCTCCCGGGAAAAGCGTCGGTGAAGCTGTCCCGGGGTCCGGAGAGGACATAGATGGCGATGCCAGGGAAGACCAGAGGATTGCACTATCAGATTTTGACCTTCCCGCTCCCTTCGACGGAACTTCCTGGGGCGGGTGGACTCCTTTGGATGGCGATTCAGGCGAGGACGGTCCGGGAAAAAGCGGTGGCGGCGGAAAAGGTGGCGGCGGAAAAGGTGGCGGCGGAAAAGGCGGCGGCGGAAAAGGCGGCGGCGGAAAAGGCGGCGGCGGAAAAGGCGGCGGCGGAA
>CAZXGF010000033.1:0-552 GCA_964640185.1 uncultured Verrucomicrobiota bacterium | reverse complement strand
AAGGCGGCGGCCCCCCTGGGCCTCCCGGTTCGGGGAGCGGCGGCCCGACAAGCTACTCGGACTTCTTCAACGCGAAGGGTGGGGATGCCCTTGACCATATTGACGCCCTGATTTACACCAATCACGCCATCGCAGCGAATTGGGGGAGATACTCCTCGCTGGTTCATCTCTTCGGCGGGCTGCTTTCCCGAATCGAGGCGATTATCTTCAGAAATGATGGAACTGCCGAGTGGATTCACGACGAGCGGTACACGGGCGGGGGAGAGGAGCTTAACTTGGTTCTTCCCCGGGTCAAAAAGCCCATCCAGATTATTCACTGGGCAGAAGTGCCCGCCGACTACGCCCCCGGCAGCGGGTAGGAGGCGAATGCAGCCATCTTGCAGGGGGCAATTCCGCACCTTCCTGAGCACAGTGGTTTCCAAATACGCTCAGCCACACAGCGGTCGTCTGTGGCGATATTTGCGTGGCAAGAAAAGGGGAGAGAGCTTAACGCAAAGACGGTAGAGTAGGGAGGGCCGTGGCCCTCCCCCTCATCAAACCGGACATGCGGAT